>JAJDVZ010000017.1:0-35708 GCA_022825835.1 Candidatus Latescibacterota bacterium
CGGCACGCGCCTTTTCGCATAACAACGACGACAATAATCCCGCCATTCGGGCTCGATGGCGTTGGCCGTGATCGGATTCTACCCGCACCCCAACCCGCCGTTGAGCCTCGCGCCAACGGCGGGTTTTTCATGTACATCCAAAACTGGAGGCTACCATGCACCGCTATCGCACGCACACATGCGGCGAACTCCGCAAGCGCCACGTCGGCCAAACCATCCACCTAAGCGGTTGGCTTCATCGCAAAAGGGACCACGGAGGCATATTGTTCCTAGACCTGCGCGACCACTACGGCATTACCCAGCTCGTGATCTCGCCGGAAAATGACGCTGCGGAGACCGCGGCAAAGGTCCCCCGCGAATCCGTAATCCGCGTCGTAGGCGACGTGCGCGAACGCTCGCCCGAGACCATCAACAGCGCCATGGAAACTGGTGAAGTGGAAATCGCCGTCCGCGAGTTGGAAGTGCTCTCACTGGCGGAGCCACTTCCCTTTCCCGTGGCCGAAGATCCCGACGTGGGTGAGAGCACCCGCTTGTCTTATCGCTTTCTGGACCTGCGCCGGGCCGGATTGCACCGCCGCATTCAGCTCCGCTCGGAAGTGATCGCCAGCATCAGACGGCGCATGACGGAGATGGGCTTTGCCGAGTTCCAGACGCCCATTCTCACCAGCAGCTCGCCCGAGGGCGCGCGCGATTACCTCGTGCCGAGCCGGCTCTATCCCGGCCAATTTTACGCACTGCCGCAGGCACCGCAGCAGTTCAAGCAGTTGCTGATGGTGTCCGGCTTTGATCGCTACTTCCAGATCGCGCCCTGTTTCCGCGACGAAGACGCCCGCGCTGACCGCTCCCCGGGCGAATTCTACCAACTCGACCTCGAGATGGCTTTCGTCGAACAGGAGGATGTCTTTGCGGTGGTCGAGGAACTCTTTTCCGGTCTCTTCCACGAGTTCACCGATTGGGCTGTAACCGCGCCGCCGTTCCCGCGTCTTTCCCACGCCGACGCCATGCTGCGGTTCGGCACGGACAAACCAGACCTGCGCTTCGGTCTCGAAATCCAAGACCTCTCCGCGATTTTTGCGGACTCCTCGTTCAGGTTGTTCAGGGACATCGTCGAAAAAGGTGGTGTCGTCCGCGCCCTGTGCGTTCCCGCAATGGAAGCGCAGCCGCGCTCGTTTTTCGACGGCCTTGAAGCATTCGTCAAAGAAGCGGGCGGCAAGGGGTTGGCGTACCTCATCAACGGAGCGCAGGCCACCGGCCCAATCGCCACGGCCTTAGAACAAAGCGTGCACAGTCGCATTATCGAGGAATGTGCAGCCGCTCCGGGGTCAGCCATCTTCTTCATCGCCAGGCCGCCAGCCGAGGCAGCGTCTCTGGCGGGACGGTTGCGCCTGCATCTGGCAGACCGGCTCAATTTGCGGCGGGAGCGTTGCTATGAATTCTGCTGGGTCGTCGATTTTCCCATGTACGAATGGGACGAGGAACGCGCTTGTGTGGCCTTTTCGCACAATCCGTTTTCCATGCCGCAGGGTGGCATAGCTGCGCTGGAGACGCAACCGCCGCTGGAGATCAAGGCGTATCAGTACGACATCGTCTGCAACGGCCTCGAACTATCGAGCGGTGCCATCCGCAACCACAGACCAGACATCATGTACAAGGCTTTCGAGATTGCCGGGCACTCGCAGCGAGAAGTGAATCGCAAGTTCGGCGGCATGATCCGCGCCTTGCGCTACGGCGCACCACCCCACGGCGGCATCGCCCCCGGCATCGACCGCATCGTCATGCTGCTGGCGGACGAACCAAACATCCGCGAGGTCATCGCCTTCCCCATGAACCAGAACGCGCAGGACCCGCTCATGGGCGCGCCGAGCGAGGTGTCGCCCGAGCAGTTGCAGGAGTTGCACATAGCGATTCGGGAGTGATATTATTCTTGAAATGGACCTCAGCAATCCAAGAAAGTGAGCCTCGCCATGAAAACACAACGCTACCAACTCCGCATCAGCGGCCTGAAAGAAGATGAAAGTCAAATCAAGATGGCGACTCTCCGGCGTGTTATGGACGCCCTTCTCGTGACAGCAGAGCGGATCACCCGCTTGCTCGCCACTGGTGCAGGTAGTGGGAGGGGGCGAGACCTCAGTGGCTGGACGCCACCATTGACTTCACTATAACTGGATTGAAACCCGGATCTACGATTTTTGACATAGAGGCTCCCCAGCTTAGTGAGACTGCCTACGCACAATTTGTCCAAGAAGATTTGTGGAGCAAGCAGCCCAGCCTAGACGAAACTGCGCTCGATCTGGTCGCTCAATCGATCAATGAGACCCAGACCGACAATCCAATTGGAGACTATTTCGATAGTTCGGTTCTCGAAGCGATTCTCAAGTTCAGGCAAGCGGCTGGAGTTGTCGGTGTGCGCTATGAAATGATCCCTCAAGACACAGCGCATGGGCAATTCGAGCTAGACGACGTTACTTGCACATATGTCAAAGAGCGGTTGAATGACATTCCAGCTCCGAGATCTTTCATCGTAAGTGGTAGGCTTGACGAGATCAAACATGGTAATGGTCGCTTTCGCCTTTTGGTGAGCCAGAAGTCAGCACTCTTTGGACGGCTAGACGTATCATTGAGTGTAGAGACTTTGCGTCCTCTATGGGGCAAGCAGACCACTGTTGAGGGAATGGTGCATTTCAAGGCCAATGGGCAGCCGCGATTGATCGAGGCTCGCCGGATTAGTGGTCGGCTGGAAAAGGATGTCGTTTTCGAAGAAATGCCATCAATAGAGATCCAGAAATCGCATGACCTGTTCTCGGAACAACACAAGCAAGTCGGGGGCTTTGACCCTATTGAGCTTGCGGGCACGTGGCCTGGCGATGAACCCATCGAGGATCTCCTAGCCCAACTCGATTGAGCGATATTTTTATAATGATCTCTGGATCGCCGCGACGGCTCATGTAAGCGGGGCCGCACTCCTGTCAACAGATACCGACTTCAGACATTTGGACAGTGTATGGTTCAAATTCATCCATGTAAGCCAAGAAGACCATCTTCTGCCGGAATAATCGTGTCAGGATTGACGAGTACCGGTCCACAATTCGTTGACCAGCGACCCTTCTCCTAGATCACAGCTTCTTTGCCCTCAAATGGGCTCTTCGTCATTGCGCTTTTCTTTCCCCCACAAAAAAATAGTAGAACTATTGCGACTGTTATACGTCCCCTCGAATTTCGACTCATCTCCCGGTGAAACTAGAAGGAGGTGAGGTATGACCGAAGTTAGAAAGACCATTAGACTCTACGAAGCCCTCGAACTGCGCGGTGAGTACGACGCCCGCATCAAGACATTGCGCGACTGCCTGCCCGAGGCGCGCCAGAATCGAGACCTGTTCTCCCGTCGAGACAACGACTCCTCGCGCCGGCCAGCACCCGGATTCAATGTCTCCGAGGCACGCGACCAGTTGCGAGCCCTCGAGTTCAAACGCCGCAAACTGAACGCCGCGATCCAGCGTGCCAACTTCGAGCATCGCGTTGAGTACGGAGGCGACGACATGAGCCTCACTGAGGCCCTTGAGACCCGCAAGGCGCTCAACGACCGCCTCGGTGAGTTGCACACCCAAGTCGTCGATTCTGCCTATGAGCGGGTCCTCCACAAGGAGGAGCGCGACATCGTCGAGGACAACGAGTTGCCCTACGACGACTGCCGCACCCGTCTCGACGAAGCGCGCGTCGAGTTCCGCCAGCTCAATCGGCAGATCCGCGCCGCGTCGTTTGAGGTAGAAGTGGAATATGCAGACGAACAGTAAGGACTAGAACGGAAGAGACAGGGAAGCAAGTGCGACTGCGCTGGTGACGGCGCATAGCCCAGACTCGGCGCGCACTGTAACGCGCGACCTCAGGGATTGATAACCCAATTATCCGGCAAAGCTGCTCAACCACCTAGCGGCTAACCACTCAGCACTGGGAGCCCCTCAGCGAATCAGCAACAGGGCTTCGCGTCTCTTCCGTTCGCCATCCCCAACGCCATCCACCCAATCAACGCGCATACCCATCCGGATTGTCCCGCCGCCAATTGGGCTGGTAGCCTTCCTTGGCGTCAAAGCCATACGGCGGTCCGATCTGGTTTTCGGACTGCCAAGGCCAAGCCTGACCGCCGATGATGCGGAACTGATCGCCCTTACCGCAGAGCCAATAGAACATGTGGGCGTAGTAGCGCGCCGTGCCGTGCCCGCCGTAATACGCGCTCTGGAAATCAAAGTCCTCCTCGACGATCCAATCGCGCTGGGGAGGTGCCGTGCGCCAGTAGTTGTACTTGAGCATCCGGCGCAGACCCTTGGCGGTGGATTTGCCGCGGCGGTGCATGATGCTCTGATGGTGGATCCCAATGGTGCCGGCCGGGCCGTCGCAAAACACGCCCCCTTCTTCCCTGTCGCGGTTACCAGGTTGGATATGCGAGCCAGGCACCAGCTCAGTCGGCCCCAGCTCTACGGGCGTGTCCTGCGGAAAGTAGAAGACCTCCAAAAAGCGCAACTCCGGGCCATAGATATGGTCGGCGTCTTGGTGCCAGCCTTGGGCTTCCATTGGGCATTCGGCCCGGTGGTGGCTGGCCAAGATCGGCAGGCCGACGTTGGGGCCTAAAAGCGAGCGCATGGCACCGGCTAACTGGGGATTGAGCAGGACGTGCTCGATGAACCAGTCCTCCAAAAAGATGGAGGTCGGCTCGTGGGTAAAGCGGATGCGGTCGAGATCGGCCTCGGTCAGGCCGTCGGGGATGTAGCTCGGGTTGGCTGGAATATCGCCGTCGATCCAAGCACAGGTGCGCTGGTTGATCTCGTCGGACACGACGCCTTTGAGCAAGAGATGGCCCTCGCGGCAGAATTCGAGGACCTCGGAATCGGTGAGCGTTGGCTCGCAGTCAAAAGTGCGTTGGCATGGGTCGTAGTGCATGGTCGCCTCCTGCGGTAGTGTTGTCATGCGCTAGCGCCTACAAGCTATCCAAATCCCGTCCATCCTGTCCATAGGTCGCCCGCGCCATAAATGGTTATACTCTTGCTCGGCAAAATTAAACGGAGCACATCATGGCCGAATCAGCAAGAAAAATAACCAGCGGCGGATTGCACATCGACCAGCGGCTCTACGCCCTCATCGCCGAGCACATTGCGCCCGGAACGGACGTGGATGTCGATCACTTTTGGGCAGCGCTGGAGAAAATCGTCGAGGACTTGGAGCCAAAGAATCAACAGCTACTTCAGCGACGCGACGCCCTGCAGGCCCAGATTGATGCCTATCACCAACAGCGGCGCGGCCAGCCGTTAGATCCCACAGGCTACCGAGCCTTTCTCGAAGAGATCGGCTACTTGCTGCCCACGGGCGACGCACAGCGGATCCGCACGGAAAACACCGACCCAGAAATCGCCTCCCTAGCCGGCCCCCAGCTAGTCGTCCCAGTTGACAATGCGCGCTACGCGCTCAACGCGGCGAATGCACGCTGGGGCAGCTTGTACGACGCCCTGTACGGCACGGATGTAATCGAGGGCCGCGTCCCGGCAGGCGAGTACGACGCCGAACGCGGTGCCCAAGTCGTCGCGCGCAGCGAGGCGTTTCTCGACGCGGTCGCGGGTCTCCAACAGGGGGCATACCGAGAGGTGGTGGAGTTCTTCCTGAGCGAGAACGCCGACGGACAAACCCTGCACGCCCGCCTCGCAAGCGGCGACAAAGTCGGCCTCAAAGACGCCGAGCAATTCGTCGGCTATGGATGCGAGGGCGAGCAGCTAAACAGCGTCTTGCTCCGCCACAACGGGTTGCACATCGAAATCCAAATCGATCGCACCCATCCCATCGGAC
This sequence comes from Candidatus Latescibacterota bacterium, assembly GCA_022825835.1. Classification (GTDB taxonomy): domain Bacteria; phylum Latescibacterota; class UBA2968; order UBA8231; family UBA8231. The sequence continues at coordinate 5,830 of JAJDVZ010000017.1, forward strand.
GCACCCACCGCGCCGGCGTCAAAGACGTGCTCTTAGAAGCGGCCATTACCACCATCCAAGATTGCGAGGATTCCGTGGCCGCGGTCGATGCCGAGGACAAGACCCTCGTCTATGGCAACTGGAACGGCCTGATGCAGGGCACGCTGGAGGCGACCTTTGTCAAGGACGGGCAACCCCTGACGCGCCGCCTGCGCGCCGACCGCACATTTACCACCCCCAACGGCCACACTTTGACGCTGCCCGGGCGTAGCTTGTTGCTCGTGCGCCACGTCGGCATCCACATGTACACCGATGCGGTGACCACGGCCGACGGCGCGGAAATCCCCGAGGGCTTTCTCGACGCCATGGTCATCAGCTTAGCGGCAATCCACGACCTCAAGGGCCGCGGCCGCTACCGCAATAGCAAAACTGGCAGCGTCTATGTGGTGAAGCCCAAACAGCACGGGCCGGACGAAGTGGCGGCGACCGTCGAGCTATTTACGCGAGTGGAGGAGGCGCTGGGGCTGAGTAAAAACACCCTAAAAATCGGCATCATGGACGAGGAGCGCCGCACCACGGTCAACCTCAGCGAGTGCATCCACTGCGCGGCCGAGCGAGTCGTCTTCATCAACACCGGCTTCCTCGATCGCACTGGAGACGAGATTCACACCAGCATGGAGCTAGGCCCCATGTTGCCCAAGATGGAAATCAAAGAGCAACCTTGGCTCAGTGCTTATGAGGACTGGAATGTGGACGTCGGCATCGCCACTGGCTTGGTGGGACGGGCGCAGATCGGCAAGGGGATGTGGACCATGCCCGAGCTAATGCGGGAGATGGTAGAGACCAAGATCGGCCATCCCCAAGCCGGGGCGACGACTGCTTGGGTGCCCTCGCCCACAGCGGCCACCCTGCACGCGCTGCACTACCACCAAGTCGATGTCTTCGAGCGCCTCGACCAGCTAGCCGGGCGGGAGCGGGCCTCCCTCGGCGCGATTCTCAGTCCCCCGGTGCTCGATCGCCAACTCAGCCCCGAGGAAATTCAGCAAGAGCTAGACAACAACGCCCAGGGAATCTTGGGCTACGTGGTGCGCTGGGTCGGCCAGGGCATTGGCTGCTCCAAGGTGCCGGACATCAACCACATCGGCCTGATGGAAGACCGCGCCACCTTGCGAATTTCCAGCCAACACATCGCCAACTGGCTGCACCACGGAATTACCACCGAGGAGCAGGTGCGGGCGACGTTTGCTCGCATGGCAGCCATAGTCGATGCACAAAACAGCGGCGACCCCGCGTACTACCCCATGGCACCCGACCTCGACGCCAGCGTCGAATTCCAAGCGGCGCTGGACCTGGTATTCAACGGTCGCGCCGAACCAAACGGATATACGGAAAACGTATTGCACAAGCGACGGCGAGAGGTAAAGGCCGCCCGACAAACCACCTAGAACCACCATTCAATTTTCAGGAGAAGACAAATGGAATCACATGCAAAAGTCGCCCTCGTCACGGGTGCCGGCAGCGGCATCGGCCGCCACAGTGCCCTGGCATTGGCCGAGGCCGGCTACGCGGTAGCCCTAGCCGGACGGCGTCAAGATGCCTTAGAGGAAACGGCCGCGCTGGCGGGAACGGATGCCCGCATGTTGCCGGTACCCACCGACGTCGGCGATCCCCAAGCCGTTGACGCGCTGTTCGCCCAGGTCGCCGATAACTTTGGCCGACTCGACGTGCTGTTCAACAACGCCGGGGGCGGAGCGCCGACCGTGCTGTTGGAAGACCTCGAATACGAACAGTGGCAGAAGGTCGTCGCCGTCAACCTGACGGGCTCCTTCCTCTGCACCCAAGCGGCCTTCCGCATTATGAAAGATCAAGATCCGCGCGGCGGGCGGATCATCAACAACGGCTCTGTTTCAGCCGCGGCCCCGCGTCCCAATTCCGCCCCTTATACCGCCACCAAACACGCCATTACCGGACTCACCAAATCGACCTCGCTCGACGGGCGCAAATACGACATCGCCTGCGGCCAAATCGACATTGGCAACACGGCGACCGATATGACGCAGCGGATGAATGACGGCGTGCCGCAGGCCGATGGCTCCAAGCTCGTCGAGCCGCGCTTTGACGTCGAGCACGTAGCCCGTGCCGTAGTGCAAATGTCCGAGCTGCCGCTGGACACCAATGTGCTGTTTATGACCATCATGGCGACGAAAATGCCGTTTGTCGGGCGGGGTTAAGAGCGACCGCCATGACCATCGACGACGCCAAAGCCCATATCGACGAATACGGATACGCCGTACTCAAAGAGGCGTTGACCCCGGACCAGGCCAACGCCCTGCGCGATCGCTCGGCTGAACTGATAACACAGGAGCGGGCCGCCGGAGGGGAGCATGTATATCTCGACGGCTCCGCGCAGCGCGTGTGGAACCTAGTCAACAAAGGCCGCATTTACGAGGAGATGATTCAGCTCCCGCAGGTGCTAGCGCTCCAAGAGTACCTGCTAGGCGACAACTGCATCCTGAGCAGCTTCACTGTCAATTTCATCGGCCCAGGTGCGCCAGCCGGTCGCCTGCACATCGACTTTCCGCTGGGCAGCTTTCCCCAGCCGCCGCCACCCATCCCCCTTTGCGCCAATACCATCTACGTGCTCGACGACTTCGCGCCTGAAAACGGGGCCACGCACATCGTGCCGGGCAGCTACAAGCGCGGGTACGCCCCCGATCCGGAAAAAGAGTACGACGACGTCATCCAGCTAGACGTCCGCAAAGGCGACATCGTCGTCTTCCACGGTGCGACGTGGCACGGCAGCGGTGCCAATCACACCGAGCAGGATCGGATGATTCTGTTGGGATTCTTCTGCCGCTCGTTTATGAAGCCGCAGCAAGACCAGTTCAAGTTAGCGCGTCCCGAAGTCGTCGCGCGGGCGACGCCGACCCTGAAGCGCTTGCTGGGCTTCGAGTCGCAGTCGGGCATGCGGACTTAGCATATATCGCAATCCGGGGTGATTTGAACGATTCGAGCGGTAGATCGCCTTGTTTCTACTATTCTGCGTCCATCTGCGTCCATCTGCGGATGTAGGATGCTATAGGGAACGCCAATGGACTCACTCGACCACCGCAAGCGCCTCTTCGTCGATATGGACGACGTCGAGCGTCAAGAAAACGTGACGCGAGTTTTCCACCAAGCGGAGAAGTATGGCACGCATCCCGTGCTCAAACAGGAAGCGCCGTGGGAGCAGCACAGCGGCATGACCGCAGCGGTGATCTTCGACGCAGAGGAACAAATTTTCAAGGCGTGGTACATGGCCGGTCACTATGCGCCAGAGTGCGAACACGTGCAGTGTCTCGCGCTGTCGCCGGACGGAATCCACTGGGAGCGCCCCTCCCTCGGGATCCACGAGGCCCTCGGCTCCAAGGACAACAACATCGTCATCCCCGCGACCCACCACGAAGGGCAGGATCACTGGGAGACCATGCTCAAGGACCCCCTCGACCCAGATCCCACCCGCCGCTACAAGGCCATCGGCTGGTCGAGCTACGACTGGGACGGGCCGCGCTCGGGCATTTACAGTGCCACTTCGCCGGATGGGATCAACTGGTCGCATTCGCCGGACCCGATTTTCCGCTACCATCCGCGGCCCGGCACCGACGACTTGGGGCCGGTCGGGGACGCGCAGTCGCTGATGGTGGATATTGAGCGCCGGCGCTACGTGGCCTTTTTGCGCGGCGTGCCCGAGCGGCTGATGAGCACGAGCGAGGACTTCGTCCACTGGTCGCCGCCGCGGCCTTTCTTGGCACCGCTCAACGAAGAAGAGGCGCTCTACAACAACACCGGCTTCAACTACGGCGCTCACTACTTGGGCATCCTGACCCACTTCGACAAACGCCCGCGCCAACAAACCCAAGTCCTGCGGCTTTTGTGCAGCCGCGACGGGGAGCGCTGGCAGCGCGTGCCGGGCGAGCCACTGGTGGGTTTGGGCGCGGTAGGCGAATGGGATCGGTTCCAGCTAATGCTCAGCGGCGCGCCGCCCATTGCCGTGGGTGACAAGCTCTACATCTACTACCGAGGCACGGCGCGGCGGCACGCCAAGATCCCGCGCGAATTCGACCCACCGATTGCGGCCGATCAGGACCCGGGGACGATGGGCATTGGCTTAGCCATGCTGCGCCTCGACGGTTTTGCGTCGCTCAATGCCAGTTTTGACGGCGGGCAGATAACGACCCGGCCCTTCGCATTGGCCGGGGACGAATTGCAAGTCAACGCCAAGGCGGATTACGGAAAGCTAACCGTCGAATTGCTCGACGAGGAAGGGGACCCTATTCCCGGTCACACCGCCCAAGACTGCGTCGCCATCGCCGAGGACGGGGTCGCCGTGCCCGTGCGCTGGCGCGACGGCCGGGATTTGCGCGCGTTGAGAGAACAGCCGGTACGCCTGCGTTTCGCGCTGAACAACGCTCGGCTGTACGCCTATTGGTGTTCGTAGCTTTTAGGTCGTAATGGGTGGTGCTGCCGCGATGCAGAACCACCGACCACCTTGTCGAGGCGTTTTGACAGAGGAAAACGGGCGAGGTACGTTTTAATTGTTAAATCTCAACAGCGGGAAAAACGCCATGAAGACTACTATTGAGATCCACGATGACCTACTGGCCCGGGCAGAGCAGTACGCGAGGAAGACCGGACGACCATTGTATGCCATAGTGGAAGAAGGGCTGCGCCAAGTGCTTCCCGCGACCCCTTCCAGCAGTCCCTACCGCCTGCCCGACCTGAGCGAGGGAAAGCCCGGCGCGACCGATCCATTAAAAGCGCACTCTTGGCAGGAACTGCGCGGGATAATCTACGGAGAAGCAGAAGATCTGTGATAGCCGTCGATACGAACCTACTGATCTATGCCCACCGTCGGGAATCAGATGAACATGGAACAGCCTCTAGGATACTGCGGACGCTTGCCGAAGGAGACTCGGCGTGGGCGATCCCTTGGCCCTGCTGCTACGAATTCCTGAGTGTCGTAACCAATCGCCGGATTTGGAAAGACCATGTCACGTCGCCGGAACGGGCTTGGCAGCAACTCGCCGCTTGGACCGCGTCGCCATCGAGCCGTCTTATCGGCGAGACCGATGATTTTCGGGACGTTTTGAAAGGCTTTATTTGTCGCGCTGGAGTCTCCGGCGCTATTGTGCATGATGCTCGGATTGCCGCCCTTTGCGTTGCCCACGGTGTCGAAGCACTGCTCTCCCGAGATCGCGACTTCTCGTTATTTCCAGAACTGAAAATACGCAATCCGTTCGAGCCGTCAGGGACAGTAGAAACACAGAAAAAAAACACACCATGAACATCGACCAGCTAAACCACTACCAGCGCAAACTCTCTTATGAAATGGATTCGTGGGATCTCTACGTAGCATTGGGCGAGAATGAACCCATCACTGTCGTCGATGGCCGCTCGGCGGAGGCGTATGCCCAAGAGCACATTCCGGGTGCACTCAACCTACTCCACCGGGAAATCTGCTTCAATTCCACTGCGTCGCTCGACAAATCAAAGCTCTATGTCTGCTACTGCGACGGCATCGGCTGCAACGCCTCGACGAAGACGGCGCTAAAACTACTGACTTTGGGGTTTCAAGTGCGCGAATTAATCGGCGGGCTCGACTGGTGGAAGCGCGACGGCTACGCCACGGCCGGCGACAGGGCGCAGCCCGGGACCGAAATCAAATGCGGATGCTGAGCTAGAATAGAATCAGACAAGGCGGATTGGCAAAAAGAAAACCCCAGGTTGTTGTAACCAACCTGGGGTTTAATAATTGGTAGCCCGTACGGGATTCGAACCCGTGTTACCGGCGTGAGAGGCCGGCGTCCTAGGCCTCTAGACGAACGGGCCAAAGCTTGTTTTCAGTCCAGTAGCTTCAAAAAATAGAATTCCCCAACTGTATTGTCAAGGTGCTGCGGCAGAGCCGTTTGACAGTCGCGGGTCGGCGTGCTACTGTTGCCCTGCACGAGGCTTCGACGACTCGACTGAGCTCGCCGAAGTCCCGAGCTCAGCCGAGGGAGACGGCCCGATGATCATCGAGTGGAATGCCCACATCTTTAGCCCCGATACCCAGCGCTATCCCTTGCATCCCAAGGCGGCCTACCTGCCGGATGTTTCCGTGCATCCCCCCGACCCGTTGGCGGCCTATTTGCAGCGCCTAGACGATGAGGGAATCGACCGAGCCGTCGTCGTCCATCCCGAGCCGTATGGGGACGACCACCGGCTGATACTCGAATGTCTAAAGCGCGAGCCAGAGCGGCTGCGGGGCACATCGCTGTTTTATCCCAAAGATCCAGACGCGCCCCAGAAGTTGGCCGATCTAGTCGCTCGCGAACCCAAAATCATCGCCACGCGCTTTCACGCGCACCGAGGCAAGGAACTGTATCTCGACAGCTTCAACGACAAAGGCGTGCGCGCCCTGTGGGAAAAGGCAGTGGAGTTGGGCTTGGTCGTCGAATTGCACATCGGGCCTAATTACGGTGCCCAAGTCGCCCAAATCCTCCGCGACATTCCCCAGACCGTGGCGCTGATCGACCACTTGGCCGAACCGCATCTGGGCAGCGCCGTCGAATACGCCGACATATTGGACCTGAGCCATGCGGACGCCGAGGTCTATATGAAGCTCTCCGGCCTCGGCCACTTCGCCCAAGACGCGCCGCTATACGAAAGCGCCAAGCCCTTTACGCGGCGCGTGATCCAAGTCTTCGGGCCGGAGCGCATGGTCTGGGGCAGCGGCACGCCAGCAATTGTCGATGCACATCTATCAGACTACGGAGAGGCTGAGCGGGCACTGGTAAAAGGGGGCAACTTAGTCCGATGGTTCAACCAATAAGGAGCAACACGTGAACGAAATCGAAACCTTTGAATTCGACCGCCAGGGCTACATCGTCATTGAGAAGCTGCTGGACGAAACCCAAGTGGCCGCGCTGGCTGAGGCCGTGGATGAGCTAGAAGAACACGCGCTCGCGCACGTCACTCAGCCGCCGCGCAAGCAAAGCGGCTGGGGAGCCAACTACCACGCCAATCCCGAGCGCGGCTACCACACCAACGGCGAGCAGGGCGAGGGCAAGACTCTCATCATCGAAGACTATTGGAACGCCAACCCGGCCTTTGACGTTTTGCTCGATCACCAGCCGACGATGAACTACATCCACGGCATCGTCAAACAGCGGCCGACGATCAACAACTCCGAGATCCGCATCCGCTACCGGGGCAACGCCACCGGCTGCCACGGCGGCACCGCTTCAGCCAGCCAAAAGTACCGCTATAGCTACACCGACCACGGCATCGACTGCATGATGGTGCGGATGGTCTATTTCATCCACGACTGCACCAACGAACAGGGAGCCTTTTGCGTGGTGCCGGGGACGCACAAGACCAACCTGCCCTCGCCCCACAGCAACGACCCCGACGAAGACCCCGACATGGTCGGCCTAGAGGTCAAAGCCGGAGACGCAATCCTCTTCACCGAAAACTTGCGCCACGGCGGCTTCACCAACCGATCTGAGCAGACGCGCAAAACCCTGCACGTGGGCTACGGGCCGTATTGGATGATGTCGCAAAACATCGCCACCATGGACGAAAAGCAGCACATCACCCCAGAGACCTTCGCCCGCCTCACCGAAGCGCAGCGAGACTTGTTCCGGGCCTATCCACCCAAGAGCTAACTGAGTTATCCCTTGTCTGCGTCGGGGTCGGCTCTGTGGCTTCCTACTGCTCTGGGAGTCATTCCCGCGCAAGCGGGAATCCACGCCGTCGGCCCCCGCCCGGCCCACTGGACGCCCGCTTGCGCGGGCGTGACGGAACAGGAAGCAGTAGCGCGTAACGTCAGTTCCTAAGTCGGAAATTCCTCGTAGTAGCGATCAAAGGCCGCGGGCGTGCCGCAGATGTAGAGCGCGTCTTCTGGCTCGAGCACCAACGAAGCCGGGATCTCCATGATCACGTCGCCGGCGCGCTCGACCGCCACCACTGAGCAGCCCGTGCGCTCGCGGATGCGCGCAGCGAGCGGATGACGTCCAGCGAGGGGGCCGGGCCGCAGCTTGACCATCTTGATCCGGGGCTTGTGCGAAACCATCTCGCCGAGGACGTGGTGGACCAGCAACTGGCCAGCGACCTGACTGACCGAGAGCGCAAAATCAGCGCCAGCGCGCTGCACCCGGTCGGCGTTTTCAACGTGCGACACGCAGGCCAACAGGGGAATCTCGGGGACGTGATCGCGCACCACCGCCGCGGCAAACAGGGCGGCCCCGTCGCTGTCGAGGGCGAGGATGACGACCCGCGCCTCTGCAATGGCGGCGCGGTCCAAGACGCGCACGTCGAGCACATCGCCGACCACATCGACTCCAGCACTTTCAACCTCATCGACGACCCGCACATCCTCTCCCGTGGCGTGGAGGATTTCGACTAGCTTCTGCCCGACATCGGCAAAGCCAATCACCACAATCGGCCCCTGCTGGGTAATGGGTCGGGCCATGTCGTTTAACCGGTGAATGCTCTCGGGCGCGCCAACCGCCACCAGAATGGTTCCGGGCGCCAGCTTTTCCGCCGCGGCTGGCGGCGAGCCGAGCGCATCGTCCGCCCACTGCCCGACGATGTGGGCACCGGTCCGGGTGTAGAGCTCGGTCTCGGCCAAGGTGCGGTTGGCGAGCGGGCTTTGGTCGTGTACGCGCAGTTCGGCCACTTCGAGAAACGAGTCGAGCGACTCCACGCCCGCCACCCGAGGCCCGATTCTCGCACTGGCGCGGACGGCGATAGCCGCAGCGAGAACGTGGTTGGGAGTAAAAGCCGCAGTCGCGCCCGCTAGCAACATGGGACCGCGGCGCTGGGGGTGCTCGATCATCGCCACGATTGGACCGGCAAAACCAGCTTCGCGGGCACTGAGCGCAAACAGGGCGTTGTCGTCGTCTGAGCCGTTGGCTACCAGCGCCTTCGCCTTGGTCAATGGGCGCAGGTCCAGCGTCTCCGCCGCTAGGTCCGCATGCACGACCTGCACATCAGCATTTGTCTGGAGCTGCCGCGCCTTCGCCTCGTCCTCTTCGATCACCACCATTGGCAGGTGCCGACTCGCAAGCTCTTCTATTAGGGTCTCGACCTCCGGCCCGTACCCATAGATGACCACGGCGTCCTCCACGGCGGGCAGGGCGCGGTCGGCTAGGTTTTCATCGACGAGCGGGGTACTGAACTTGTCGAGCTGAAACACCCCGAGATGGGTGTCCCCTCCATGCGCCACCCGGCCTTCTAGGAGGATTGAGCAACCCTTGAGCGCCAGCGGCGTGAAGAGGTTTAACAGGAACGCGGTGAAAATCAAAATGGTAAAGGTCTCCTGACCGATCACCCCTTGCGCCAAGGCCAGCGCGGCCAAGATAAACGCCATCTCGGCGCGGCCGCACATGCCCACGCCCACTGTTAGCGCCTCTCGCCAAGGCATGCCAATGCGCAGCGCCATGCCACCGGCACTAAGCACCTGCCCGGTGATGACCGTCACGGCTAGGAGCGCGATAAACGCCACGCTCGACGCGCTAATGTCAAACGAAATGGAAAAGCCCAGCGAGATGAAGAAGATCGGCCCGAGGAACGAATAGGCAATGCCGTACGCGCGGTCATTTACCACCTTGACTAAGTTGGGGTGGGCGACGCGCTCCTCAAAGAAAAGACCCGCCAAGTAGGCACCCAAGATCATGTGCAGCCCAATGGCCTCGGCAAAAAGGCCGGCGGCAATGGCGGCCAGCAGCACGAAGGTGAAGCCCTTGCCGCCTTCGGCGCGGAAGGGTAGGGTGAGTCGGGGATAGACAAAGGTGCCCAAAAGCAGCGCGACCGCGAAAAAGCCCACCACCTTGCCCAAGTTGACCACTAGATCCATGGGGGCAAAGGTGCCGCCGGAGAGTGCGCCGATCACGAGGCTAAAAAAGATCAAGGTCAAAAGGTCGTTGATGATGCAACTAGCGACGACGACCCGCGCAACGCGAGTATCGGTCAACCCCAAGTCCTTGAAGCTTTTTAGGGTGATTACAACTGCGGTAGCCGTTCCAATGATCAGCCCCACGAACACGGAGGCGGCCAGATCCAACCCGAAGAATTGGGCGACGGCAAAGCTGACGGCAAAGGGCACTGCGGCCCCTGCAATCGCCACCCCCAGCGAGCGCTTGAGCGCGGCGAAAAACTCGTTGGGCTGAGTCTCCACCCCGGCGTGGAACATCAGAAAAAAGATGCCGATCTCGGCTAACAGTTGAATGGCCTCGTCCGGCTCAATCCAGCCGAAAACCGCCGGCCCCACCAAGACCCCGACGATCAATTCGCCCATCACCGTCGGCAGGCCCAGCGGCCGCAAGGTCACGGCCACTAGCCAAATCCCGGCGAGCAAGATGAGTAAATCGAGCGCTACATTGTGCATGAGCGGCGTCCCGGCGCGTTTGACTGCTCTAATCGATAATACAAGAGTATGAAAAAAAGGATGCTACCGCACTTGAGAGACTCGGGGTGGTGATTGTGCACATTCGTGCGTTAATTGAAATAGCGGTGACTCAAACGTGAATCAAAACGCCCCCAACATCCATCCCCGCGAAGTGCGCCAGGCCCTCATGTGGTTCGCCGGCATCTTGTGGCGCGGCGCACCCACGGCCATGCTCCTAAACGTCAGCGGGCGATTCCTAGCGGCCCTGCTGCCGGCCGGACGCATCCTGTTGATCAAGGAACTGGTCGATGCCGTCCACGCTGCCTTCGGCCAAGGCGAGGACCAGTTCGTCGCCGTGGTCCCCCTGCTGGCCGGCTTGGCGGGCTTGCAAATGTTGGAAGCCGTGCTGAATGCGGTGCAGGAACACGCGGCCGCGGCCATACGGGAACAGACTAGCTGGAAGCTACAAGAGCGCGTCCTCGGCCGAGCGGCCGGCGTGGGCTTGGACTCATTTGAACGCCGAGAATTTTTCGACCGCATGCAGCGGGCGCGGCAGGCTGCGTACTTCCGCGCCTACGGCGTCTTCCGCGACGCCACGGCCGTGCTCGAAGGTTTTGTCGTCCTGTGCTCCCTAATCGCGCTGTTCGCCACCGGGCACTGGTCGATCCCGCTAGTGCTCTTCTTGGGCACGGCCCCGGTTTTCTACACCCAAATTCGGCGGGGCCGAGAACTCTACGCACTCTTTTACCAGCAGACGCCCGAACAACGCCGCGCCGAGTACTTGGTCGAGCTGATGACCGACCGCGACGCGGCCAAGGAAGTCCGGCTCTACGGGCTGGGCGATCTCCTCGTCCGCACCTGGGAGGCGGTGGCGCAAACGCTCCGCCAGCAGCGCCTGCGGCTGACCCTGCGCCAGCAGCGCTACATGTTCGGCGGGCGGCTGAGCGGTATCACCTCGGCGCTCTTATCGCTGGTCATCTTGCTCTACCAAGCCACCTATGGCACCCTGACCTTGGGGGGCTTTTTCGCCCTCGCCGAGGCCATCACGCGCTTCCAAGGCACGCTCTTCCAACTGCTGCGCCAGATGGGCGATGTCTTTGAGCAAACGCTCCACATCCGCGACTTGCGCGACTTCGTCGAATCGCCCCCCGAGCCGGAGGGCCAAACAGTTCTGCCGAGTACACCGCTGGACATCGCGATTGAGGACGCGGGATTTGCCTATGGCGACGGGCCACTCGTGCTCAGCGGGGTCAATCTGCGGCTTAGGCCCGGGGAAAAACTCGCGCTAGTGGGCGAAAACGGGGCCGGCAAGACAACCCTAATCAAGCTGCTTTTAGGGCTGTATCAGCCGAGCGCGGGGCGCGTCCTCTACAACGGAGTGGACGGCCGCGAAATCGACCCGCAGGTCTTGCGCCAGCGCTGCGCCGCGGTCTTCCAAGACTTCGTGCAATACCAGCGCACCGCGCGCGAAAACATTGGCTATGGCCAGGCCGAAGCCCTCGCCAACCAAGCCCGAGTGGAGCGGGCCGCAACCGCGGGCGGCAGCGCACTGCTAATCGAGTCCCTAGCCGAGCGCTACGACACCACGCTAGGCCGCTACTTCGAGGGCGGGCAGGATCTATCGCGCGGACAGTGGCAAAAGTTGGCCCTGTCGCGCGCGTACTTCCGCGACGCCCAAGTCCTCGTATTCGACGAGCCGACCGCGGCCCTCGACCCGCGCGCCGAGTTGGAGGTCTTCCGCCAATTTTTGGCCCTGAGCGAAGGCAAGTCCGCGGTCTTCGTCTCGCACCGCATGGCCTCGGCGCGGGTGGCCGACCGGATCTTGGTCCTGAGCCAAGGCCGGGTGTTGGAGGAGGGGACGCACGCCGAGCTGATGCAGCGCCGAGGAGAATACGCGCGCATGTTTTCCCTGCAGGCGCAGTGGTACCAACAGGAGGCGTCGTGAAGCGACTGAGCGCGATACGCCTCTTGCCCACGCTCCTCAAGGAGGTGCTCCGCGTCCATCCCTGGGGAACGGGTGGGCTGGCCATCATCGTGCTGATCGGCTCGCTGCTGCCGGCCGTGGAGCTGTGGCTCACCGGGCGGATCGTCGATCAGCTCGCCGCCGGGCTGGGCGGTGGCCGAGCGGCCTTTTTACAGACCCTGCCTTGGGTCGGCGGCTTTTTCGCCACGCTTTTCACCCACATGCTGCTCGATATGGTGCGGGCGGTCTTGCAGACAGATGTCCAAGACCGAGTCAGCGTGCGCTTGCAGCGGCAAGTGGTCGAAAAGGTGCAGAAAGTCGAACTGGTCCACTTCGAGCACCCCGCGTTCTACGACGCGCTCAAGCGGGCCAACGAAGACCTGAGCGGCCGGCTCCTCAGCCTGCTCAACGTGGTGCTGGACACGGCCGGTGCGCTGGGGGGGATGATTGCGGTCGTAGGGGTGCTGCTGACCGGGCACTGGGCCTTGGGCCCGCTGGCGTTGATCTGCTCGGCTCCGGGCGTGTGGGTGATGATGCAGATCAGCAAAAAGACGCACTACGTCTATCGCGAGCGCACGCCGCAATACCGCGAGACCTCCTATTTCCGCGAATTGCTGACTGAGCGCGAACAAGCCATGGAGGTGCGGCTCTTCACGCTGCGCAACCACTTGCTCGACACTTGGCGCGAGAAAGCTGTCGCGCTGGCCACGGAGCGCCGCGGGCTAGAGGCCAAGCGGGCTTGGCTCGGCGGGCTGACCTCCAGCATCGGCGGTTGGGGACACGTCGGCTGCCTGACGATCCTCGTCTGGCTGGTCGCCGGGGCGCAGCTCACCATCGGCCAGTACGGCATGTTGGCGCGGGCCGTACAGCAGTTTTCTTGGCAGCTCGGCGGGATCATGCGCTCCTTGAACACCCTGCACGAGGAGTCGCTGTATCTAGGAGACCTCTACGAATTCCTCGACCTGACGGCACCCCAAGCGTCCCGAGGGGCTGCGGACGCAGGCCAAGACCTGAAAAACCTGCCGCTGCGCTTTGAGCAGGTGTCCTTCCACTATCCAGACGGCGACCTCGTGCTCGCAGGCATCGACCTAGAAATCCGGCCAGGGGAACGCATCGCGCTAGTCGGCGAAAACGGGGCTGGCAAGACGACCTTGGTCAAGCTGATGATGGGGCTGTACCAGCCGACGGGCGGACGGGTTTTGCTCGGAGACAAACCGCTTTTGGCCTATCCCCAAGAGCGAGTCCGGCAGCTCTTTGCCGCGGTCTTCCAAGACTTTGTGCGCTTCCAATTTCCCGTGCGAGACAACATCGCCTTTGGGGCGCTGGGTCGAGAAGCCTCTGTCGAGCGGGCGGCCGAGCTAGCTGGTGCAGCGCCGTTTATCGCCGAGTTGCCCGGTCAGTACGAGGCCCTGCTGGGCAAGGAACTAGGAGGGGCTGACTTATCTACGGGTGAGTGGCAGAAGCTGGCCACGGCCCGGGCGCTGGCACGAGAAGCTGAGTTCGTGGTGCTGGATGAGCCAACGGCCGCGCTCGATCCCAAGGCCGAGGCCGAGGTTTATCGGCGCTTCGGGGAGATGACCAAAGGCAAGGCTTCGGTGATGATCTCGCACCGGCTGGGCGCGGCCCGCGCCGCCGACCGAATCCTCGTGCTCAAAAACGGACAGATCATCGAGCAAGGGACGCACGAGGCATTGATGCACAAAGGCGGCGAGTACAGCCGCTTGTTTAGCCTACAAGCTCAGTGGTACGAGTAAGGGCTAGCGCCGTCGGCCTCTGCGGGGCCTGCTGCGCGGGCGCGTGGGCCGGTCGGCCATTTCCTCGACGACCATGTCAAGGCCCTTGAGATTTTGCCCGTTGAGCATGTCGATGGCCTCGCGGGCCGCGGCCTTGCTGGGCATGTCGATTTGGCCCCAGCGACGGCGCGGATCAATGGTGGCCGCGGCGACAGCTCCGAACAGCTCAAACAGCGTGCGGAGGTCGTCCTCGGTTACTTCAGTAGCTAGATTATCAACGCGAATCTTCATCTAAACTCCAAAAATAAAAGGGAGTGATGCAGTGTACATCACCCCCTTTTGCACTTATGAGACCAAAGCCTATAGTGCTACGACGCTCTCAGCCGCCGGGCCTTTCTTGCCCTGAACGACTTCAAACTCCACCTGCTGCCCGTCGGACAAGGTGCGGAAACCCTCGGCCCGGATCGCGCTGTGGTGGACGAAGACATCTTCGCCGTTCTCGCGCTCGATAAATCCGAAGCCCTTCGCGTCGTTGAACCATTTTACGGTTCCCTTCTCGCGATCTGCCATGGGTAAAATCCTTTGCAATGTGCGGTTAGAGCAGAACGTGCGAATAACTTTGAGTAGGAATCTACTGCTTCAGGCTTTTCGGTAGGAAAACTACATCAGGCCCGGGGGTAGGAATCTTACGCGGATCCGAACGACTGCCAACGCGGTCCATAAACGCCCCTACAACTATTGCAGAGACAAACGATGGGGTAAATATAGGTAATCTCAGCCGCAGCACAAGCAGCTAATTTGCCGCCGCTGGGCCGTCCAACCCACCCCTGCTCCTCCAATCCTGCGTTTGGCATTGGCACTGCGGCCTCTATATTAAAGGAATTCAAAGGGATAGACGGCCTCCATCTCGTTTATCCCGTCCATCCACGTCGCACTAATGGAGATAAACGGCCCATGAGCGCAACCGGACCGGGGTTTGCCGCCGAAGACCTAAGCCTTTTCGCGCGGATGCAGCGCGTTTTTTACGCGCCGAGCACAGCTTTTGCCGCGGTGCGCGGCCAAGAGAGCGCCCACGACTGGTTGCTGCCAGTCCTCTTGGTTTGCGCGGTGGGGGTTGGCTGCTACAACCTGACCCTCGACGTGGGAGCACCGGCTGTCCAAGAGCAGTTAGAGGGTTTGGACGAGACCGAGCGGCAGCAAGCAGAGGCGCTCCAAGCGCATGGCTGGATGGTGGTCCCAGTGGGGCTTTTTTTCTCACTAGTCGTGGTCGGGGGCGTGCTTTTGCTGCTGGCGCGCTCCGCTTTCC
Source organism: Candidatus Latescibacterota bacterium (assembly GCA_022825835.1). Classification (GTDB taxonomy): domain Bacteria; phylum Latescibacterota; class UBA2968; order UBA8231; family UBA8231. The sequence goes on from JAJDVZ010000017.1 coordinate 21,219, forward strand.
AAGCCGAGGTCAGCTACCGGCAAATGCTGGTCGTAAAAGCGTATGCGCTGTTGGTGGTGGCCGTCGAATGGGTGGTGCGCGTGGTGCTAGTGCTGGCAACCGGCGACATTGGGGCGCACCTGGGGCTGGGCCTCTTTTTGTCCGAGGAAGCCGCAGCCACGTTTGGCGGCCGGATCCTTACGGCCCTCAACCCCTTTGACCTGTGGCAGATTGGGATCATGGGCGTCGGGTTGAGCGCACTGGCCGACGCGCCCGTACGGAAAGCAACTCTTTCACTTGGGCTTTTGTGGCTAATCTGGATCTTCGGCGGCGTCTTCATCGAGATCATCGGCCAAAGCGTGCCTCAGCCACCTCCGCAATAAACGCCGCGCCCTGCCTTGCTCCGGTCCTAGGCGTTTTTACACGGAATCGCACATGCCTAAACATGGAGTCAACCCAGTCGTCGCGGCAGCGATCGCGGTTTTTGCAACCTGCATCTATCCCGCTGCGGTCCGCGGCGACGGAGGAACCTTGCTCGAATCCTTGTTGCGCCCCAATCCCATCTGTGCGCCCGTGCTCGCGGCTGCGGTCAAGCACGAGGTGCAGATCCTCTACACGCAAATCGACCGCGACGCCGCCAACCGACCGCATTTTACCCGCCACGAGTACCGCGTCAATCCGCAGGATTATTTTTATCCGGCGAGCACAATCAAGCTGGCAGGTGCCCTGCTAGCGTTGGAAAAGCTCAACCAACTGGGCATTACGGGTGTGGACCGGCATACGCCTGTCCGCATCGACAGCGCGGCCAGCGGCCAGACCGCGGTGCGCGAAGCTCCAACCGCACCCGATGGACTGCCCACCATCGCCCACTACATCCGCAAGCTCTTCGCCGTCAGCGACAACGACGCGTACAACCGGCTCTACGAGTTCGTGGGGCAGCAGCGGATGAACGAAGGGCTGTGGGAGAAGGGCTACCGGGATGTGCGCCTGACGCACCGGCTCGCCATCGTGCGCTCGCCCGAGGAAAACCGGCATACGAATCCGCTGGCGTTTTACCGAGGCGACCAAGTCCTCTACCAGCAGCCGATGCTGGTCAATCCGCATACGTGGCGCGCGCCCGCGCCGATTCCCAAGGGCGAGGGACACATCCAAAACGGGGAGTTGGTAGCCGCGCCCAAGGATTTCGCCGGATCGAATTACATGTCGGTGAAAGTGTTGCAAGACCTGCTCATGGCGGTGTTTTTCCCCGAAGAGCTGCCCGCCAAACGGCGCTTCGACCTGCGGCCCGACGACTACCGCTTCCTCTACCGCGCCATGTCCATGTTGCCCCGCGAGTGTCCCCATCCCCAATACGACCCGGAAAAGTACTACGACAGCTATGTAAAGTTTTTCTTATTCGGCGACAACAAGGAACCCATGCCCGACTCGGTACGGATTTTCAACAAGGTGGGATTGGCTTACGGATATGTGACGGACAACGCCTACGTCGTCGATTTCGAGCACGGGGTTGAGTTTTTGCTAACAGCCGTGGTGCTGGTAAACGAAAACGGCATTTTTAACGACGGGGCCTACGAGTACGACGAGGTGGGGCTGCCGTTTTTGGCCGAACTAGGCCGAGTTATCTACGCGTACGAGTTGGAACGGGAACGGGCGCATCAGCCGGATTTGAGCAAGTGGCGGGTCAACTACGGGCCGTGATCTGCCACCTCGTCCCTTTCGTGACAGAGGCGGACGGCACGCGATTCCTGAAGACGATCATTCCCAGCCGCAAGGCGACGCGCGATTATAAGAGAAGGAGACCATCGTGAAGGACGAAATGAGCGTGGAAGAGCGGGAAATTCTCGATGGGTTCGAGCGGGGCGAGCTCCGCTCTGCTTCTGGAGCTGAACGCGAACTCCAAGAGGCGCGTCAGGCGGCCCGCAATACGTTCAACAAGACCCGGCGAGTGAATTTGCGCATGACGGAACGCGACTTCAATCTCGCTCACTCGCGGGCGCGGGAAGAAGGGATCCCCTATCAGACGCTGTTGTCCAGCGTCATCCACAAGTACCTGTCTGGCCGACTAACTGAGAAGAACTAGCGCGGCGATGGACTGCTCCGCTGAGAACCTTCCAACGCTTCGATCCGGCGGCTGAAACCGTTGAGTACATCCTCACCAGCGGACAAGGACAACCCCCGCCGACTATAGGGAACGCGCATCCCGCGCTGGCGCTCTAGGGCGTTAAGTTCCCGATCGAGTTTGAACATCCAATTGATGCTTTCGGGAAAAAGATGGTAGCTACTAGCCAACGAGGGCAGGTGCCGAGGGCGCGTTCCTGCTTGGGCGTGTAAGGCTCTTATGCGATCGACCAAGGCTTGGGTTCGCTTATGCCCCTGTCGCCATTGCCAGAGCCCATAGAGCAGCATCGCCCAAGCCGCCAAGAGCCCAAGGCAGAACAAGAAGAATGGGGATACTACGATATTCGCGATAATGGGAATGATGCTATCCATAGAAGAATATACCTCTTGATTGTTAGGAAAGTCCCGCTGGCAATAACACCAACTCTGGCACATAGGCCCGCGCCGGTAGCGCCGCGACAAAGAGACAGGCATCGGCCACATCCTGTGGCGTCAACGCCTGAGCCATAACCTCCGGTGGAGTCGGCACCGGTCGCTTGAGCACCAACGGCGTGTCGGTCAGGCCCGGGAAGATCACGCAGGTACGGACGCCGTTTTCCTTCTCCTCCTGGAAAGTGCCGTGGGCCAATCCGACTATCCCGTGCTTGCTCGCCTGATAAGAGACCCCAGAAACATCCGGCTGCTGCACACAACCGCTCGACACGTAAATGATCAATCCGCTGCCCTGCTCGCGCATCACCGGCAATGCGGCCTGGGTGCAGTGGAACGCCCCCGTCAGATTGGTGCCGAGCATCATTTCCCAAGTCTCCTCGGTGAGCACCTTCAATGCGCGATCTGGGATATTGGTCCCCGTCACATAGGCTAGGATATCCACCCGGCCATACGCTGCTACCGCCCGCTGGACCAATGCCACTGCGGCCGCCTTGTCCCGGGCGTCGGTGGCGCACGCCACGGCGTTTTCACCTAACTCCTCAGCCAGTGCCTCCAGTTTGTCGCCGCTGCGGGCAGCCAGCACCACTTTTGCCCCAGCTTCGACATAGGTTTTCGCCGTCGCCTCACCCATCCCGCTGCTGGCACCGACGACGATCGCCACTTTTCCTGTCAGATCTGCCATTTATCCCTCCTGTCGGCCTAGCGCATAAATTCCTCTGGTGCCAATACTCCGGCCGTAAACCGGATCCGACCAATCGCTCCCTTAAACCAACACACGCGATTCAACCGCACCCCAATCGACGTCTGGCCCCCTGTCAACGGGGCAAAATCAATCGGCCCGCTCGCCTCCTCAACGCCATTGACAAAGTTGGTTTCATCGCGCCCGTCGCAGGTCAGTGCTAAATGGTACCACTCCCCCACGGGATGGAGGTGGCCTTCGTTTAACAAGGCCCGGTCCGCGTCTCCCGAACTGATATAGGTGTCGAGATACCAATGCCCAGTCCCGGTCAGCCGCGTCTCGAAAAGCACGCGGTCCCCGTTGGCTTCCCCCAAATGCAAGAAGCGCTGCTCGGCCAACCCACCCTCATCGGGCCGGAAATCAAGTTCAATCGTAAAAGCCTCCAGCCCAGCGAGGGGATTGGACCCGATGAACAACCCATCCCCCCCCCCGTCGAACTCGATAGCCGGTCCATAGGGACCCGCAATTATGGCGGGTCGGCCACTCACGTCGAGTTTGTTGTCGCCCAACTGCTCTAAATTATCCAACTCCCACACAACTTGCATAATGCCTCCTAATTAATCCCCCACCTGCACCCCCTGCAACCCAAACACTTCTTCGAGAAAATTCTCGCCCATCAACACGTAGCCGGTGGCGTCCGGGTGGAGATTGTCCGGCAGATATTCGGCGAGGCTCTCGTCAAACAGCTTGAGACCGTCTATGTAGTAGATATTCTCATCGCCGCGCCTTTTGAACGACTCCACAGCTTCCGCAACCTCGACGCGCATCTGCGCCAAGGTCAGGCCAACCGCATTGGGCGTAGTCTCGCGGTCGTGGCCCCAAATCGGCGAGCAGACTGCAAACGGGGTGTGGGGATGGCTGTCGCGGATGGTGGCAATGGTGCCGAGGACGGCCGGTCGGAAGGCGCGTGGGCCGAGGCTAGCGGCACCGTGGATGTTGATGCCGATCTTGACCGAGATAAAGTCTGCGGGCAAATCGCGGATCAGCCGGGCGATGAACGGGTCGGCGTGGCACTGGCCGCCAAAGCCCAGCGACGTGAGGTTGAAGTTCCGGGCGCGAGCTACCACTCCGGGCCAAGTGGTGGCGGGCGACCCGGCGGTGCGGCAGTGGGTTATGGAGCTGCCATACGTGACCCACTTCAGCCGAGTGTCTTCGCTTTTTTCGCAATGTGCTCCCTCGGGCAATGCAATGTGGCGCACGGCGACGGGCATGGCCGGCGACAGCCAAATCTCCACGGACTTCTCGCCTGCCGGCAAGCCTTCGAAGCGGACCTCGGTCGCGCCAGCCGCGTACGAAGCGGTGGCCACAATCTGCCCGCCGACGCACAGGTCAAAGCTGCCGTCCTCAGCTAGCGGTTCGCAGCCGACGACTAATTCCTCGGCGTCCGTGGCCAAGCGCACTCGCACCCCCGAAGGCATCTCAGCCCGCCCGGCAAGGCCGCTCTCCCCAGGCGAGTACAGGTCCAAATCCCCATGAGGAATGCGCCAAGGCTTGACCCAGCCCGGCCCCTCTTCGAGCGAGACGGTTCCGCTCCACGTCAGGCGGGGATCGTTGGCAGCAATGGTTGGCATAGGAGTCCTTTCTGAGTTAGGGCCACTGGTATAGCTTAAGGTAGCTTATCGGAGGTTCCTGTGGCACAGTGACTGGAGCAATATAGCGGCATGGGCAAAAACGGGGCAACCAACGAACCGATGACCTGCTCGACGATAAACCGCATTTGGTGCGTTTCTAACAACCTATCCGGGAGTATCCATGCTTAAATTGATCGCTTTTGCCGTCCTGCTAGCCGTCTATGCCGCCCAAGCACAAATCCCCGCTGGCAGCATTCCTTTGACCCAAGGCGACTTTCTCCACTCGGCCCGCGTACCCAACGCCGCCAACCGCGCCCGCACTCAGGTCGTAGAGGTCGAGCACGCATCATTCACCCAAGCCCTGCGCATCGAAGTGCTGCACGAGGCGGGCGATCCTTGGAGCGTCGAAATTGGCAACCCCACGGCTCTTGCGGTGCAAAAGGGCGATGTCGCCCTGATCCACTTTTGGGCGCGGGGAATCGAGTCGAGCGACGAGACCGGCGAAGTCTATGCCACCGTCTATGCCCAGAAAGCCGCGCCCGATTGGGACAAATCGCTCTACAGGGGGTTCAGTGTGGGGCTTGCTTGGCGCGAGTTCTTTTATCCATTTGAATTTATCGACGAGTACGACGCCGGTGAGGCCGCGATCAACTTCGGCGTTGGCAGCCGTCGCCAGACCATTGAAATCGCCGGTTTTGAAGTCCTTTACTACGGCAGCAGCCTATCCGTGGACGATCTGCCCCAGACCCGCTTGACCTACGCCGGTCGCGCCCCTGACGCCGCTTGGCGACAGAGCGCTGAGGAGCGCATCAGGCAGCACCGCCAAGGCGATTTCACGCTGCAAATCATCGACTCGGCTGGCCAGCCAGTGGCCGATACCCCTGTTGAAGTCACCATGCAGCGCCACGCCTTCCTCTTTGGCTCGGCCCTACAGATGTGGCGGCTGACCAGCGAGACCGCCGAAAATCAGACCTATCGCGCCAAGGTCCAAGAACTCTTCAATGCCGCCTCCAACGAAAATGCCCTCAAATGGCCGCCTTGGGATGGCGACTGGGGCCAGACCAATTTCAGTCGCGCAAAGACGCTGGCCGGCTTTGCTTGGCTCAAGGACCATGGTTTTCACCGGCGCGGCCACGTCTTGGTCTGGCCTGGCTGGCGCAATCTGCCCCAAAGCATCCGTGATATGGCCGACCAAGCCGACGCAGCCACGGCTATTCCCCCGCTCGTCATCGACCATATAGACGAGATCACCCAAGCCACCGAGGGGCTGGTCAAGGAGTGGGACGTGATCAACGAGCCGTACACCAACCACGACCTCATGGATCTCAGCGGCGACCACGTCATGGTCGAGTGGTTCCAAGCCGCCCGCCGCAATCTCCCTACGGCCCGCCTGTACCTCAACGACTACAACATCCTCAGCAACAACGGCCAAGATGTAGCTCACCAGAACCACTATGAGCAAACCATTCAGTATCTGCTCGATCAAGGTGCCCCCATTACCGGCTTGGGTATGCAAGGGCATTTTGGCGACCAAGTGACGGCTCCTGCAAAGCTACTAGCCCTGCTCGACCGCTTTGGCCGCTTCGGCCTCGACATCAAAATCACCGAATTCGATATCAACACAACCGACCAAGCGCTGCTCAATGATTACACCCGCGACTTTATGACCGTCGTCTTCAGCCACCCCGCGGTCGCTGGTTTGCAATGGTGGGGTTTTTGGGAAAAGGCTCACTGGCGACCCAACGCCGCCCTGTACAACGCCGACTGGAGTCCTAGACCTCACGCACAGATCTACAAGGATTTGGTTTTTGATCAGTGGTGGACCCGCCAGCAGGGTAAAACCAACGCCGACGGGCAATTCAGCGGTCGGGGTTTTTATGGCTCCTACCAGGTAGAAGTTCGCCTCGGCGACGAAGTGTTCACCGCACCCTTTACCCTCGAACCCGATATGGAAACCGTCACCATCCACCTAGACGCTGCGACCAATATCCGCGATACAGAGGCACAACCCGCTCGGTTCAATCTCGAACCAAATTACCCCAATCCCTTCAATCCCTACACCACGATCCGCTACTCGCTGGCGGCTCCTACCGAGGTGCGCCTTAGCATCTATAACAGTCTGGGCCAGCGCATTAAAACCTTGGTCCAAGCACACCAGCCAGTCGGTGTGCAGACGGTAGCTTGGGACGGCACGGACCAAGACCAGCGGCCGGCTGGCACCGGCACCTATATCTGCGAACTAGTTACCGAGTACGCGACCCAACAAAGGCTCATGCTACTGCTGCAATAAAGACCAGACAGCGAGCAAAAGATCAGCCCGTCCGCGGCCGCACCACGGTTTCGCCGTCGGCTTCCACCAACGGCCGGTTGTAGATATAGGGGGGTTCGAGCACGGCCTGTTGCGCCTCGGTCAGTTCGCTAACCCATTCCGGCTGGCTGGTTTGATACGTCCCCCCGGCAAAGTGCAAATACTTGGGCGAGTAGCGGTAGAGCAGGGAGCGCCGCTCGTGCTCGGCCGTCCACGGAAGCGTGCCGTGCAGGGTCGCCTCGTTGAATATGACCATGTCGCCGGTTGTGCAGGGGACGTTGTACACGACCTCGCGGTGCTCCTGCCAGTGGCAAATTTTTTGCGGCAGCGGGAAGTTGGCCTTGTGGCTGCCTGGGATCACGCACAGCCCGCCGTCGCCCTCATTGACGTCGGCGAGTTGGAACTGGCAGACGATCATGCCGCAGCGCATCTGGTCGTTGGCATACGCGTAGTACTGTGCGCCGTTGAAGTGACGGCTGGTCGAGCCGTGGAGGATCAGGCCCTCGGCACCCTTGCCGCCGCAGAGCATAAAGGGCGAGTGATCCATCTTCCAGCCGCGACCAAAGAGCGCGTCGAGATAGGGGATGAGCTTTTTGTGCGCCAACAGGGCGCGAAAGGGCAGGCAGTGGGGTTTTTCCCATTCGAGCATCCCCGTGAACATACCGCGCCGCCGGCCCTCGAGCGCGTCGCTGCCGCCGGTATTGTGATTGCCGTCTTCGCCGCGCTTGTCCTCATTGGCGTCAAAGGCTGCATTGAGCGCATCGACTTCGGCGTCCGTAAGGAAGTCGGGGACCTTCAGGAAGCCCTGTAGGTCGAAGAGAAATTTCTCCGTGTCGTTCATCAATAATACGTCTCCGCGTTGTGCACCGGGTCGTAGCCGACTTCGCGCCGGGGCGTTTCAATGTCAAAGATGTTATAGGTGTTGTCCGAGATCGCAAAGTAATGCGCGCCGCTGGGCAAGTCGCCAGCACAATGCCGCTGGAAGCAGGCGTGGACTAGGCGGGCGGCGTCCTCTTGGTGGCACCAGACGGCAAAGTAGCCTCGTTCTGCTACGTGAACCTCATTTTCCGCGTTGACGCCGCCCCAGCGCATGGCAACTGCGCTGTACCCCAAGGCGGCGACCTTTTGCGCCCAGTCCTCCACATGGGCTTTTTCGCGTCCGTAGTCGTTGATCGGGTGCGCGGGCACGGCCGCGGAAATCCGCTCGGGCCAATCGGTTATCTGGTCAAACCGCCGCTCGGCCAAGGTCCAAAAGAAGCCCGGCTGGCTAAAGTCGTACAGCCCATCCACCGCGTGTACCGAGCTGGAGCCGACGATCATCGGCGGCTCGTCTTGGGCCAACACCGCCTCAAAAACCAAATCGGTCATCCGGTTCATGGCCGCCAAGTCGCCACAGCGGGCCAGATAGACGACCAAGTCGCACCCGGGGATCAGGGCGCGGAAATCATCCGGCGATTCCATAATATCGAGATCAATAAAATCCCCCCCGGCATCCGGCTCAGTCGCCTTGTCTGACGCGCCGGGCAAATCCACGGACACCATGCGGTAGCGCGGATCGAGCCTCGGCATATAGGTCCGCAGGCCCGAGCCAATCGTGCCGCGCCCGCCAATGAGCAAAACCTTGTATTCTGATGTCACTATCGCTCCTTTCGCGTTGAGATGAAAATTAGCTGGCTTGGTAAATACGTGCAACGACGCATTGCGGCCTGTTATGCCATAATATAGATGGGTCTCTACTTGACATTATAGCGGCTTGGTGGCCGTCTTTGTCAAGTTGTGATAATAGAGGAGTGAGACAGTTGACGGGATTGACGCAAACCGCAGCCGATACAACGGTCGTTCCGACTTGGGATGAACTGGCCAAGGTGGGCTTTGAATCGCTCAAATCCTACCAGCACTGGTGTCGGCTCAGTGGCGTGGACGACGGCCTAGAGCGGGAGCAGCCCGCTAACTGGCTGGAGCACCACTTGGCCGAGGGCCTAGCGCCTAAGCGCCCGCTGACGGAGAAACGCCAGCAGACTCTAGAGCAACTAGCCGCCGGCCAACTCCCTTGGAAGGGCTTCGTCGTAGAATGGCTCGGGCAAGACGCGGAGGCACACAAGGCGTTCCAACGCCTGGTTCTGCACGTCGATGGATTCATGAATGTGATAACAGCCAAAAGCATCTATAGATCGGGGCCTTACCGACACCTAATCCACTGTCTTTTGGCCTTGGCTCGTCATCACCGCCGCTGGATTCGCCCCCTAGAGGAGTGGCGCTGCGTCCCTCCCAAAGGCGGCCATCCCCGGCGCAGCGACCAAGTTTTCTCGCTGGCGTGCTATTTGTTGGCGCGTTACCCCGTGCCCAATGCCATGGTTTCGGCTTGGTTCGGGGGCGTCGAAGAGCAAGGGGTGCGGCAGCAGGAGTGGTTTATCCACATGGCCTCTGGCGGTAGCATCCGCGACTTGGACGCGCCTGTCAAACTGACGCGGCGCATGGCTCATCTCTTTCAGCGCTCGCCGCAACTAGGCAGCGTCGAAAAGAGCATGCGCTGGGCGCAGGTCCTCGGCATGGGCGGCAATGGGCCTCTGGCACAGGCGACCCTCAAGACCCGCTTGGGCCGCAATTTTGAAAACGACGAGTTCTGGAGTACAGTGGTGCTTTTCCTAGTCAACAACGCGATGCTGGACCCGACTTGGGTGGGGCCGCTTGTCGATTATGTCCACAACATGAAATTCGCCCCGCGCCGCACTGTGCAGGAGGGTGGCGGCTTGGAGGAAGAGCCTCCGCCGCAGCCCAATTTCACCATGAAGGGCCGCAGCGCCACCAAGCTCCTGCGCCAAGTCGAGGCTTGGCACGGTCACTTGAGCCGCGAAGAATACGTCAATTTTCAATCTTGGCAGCCGTGTGGGATCCGGCCGTGGGAGTTGGAGGACGAGACGGACGAACTGGGCAAGGTGCGGTGGACAGTGCAGGAGCTGTTGTCGAGTTGGGAGTTGGCCGCCGAAGGCTGGGCAATGCACCACTGCGTGGTCTCGTATTCAGACCAGTGCGCCGACGGCAACACCGCGATCTGGTCAATTTGCGCACTGCAAGAAGAAGCTGAGGAACGGGAGCACGTGCTGACGGTCGCGCTGGACATCAAGAGCCGGACGGTGACTCAGGCGAGGGGGCGCTACAACGCAGTCCCCAACAAACCGCCGAAGTCCGGGAAGGTTCGCAGCGAGGTACAGGGCGGTTACTTGCGCTTGTTGAACCGCTCCGAGCACGTCATGCAAGAATGGATGCAGCGCGAGCGCTTGCGCCGCGACGATTGACCGGCCTTGGACGCAGACGCTTCAGTACGCCCAATCCTCGTGTGCGAGCGGCTGCTGATTCCGTTCGTCCCGATGAACGCGCCACTGGGGCATGAACCTGTCCATCAGCTTGCGAAAACGCTCGTTGTGGTGGCGCTCGATCAAGTGGACCATTTCGTGGACGAGGACTAACTCCAAGCACGAAGTCGGCTTCTTGGCCAGTTCGAGGTTTAGCCAGATGCGCTTGGCTTCGATATTACAGGAGCCCCAGAGGGTTTTCATTTTCTTGATCCGCACTTCATCGACCGTCACTCCAACCTTCTGTTCCCATTTGACGCACAGCTCTGGCAACTGGTCGCGGAGTTGACGGCGATACCATCGCTCCAGTACCGCCTCCTTTGCGTCCCGGTCGGTGCCCGGGCGGACGCGCAACGCTATCTTCGTATTACTGAGCAGACGAACCGCCGGTGGACCATCGTGCTCAATCACGTCGAGTCGATAACGCCGGCCCCGGAAGTAATGGCTCTCGCCGGTCACGAACTCGCGCTGGGACTGGCGATCCTGTTGGGCAAATTCGGCCTGCTTTTGGCGAATCCATCCCAAGCGCGAAATGACGGCCAAGCGCACGGCGTCATCGTCGAGCCACAGCGGCGCAGCCACCCGCACCCGACCACTCGGCGGATACACGCCTATGTGGAGGTTCTTGATGCTCTTGTGGACGACCTCTACCGGAATCCCTCGGATGTCGATGCGGTGGCCTCTAACCTTAGTACTCACGCTGTGCCTTCACGATCTCGAATATCGCGTTCACGAGGCTCTCGTTGCCGCCGAGCTCTGCGTGGATGGCGTTGCGGACCTCGCGTTCCTTGAGCCTGTTTCCCCGCCAGTCCGCCTTCTTCACCTGACGGATGGCGGAATCTAGGGCGAGCGCTTTCGCCTCCCTGACATCGACGGGCAGCTCCGTGTCGAGTGGCTCTCGGGCTGTCGGAACTAGCACCACCAAGTTGTCGAACAGCGCCCTCAATGCCGGGCTGTTGATGCTGGCGGGATAGGACGCTTGGGTTTCTGGCCGACTGGTCTTTCTGGTCAGATCGACGATCTGCGCCAGATACGCCTGGTAGTCGATCGCCTCTTGCTTGCGTTGTCGGATCAGGGCTTCCAGTAGCTCCGACATCTTCTCGTAGTACTTGGGGTTGACTCCCGTCTCGTCTATAATGAGCCGCCGGACGTTGTTTTCAATCGTCTCAGCCACCGCCTCGCGGCTCTTGCGGATACCTTCGGGCAGTTCCTCGACCGCCTCTTCCCCGCGCTCGACAATCAGTTGCACGAGCGTCAAATCGTCGAATCCCGATAGCTGCTCGCTCTCTTCGGCGCGGATGTACGTATCGAGCAGGTGCCGCATGGCTGGCTCGTACATCTTCAGGTCGATGTAGTCGCCGCTGGCCAGCTTGACTTCTTGGCGCACCTTCTCGTAGTGATCCACTTCGGCTTTGATCTCCTGCGCTTCGGCGTCGGAATAGCCGGCCTCGCTCATCTCGTTGGCCAAGTTGGCATAGGCGCGCAGGAACGCGGCGACTTGTTTGTAGAAAGCCACGCGCTTTGACTCGTTATTTTTGAGCTGGCGAGCGTTACTGGCTGTGCAGAAGTAGTGCAAATAGGCCGCAGTGTCGTGCGGCGGCTCGACCGGCTCGCACAGCGCCTTGGTCGCCTCGCGTGTCTCCTCCAGCCGCTCCCGACCCTGCTGGAGCCGGTCCTTCAGCAGGCCCTCCACATCGGCCTTGTCGTACCCGTCGAATGCCTCGCCCGTGTAGTCCTCAATGGACTTTTCCAGCGACCGGAACAGATCCTTGTAGTCGATGATGTAGCCGTATTCCTTGTCTTCGCCGTCGAGGCGATTGACTCGGCAGATCGCTTGGAATAGGCCGTGGTCCTGCATCTGTTTGTCGATGTAGAGATAGGTCGCCGATGGCGCGTCAAAGCCGGTCAGCAGCTTATCCACCACGATCAGCAGCTTCATCTGCCCCGGCTCGTCGATGAAGCGCTTTTTCACCTCCTGCTCAAAGCGTTCGACCTTGTGCATCGCCGCGTCTTCCGGCTCGTTGAAGTGCGCCGCCAGCATTTTACGGTAGGTGGCGTGCCGGAGTAGTTTTTCGGTGTATCCCTCGCCGGTCTCCTCGCCCTTAATGTCCGCTAAGGTTGGCCTGTACGAGGTGACGATGGCGCATTTGCCCGCCAGTTCGGTCTGCTGGAGCATGTCGAAGAATCGGCAAGCTGAGCGGATGCTGCCGGAGACGAGTATGGCGTTGCCACGACCGCTCTTGAGGCGGTCGCGCGTTTCCATGTCGAATAGGATGTCGGCGACAATTTTCTCCAGCCGATCCCGCGCACTCAGGACTCTTCTCATCGTGCCCCAGCGCTGCTTGAGTTGGGCCTTGGCCACATCCGTCAGCCCACGAGTCTTGATGTCGAACCACTGATCAATCTTGGCCTGCGAGGTGATGTTCTGGTCGATGTCGCGCGCCTCGTAGCGCAAGTCCAGCACCACGCCGTCGCGCACTGCCTCGTCGTACTTGTAGGTGTGGATGTACGGCCCGAAGGTTTCGATACTTTGTTGCTTGTCGCTCTTGAGCAACGGCGTCCCGGTGAAGCCAATCATCATGGCCCCCGGCAACAGTTCCTTCATTGCCTCGTGGAGCTTACCGGACTGGGTGCGGTGGCACTCATCTACGAAGACGAAGATATCGCCCTTGGCGTGGAAATCCTTGGGCAGGTGGCTGCGAATGTCCTCGACGAATGTATCGACATCGCCTTCCTCTGCCGCGCCGAACTTGTGGATCAACGAGGCGATCAACCACTCGTCGCTGGCGTTGAGCACGCGCACTAAGTCGGCACCGCTCCTCGTGCGATGGATGTCCTCGCTGACGCCCTTGAAGACCTTCTCGATCTGCTCGTCTAGCTCGGTGCGGTCGGTGATGAGTAGGACCCGAGCGTCTGTGACGTGCTCGCGGATCCACTTGGCCAGCCAGACCATGGTCAGGCTCTTGCCGCTGCCTTGGGTGTGCCAGATGATGCCGCCCTCGCGGCGTTTCACGCGAGCCTGCGCCGCCTTCACGCCGAAGTACTGGTTGTGGCGGCAGATCTTCTTGACGCCCGCATCGAAGACGACGAAATCGTGGATGATCTCTAACAGCCGCTCCTTGCCGCAAAGTTGGCTCAACTCCCGGAGCAGCGGATTGTCGTCAGCACTCGGGTGGGCCTCGGCTTCCTTCCAGTGCAGCCAGTACTTCTCCGAGGTCTCGATCACGCCGTAGCGCAGCCCTTCGGTGTCGTTGCCCGCCATCACGAGCTGCACGGTGGAGAAGAACGATTGGATGAATTCCTTCTTTTGGCTGTCGAGATTCTGGCGAATGCCCTCGGTCACTGACACCGTCGAGCGCTTCAGTTCCAGCACCCCCAAGGCGATACCGTTGACGTAGAGCACGAGGTCGGGCCGCTTGGTGTTCTCGCCGCGGACCGTCACCTCTTCGGCGATGGCAAAGTCGTTGTTGCCGGGATTCTTCCAGTCGATCAACCAGACCGTGACATTCTGTTCGCCCACATCTGGCCGGACCTTCACGCCGTAGCGGAGCAGGCCATAGACCTCGCGGTTGGTGTCGTAGAGCGTCTTGCTGCCACCAAGCCCCGCTGCCCTGTTCAGCTCGAACAGCACCCTGTCGATGATTTTGTCGCTGTGCCCCTGGCGCTTGAGCCAGTCGGTGATATGCTCTCTCTCGACGTTGCGGTTGCCGGGTCGGTCCTGCCAATGACCGAGGTACTTGTAGTCGAGCACGTCTTGGAAAAACGCCACCACCCGCCGCTGGGTTTGGATTTCCCGTTGGCCGACGGCGCTCATGTTTTCAGCCCCTTTGCTTTAAAGGCACTCACTTGAGCACTTCCCATCGACCCGCCTTGGTTGGTCCAACATGTCGGATGGCTCCAGCAGTTCGCAGCTTAGCCAAGTGGTACTTGACCCCATCCGGCGTAAGACCAATGCGTTCGGCGAGCATACGCTGCGTTAGCTCAGGCTCA
>JAJDVZ010000160.1:0-14878 GCA_022825835.1 Candidatus Latescibacterota bacterium
CCACTGTTTTATGGCCATATATGCCGCCGGGCGCTTGGAGAGCCTGCGCAGCAAGCACCAACTCAAGCATTTCGCGTTGCGATCACAACTCTATCTCAAGGCCCTCCGATGTGCCTTTGAGCAGCTACAAACCCTCAAAACTGCGTAACATCAGTCACCTAAGTGAAGAATCCAACGCGATTGTCCTCGGAGAAACTCTGCTGCTCCAATGAATGGGCGAAAAAACTTCGCTGCGTTTGGCTCTTGCTCAAGAAATTCCATCTTATCCGTATCGCTAAAAAGATAATGAGCACCGACCACCGGCTTAGTGCCCATTCGCGCTGGGGGGAGGCCGTTTAGCGGAGAGGTCGTTTCTTGTACCACAATGCGAGGATCGGCCAATCCACTCGCGTCGAACAGATAGGGCGAAAGGGCCGCGTACTGGCTCTCTTGTGGATCGCCCTTGGGGATATCGTAGGAAAACAGCCGCTTCTCTCGCGGTGCATCACCTCGTTTCGCTAGTCCGATAATGACGACGTGAACGTGCGCCATGCCCCGCGCATCCGATCCCCAAGCAAATGTGCGATGGGCAAAGGCGATGTTTAGCTTGCAGCGGTCGAATAGGATCGGCCAGAGTTGCGCCACCTGCTCGCCCTGCGTGATGGAATTCGTCGCCACAAAACCGATTCGTGCCGCGCCCTGTTGCACGTATTCGCCCGCTTTGATGAACCACGCGCCTACGTAGTCGAGCGAACCTGCTCGTCTCGAAGGGGAATTGATGACAGTCGCCATTTGCCGACGTTGGGTTGGCGATTGATAACTTTGTCCCACAAACGGCGGGTTGCCCAACACATAGGAACATTCCTCGGCCGGCAAAAGGTTGCTCCAGTCCGTTTCCAGCGCATCGCCGTGCATAATGTGCGGCGACTGCTCAATGGGGATGCGCGCATAGGTCTGGCCGAACTCCAAGCTCAGCCGGTTGTTCATAATGTGATCCATCATCCACAGCGCGGTCTCAGCGATGCGCGCTGGGAACTCGCTAATCTCAATGCCATAGAACTGATCGACGTTGACCACGGAGAGCAGCTCGGCAAATGCAGAGAGCTGGCCGGATGGGTGTAATTCGCGCAACACCTCGATTTCAAGCTGCCGCAGTTCGCGGTACGCAATGATGAGGAAGTTGCCGCAGCCGCACGCCGGGTCAAGAAACGTCAACTGACCTAGCTTTTGTTGGAAAGTGTACAGATCGGGGATGCGGCGGTTGTCACGCCGGGCTTTCAGACGTGCGAACTCGGTCCGCAGGTCGTCTAAGAATAGCGGCTCAATCACCTTGCGGATGTTTTGCTCGGTAGTGTAGTGGGCACCCTGAGCGCGGCGCTCGGCTGGCTCCATCACCGATTGGAACAGTGCGCCGAAGATGGCCGGGGAAATCGCGGTCCAGTCGAACAAGCAAGCGTCGAGCAGACTCTGGCGCATTTCAGCGTCGAAGTCGGGGATGCGCAGCGGCGCAGCGAACAACTCGCCGTTGACATACGGGAAGCGCGCCAAGTCCTCGTCTATCTTGGTTTGCCGCCGCTCCTCCGGTGTGTTCAAGACTTGAAACAGCCGCGCTAGATAGGGGCCGAGGTCGCTGCCGTCGGGTGAAGTGCGTTCCTCAATGAACTGCAAGAAGATGTCGCGTGGCTCGAAGATGCCGGTGTCGTCGGCAAACAAGCAAAACACCATGCGCACGAGGAAAAGTTCCAAGTCATGGCCGTCGTAGCCAGACTCGGCGAGCGCGTCGTGCAGGCGAGCAATGCGCTCGGACGCCTCGATGTTGACCGGGTCTTGGTCGCGGAATGTGCGCCGCTGCACCCCGATGATGAAACCGAACTTTTCGACGTGCTGCGGTAAATCGGCGAGGGCAAAGCGCGTCTCCTCGCGCTCGTCCCGGTCGAGCAGTGCAAAGGTCTGAAAGTCGCAGAGCAGTTGGTAACGGGGGCGGTCGCGCTCGGGCAGCGCGTCGAAATAGGTCCCGGCCTGTTTACGTGCGGCGGTAAGGTCGCGGCCCGCGCTCTTTTGCTCGACCAGCAACACGCCCGGCCAGAACAGGTCAATAAAGCCGTGCGAGTTATCCAAACGGCGGACGTGTTCCTCATACCGCGCAACCGTGCGGCGACGCACACCGAAGATCTCAAAGAAATCGTTGTAGAAGCTCTGGGTTTCGCCGCTCTCATAGGTCGCGTTGGCCCACTCTGCGGAGAATTGGGCGGCACGGGAGCGGATTTCGTTCCATGAAAGGCGCATGACGATGGATTCTACGTTGGCTTGCTACTGAAACAACTGCACCGTCGGCTTGATCACTAGGAGGGGCACGCAGGCGCGGGGTGGTAGCGCGGCGACGAAGAGCGCGGCTTGGGCTAGCTCTTCGGGTTGCAGCATGGCGGCTCGGCGTTCGGCGCTGACGGGTTCGGGCCGCTGGGCCAAAATCGGCGTCTCGACCTCGCCGGGGCAAATTGCGCAGGCGCGGATGCCGAACTCGACTTCCTCCTCGTTGATCGAATTCGTCAGCGCCACTGCCCCGTGCTTAGAGGCCGAGTACGCGGCACCGGCCAGCTTGCTGGCTCGCAGACCGGCGATGGACGAAATGGTGATGATGAGGCCGTCGTTTTGTTGCCGCATCCCCGGCAGAACCGCCCGCACCATGTTGTACACCCCGGTGAGATTGATGGCAATGGTCTGGTCCCAGTCCTCGGGTGCCACTTCGCCGACTGCGCGCGGATTGGTATTGATGCCCGCGTTGTTGACTAGCACATCGACGGCACCCCACTCGGCCTCGACCGCGGATGCTAGAGCCTCGACAGCGTCGCGGTCGGATACGTCACAGGAGTGGAGTAGGATCCGATCGGCATCGAGGCCAGCGGTCGCAGCGGCGAGCGGCTCAGGACGTCGCCCGACAAACGCCACCCGCGCTCCGGCGTCGGCAAAGCCGCGTGCGATGGCTGTGCCGATCCCAGTGCCCGCGCCGGTGACTACCACAACTTTATCGGTGAATTGTCCCATCATGGTGCTTCCTTTTTGAGTGTCTGCAAGCGCTCGGCTTCCTCGCGCTGCTTGTAAAACGAGTCGAGGGGAAAGCAGCCGGAGATCATGCCGTTGCGCGGTGCAGTCGTGCAATCGGAAAACGTGCGACAGATGACGCGGCGCTGCATTTGGCCGGTTTGCAGCACGTCGCAAGGCAGGTCAGGATAAGACAGAACCATCCGCCCCAAGCCGATAAAATCCACCATGCCCGCCCGCACGAGGGCCTGCCCCACATGCGGCAGATATTCCTGCAAGTAGGAATAACCCGATCCGACGAACAGGCTGCGCGGAAAGCGCGCCTTGAGCTGGGCGACCATCGCCACTTGCCGCGCCACCCCGCACAGCGGGTCTTCCGGCGGCAGATACCCATCGGAAGGGGGAAAAAGCGCCGGCCGCTGGATGTGCGGATTGTAATAGGGGCTGCCGCAGGACAAGTTAATCAGGTCCACGCCCAAGCTCGCCAACAAGGCGATGAACTGCTCGGCCTCGCCTAAATCCATTTGCCGAGGGTCGCCCTGATTGACCCCAAAGCCGTACTCGTAGGGCAGGCAGTTTTGGTACGGTTCGGGCACGCCGTGCCCCCGGTCCTCATTGGGGTCGGACCGGAAGGGCACGAAGTCGAAGGCACTCAGCCGCACGCCAATGCCGAGGCCGGGTGCTTGCTTGCGGATCCCCTCGATGATGGAGCGGACAAAGCGCGTGCGATTGGCAAAGGACCCGCCAAAGGGGCCGGGCCGCGTAAACGCGCTGAGGAATTCGTGCCCTAGGTAGCCGTGGCAATGCTTGATATCTACGAAGTGGTAGCCCAACTCATGGGCGATTTGCGCGCTGGCGACGTAGCGGTCGATCAACTCCTCGATATAGGCGTCCGTCAGGAGCGGATAGTCCGCGTCAAGGCCGAATTTGCGGTCTAAGATTGGGTGGCGATAGAGAATGGCCGGTGCGGCTTGGTCCTTGCGATCGGGACGGCAAAAGCGCCCCGAATGCGTCAGTTGTAATCCAAGGAGCAGGTCGTCGGTGGTGCCGAACCGCTCGCTGTGCGCCGACAGGAGGATGTCGCGCAGCTCGGCCATGCCGGCGCGGCTTTCCTCGCGCGCCATGAGCTGGTTCGGATTGGCGCGGCCTTCGGGCACCACGGCAAATGCCTCCCCACCCCAGATGAGCTTGGCCCCGCTGCGCCCGAAATTCTGCCAGCGGCGGCGCGTCAAATCGCTCGGCTGGCCGTCTTCGGTCCCATCCCACCCTTCCATCGGCTGAATGGCAAAGCGGTTGCCGATGCGGTTGCCGTTGCTGTGGGCTAGTTGGGCCAGCGGAGAAGTGGGCGCGGTTTCGATTTGGTCGTCGCAGGGCAATTCCACGCCCAAATGGGCCAGATGGGCGCGGAAGTCCGCGGCCTGCTTAAAGCTGGAGATGCGCGGATAGCGCGTCTTGGCCATCAAGAGGCCTCCCGCCGGCGTCGCAGATACAGCATCAGCCCCAAGCCAAAGGCGATCATGACGATGCTGAGAAGCTGGGCTTGGCTCAGGCCCCACAGCGCCGGTGGATTGAGTCGAATGAACTCCACTAAGAATCGCGCTAGCCCGGCGAGGATGAGATAGAAGCTGAACAACAGACCCGGAGGCTCGAAGCGGGTGCGCATTTTCCATAGAAAGGCAGCGATTCCCAAGTGCGAGAGGGTTTCGTACACTGGCGTGGGATGGACCTTTTCGGTGGTTGCCACCACCCCCTCGGGATAGGCCATGCCCCAGGGAAGATCCGTCGGCACCCCGTAGCAGCCATCGCCGGCGAGCTGGCAGCCGATGCGCCCGATCCCGTAGCCCACGGCAAGGGCGATGCCCACCGCGTCGGCGACGTGGCCCAGCGGCGCATTGTGGCGGCGAATTTGCCAGAGTATGCCTGCGGCGGCAACGACAAACCCCCCGTACCAGGTCAAGCCGTAGCCGGAAAACAGTAGATCGAACACCTCGCCCCAAGTCTCAGGCGAGTTTTCAAAGAGCACGAAGTAGAGCTTGGTCCCGACTAGCCCGCCGATCATGCCGGTGGTGACGATCGTCGATCCTAGGTCTTTGTGTAGTCCTTGGCGCTTGAACTCGCTATTGAGCACGCGTAGGGCTGCCAAGAAACCGAGGGCGACCATGAGGCCAAACGTGCCAATGCTAATAGGGCCGATCTCAAATAGGTAGGGATACATAATCAGATGTTTTTGCGGCCCAGTGCCTCAATCTGTCGCTTGAGCGCCGCGGCGATCTCGTAGTATATCTCATAGGGACTCAATGCTTCGGCGGATTCCTTAAAAGAGGTGGTTTCTAGGGGAGAGCCAAAGAGCAGGCGCAAAGGATGGCGCGATGGTGTGCGCGTCCCCTTGGGCAGGGCTTCGCGGGTACCGGCAATGTGTAAGGGCACTACGGGCGCATCCAGTTCGTAGGCCAAAAGCCCCACGCCCGCCTTAAACGGCTGTAGCTGGCCGTTGAGCGAGCGCGTGCCTTCGGGAAAGGCTAACAACGGGCGGCGCACCCCCATCAATTGCCGCGCCCGCACCAAGCCGGCGGCGAAGTTGTCGTGGCCGTCGAAGGGGATGGCATTGACAAAGGTGGACAAAAACCAGCGCAACTCGGAGTCGGTAAGGTAGTGCTCGCTGGTTGCGATATTGAGGTGATCGACATGGGAGCACACGGCCGCGTACACGCAGGCACCATCGAGGTGGCTGGTGTGATTGGCGGCAATCAGATAGGGCCGATCTTGGGGCAAGTGCTCTAGGCCGCCGGCCCGGAAGTCGAAAAAGCGGCGGAACAAAGAGCCGCCGGTCTCCCACAGGATTTCTTGCAGCATATTTTTACCGGCCTCGCTCTCTGGCTCGGCACTCGGCTCGGCGTGCAAGATGCTCGACCAGTACGCCGGCGACTGCTCCACCTCCCAGTCCACCCCATCTTGCAAGTGAGCCTCTATCCGCGCCAAGACGCTGCGGAGCGTGTCCTGTGGCTGCAAAAGTCCATCGACTTGGGTCCTCAATCGTTGGCCGAGCCACACGGCGAATTCCACGGCCATCAGCGAATCCAACAAGGTGTCGAGCGGCGCATCTATGTGAGCGGCTACCTCCCCGGTGCTCAGACCCGCGAGCAGGCCGATTTGGCGCTGGATCGCCCGCTCCCATTCTGGCAGAGGCGTGCCCGGGCAGTCTTCGCGCTCGATGGCGGATAACAGGGCTTGGCGGTCCACGGTGCCGTCGTCTAGCCTCGGCAGTGGTTGGGTCCAAAAGTGCAAGTGTTGGATCCGGTGATGGCTGGGCAAGGTGCGCGAAATTTCGTATGAGCGCGCTTGGATGGCTTCGCGCGAGTCGGCGGCGTCGCGGGTGAGCACGGCTACGCCGTGTACTTCTTCGCTCCCGGTGCGAGCCGAAGGCACGCCGACTACGCTTAGCTCGGCTACATGCGGCAAGCCGTGGTAAAGCGACTCGACTTCGCGGGGATAGACGTTGTGGCCGGCTCCATTGACGATCAAGTCTTTGCTCCGCCCCTCGACGAAGAGATAGCCGTCGTCGAGGCGGCCAAGGTCGCCGGTGTGTAGCCACCCATCCTGCAACACCGCTTGGGTCAGTTCCTCTTGGGAAAAATACCCCTCCATGACGTTGGCACCGCGCACCAAAACCTCGCCGACGCCGCGCTCGTCCGGCTCGGCGATTTGTACTTGCTGTCCGGGCAGCACTTGCCCCACTGACCTGGCTCTGCTCTGATGGGGCGTGTTGACCGCCACGACGGAGGCCGCTTCGCTGAGGCCGTAGCCTTGGCAAATCGCTACGCCGAGCCGCTCATACGTGCCGACAAGGTCATCGGACAGGGCCGCGCCGACGCTGACGACTCGCCTCAGAGCGGCTAGCGCAGCCGTGGCCTCGGTCCCGAGGCGCTCGACGCGGTTGGCCAAGACGCGCAACAGGCGCGGCGCGGTCAACAGCACAGTCGCATTCGTATCGCGCAGGGCGCGGAGCATCTCGCGGCTGTTGACGGTTTCTAAATACGTGATGGTGGCCCCACCGAGCAGCGGCAGCAGCAAGCCCCCGGTGCATTCGAGGGCTTGATGCAGCGGCAGGGTCGAAAGCATGCGGTCGGATTCGTAGATGCGCAGGACCTCGCCTTGGGCGAGGACGTTGGAGATGAGGTTGCGATGGCTCAACACCACTCCGCGCGGCTCGACAACCGAGGTAAAGATGATCGACGCTGTGGCATCTGGATTGACCCTTGGTCGCTTCCAACGGCCCTTTTTGGCGGTCGCGGCTGGCTCGGGAACGTGACCGAAGGGCAACCCATCGTGATCTACATTGAAAAAGGCCATTTCCTTGTGGGCGGCCACGCCCTCGGGCGAGAGCTGAGAAAAGCGCTTCTCCGCGGCAACTAGCGCCCGGGCTTGGACAAAGTCGCACAGCTTCCAGATGTCTTCATCGCGCATCTGCGGGCCGATGGGCACGACCGCTAGTCCAAGCAGGTTGGCCGCCATATAGGCAACGACCCACTCCGGCCCGTTGTCCCCGCACAGCAGGACCCGCGCACCAGCCGACAGGCCCTGTGCTTGCCAATGGCGCGCCACTCGCTCGGCGCGGGTGAGCAATTCGTCGTAGCTGATCCGCGTCCAGCCGGATTGGCGTTCGATTTGCAAGGCCGTCTTGGCGGCGTAGCGGCCGCAGGCCCAGCGCAACAGGTCCGGGATGGTGCGGATGCTTTCCTCAATGCGCCAGCGCTGCTCCTCGCCCCCCACTTCGCTCGGTGCGGCGCTCAACGGCTCTTGGTCGTCGTCGGACCCGCCCAACTCGTGGTGCCGGAGGCCGGGCAGGTGGGTCTTTTGATAGTATTGATACCAGTCGATCCGCCGCACGTCCATGTTGAAGATCCGCTGCTCTTCTGGGGGCAGCGACTCGTAGAGGGCCAACATGCGCTTAGCTTCATAGCGGCAGTCGAGGGTCGTGTACGGGCTGAACAGGTCGATGAAGTACTGGACGCGCTTGAGGCGCGTCTTGAGCGCGGCCAAGCGGCGCTTTTTCTGGGCCGGTGCCCAGCGCTCGGGCAGGCACTCGTAGAGCTTTTGCTTTAGCTCCAGCGGATAGAGGTACTTCCAGTTGAAGGCGCGCTGGAAGCGGGCCACCGTCGGGAAGGTCCAATCCACTAGCTCGGGCCGCGAGCCGTCCTTGTTGAGGAGAGGGTGTTCCTCAAAGTAGCCCTTGACGTACTTGAACATCCGGGTGTTGGGCAGTGGGTTTTCTCCGCTGGTTGCCGCGTGGAAGACCTCTACGGTGGAAGCCGTGGCCTGCGTGGCCGCGGCCAGCACGGTATTGACGACGATATCCACGGGCACCAAGTCCATGGGTGCGCCCATTGCGGCTGGGAAGTCCGGGACGATTCCCCGCCCGTAGGCTACTATCAGGGGATCGGTTACTTTGAGTCCGTGGATCCAGCCTCGGTGCGGGTCTTCGAGTGCGCCTTCGGTGACGCTGGGCCGCACGATGGCCAGCGGCACTTGGCCGCGGTTCTTGACCAGCAACTGCTCGCCCATGGCCTTGGTAAAAGTGTACACGTCATTCCAGCCATGCTGCCGCGCGCGCCGCATTCCCTCCTCGACCAGTTCGCGTTCAATCCAGCGGCGACAGCGGTCGTCAATCAGTTTTTGCAAGCGGCTGTCCGAGAGCGTGCGCCTATGGCTCTGCCCAACGATCTCGCGGCGGAATGCACGCTGTTGTTCGTCGCTTTGCGCTTGGGCGCGGATTGCACGGCAGCGGGCTTGCGCGTCGGCGATTTCTTCTTCGGGGACGAAAGGTTGTGGCGGCGTGCTGCCGTTGATTAGGTGCTGAATCGTGCGGTCGATCGGCAGGGTGCGCTCGGGGACCGCGCCGGTGAGGCGACCGTTGACGTACGCGGTTGATACGTGGACTAAGACGGGATTTTTGCGGCCTTCGCGGGCCAGCCGCAACAGCTCTTGGGGTGCCAAGGTGTTGAATTGGATCGCCGAGTCGAGCGGTTCGTCAAAGGTGACGCTGGCCGCGTTGCCGATGATGAGGTCCACTTCCGCGAGTAACTCGTCGCGGGATGCTTGGTCTAGCCCGAGGCCCGGCTGCCGCATGTCGCAGGCGAGGGCGCGCACCTTTTGTCGCGCCGCAGCAAAGGCGGCTGGTTCCTCTTGGCGGAAGCGGTCGAAGACGACCAGCTTGAAGAGTTCGTCCAGCCGCTCCTCTACCGGCAGCGTGGCCCCGCCCGGACCCCGCCCGGGCCGCAACACGAGGTACAAGCGCCGCACGCCGGGCAAATAGCGCAGGATCTTGGCCGTCAGCCCCTGCCCGTAAAACCCGGTGCCGCCGGTCAGCAGCACGGTGCGGTCCTGATAAAATTCTCCGATCATAGCGGAAATGGACGAAAGCCCTATCCCGTGTCAGGACAGGGCGCAAAAAGTTGTAATATAGAAGGCGGAATGCCCTGCGACAAGGAGGCTCACTGCTTTGGACGCCTAGGCTTATGGCCCTTGTTGTCGCGCCGATTCCGGTCTAGTCCCTGCTTGGTGATATAGGGGTGCTCGACCTGTTTTTCCAGTTCGCGGCGCTGGTCGGCCCAATCGATGTTTCGTTTTCGCTTGGCCATGTTTTGATGTTATCTTTTATACAATTAATCTACGCGCAAGGCCGCTCATGGGACAACCCAAGCTATGGCCAAACACTGGGTCTTGATAGCCAATCCAACCGCGGGCAACGCCCGCGCCCGCCACGTCGCCGAGCAAGCCGCCTTGGCTATACAAGACGCCGGTCAAGCGGTTGAGTTGCGCTACACGCGGGCCACGGGCCACGCAACCGAGTTGGCGCAGCAGGCCGTGGCCGAGGGTGCTGAGCGGCTGGTGGTCTGCGGCGGCGACGGCACCATTGGCGAGACGCTCGCGCCCCTCGCGGGTTCGCATACGGCCTTGGGGTTGCTGCCCTGCGGCACGTGCAACGACTTGGCCCGCGCTCTCGATGTGCCGCTCCGCGTGGAAGCGGCCATCGACAATCTGCTCCGTGGCGAGGTGTGCGCCATAGACTTGGGCCGGGCTGGCGACCGCTTCTTCGCCACAATCGCCGCCTTTGGTTTTGACGCCGAAGTCAACCGCCGCATGGAAAGTGCCCAAGGGCCGCTGTCTGGGCGGATTCGCTATATTTGGGAAGCATTGCGGCACGTCGTTAGCTACCAGCCGATCCGGGTTCGCCTCTGCGGCGACTTCGGGGAGATTGAGCAAGAGGTGCTGCTAGTATCTACTGCCAATGCGCGGAACTATGGCGGCGATTTGCGCGTTGCCCCAGATGCCGACCTCGGCGATGGCCTCTTCGACGTGGTCGTCGTCGATGCGGTGCCGCGGCGGGCGATTCTGCCGCTGATGATTCGCCTCTTTTGGCGAACACACGTCCGCCATCCAGCCGTGCGCGTCGAGCGCACGGCCCGCCTAGCGCTACACACCGCCGCGCCGCACCGCGTATATGCGGACGGCGACTATTTAGACCAGACGCCGCTCGTGCTGGAAATTAGCCCGGCCGCGTTGCGGGTGGTGGTGCCGAGTTCTTGCTCGCAAGGGGTGCGTTGTTGATATTGCCCTAGGGGGCGGATTTCAATCACGACTTATTCCACAGCTTCTTTATGGCTACCAGAGCACAGCAAATACGCCTCGGCATCTTCTTCTTGGTTTCGCTCGCCGTCCTCGCGCTGTTCTTCATCGTCGTCGCCGGTAGCCATCTGCTGAGCCAACGAGATACCTATTACATCGAGTCCAACTCGCCGGTCAGCGGCCTCAACAAAGGCGCAGACGTCAAGTACTTGGGCTTTAGCATTGGTCGCGTCGAGGACATTGCCATCGCGCAGGACAATCTCGCCACTGTAGTAATCGAGATTTCGGTCGAGCGACGGCTGACTGAAAATGCCATCCGCACTGATACGCAAGTGCGCATGGCCTCGCTGGGGATCACTGGCCTGAAGTACATCGAGCTTTTCGGCGGCAGCGACGACGCCCCAGTTCTCCCGCCGGAGTCCACCATTGTTGCGGACGAGACCTTTTTTAGTAGTATGCAGGAGCGCGCCGAGGTGCTCAGTGCCAAAGTTGAACAAACCATCGACAACCTAAACGCGCTGCTCAGCAGCGAAAACCAGCGCACCTTCAATGAACTGCTGAACAACGCAGGCAATCTGCTGGCCACGGCCAATGCGCTGGTCGAGAACAATCGCTCCGCATTCGACGAGACCGCGGCCAATATGGTGGCCGCCAGTCGCTCGCTCGCTCAAGCTAGCGCGACGGTGGCGACGACGACCGATTCCCTGCACGCTTTGCTCGTGGGCGCAAAGTTGCAACAGACAGTCGATGACCTGCAGGTGACGATGCGCAAGTTGCGCCAGCAAATGGACGGCCCGGTTCCCCTGCTCGTCGCGCGGATGGACACCGTGATAAGCCACATTGACCGGACCTTTGTGGGCATTGATCAGACCGTGGGGGCCAGCCGCCAGAATCTCCTGCGCGCCATGCGAGAATTGGAGGAAACCTTGCAGAATATCCGCGAAACCACCGAACTCATCCGCGAGAACCCCGCGGTACTGATCCGAGGTCGCAGTGGTGAAGCCCAATAGCCGAGTGCGCCGCTGCGGTCAGGTTCTCATCTTGGCCGCAGTTCTGTCCGGCTGCGCCCAATTGCTAGGCGGCGACACCAAGTTGCCGCAACGGCGCTATTTTAAGCTGCATATCGAACCCTTGCACAGTAGCGTGGAAAATTCCGAGCGCCCGTATCCTTTCCGCTTGCAGGTCAAAGGCTTTGAGGTGCCGCGAGCGTATGACCGCACCAACATCATCCGCCGCCGCGATCAGTACGAGCTACAGCGCGACAACCTCCACTACTGGATGGAGCGCCCCAGCGACATGATTACCGATGCAGTCGAGCAGTACTTGCGCCAAGCCGACCTGTTTACCTATGTCGGCGGAGATCGCGATTTTTTTCAGCACCGCCCGGATTACGTGCTCAGCGGCTCGGTCAAAGCCATCGAGCGCTTCGACAGCGGCGACCTGTGGGCAGTCCATCTCGTTATGACGATGGAACTGGTAAGGCAGGAGGATGGCAAAGTGATATGGCAGGACGATTTCGACGAGGAGAAACAAGTGTTTTCCCCGGCCATGAAACACACGGTGGCCGCGTTGAGCGGGATTTTGGGACAGCGGATGCAAAAGGCGATCGGGGAGCTTGACTTCAAGTTCAGCAACAATCAGCGGCCCGCGCCCGTCGCGTCCAACGGAGAAACCGCACCAGCGGCCCGAGACACGGTGCTGCAAACCCAAGCCGAGTACTACGAACTCATACCGGGAAAGCTGGCTCCATAGGACTTGGTATGTACAAGCTGCTCTACATCCTAATCGCCCTGCCGTTGCTCGTCGGTCCAGTCCGAGGCGATAGCTACACTTGGATCGCCCCACCCGGACGCGGCCAACTCGAACAGGACCCAACGCTGATTCCCAAGGGCAAAGGGTTTCTGTTCGTGCCGACGATGACCGGCTCCCTCAACGAGCCGAGCTTTCTCGTCTTACAGGGCAACAGACCCATCCGCGAAGCCTCCCCCGGCACCGGCGTGTTGCTCTCGCCCGGCAACTACAAATTACTGGTCGGCTCGGGCACGGACCTCCAGATGATGATCCGCACCGTACCAGTCCAAGAGGGCATGACGACGCTGGTAAAGCCCTTCTGGGCCGGGCTAGTCATCAACGTCATGTCTGAGAACCGCACATCGATCAACGAATCCTATGAACTGTACCAGGAGTCCTCGCAGGAAAACTACGGTCTCGGTTTCGGTGTCGAGGAGGAGCGCGGCGAGGCGGTCAAAACTTGGCTCCTGCCTCCGGGCGTTTACTCGGTAGTGCGAGTCGGCGACAACGTATCGACCACCCGCAAGTTCAGCGTCCGCTTAGAGCCGGGCGAGCTGGTCCAGCGCAACCTAGTGGTGGACACCCGCGACAATACCTTCATCGGGTTCTACCCACCGGCGCAATATGGCCTCCTCGCCCAAGTAGCGGACTCGCACTGGAAGACCTCCTTGCAGCTAAGCGGCTCGCCCCGGCTTTCTACTTCGCAGAACACCATCGGTGCCGATCGTTCGGTGCTGGCCCTTTCGGCCGAGATTTTCGGCAGTAGCGTCTATAACACCGAGCGCCACTACGCCAATCTGCGACTGGACTTTGAAGAGGGGTTCACCCGCGAGGAGGGCGACGACTTCCGCAAATCCGTCGATAAGTTCGAGATCCGCGCCACGTACATCTACCGGCTTTCCAAGCGAATCGGCCCCTATTTGCGCGGGGTGTTCAACACCAAGCTATTCGCCACGGACGACCATTTCGACCCGCCGCATAATCTTCTGGTCCGCGACGGCGACCAGATCGAGTCTAAAATCGGCATTAGCGAATTTACGCTCTCGCCGCCCTTCAGCCCCCTTGAGCTGCGCCAAGGTATTGGCATCAACTCCCAAGTCATCAGCAGCTTTCCCTTGAACCTCGACATGCGCGTCGGTTTTGGGGCGCGTCAACACTATGTTACCGATACCTATGACCTAAATTCCTCCCGCACTATCGCCAGCAAATTGCAGGACAAGACCGCCACTGGCTTGGAAGCCGTGTTGCTTTTCCGGTCGCGGTTTTCGCGCCTTCCCAGCTTGGATTCGGAGTTTGACATCCTCATCCCGGCAACGGACACCGACACTTGGGAGTTTACTTGGGAAAACCGCTTGCGCTTGCCGCTTAGTCGCTTCGTCAACGTGGTCGTCGTCTTCGACTTCGAGCGCGAGCCGCCGGTCCAGCGGCTGCAATCTAGGCAACAGGTCCTGCTGCGCCTCAGCTATTTGCTATGACGGCTCGACTGAGCTCGTCGAAGCCGTGGGTGCAGAGCGACGACTTGGGGCTCGCGCTCGGGGGTGCGCTTTCGCTACACACCATTGGCGCGCTCGCCCCCCAAGTGCGCGATCTCATCGCCGCACACCCACGCTCCGCGCTCCGCGCCGACTTGCGCCAAGTCGAACACCTCGACACGGCCGGGGCCGTCTTCCTGCGCGGCTTGCCCGACCTCGCCGGCTCCTTGGACAAGGAACTCCGCCTCGATGGGTTGCCCGTTCACTTGCAGCCCGTTTTTGACTTTGCCACGCCCGCGCCACCGCCCGCGCCGCCCGCGCCGCCTCGCATCGCTCTTGAACGCCTCGGCGCGTGGGTCCGCGCTTGGGGCGTCCGCGCTGCCGGTTTTCTCTACCTGATGGCCGACCTGAGCGTTTTTTCGGTTAGCTCCTTGTTCCGCCGCGAGCAGATTCGCCGGGGCAGCTTTGGCGAGCAAGCGTACGCGATTGGTGCGCAGGCCCTGCAGATCGTCGGGCTGATCCTCTTTCTCGTCGGCGCGGTTTCGGCCCTTCAGTCCGCGGCCCAACTCCGCCAGTTTGGGGCCGATATTTTCGTCGCCAATCTGCTGGGCATTGGCCTGACGCGCGAGTTGGGGCCGCTGATGACCGCGATCATGGTGTCTGGCCGCTCCGGGTCGGCCATTGCTGCGGAGGTCGCCACCATGAAGTTCACCGAGGAATTGGACGCCCTGCAGACTATGGGAATCGACCCGCTGCGCTTTGTGGTGGTGCCCAAGCTGTGGGCTATGGTCGTCTGCATGCCGCTTTTGACGGTCATGGCCAATTTCGTCGGCATCCTCGGCGGCACCTTCATCGGCGTGGTGTCGCTGGACATCCCGGCTACGGTGTTTCTCAACCAAGTCGCATCGTCGCTCTTTCTCAAGGATTTGCTCACTGGGCTGGTCAAAAGCGCGTCTTTTGCGTGGCTTATT
>JAJDVZ010000137.1:0-30688 GCA_022825835.1 Candidatus Latescibacterota bacterium
TGGTTTGGACGACCAACGCCTCTAACAAGCGGCGCTCGCGGCGGGTAAGAGAAAACTGAGTCATAAGTGGCCTCCAAGCATACAACTAAGCTGAGAGGACAAGGGAAAAGTGTCAACGGACTTTTTGGTAACTACTTAGCAGCAAAGTAAGGATTAAAAAAGACATCGCATCGCTCAAATAGTGGAGAGTGATAAGTGGCGGCATCGTCTTTCATCAAAAATACATCAGTGCCCTCACCTCCGATTGGAAGGTTCTTAGGTATAGGGACCAATTGCTACTAGATCTGTTATTATCGCCCCTAGTATCGTACTGCCCGTAGCGGTAGCCTAGGCTCAGTCCGGTCTGGCCGCCTAAGCTGATGCGTTGGAATGGGAACCATTCGACCCCTAATCCCAGTGCTAGCCCTATATTGCCTGAGCTGCTGCCGCGCTGCCTATACAGATCGATATCTCGTTTATAGCCCCGAAAACCAGCTATGACTTGGCCATACGTAAAAGGGGCGATTCGGTCGTGCAGCGGACGGTAGTGCTTGATAGTAGGACCTAGTCGTAGATACAGGGAATGATTTTGGAGGCTGGTCGGGTTGGGGGCATCGGCGTTGAGGGTGGAATCGGCGTAGCTCCACGAAACACCTACTTCCAAGCCCACGGCGGTGGTGGGAGAGCGGATTTTCCACAGGCTGAAGCTGCTTCCGCTATTAGAGGGCAGGGCCACGCCCAACGCCCAATCGCCTCGGTTGGCCAAGGGGCCTTGGTCGGCGGCGGCGATGCCGCTCGTCAGCAGGACGATCCAGATCAGACGGGGGATAGACATAGGAGCTTCTCCTGAAGCACTGATTAGCTGGCGTTAGCGAGATGCTTCGACTCCGCTGCGCTCAGCATGACACGGTCGCAATACCTGTAAATAATATACACGATCAAGCGCGGCCGTGAGTTCCATGCGCTAACTGGCTACCTAGGCTTTCCCCACGCGGTGCCAACACCAACCGAGTAAGAGCAGGCCCAATCCACTGAGCCAGATCGTGCGCTCGACGAAAAACGCCAATCCCAGACAGGCGACTAGGCCCACTATGGCTATCCATCGGGGATAGAGCCGTTGGTCGGCTGGCAAGCGCAGGGCGCAGAAGTTGGTAATGGCGTAATAGACCAGAATGGTGAAGGCGCTAAAGGACCAAGTGGTCTTGATGTTGCCGACGAGGACTAGCCCGGCGATGGCCAGCCCGACGACCGCCACGGCAATAGAGGGCGTAGTCTGGTCTCGATTGAGGCGGGCAAGCGCTTGGGGCATATCCCCACGGCGGCCCATGGCGAGTAGAACCCGCGACAGACCGAGGATTAGGTTGAGCAGTACCCCGGCCATGGCGGTGATCGCTCCCAAAGCTAGGAGCCAAGAGATGCCGGGCGCGTCAAAAGTGTGGGCGATGACCTTTAGGGGAGCGGCTTTCTCCATCGTGGCCGAGTAAAATGCCTCCGATCCTACGGCGGCTATGGCGACGGCACCGACGCCGATGTAGAGCATCATGGAAATGAGCAGCACGGCGACGATGGCGCGGGGGATCGTCTTGCGGGGTTGACGCACTTCTTCGCCAAGCGTGGCGATGCGACCATAGCCCGTATAGGCGACGAACATCAGGGCGCTGGCTTGCAACAGGGCCGACCAGCCTTGTTCTCCCAAGAACGGGGTCAGGTGCAGGTTGTGCAGGGCGCTGGGGGTACCGACGATGATGAAGGCGATCAGCGAGCAAAGCGTCGCGGCGACGATGGCGATGTTGACCTTGTTGGTGCGGTTGATGCCCAAAAGGGCGATGAGGGTGAGTACTAGCACGGCAGCCAAGGCGACCGGGGTGATTGATGCGGTCTGCTCTAGTGCGTTGAGCAGGTAGCCGGCTAGTCCCATCGCCGCGGTGGCTGCGGTCGCGCTCTTGGCGCATAGAAACATCCACCCGGCGGTAAAGCCGATGGCTGGCGAGGCGTACTCATAGCCGTATTGGTACGTGCCGCCGCTGAGCGGATGGCTGGCGGCTAGTTGGGCGCTGGACAGGCCGTTGCAGAGGGCGACTAGCGCCCCGATGGCGATGGCGACTATGACTGACGGTCCAGCGATGCCAGCGCCGATGCCAATGCTGACGAAGACGCCGGTGCCGACGATCGAACCCAAGCCGAGGGCAATGGTGCCGATTAGGCCCAGTTCGGGACGCAGGCGTTCGGATGGGGTGGGGGTAGAAGTCATGCGAGCAAATATAGTCTGGCGGCGCACTCGCGTCCTATCAGTCTGTTTACTAAAAGCGAAAAGAGACGACGCGCCTTGACTATATACTTAAAGCCCCTTTACGTACTATTTATCACTCATTAACCAAACTACGAGGAGAAAATCATGATCCGAATGTTGTCATTCGTCCTAGTTGCGATAGGGCTGCTCGGTGGAGCAGAAAAAGCAGACGCTGCCGCAAGGGATGTGGTAGATCGAGAGACGCTGAAGAATTTCGTGCTGGAAGCGAAGAGCTTGGTGGAGTCTGCGCAAGACGAGGCGGCGCGGGCGGCTATTTTGGAGACCTTCAGGACCGACGAAAAATGGCGGCATGGGCCGATTTATATCTTCATCACCGATTTTGAGGGCACGAGCTTCTTTCACGGAGCCAAACCTGAGCGCGAAGGCACCAATAACATCGACCAAGAAGACAGCAATGGCGTTAAGGTCACGCAGCAGAACATCGCGGCGGCACAAGCCGGGGGCGGCTTTACAGAATACCTGTGGGATAATCCAGCGATCGAAGGCGAAGACGAATCTCCCAAGGTAAGCTACGTGGCCCCCATCGAGATTGATGGTGCATCCTATTACATTGGCGCGGGGTTGTATATTGATTCGGAGCAGACCAATGTAGCACCCATTTCGTGGGGTAGCCTGAAAGGACAGGTGTAACCGAGCCAACGCTTAGGTCTGCAAAAAAGGAGGCTCACAATGGATGTGAAGGAAGCCGCGCGGACGGCGCGAGAATATATTACCGACCTTTTTGCTGATGAAAATGTGAAACATGTCGGTCTAGAAGAGGTTGAATTCGACGACCTAGCGAAAGTTTGGCACATAACTATCGGTTTCTCTCGACCTTGGGAATTACCTGAGGATCTTCCCGCGCCTTCTTTTAGTTCTGTGCTTGATGAGTTAAAAAAGCCGCCACCGTTAAGACAGCGCTCCTACAAGATCGTTCGAGTGCGAGACAATGACGGTCGCGTCATATCTGTTATGAACCGCGCTCTAGCTGATCACAATTGAGCCAATGGGCCGGAAAGGGATATTCATTGACGCCAACCTGCTCGTGCTACTCGTCGTGGGTGCGACAGATCAAGCGTTGATTTCCAAGCATCGTCGTCTGCGAACATTCATGGTGGAAGATTACGGGCGTTTGGTCGAGCTAATTGAGCAAGTGGCTGGTCAGGTATTCTTGACACCAAACACGCTAACTGAAGCCTCTAATCTACTCGCTCAACATCCGAACCCAGAGCGTTCCCGATTCTTCGCGGTGCTCCGCCGCATCATTGGAAAAAGTGAGGAGATCGTCGTTGCGAGTAAAACTGCCTCCCGCAACAACGCATTTGTGCAACTTGGATTGACCGACGCCGCGCTCTTGGAAGTCATCTCCGAAGAGATCCCGTTGGTCACTGTGGATTTGGATCTGTTTAGGGCCGCTTTTGCCGGAGGAAAGGTAGCAGCATTGAATTTTACACATTTACAAGCGTTGTAATTTGCAGCCATCGCCCTCTTTCACTGGAGATTCCCCTTGAGCATCGTCGTCCTCGACTTTGGCGGGCAGTACGCCCACCTGATTGCCAACCGCATTCGCCGTCTCCGCGTCCATGCTGAGATCCGCTCGCCAGAGACAACGGTTGCCGATTTGCAGGATGCCGACGGGTTGATTCTGTCGGGTGGCCCGGCCAGCGTCTATGACCCAGAAGCCCCGGCGTACAATCCCGATATTTTGGCGATGGGCAAGCCGATGCTGGGCTTGTGCTATGGCCACCAACTGCTTTGCCACCGCTTGGGTGGCCAAGTAGAGATGGGGGAGACCCACGAGTTTGGCGCGGCTTATCTGCATGTTGACAAGGCAGAGGGGGTGCTGGCTGGATTGGACGCGCGCGAGCGGGTGTGGATGAGCCATCGCGACCACGTCGCGGCTCTGCCGCCTGGGTTTGCCGTCTTGGGCGCGACCGAGGACTGCCCGGTGGCGGCAATGGGCGACGCCGAGCGCAAGATATACGGCTTGCAGTTCCATCCAGAAGTAACGCACACCGTCCGGGGCATGGAAATCCTCGATAACTTTGCCGCGCTGTGTGGCGCGGAGCGGAACTGGACGATGGAGCGCTACACCGAGGAGACGATAGAGCGGCTCCAAGAGCAGGCGCAGGGACGCAACGTCTTTTTGTTCGTCAGCGGTGGGGTCGATTCGTCGGTGGCGTTTCTCCTGCTCAACCGCGCCTTGGGTGCCGGGCGGGTGCTGGGCTTGCACATTGACAACGGCTTTATGCGCGAGGGCGAGACCGCGATGGTCGAGCGGCTGATGAAGGGCGCGGGCCTGCACAATCTGGAGGTAGTTGATGCCAGCGCGGAATTCCTCGCCGCCACAGAGGGGATTGCCGAACCCGAGGAAAAGCGGCGGCGGATTGGCGAGGAGTTTATCCGCGTCCGCGACCGGGCGTTGGCTGCGCTGGCGCTGGACCCGGACGAGTGGCTGTTGGGCCAGGGGACGCTCTACACGGATACGATTGAGTCCGGCGGCACGGAAAACGCAGCGGTTATCAAGACACACCACAACCGCGTCGGCGTCATCGATCTGCTATTGGCCGAGGGCAAGGTAGTAGAGCCGCTGGACCAGCTCTACAAGGACGAGGCGCGCACCTTGGGCGAGACGCTCGGCTTGCCGCACCACTTAGTCTGGCGGCATCCGTTCCCAGGGCCGGGGCTGGCGGTGCGGGCTTTGTGCAGCGATGGGCCGAGCGCGGAGACCAAAGCGCGTGGCGCTGAGTTTGTCGAAGCGCAGAAAGTGGCGGCGACATTCGGCCTAGCGCTCGATGTGCTGCCGTTGCGCAGCGTCGGCGTGCAGGGCGATTCGCGGACTTACGCGCATCCAGCGGTGGTCACTGGCCAGAGGGAGTGGAAGACGCTGGAGGCGCTGTCCACCGAGCTGACCAATAACTTCCCATCGATCAATCGGGTGATTTATCTGCTGGGGCCGACACCGCGACCGCAGCAAAACCTAAAAGCAGGGTATTTGACCCGCGACCGGCTCGATCTGCTGCGCCGGGCCGATGCCATCAGCATGGAGGCGTTGGAGCGCCACGGGCTGATGGAGGAAGTAACCCAGATGCCGACGGTGCTTTTACCCCTGTCGTCGGATGGGGTGCAAGAGAGCGTGGTGCTGCGGCCGATTGCGACTTCCGACTTTATGACCGCGCGCTTTTGCCCGTTGCCGCAGGCGTTTTTAGACGACGTGCGCGAGCGACTGTTGGCACTAGCGGGCATTGAGGCGGTTTTCTACGACATTACCCACAAGCCGCCGGGCACGGTGGAGTGGGAGTAAAGCCCAAGCGGCGAAAGTATGTTCGACACTAGCATCCTCGACGAGGCCATAAGAGCGCGACGGCAGCGGCTAGCGGCAGAGCAAGCCGAGTTGTTCGACTGTGTTCGTCGCACTCTGTTGGAGCTACGGAAACCTCTCGGAATTGAGGTCGCGTACATTGTAGGCTCGCTGCGGTCGCCCGATTCTTGGCGGGAGTCGTCCGACATTGACGTGGCTGTGACAGGTTGCTCGTCTGTCGTGCTCGAAATAATGAAAGCGCTGGAGGACGCTACCGGCCGAGAGGTGGACGTAATCGACCTCGACCGGCATCCTTCCTCTCAATCCTTTACCCAGTCTGGAGTCAAGGTATATGGATAAAGAGGCTTTCGCCGTTCTCGAAGCGGGGTTGCGAGCGCGTGTCCGAGACATCAGTTGCATCGGCAGTCGCATCGAGAAACGCTTAGGTACGTTTGCCCATAGTGCCGAAGGGGTGGACAGCATGGGGTATCAGCTCCACAACCTCTATGGCGCGTTTGAGCAGTTGTTTGAGGAAGTTGCGCGATTCTTTGAGAACCAAATCGACGAAGCAAGGTATCACGCGGATATGATTAGGCGGATGCAGCTAGAGATCGAGGGCATCCGTCCAGCGCTTCTAGCCGCAGAAACTGCTTCCGACCTAGATGAATTGCGGCGATTCCGCCATCTGTTTCGCCACGCATACACTGCGGATTTGGACCCCGATAAGGTGGCGGATTTAGCAGCTAAAGTCGTGTGCATCCAGCGCGATTTTGCGCAGGACTTTGAGCGATTCTTAGCGCTCTTGCGGCCTGAGTAGCTAGCAGACGAGGGTGTACTGCTTCTTGCCACGGCGCACGATTAGGTATTTGCCGTGTAGGCCATCTTGGCACCGGATACTCCGCGCCATGTCCGTGCAGCGCTCGCCGTTGATGTAGATTGAGCCGTTTTGCACGTCTTGGCGGGCTTGGCGCTTGGAGGAAGAGACGCCGGCTGCGACGAGTAGATCGATTAGTCCTAGTGCCTCCTGATCCATAGCGTGCGTTGGCACGTCGTCAAAGCCTTCGAGGATTTCTTCCTCGGATAGGTCCTGAAACTCTCCGTAAAAGAGTGCGTGTGAGATGCGTTCGGCTCGGCGAGCAGCGTCGGCTCCGTGCACGATGGTCGTTGCCTCGGTGGCGAGGGTGCGCTGGGCCTCGCGCCGTTCGGGTTGGTCGCGGACGGTTTCGGCGAGTTGGAGGATCGCGTCCTGCTTCAAGAAGGTGTACGTTTTCAGGTGGTCGATGACCTTCTGGTCTTCGGCGTTGATCCAGAACTGGTAAAACTGGTAGGGCGAAGTCTTAGCGGCGTCGAGCCAGACGGTGCCCGCCTCGGTCTTGCCGAATTTGGTGCCGTCTGCTTTGGTTACTAGCGGGCAGGTCAGGCCAAAGGCCCGATTGCCGGTGGAGCGGCGAATCAGATCGGTGCCAGCGGTGATGTTGCCCCACTGGTCAGAGCCGCCTGTCTGCAACTCGCAGCCGTATTTTTCATTGAGGACCAAGAAGTCATATGCTTGGAGCGCCATGTAGCTGAACTCAGTGTAGGAAATGCCCGTTTCTAGGCGCGAGGCGACTGAGTCCTTGGCCAGCATGTAGGGGACGGGAAAGTGCTTGCCGACGTCGCGCATGAAGTCGATGGCCGCGAGTTGGCCGAGCCAGTCGTGGTTATCGACCATGATCGCGGGGTTGGGGCCGTCGAAGTCGAGGAAGCGCTCTAGCTGATCTCTGACTTTCTGCGTCCACTCGGCCACGACGTCGGTGGCATTGAGCTGGCGCTCCTCGGTCTTGCCGCCGGGGTCGCCAATCAAGCCGGTGCCGCCGCCAGCCAAGGCGATGACTTTGTGACCGGCGAGTTGGAAGCGGCGCAGGAGCAGGATCGGCACGAGGTTGCCTACCGTCAGGCTGTCGGCGGTTGGGTCGAACCCGTTGTAGAGCACGATCGGACCGGCGGCGAGGCGCTCGGCGAGGCCGTCGAGGTCGGTGACTTGGTAGATCAAGCCGCGAAATTCAAGATCGGGTATGATGTTCATCACAGTTCCTTTTGGGCATAAAAAAAGCCCCTGTTAATCAGGGGCTTGTAAACGCGGTTGAGACGATAAAGCGGACGTACTACCCCTCTCTATGAAGCGAGGTATAATAATAGTGGCGCTCGGCGCGTAGGTTCTGCATCATTCATTCTCCGCGCAAAAATATAACTGCGACCTCTATTCTCGTCAATTAGGAGGCTAACAATGACTAATGAACAATACCGAGTGGCTGTCGTCGGCGCGGCCGGCACGTGGGGACGCTATTACACGCGGGCGTACGCCGCTCATCCCAACTGTGAAATTGTCGGCCTCGTCGATCGCGCCAGAGAGCGGCGGGACGCCATCGCCCGGCGCTACGGCGTGGAGAAGGTGTACGACGATCTCGATGGCCTTTTTGCGGCCGAAGTGCCGGACATTGTCTCTGCGGTGGTTCCGGTGGGTCAGAACTACCCTTGCGTTACGGCCTGCGCTCGCGCTGGCGTGCGGGTCGTCTCCTGCGAGAAGCCGATTTCGCACGAATTGCACGAGGCCGACGAAATGATTCGCATCTGCCGGGAACACGGCACCTCGTTCGGGTGCGCTCAGGCCGGATGGGCGACGCCGCATATGCCCGAGGTGGTCGAGTGGGTGCGGCAGGGGCACATTGGTCGGTTGACTGCGGCGGCGATTCCGGGCGGGTTGCCGACCGAGGTGTCGGGTGGTGGTTGCGTGCAGATTGCGGCTCTGCGCATCCTCACCGGGATGGATGTGGAATGGGTGGAAGGCTACACCTTGCCGGCGGTGCCGGGGTACGTGGCGGAAGGCACTCCTGTAGAGGAAGGGGATGTGCCTGCATACGGTCGCTTGGGACTGAGCGGCGGCATTGTCTGCGAGGTCGTCGCTCCTGAGCCGGATGGCCGCGTGCCGACCTTTATCTCGGTCGCTGGCGAGCGCGGGCAGGTCTTTTTGGCGCGCCCTCGGCCCGTGCTGATTGAGGGAACTGGCGCGGCGGCTTCTCCGGTATATCCCGACTTTTTAGATCAGCCAGTGGCTGACGCCTTCACCTATACTATCGAGCGTTTGATGCGCGCCTATCGGGACGGCACTGAGCCGTATAGCAGCGGTGACGACTACCGCCACTCGCTCGAAGTAGCCATCGCCTTAGTGCGCTCAGCCCATCGGGGACACGAGCGGGTGTCGCTGCCGTTTGCGGATCGCACGCTCAAGCTGTATCCGCATCCATACCGTCTCAGGGGTGGTGATGTCGCCGGGTGGCAGAGGATTGGCTACGATGGGCCGCCGACGATGGATTTTTGAGGGGAAACTTCCACTCTGCGCGGCCGCGGGCAGCACAATGTCAGTAATGGCCGCATTCCTATCGCTTCAAGGGCGACGATGCAGTCGGGCGGTAGAGCAGCGGAATCAATCGCCCAGATAGCCTTGGTCTGCCCAGACTTTGCTCGCCAGTTTTTTCGCTGCGGCGTCCGGTTCGATTGCACCCAAAATACTGCTCGGCGGTTGCCCCTTCTTTTTGCGCTCGGGGTCGGGAGACCAGTCGTCTTTGGCGTATTTTCTGCGCACTGATTCGCGGCGGAAGTCGGGTATTTCCATTGGTGCCGAATCGTTCAGCGCCGAACGCCACGCTTGGATTCCGGCGATGCTCATGTCGATGCCGCGGTACACGTCGAGATAGGGCGGCTCGCCGGTGCGGATGGCCTCGGCAAAGTGGTAGCTGGTGAAAAAGTCGCCGCCGCCGTGGCCAGCGCGCGCCGCTAGACCGTGATGCACGGGGAAGTTGGGACTGTACACCGTTTCGACTGGATCGCTCTTGCGCTTTTCCCACGGCTCGTACCACACGCGCAGCCGCTGTTTGTCGCCGTGGCGGCAGTTTTCCATCACGCCCTTGTTGCCGTGGATGCGGACGTAGTTGCCGTGGCCGCGCAGTGCGCCGTGCAGCGATTTCATCACTGCGTCGTTGTCCATCCGGCAGATGATTACTGCGGCGGTGTCACTGCGGTTCATGTGCAGCGTTTGGGTGGGGTCGGCGAAGTCAAAGGGGATGACAAAGCCGTTTACTTTTACGGGCCGAGTGTCGGTGATGTACATGACCGGGGCGATGGAATGGGTGCAGTAGTATGTGGAGGGTATCCAGTTGCGCCAGTGGTCGCGGCCGCAACTGCGCGCCAGTTTCACTTCGGGTGGGTCGGGGTGGACGTACTCGCCCTCTCCGTATTTGAAGTCGCCGACGCGGCCCTGTTGGTAGAGCCGCTTCATCTCTTGGTTGAAGACCATGTAGGGGTAGTTCTCGGCGAACATGTAAATTCTGCCGCTTTTCTCGACCGCCCGCGCTAGTGCCACGCCTTCGCCCAAGGTATGGCAGGCTGCGGTTTCGCTCATTACGTGTTTGCCGGCGTTGAGCGCTTTGATGGCAAAGGGCGCGTGCTGGTGGAAGTAGTTGGCCAGCACGACCGCGTCCATGTCGCAGCCGAGGAATTCGTCGTAATCGACGAATGTCAGCACGTTGAGCGCCTTGCCTTCTGCCATGAGGCGCTCTTCCCAAATGTCGCAAATGGCGACCAGTTCCATGCCGGTCGCCGCAGCCGCCTGCATGAAGGAACGGCCGCGACCGACGCCGACTACGCCGACGCGGATGGGAGGTTGTTTGCCGCGTTTTTTGGCCATGATTCGATCCTGTTTAGAACGTCCCAGGTTTAGGCGTTGCCGGAGGCCAGTAGCCGTCGGGGTCTTCGTCCCACGCCGTGCCGCACATCCGGGAAATAACCGCCCATTCGGCTGCGGTCAGGTGGGCGTGATTGTGGAAGAGGAAGCGCTGTAGCCCGGCCTCTTCTGAGGCTTGGAGGATGCGGTAGAGGTCGCCGGAGGTCATGGGATCGCCGCCGTGAGGCATGCGTCCGGTATCGACCCAAGGCAGGATTTTTTGCGGGTCGCCGACTGCGGCGATGGCGCGGCGCGTTTCTTCCTGCACCACCTCGTCGAAAAACGCCTGCGGAAATCCCAACTCCATGTCGGCCAGACACTCCACCTCGGGCAGGCGGATGCCGAGCCAAGCGCGGAGCACCGTCCAGCACTGTGTCTCGCTCAACACCGGATTCCACTCCTGAATCTGCTGTATCCAGCGGGCAACTGTGCCGTACATCCCGTCGAAGCCGCGATGCCAGAAGTAGTGTTTGACCAAGAGCAAATCTACGATCTGGCCCCAGGCGTGGAAGTCGAGCGCGGTCATGCCAGAAAACACCGCCGAGCGCGGGCCGTTGCCCAACAGCAGTTGGCGCGGCAACTCGTCGATGGCTTGGCGGAAGGCGCGGCCTTGGCGGATGCCGTCTTCGCGTCGCCAGCGCAGCCAGTAGAGCGCGTCCTCGTTGATGTCGAAGAGGTTCATCGCCGAGAGTACGCCGTAATCGCCATAATAGTCCACTTCGGCGGGCGTGAAGCTTTGGAAGCGCTGGTGCAAATGCTGGCGGCCCCGTTCTAAGCGTTCAGCGTCGTAGCCTCTAGCCGTTGCTTCTCGGCGCTGGCCGTCGTTGAGCGGGCGGAAAACCGCGTTGCCGTGGTGATACGTCAGCTCGTAGGGAGACTCGGTCCAGCCATCGACAATGCCGCCGTCGGCTTCTGGAAAAGCTGCGAAGATGTCCTCCCAAGACGCAGCGTGTGCCTGCGTGCCGTAGGGATCTTCCTCTAGCGGCAGGCCCTCGGCGGCAATGGTGCCAGAGGCGGGCGCGAAGATCATCACGGTCCAGCCGCGATTTTTGGCGTTGGCCAGCATGGCGTGCAGGAGCTTTTCCTTGTCGGGTTGCAGGGGCACGTCGCGCAGCTCGGCTTTGAGGCCGCGCTTTTGGTAGGGCGCGGGATCGCCTTTGAATGCGGGGATGGTACTCTGGCCCTGCTCATCGGCAAAGACCAGACGGCCAAAGACAAGGCCGCGGATGCCGCCTTGTTCCCAGGCGTCGAAGATGCGCTCGTAGTCGGACATGACCGCCTCTAAGGGCTGGCCGATGCGGATCCAAGGGGTTAGAGCCATGGCGTGTTCTCCTGTTGATGGGCAGGGCAATATATCGCGTTGGTAGGGGGGCGTCCATAATTATTAGCTATCCTTGCGGCATTGTAGCTTTTCGGCTACACTTTTCTCATGTCAGAGGCAGTATCACACGAGGTCGAGGTATATCAGACAGAAGAAGGTCGGTCGCCCTTCTCGGAATGGATTCGCAACTTGAGGGATCGTACTGCTAGGGCTCGCGTTCGCACTCGACTGGCGCGGTTGCGATTGGGAAACTTCGGCGACACCAACTCGCTCGGTGGTGGTCTGCACGAGCTACGCATCGACCACGGTCCCGGTTACCGGGTCTATTTCGGTCGGGCAGGTGACCGCCTTGTGTTGTTGCTTTGCGGCGGTACTAAAAGAACCCAGTCACGGGACATTGAACAGGCGCGGATTTTCTGGCGCGACTATAGAAGAAGGTCATTATGAGCAAAGCATCTCGCCCGTATAAAGAAGGGCTACTTGAGGATCTCAGAGATCCCAGCGAAGCGGCTGCGTATTTGACTGCTGCTCTTGAGGATGGCTCCCCTGATGTGTTCCTCCTTGCGCTGCGCGATGTAGCCGAAGCCCACGGCATGAAGCGACTCGCAGAGGGCGCTCAGCTCAACCGCGAGTCGATGTATCGAATGCTGTCCGACCAGGGTAATCCCCAACTCTTAAGTTTGACCGCGGTTCTGCGCGAGTTGGGCTTACGCCTTGCGGTTGAGGTCAGCGATTCCGTGGCAGCCTAAACACCACACCGGACAAAGGAGGTGTCCAATGGACCGCGAAGTGATGACCAATGAAGAGAATTACTGTTTTGACGTGGCTGGGTATTTGCACGTGCCGGGGACATTGACTCGGCCGGAGGTCGAGCGGCTCAATAGGGAGATCGACGCCGTGGGGGCGATGGAGGGGATGCTGGGTTGGCCGGGGAAGGCGCGGGAGCCGTTCCGCGACTTGCTGGTGCATCCGGCGTTGGTGTGGTATCTCAACCAACTCGTCGGCCAGGGGTTTATCCTCGACTGCGCCCCGGAAGTTTGGTGCGAGGAGACCTGCGACACGAGTGCGCCGCTAGTTGGCGGTAATGAGCCTCGGGACCCCGCCATTGCGTACTACTTCCAGAATGGACGCCGCTTCAGCGAGGGGGTGCGGGTACTGTGGGCGCTGGAGGATGTGGAGGAGGGGGACGGCGGCTTTGCGCTGGTGCCGTGCAGTCACAAGGGCAATGTGGCGACGCCGGAGGAGGTGGCGACAGGAGCCGACGATATGGGGCTTGTTTTCCAACCGGCGCTCAAGGCGGGGGATTTGCTGATCGTGGCGCTGGCGACTGTGCAGGGGATGCGGCCGTGGCAAGGGAAAGGACGGCAGCGGCTGTTGAGTTACGAATTCGTGGGACGCGGCGCGATCCGCAGCGCGGGGACGGGGCCGAAGACCGAAGCGGAGCCGCGCCCGGAATGGCACGCCGACTTGAGCACGGAACAGCGGGCCTCGCTCTACAAGCCGGGCTATCAAGCCACGACTCCGCCGCCGACGATTGTGACAGATGGCAAGACGACGCGGATGGAATCCGGGGTCTTTCACCCGTCGCTTTTGCAGGTGGATTCCGACAGCGGCATCGACTATCGGGAGTTTTACTTTTGGGATCTCAACGGCTATCTGGTTTTGCGCGGGGTGATGGACGAGGAATGGTTGGCCGCGGCCAACGAGGCGGTGGATCGCTTTGAGGATCGGATC
The DNA here is from genome assembly GCA_022825835.1 of Candidatus Latescibacterota bacterium. Classification (GTDB taxonomy): domain Bacteria; phylum Latescibacterota; class UBA2968; order UBA8231; family UBA8231. The sequence continues at coordinate 13,385 of JAJDVZ010000137.1, forward strand.
CAAGTCGGCGCAGAGCTGGCGCGGGGATCCAAAAGCTTGGCGGGAACTGGGCGGCCTCTGTTGAATGGACTACTGGACTTGCCCCAGCCGTATTGCGAACCGTTCCGGCGGATGGTCGCTCATCCGGCGGTCGAGCACCGGCTGAATTGGATGGGCGGCAGCGGTGGGCGGATGGGCGGCGCGACGGGTTTTGTCTCGGTCAAGGGAACTAGCGGACACGCGCTGCACGACGCTAACGAGCCGCTCAACCCCGGTCGTGGCTATGTGTACCACAATGGCCGCAGCTATTGCGAGGCGATTACTGTGACTTGGCAACTCAGGGACGTGCGGGCGGGCGACGGGGGTTTTGCCTGCGTGCCGGGCAGCCACAAGGCGTACTACAAAATGCCTCCCGGGGTGAGAACTTGCGACCACGATATGGGGCTGGTCAAACACGTCGAGATGCAGGCCGGCGACGTGCTGTTCTTTGGCGACGGCGGCACGACGCACGGAGCGTTGGCTTGGAAGAGCGAGATTGCGCGGCGGGGTATCCTGATCAAGTATTCGTCGCGCAACTTCAACCGCAGCGGCGGCGAGATGGCCCACCCGGAAAACCGCTGGGGCGAATTGGTCGAGGGGATGAGCGATGCCCAGTTGGCGGTGATGCGCGGCCCGGACCGCGATGTGTTCAATAACAACGTGCCGCGACTGGACGTGGCCAATGGCGAGGTGAGTGTGTCGTACGAGCGGGGATCGTCGCTCTACAGCAAGGATGCACCGACCGGGCCGTTGGCAAAGGACAAGAAAAGTTAATAGGTCATCCTAAATACACGACAGTAGAAGCGGTATGAGATGCTTCGCTACGCTCAGCATGACACTAGGAATAATGCACCAGAACCGGTCATGCTGAGCGCAGCAAAGCGGAGTCGAAGCATCTGATACCTAGATGCCTATACTTAATCCCATCCATCGACACTTGGGAGGAATCATGCGCCTACTCATCCTAATTCTCGTCACGGCACAGCTAGTCGCGGCCGACGCACCTGACTGGCGGCGACCTGTGGCTACTTATTCCATCGTCGCTCGCGACTCTCTTACCGGTCAGCTCGGCGTCGCCGTTCAGTCCCACTGGTTTTCCGTGGGGCCTATCGTTCCGTGGGCACGTCCCGGCGTTGGCGCTGTGGCCACCCAATCCCTCGTTGATCCGGCTTACGGTCCGCTTGGTCTCGAATTGATGGCCATGGGCAAGACGGCTCAGGCAGCGCTCACCGCTCTGCTTGCGGGGGATGCCGACGCTGGAGTGCGGCAAGTGGCCATGGTCGATGCCGAGGGGAACGTGGCCGTCCACACGGGCGAGCGGGCCATTGCTGCTGCTGGCCATCAGACCGGTGCCCAGTACAGCGTTCAGGCGAATCTGATGGACCGAGACAGCGTGTGGCCGGCTATGGCGCAAGCCTATGAAAATGCCGAAGGCGATTTGGCCGAGCGGCTGCTCGTGGCTTTGGAGGTCGCTGAGGCCGAGGGGGGCGACCTGCGCGGCCGGCAGTCGGCGGCCATTCTCGTGGTCTCCGCCGAGGATACGGGTAGGCCGTGGGTTGATCGCGTGTTCGATCTGCGTGTGGAAGACCATCCCGAGCCGGTGGGGGAACTGCGCCGCTTAGTGCGTCTGGCGCGGGCTTACCACAAGCTCAACGAGGGCGACGAATGGGTGACTGCAGGGGACATGGAGGCGGCTATGGATGCCTACCGCGCCGCGACCGAACTGGTGCCCGATGAGGCAACGGGTGGCGAGGCTCCGTTCTGGGTGGGTGTGACCTTGGCTTCTGAGGGACGCGAGGAGGAAGCGGTGCCCTATCTGCAGCGGGCACAGGCACAGTATGACCGCTGGGCCGACTTGCTGCGGCGTTTGCCGGCCTCTGGTCTGTTGCCAGCCGATGATGCGCTCATAGATCGTCTTACTGCTGCTATGATCGGCGAGTGACGATTCTGGGTGGTAAGATGGTGGATGCATTTCTCAACGAATTAGCTTGGCAGCGGTCGTCTCAGCCCGTGCTCTCGACTATGACGACAGAGCAGACTTGGTGCCGGGTGACGCTCTACAATCCCACGGTGATCAAGGTCGATGGCCAGTACGAGATGTGGTATCTGGGCAACAGTAGTGCCACGCGCAACAACGACATGGATTTGGGCTATGCCGAATCGGAGGACGGCCTGCATTGGACGGCCTTTTCCGACAACCCCATTCTGCGCACGGGCGAGACCCCCGTGGGCCAAGCGTGGCAGACACCGCACGTCCTCTTTGATGCCGATGAGGGTCTGTACAAGATGTGGTTCGTGATGAGCCAGCGCCTCGGTACCACCAGCAAAGGCCCTCTTATGCGGCAGATGCTTGGTTATGCCACCAGCCCGGATGGCCGGCGCTGGGAAGTTCATCCCGAGCCACTCTACCCGAGCGGTCGTCGCCCCTGTGTGCTCAAGGATGGCCCGGCCCGCTATCGCATGTGGATGAATTCTGCGCCAGCGGCGGACGACGATTTTCGCGCCATGGCCCGCCACATCTACCGCTTTACCTCGGCCGACGGTCTGCACTGGAGCCGCGATGCAGAACCAGCGGTCGTGGCCAATGAGACCCACAGGAGCGTCGTCTATCCCTATGTCCTAGAAAACAACGGCACCTACACCATGTGGTACGGCTGTCATGTGGCGGACGGCATTTTCGAAATTTATGCCTCGACCTCGGCCGACGGTCTGCACTGGACGCACCACTTTGAGCGCTCGGCCTTTCCGGCCACGCGCCATCCCGATCACTTTGACGGTCGCTACACCTCAACGCCGTGCGTCCTCGCAGACGGCGACCGCTATTTGCTCTATTACTCGGCCCGCGACCAAGGCAATATCTACGGAGCGGGAGACGGCACAATACAGGTTGACCAAGACGGTATTTACCGCCACATCGGCGTCGCCGTCTGCGAAAAATAGATGGTTGAGGGTTTGCTGGCGACAGGGCCTACATCCCTTGGATCGTCTCACCGCCGCTATGGTCGGTGAGTGACGGCACATCGTTTACTTTTGGCGAGATCTCTTGAAGTAGCGAATCTGATCCTCTGGACGCAGATCCTTTGTTTCGAGATAGTGCACCTGCTGTACGAAATGAATTTCCTGCATCATTTCGTCGTGCGGGAATTCTGCCCGCACTTCTTCTCGGATTCTCTCCCGCTCAGCATTTGTCAACTTGCTCATTGGTAACTCCTATAGCTCTGGTGGAGCAATGATCTCAACTTGCCCATATCCCATCAGAGAGTTTACTAGGTTTACTTCTCGACGGGTTTAGACTTTCAAACGATGTGTGATGTTCAAACTGCATATATAATCGACTCTGTTCACTACGGCGATTGCTACATGCTGAGCGTCAGCGACGTACCGATCTGGAAAGATTCCTCTCCGCATGAATTCACTGCTCAGTCTTCCGGCTTCATCATTGAAGTCGAGAACGGTAAAGTCATCAATCAGATTCTTGAGAAGCTGTCGTTTCTCGATAGCAGGTGTGTCCAGAATCTCTTGCAGGACGACCTCAGAAATCACAGCTTCAAATTCCAAGAGCCGTCCAGACCAGAATTCCTGGGTCAGCCGTTGCCGATCAGGAGCTCTTTCGTCGTGATAGGCGCTCGGGACAGAAGCATCCAAGTAGGCTCTTTGTCGTGCTGCCATGTAGTTCCTTTAACAATAGAGATCACAAACTGCGCGGATAATAATATAGAAGAACTCTAATGCTTTTTCTATATCTGCCTGTTGTTTTTAAGTAGTCAATGCAGATAATTGAGGCCGGGTGCATGAACGCACTCAAAAATAAAATCCGCGCGTCGTCAGAAGAGTGTTTCCATGTGAATGAGTCGCCTGCTATAGCTTCAGGAGCACCTTACTCGACGACAATCGAATGGATCGTGGCCGCTGCCATGGCCTCCCAGTCCACGGCGAGGCCGAGGCCCGGCCCAGCGGGTGCATAAGCGTAGCCGTCGGGTTGGGCGCGGATGACGTCTTGCATTCCGTATTCGTAGGGTTCGCAGGGAACCGACTGCTCGAAATAGGAGCAGTTGTCGTGCGCCAGCATCAGGTGCAGGTTGGCGGCCGATACGAGGCTGTATCCCCACGACATGATCTCGCATTTCATGCCAGCCGCTTCGGTGAGGGCGATTGCTTTGTTGGTCTGGGTGATCCCGCCCATCATGGCTGCGTCGGTGCGGGCGCGGCCCCACGCCTTTGAATGGAGGGCTTCGGCAAAGGTGTGGAGATCCTGGAACCAGTTGCCGGACGGCAGGATGGGTATGGTTACTCGGCTGGTCAGCTCCCGGTAGCCGTCGAGGTCTGAGTCGTGTAGCGGGGCTTCAAACCACGTAAAGCCCATGGTTTCGAGCTCTTGGGCGACTCGCAGGGCACCGTCGCGGTCGTAGTTGTTCTCGGCGTCGAGCATGAAGGCGACGTCGTTGCCGGGGTACTGCTTGCGGACGGCGCGGGCGAGTTCGAGGTCCAGTTCGGGAATGCACCAGGTGTGGAACTTGATGGCCTTGAAGCCTTGGGCGATGAACTCCTCGGCGTTCTTCAGATAGGATTCGACGTCTTCAAAAAGCGGGGTGCTGGCGTAGGCGGGGATTTTGTCGCGCGCTCCGCCCAACAGGCGATAGAGCGGCAGTCCCGCTGTCTTGCCCGCTAGGTCCCACAGGGCGATGTCGATGGCGGCCAGCGATTGGGGCGGCAGCGGAAAGACGCGCGGTCTAATCTCGTGCCAGATACGTTCCCGCAAGAGCGGGTCCTTGCCCAGCAGGATGGGGGCTAGGTGGCGTATGGATTCGGCAGTATAGCGCTCGAAGTCAAAGGAGGTCGCGTTCCAGACGCTGGCTACGCCCTCGACGCCCTCGTCTGTATAGATGCGGACGACTGTGTTGGTCGAGTATTGATCTGGCAGGTCGTCCGACCAAGTGAAGCGGTCAACTGGTGGAGCTACGGTGCGTATTTCGACTTTGGTGATGTGCATGGAATGCCTTTCGTGAGGATGAATTTATAAGGCAGGTTCGGATGCTAAGTTCTCGGGGTATATTTCAATTTGCTCTGCGTACTTCTCCCGCAGTTGGCTTAGAAAAGTATCAAAGCGCTCTTCAATGCGCTGGCCATTTGCCGAGCGCACCATCTTTTTCACGGTTTGCTGAACTTCGGGATGGGCAAAAGGTAGCAATCGGGCAGGGCGTTGCTCCAGCGTGCGAAACACGATGTATCCCGGCCAGATTTTTTCGCGCGGCTGGAAATGCACCAAGAAAGGCCCACCGACTTTTCCCACCGGGGTTTTGCGGACCGCTGCTAACACGGCCGACATGGTATGCGGGGAGTGGGCGTGTTGTTCGTCTTCCTCGCGGTGGATGTGGTAAATGTTATAGTGGAACCAAGCGTCGTGAAAGCGTGGATAACCTTGGGCCAAAGTCCACATGTCGGCTCCTTGGCGCACTTTTTCGGCGACGTCGAGTGCATCTGCTCCGTGGTGGAGCAGGATGGCTTCGTAGATGAGCAGATCGGGATCGGTAAACCAAGATAAATGTTCCTCGTAATAGGTCCGCATAGCAGCTTCGTTGACAATCGGCGCTTCTGCTTCTAGGCGGCGCAACTCTTCGATCATTAATAGCGATTGACGCTTTTCTAGGTAGCGCTTCATCTCTTCGGCGTCGGCTAGCCCGGCCTGCTGAGCGGCTAGCGGCAACAGTACGGAATCGACTACTGTGCGTCTGGCGTAACGAGCGATGCTCGCGGTATCTACGGTTACGGGACGCCGTTGGGATGGGGTTGCTACGAGCCATTGCAGGTACTGCCCAAGCGCGACCTGTCCTCCTTCGTAGCGTATTAGCGGCTTTGTTGAGTGCGCCTCGTCGAACTCGGGGATGCCGTGAGAGGCGGTTTTGCCCAGCTTGACTAGCTGCAACCAAGTTTCTTCGACTAGCTGTAGATTGAACTGCTTTCTGATGTTCGTGCGAAACTCCGCTGTGCGCATGGCAAGGCGATCTGCATAGAGCCGGTCTTTGATCCTCTTTTTTAAGGACTCATAGGGCAGCGGCCGCTCGTCCTCTACGCGCACGATGTGGAAGTAGCCCTCTCGGCCTTGGAAAGGCTCAGACAGCTCGCCCGGCTGTATGGAGAAGAGCACCTTGCTGACGGGGCCGATCATTAAGGACTCGTCCCAGTAGCCCAGGTCTCCTCCTTTATCAGCGGTCTGCTGGTCTAAGGAGAAACGACGGGCTAGCTCGGCGAAATCTTCGCCGTCTAGGAGTGCTTGGTAGAGTGTCTGCGCTTCTGCCGCTGTTTTTACCATGAGATGCCGTCCCCGCACCTCGCGCTTGGTGTGCAGGTCGCTGTTTTCGTAATAGGTTCTGATTTCTTCGTCAGAGATCGTTATGTGGCTTTTAACCTCTCTTTCGATGAGGCGTTCTACGGCTTGTTGTCGGCGCACGCGCTCTAAGCTGGATAGGACCGGTGCGCTCTTATCCAGTTCCCTATTCTTAGCCTCTATGAACAGCAACTCGCGGTTGATAAGCGTCTCTAGGACATCTCGCTTTGACTGTTTTTGCTCCTGCGGCAGTTTGTCCCAGACCCGTTCCACCTGATCGATTGCGATGGTGCGATCGGCGATTCGCGCTGCTACAGAATGGTTCTCCGCACATCCCAAGAGGGTGCCGAACAAAAGGACTGCGATTATCACTATAGCTTCTCCACAGTTCAGGATTGTGCGGGGAGGGTAAGGACGCGGTAGAAGTTCTTAGTGAAGGGCGAAGTTTGCAATTTATTGCACAGGTTCGAGTTCGAGGAGTACCAGCAGCCATGTGCGCGCCCAGTAGGCGCTGTTGATATAAGGCGTCTCCGCAGTGGGCCAATTTTGCCAGTAGGTTTCGTTGTGGGGGATTCTGTGGTACCACTGGAGTAGCGGGATGGAGGGCAGTTCGCGCAGCCAGATTTCCATGGCTTGGCGAAAGTGTTCGAGCAGTTGTGGATCGTCGGGGGCTGTGCCGGCCATGCGATCGATGATTTGGTCGAAGTGGGCGTTTTGCCAGCGCCAGAAGTAGATAGCGGCTGTGCCGGTCGGTTGCACGTAGCGGCTGTGATAGAGTCTGAGGGTGAAGTACGGGTCGCGCACGCTGCCCGCATTGCCGATCAGAAAGGCCCGGGCGTCGCCCACGGTCATGCGGGTGTAATAATCGGAAGTCATTCTGAAACCGGCATCGAAGCCGGCGCGGCGTAGCTGTTCGACTAACACGGGGACGATGTCGTGGAGATTTGGATGCAGGTCGATGGTGATTTTGAACGGCGTGCCTTCCTTGGTCCAGATGCCTTTTTCGAGGACCCAGCCTCGGCGCTGCATGATCTCTGCGGTCTTGGCCGGGTCGTGTGTGCCCACTGGATAGCGGGCGAGCAAATCCTCGATCTGATTGGTGAAACGGCGCAGGGGTGGGAAATCTGGAAAGGGCAGCAGGGAATAGGTTCCTGCGCCCTGCCAGCCGACCTCGACGAGTTGCTGCCGGTCAATGGCGTGGTTGATGGCCCAGCGGATTTCCGCATCTGCAAACGGCGCTTCGAGATTGTTAAAGCCCAAGGCGATGGGCCACCAATCGAGGTAGCCGTAGGGAGGTTCGCGACCGGTCCAAGTGGATACGTCGGGATTCTGGTCGAGAATGGTCTTGATATTGGACGGGCGCAGATCCAGACAGGTGTCCATTTGGTTGCTGATCAGCAATTGCACCCTTTTGTCTTCGTCCATATAGGGCAGATAGATCAGGCGTTCTACGCGGGGGAGTCGGCGAAAGCCCGTCTCAGCCGCCCACCAGTCTTGCCGCAGATCCCAGATTCGTTGCTGAGGCTCGGAGCGAACGAGCCGGTAGGGGCCGCTGACTACGGGCCAGCCGCGTTGGAGATCTAGGTTGGCAAAAGTTTTCGCGTCTTTTCCCTCCCAGATGTGCTTGGGGACAATGGGGATGCCGTTGCCGAAATTGTTAGTTAAATACTCGAATACGAAGCGCGGATTCGGCGATTTTAGCGCGATTTTCGCCTGTAGGTCTTCTACGACGCTGGCTTCTGCAACCCATAGCTCCATATCGACCGAGGCGTTGAGGACGGGAGCGTTCTTTTTCAGCATGTCGATTGTGAATACCAGATCCGCCGCAGTCCAAGGCGTGCCGTCGCTCCATTTTACTCCGTCTCTGATGTGGATGGTTACTTCAGTGAAGTCGTCGTTGTACTCGTGACCGGTGGCGATCCAAGGTATGAGGTTTTGTTCTTTGCCATAGGGGTTGTAGAAATAGAGCGGTTCGTAGAGGAAGTTGTGGCCGGTGCTGGAGATGCTGCCGGGGAGAAAAGGGTTGAAGGAATCGTAGTCTTGGATTTGACCGGCGCAGGTGTTGGGCGGCGTGCAGTTCATTATGAGCGAGCGGTTGCGGGGGACGTCAGCTTCGTCGTTGACATCGCCGCCGCAGGCAAAGAGCAGGCAGCAGGCGAGTAAGCCGCTTAGCACGCAGTTAAACATGAGGGACAGTCTCCATGGACCAATCGTCGTGAAAGTTGACTTCCACTATGCTATTAAATACCTTGAACGGGCAAAAGGGCGTATGGTATAACTCTTCAAAAAGGAGGTTTTAGTTGTTAGCAGAAAGAGCATATCTGACAAACAAAACAGCCAATTTAATCTCTAAAAGGAGGCTAACCATGAGAGTCTGTGCTGTTTTTGGCGTTCTGCTGTTGGCTGCGAGCACGTGCTTGGCGCACAGCAACGCCAATGGTTTTGGGTATTTCGCTTTGGAATGGCCCTCGGATGTGACGTACGTCGCCGATGGCGAGGACGGAGATTGGGCGTGGTACGATCCCAATTTTATCGTCACGCCCGACGAAATGGGCGAGGTCGTACAGCAGGTGATTCCAGACAAGAGCGATATCGATGTTTCCATAAGGACCGCTTGGACGCAGGCACCCGACAACCGCATCTATGGCTTTGTGCGGGTGACGGACGATTCGCTGCACGCGGCCGAAACGGATCCGGAAAACGGGTGGTTTGAGGACGATCTCGAAATTATTACCGACGGCGACCACAGTGGTGGCCCGTACCGCGATCCGAACCAAGTAAACGCGCAGCAGTGGACCATGCACGTGCAGGTGCCCGGTGGGTATTCGACGCCCTACGGCAACGGCACGACTTGGTTGCGCAAAGACGCCGATCCGGCCAAGCAGTGGGCCACGGCCTACATTGAGGCCGATGTCAGTCTCAGCCCACCTGGTGCTACGCACGGCTCGACCAATGTCACCTTAGGCTATGAGTTCGCCATGCCGCTGTGGGTCAACTTGGAAAACGACGAGGCCTCCACAGAACGCGTGGTCCTACAGCCGGGCATGACCGTTGGTCTTACCTACCAGCTCAACGAGGCCGATACGACGCCTTCTGAGGGTGCCGCCCGGACGCATCAGCTAGTCACCGGGGACGTCAACGGGGCGCATAGGGATCAGGATTTCGCCTCTGACTTTACCTTGTTGACGGTAGATGAGTACACCCGGGGCAGCGACGCTGGCACTGCGGTCGAAGGCAGTACTTGGGGAAAAATTAAGGCGACTTTCGACGAGTAACATTTCTCCATTTTATTTTGCAAGCGGGGGAGGAGAGGCGTGATTATCTCTACTCCCCCGCTTTCGCGTTTTGTAGGACGTTTGGGAAGCGCTTTGCCATGAGTTTATGCTTGAGTGTCTTGGTGCTGTTGTTGGGCGGTTGCGGTCGCTATTTCCCAGGACCAATCGAACCTGCGCCCGAAAATAGCCAGGAAGTCTATGCCTCGGTCGAGGACGACGGGACCATTATCGCCGTTTTCAACCGCCTTGAAGTTTCCCTGCGTCCCATGACGGACGGAGAGCTGAACCGGCAATTCGCCGACTACTCTACGGCAGGTGCCAATTCCAAGAACCCCTATACCTTTGGCAACTGGAAGCCGCTGGGCGATACCTACACGCCGCCAAAGTACACTGTCTTTTCGGTTCAGGTGAAAAACTACGAGTATCCCAAGGTGCATCTGGACCCCACCCGCATAACCCTCGTCTCCCAACAGGCTGGCCGCGAGTACGATCCGCTCAACAGAACGGACATCCTCGAATTCTATGCTTCCATGATTCCCGGATATGCGGGTAATGCCTACAGCGTCTTCCAAGAGCGCCGGGAGATTCTGACCCGCACCATGTATCCAGCCGAAGATGTTTTCAGTGGTCAGGAAGTCGAGGGATATGTGGTGTTTCCCGCGTTACCCCACGATATCAATGAGTTTACCGTTCACCTCAGCGACGTGGCGATTCGCTTCGACTTCAGGCAGCAACCCGTCGAGACCATAGATCTGGCGTATCGCTTTCAGCGCGAGGTGTTCAGAGGATATCAGCCGCCGGCAGATTGGGCGCAGGAATGAGATTGCTTGCGGGCAGCCTCGCTCTGTGCGGAGTATGTTGGCTGAGTGCGCCGCTCGGAGCACAGGTCGAAAGCTATCGGGTCGGTGGGGACGGGCTTTCTTGGGATTCTCAGGCCGCGGTCGCCGGGGGAGTAGATATGCAAAACCCGGCTCTGATTCGTCCCATCGGTTTGGCAGAAACCGACAATATCCTCCGCTCGCTCGATTGGAGCGACTCGCCTACCTTGGACTTTGTCGCCGAAGGCCGTGCCCATATCTGGGATAACGCTGCGATTGAAGGCTCTGCCGCTACCTTGGTCGATGGCGATGAGCAGACTTCTTCCGGCGACCGCTTCAAAGGGCTGGGCACCGATCAGACCGGACGCATCTTTTTCTTGGACTTGGGGGCTTCTTTTCCGGTCAATCGCTTGGTCTATTTCCCCAGTCCATCCTTTCCCGACGACTTCCCCCGGGCCTTTGAACTTTCCGTGAACGATGGCCGCGACTATACCCAACAAGGGGCACCGCGCTATCAGGTCTTAAAACGCGTTGATCTACAGACCGAGCCGAGGACGGTAATCGACTTTCCAGTGCAGCTAATCCGCTTCATCAGGTTGCGCATCCTGTCGCCCAATCCGTTTGAAATAGCGGAAATCCAAGCCTTTGGCACGGGTTTTGTGCCCAAGGGCACGTATCTTTCCCAGCTCATTGAATTGCCCACAGCAGCGATTCTCGGCGCGCTCTCGGTCAAAGCCACCAAGCTGCGCCGACAGCCAGACGGCGTCCTGCTGCCGACAGCGACCGCCGCCGCGTCCGTGGACCTGACTCTGCGCAACGGTACGGACGAGACTCCCCTGGTCCATTTTGAAATCGTCGATCGCGAAACGGGTTCAGAGCAGCCCACGACTGCAGACGCCTATGCCAAGCTGGCGGAGGATTTTCGCGGTTCCATCCTCGACGATGCCGAAAACTGGACTTGGAAGAATCCGATCCGCATTGATTCGACCGGGACTTTTACCTATCCCCTCGAACTGCCCGGCCCGAGGCAGTATTTCGATTTCCAGCTCTTTTTTCGCGGCACTTCTACCGATCTCGTCCAGATCGATAGCTTGGCTATTAGCTACTCACTGCCGCTGGCTGACCGCGCCGTAGGCGAGGTGGCTGTTCTCGCAGATCCGTTCCCGCCCGGTGGTGTAGTTGCGGTGCCAGCGGGCCGAGACACCCTTTTTACCTATGACATTCGGGCGGAATTTGGCAGCGATGCGCAGGTTGGGTTCGATGGCTTGCACATTGCGACCCAAACCGAACCGAGGTTGCTCAAATTCGAGATGGGGGAACCGCTTGTCGAAGTGATGCCCGACAGCGTCCACGCGGATGCGCAGGGGCTGATGTTGTACTTCCCATCGAACCGGGTCACGCCGAGCAACAATCAGCCGCTGCGCATTACCTTTCGCACGGCTATTCTGGTCTATGCCACTGATTTGGTGAGCCACCTAATCGACTCTGGGGGCCGTTTGCCCCAGCCGGTCGCTGCTGGCGATGCCAGTTCGAGTGTTGGCACCAACACCAACCGGGTCTTTTTCTCCAACGCCGAAGGGGGTGGGATTTTATCCGCGATGCAGATCGTACCGGCGGTGTGTACGCCCAATGGGGATGGCGTCAATGAAGAGAGTCGCATTGTTTTCCAAGTCCTGCGTCTGGTGCAGGAGGTCGATTTTTCGATCGGCATATACGATTTGGCTGGCCGCCGGGTGCGTCAGCTATTTTTTGACACCTTGTCCGCCGGAGCCTACGAGCACACTTGGGATGGCCGCGATGCGACCGGTGAGCTGGTGCCTCCAGGGGCTTATATCGCGCGCATTGCGGCTGAGACTGAATCGGGGGAAGAGGTGTTGGCTAGGACGCTCGGTGTGGCGTATTGAATTCGACGGTCGCCGTAGGGACGATTCGGATCGCCCTACGTACTCTTCTGCACCAATCCCACTTTATCGCTCCACAAGCGCAAAATCCGCGCCGACTCGCGCAACAAATGCACGTATAGAGAACCGGCCCGGCGTCTTTTCTCTAGCCGCTCTCGCTGATTGAGCGCCATGTTGAACTTGCCTCGGGCTTGGGTGACGGCCCGCTGGCGGTTGTCAACGGCGATGGTGAGGACGCGCTTTTCGAGGGCCTCCTCAGAGTCGGCGTTGAGCGCCCGCAGCGACCAGATCGAGGTGTCGCCAGCAAGGCACTGGTCGGTGTAGGAAAAGACGCAGTGGCCCATGATGCGGCCCTCAGCTTGGAGCTGCTGCGAGGTGCAGAGTTCGTAGATGGTCCAGACGAGGTTGCACTTGAGTAACGAGTCGTATTCTTCGAGGTGGAAGCCAGCCAAACCCGTAGCCGCCCACGTTTTGAGCGGCACGTCTTCTGCGCCCGACAACGTCTCGTGCCACTCATCTACTTGATTGAGCAGCTTGGCGGCGCTGCGGCCCTTCATGCAGAAGTTGGGTTGCGGCGGTGGCCCTGTGATTTGGGTGCCGTCGGGCTGCGCAATCTGCTGGGGTAGGTACTTCTGGTGGCGGATGTAGTCGTAAACCGGCAGGAAGTAGGTGCGGTGTAGCATGGGATAGTTGTTGACGTAGAAGTGGACGACCGAGATCCAGAAGTCCTCGTTTTCCAATGAGTCGCCTAGCGGCGTTGCGGCTACGTACCAAGAGCAGTGGGAATCGCCGCCGAGCGCCTCCGCTTGGGCGATGCGCAGGGCTTGAAGCAGGGTATGGTGTGGATGGTTCATCTGCATGAAGATATGCGCCATGCGCTTGGTGACCTTCATGGGCACACCGGCGGTACGCAAGTTTTGGCCACCGGCTACGTGCTTGAACCATTCTTGTTGTTGATAGGCTTCCGCAGTATGCCCTTGGAGCCAAGCGGTGTCCATGGGTGCGGGGACCTCGTAGCGGGCGAGCAGGTGTCGTGCCAGCGACTGAAACTGCGGCCGCTCCTTGGCCGTGTTGGGTCGCCACGCCTCTGCTGGACGCAGCCAGTCGCGGTGGTGCCGTGCGAGCTGTCCGAGGGCGGCGATATAGGTGTTGGCGCGGTTGGCACCGAGGCGTTTGAGCACGGGCATGGGCCGCAGCAAATGGCCGTATTTTTCGACGTGCAGGACTAGGCACCCTAGGGCCTCTTGGGCGTCTGGGGCGCTGGCTAGCGCGTTGCGTTCGACGCGCAGGCGCGAGAGCAGGTCGTTGAGCTTTTCGTTCTCTAACTCGCCGCTGAACAGCCGGTTGATTAGTGCGGCGCGGCGCGGGTCGTGCTCTTTGCTGGCTGCTGGATCTACCGAGGGCTGCAACGAGGCGAAAAACACCCGCTCTTCAGCCCGCTCTTGTGGCGTCTTATCTAACGCCGTGCTCAGGCCGTGCCGGTGGCACCAGAGCTTGTAGGCGGCGATTGTGCCGACGCCGAGTGCGGCAAAGTGCGCGGCGAGGGCCTCGTCAACTTGGTTGGGAAGTAGTAGGGCGTGCGTGGCATTAGTCATGTCGTGTTATCGCTAGTCTGTGTCGGCTATGAGGCAAATTCTAATTCTAGGGCATAAGATCAACAGTGACAAGCGATTCCCCTCGACCGCGAGGGCTTTATAGCGCCGTCTTTCTGCCGTATATTCTGTCGCCTACATCTCAACATAAGCCACTCACCTGCTGATTCACCCTAGACAAGCGATCCCATCTAACATACGGGGATTGCAACCCAGAGTTTGGACGAATGAAAATTACTTTCATTGCCGTTGCTGCGGTGTTGTTGAGCGGCACCGAGTCGCTGCGGGCCGAGATCCACACTTTGGTCCTCGGACAGGGCGGGGTGCCATGGGATGAACTGGGCGAGCGAATAGTAGGCTTGGAGACGGTCCCAAACGATGGTGCTCTACAGCCCCTTGAACTTTTGCCGCAGCAGAATATCATCGCCGGCCCCCGCACGGAAAGCGGCGAATACACCACGATTCTGGGCAGCACTTGGCAGCTAGGCAAGCAGCCCAAAAGGGACGATTTTGAACTGGGGGTAACGCCCCGTTTCTGGACCAGCATTCTGCCTCTCTACCACACGGCACCCTTTCAGGTCATCGACGGCGATCACACTACGGTGACCAAGCTGCGCTGGTCGGTAGTGGGTGGGGGTCGCCGGGAAGATATATACACTTTCGACTTTGCGTTTCCCATTCCCATAAACCGCGTGGTATTCTATCCCCCGGCTACCGGACTAGACGAAGGCGGAGGCTTGAGAAAGCAGCGCTTCCCCCGGGCCTATGAAATATCGAGCGCCAGAGAATCGGTGGATTTTCTCCTGCTCAGCGAAGAAGACAGACCTCACACATTAGAACAGGTACTATCGCGCACCTTCGTCAACTCCGACCGCGTTATAGATGTCCGCTTTCCCACGCAGACTCTGCGTTTTTTGCGCATTGCCTTCAATCTGATCGCACAGGTGTACATGCTGAGCGAGATTGAGGTGTACGGCGAGGGTTTTGCGCCGGAGACTAGTTATCGCACCGCGGTTATCGACTTGGGAGCGCCGGTGAATTTCGGGCGCATTTTTTGGGAGTTTGAGAAGTTTCGCAAAACGCCGGACGAATTAGAACCCATTCCGGCCCCGGACGCGCCTATTAGCTTGGTGTTGGAAACGCGCACTGGCAAGGACGATAGCCCGGAGGCGTACTACATCATCAGCGACATAGGTGCGGAACGGCAAGTAGAGGAAGCGGTTTACAATAAGGCGCTGGAGAAATCGCCCTTTGTCCAGGGAAACCGTCCCGGCGACAAGTCGTCGATCAAGCTCGACGAGCAAAACTGGAGTTTCTGGTCAACGCCCTACGACCTTTCCGGCCAATTGCTCCGCTCGCCGGATGCGCGGCGTTATATGCAGCTTCAGTTCAGCATGGTAGCCGAGGATTTCCACACCTTCGGCCAGGTAAAGTCCGTAGCGATTGAGTACTCGCCGCTCCTTGTGGAATCACTTGTCGGCGAAGTGGGTTTGGCCGGGGGGGAAGACCAGGTGCCCGAAGCGCCGGCTGGCCAGGACACGACATTTATCTACGACCTTTTGGCTAGCTTCGGTTCCAATGGCCAGCTAGGCTTCGATGCGATCAGACTCAATACTGTAGCCGAGGCCGAGTTCGTCAAGCTGGAGATTGGTCAGCCGCTAGAGGAGGTAGTCCCCGACAGCGTCCGTTTCGCCGATGGGGTTTTAGCGGTGTATTTCCCCTCGCATAAAGTGGTGCGCGCCGATGGCGAGGAGCATCTGCGGCTGACTTTTCGCACGGCCTTGTTGGATTTTACTACCTACTTCCTCGGCGAGGTGTTGGAACTGGAGGGGAAAAACCTGCCCCAGTCGATTGACCCTGGCGACGCGAGTGCAGCGCTCCATAGCGACGACATCCGCGTCTTCGCCACGGGAACTTCCATAGAAGCGCTCTCCGAGGTCGCATTGGCTTCGTCGGTCCTGACTCCCAATGGCGACCGCATCAACGACGAACTCGACATCTCGTTCTCGCTACTGGGTGTGGAAGATACCGCCACTGAGATCGGAGTCTATACCCTTACGGGCCAGCGAGTCAGGGCGTTGGTGAGCGGGAAATTCAACAAGGGTTTTTACACTGAACAATGGGACGGGCGCGACGACCAAGGGGCGCTGGTCCCGCCGGGCATCTACCTTTTGCACATAAAGGTAGATGCGGACAAGGAAGTATCAGAGCAATTTCGTTCGGTGTCGGTAGCGTATTGAATCCGCAGATGGACGCAGAATAGGATGCACAAGACGATCCGCAGCTCGAATCGTTCAGATCATTGCCGGATTGCTATAGTCCGAGGATAGCATGTTGCAACGGATATACTTGCTAACACTGTTGGCGCTTTTTCCGCTTGGGGAAACAAGCGCTGGAACGCTGCTCATAAACAGCCAAGACCAGTGGGAGCAATGGACTTTTCCGCAGGGGGTGCTATCGCTAGCGGCAGACGGCAGCGTGGCCCTGAGACACTTCCGGCGCAATATAGACGCCGTTGCCGATGCGGCCGAATTCATTCACCTAAATGCCAAAGGGAAAGAAGTGCAGGGAGGAGTCCGCGGTGCGGGCACCCACATCGACCAAGCTGACCATATCCTCGATGGCGCGGCCACTACGTGGTGGCAACCCAGCCAAGAGGCCCCGCTCGACGATTGGTGGGTTGAGATCGATTTGGGCCGCCTCGTCCAAGCGAAAAAGATCCGGCTGACCTTTCCCGATACCGAAGAGGCGCGGCCGCTGCGCGAGTTTTCCGTTTTTGTCACCGAAGGAACGCCTTTTCTCACCGGCCAAGACGTCTTCCGCTACGACCGAGTGGGCGGCACGACTCAGCCCAGCCGGGAGACGGTGATAGAGTACGACCTTATGACGCCGGAGTTGGGCAACGCGACCGGCGAGTATTTGGCGACCAGCGATACCTTGGAGTATAGGTCCATCCAGTACGTCCGCGTCGTCGCTCACGCCAAAAGTATAGATGCAGCGTTGGCAGCCGTCGAGGTCGAGGCCATAGGCGACAACATTGCTCCGGGGACGATCGAGCGGGGAGGTACCATACGGACTGGGCGCGATGCGCGCACCATCGCCAATATCATGGACGGAACCGCAGCCACGTGGTGGACCTTGACCTCGCGGGGGGACCTCGACTGGCGCGATAAAGGCGATTGGTTTGCATGGGATCTGGGAGCCACCTTCTGGATTGATCAATTAACGATGGTGGAGCCGCCGCCGGGGTTTGCCACGCTGGGGGTGAATTCGTACCGGAATCAGTCCAGTTTTGAACTATTGACCTCGGATGGCACGCCGATTCCCACCCAAGGGGAAGAGCGGCTTCAGAGTCCGGTCGATTACCAGTTGCTC
>JAJDVZ010000089.1:0-4623 GCA_022825835.1 Candidatus Latescibacterota bacterium
CTGCTTCCGAGGTGCAATTTGCCGTCGTGTATTTCCTGTGGATAACGCGGAAATGGCGGCCGCGGGAGCTGTAAGTGATGTCGCGGATCATCCGTCGCCCAACCAGTCGTTAAACCGGATGTTATTGGATTCTTGCGATCATTCGTCAGACATCCGGCGGTATCGGATCATTTGAGGGGACAGAAACGATATGATGGACATCGTGAGGTACCCGGACAGCCGCGTCGAAGTGCTCGACGACCGGTTTGCGAAGTACAAACTATCGACCGCCGCCATTGAGATGCTCTGGACCGGAGGCCGGTGGCTGGAGGGACCGGTGTGGTTCGGGGACGGCCGCTTTCTGCTGTTCAGCGATATCCCCAACAACCGCATCCTCAAATGGGAGGAAGAGACGGGGGACGTCTCGGTCTTCCGTAAGCCGTCGAACAACACAAACGGGAATACGCGCGACCGCCAGGGCCGGCTGGTTTCTTGTGAACACGACGCGCGCCGGGTCACGCGGACGGAATACGATGGTTCAATCACTGTGTTGATGGATCAGTTCGAGGGTAAGCGGTTGAACGCCCCCAACGATATCGTGGTGAAGTCGGATGGATCGATCTGGTTTACGGACCCCGGTTACGGCATTCTGATGGACTACGAGGGACATCGGGATGCGTTTGAGAATGCCGCTAATGTGTACCGTCTCGACCCGGAAACGGGGGAAGCGACGGTGGTGGCCGGGGATTTCCAGCGGCCCAACGGCCTGTGCTTCAGCCCGGATGAGTCGCTGCTCTACATCGTCGATACCGGGCGCTCCGACGGCCCCGAATACCCCACCCACATCCGCGTTTTCGACGTCCACGGCGACCGCCTTGCAAACGGGCGCGTGTTCGCGGACATGGGGATTGGCTCGTCGGACGGAGTCCGCACGGATGTGGATGGCAACTTGTGGTCGGGGGCCTGTTGGGGGGGCGAAGGCTACGATGGCGTGCATTGTTTTGCTCCCGACGGCACCTTGATCGGCAAGATTCATCTGCCAGCACCCTGCGCCAACCTCTGCTTCGGCGGCGCAAAGAAAAACAGGCTGTTCATAACCTGTTCGCAGTCGCTTTTTTCGGTGTACGTCGAGACGAACGGGGCTCAGAAACCATAATGACCCCAACTGACGCCATTCCCATTCTTATCGGCGAGCACTGGATAACGCCGGAAGTCGAGGCCCACACGCCGGTGTACCGTCCCGCCACTGGAGAAGTGATCGGACGCACGCCGCAGTGCGACCGCGTCGAAGTCGATCTAGCGGTGGAGGCTGCGAGCCGGGCCTTTGCGAACTGGTCGGCGACGCCAGCACCGGAACGGGCGCGGGTTTTGTTCCGCTACCGCGAGCTGCTGGAGGAGCAGTTTGAGCATCTGGCGGAGATTCTCTGCGGCGAGAACGGCAAGACCCGCGAGGAAGCGCGAGGCGATGTGCGCCGTGGCATTGAGGTCGTCGAGTTGGCCTGCGGTATCGGTCAGATGGCCAAGGGCGAAGTGTTGCCGGAACTGGCCACCGGTATCGATGGCGCTGCCACGCGCGAGCCGGTGGGGGTGTGCGCCGGCATCACGCCGTTCAACTTCCCGGCCATGGTGCCCATGTGGATGTACCCGCTGGCCATCGCCTGCGGCAACTGCTTCGTACTGAAGCCGAGCGAAAAGGTGCCGTTTACGGCCAATCACTTGGCGGAGCTGTTTCTTGAGGCGGGGCTCCCGCCAGGGGTGCTGAACGTCGTGCACGGCGGCCGGGATGTGGTCGAAGCCCTCTGTCGGCACCCTGGCATTGCGGCGATTTCCTTTGTCGGTTCGTCGCCGGTGGCGCGCCGGGTGTACGAGTTGACCGGGCAGACGGGTAAGCGCTGTCAGGCGGCGGGCGGAGCCAAAAACGTGCTGCTCGTCATGCCCGACGCGGTCGAGTCCGGCCTGTTCGGCGAGGCCGCGGCCGCAGACCCGACGCTGAACGCGGTTATGCACTCGGCCTTTGGCTGTGCTGGTCAGCGCTGCATGGCTGGCTCCTTGCTGATGGGCATTGGCAACGCCAGCGACGGCCTGCGCGACCAACTGGCCTCTGCTATGGATACGATGACGGTGGGGGACACGCTGCGCGACGATGTTGACATGGGGCCGGTCATCGACGGTGCCGCCCAGCAGCGCCTCGTCGGTCGCATCGCCGATGCTGCCTCGGCGGACTTGGCTGTGGTGCGCGACGGGCGCGACGGCGTGCCGGACACTGGTTTCTACGTCGGGCCGACTCTGCTCGACGGCGTAACTCCCGGTCATGGCTTGTTCGCGGAGGAGTTGTTTGGCCCGGTCTTGGGGCTGATGCGGCCCGAGACGCTGGACCAGGCGATTGACTGGATCAACCGCATCCCGTACGGCAATGCGGCGACCATTTTCACCCGCGATGGGGGTGCGGCGCGGACCTTTACACGCGGTGTGGAGTGCGGGATGATTGGCGTGAACGTGGGCGTGCCAGCGCCCATGGCCCTGTTCTCGTTTTCTGGCTGGGATCAGTCGTTCTTCGGCGACCTGCACGTGCAGGGGACCGAGGGAATTCTGTTCTACACGCGGCAGAAGACGGTGTTGTCGCGGTGGCTTTGAAGAGAAATGAGTAGGGGCGGTGCGGAGCGCGTACCGCCCCTACTTGCTGCTCAGCCCAAGCTTAGGTTGAAATCCGCGGGGTCGAGGCCACTGTCTTCGGCCAGCCCCCGCAGGCTGATCAAGACGTCCTCGGGCATGACAATACCCTCGGCTAGCGCTTGCTCCCGCTTGTTCCACTCGATCTCGCCCGGCAGGAAGATGGTCCCGCCTTTGGCTGGCGACGCGCTCTTGATCTCCTTGCACATGACGTCCATGCGAGCGTGGAATTCCTCCAGCGGCATCATCGCGCCGACGTCAATGGCGACAAAGGCGTGACCTTGGTTTGAAGGCTCATCCGTGTCGGCTACCCAACTTTGGACGCTGCCCATCATCGCTGCGCCGCTAAGGGTTGCCGTCAGCAGTTCTACTAGCACGGCCAATCCGTACCCTTTGTGCCCGGCCATGGGTAACTGCGCACCTTTTTCCGGAAATTCGGTGGGATCGGTCGTTGGGATGCCCTCTTCATCTACCAGCCAGGTGTCGGGAATGCTGCGCCCTTCGTTTTTGGCCGCGAATATTTTGGTCGCCGCAACCGCGCTGGTGGCAATGTCGAGCATGACGGTGCGGTCGGTGCCGGTGGGTGCAGCGTAGGCGATCGGGTTGGTCCCCAGCACTCTGCTCTTGCCGCCGGGCACGGTCATGCAGGGTTCCACATTGCACATGGACAGACCGATCATGTCGTTTTCGGCGATCATGTTGGCGTAAAAGCCGGCGGCACCGTAGTGGCTGCTGCCCCGGATGCCGATGTAGCACATGCCGCTTTGGCGGGCTTTGGCAACGGCTAGCTCAACGGCGCGGCAGGAGATGGCGGGTGGCATGCCGTCGCAGGCGTCGATAATGGCCCAGGATGGTCCATCAGCGACGATTTTCTCTTTTGCGGTTGCGACCAGACGGCCGCGCCGCGCATTCTGCATCAAGCCGCGGATCTGCCGGGTGCCGTGCGTGAAGGTGCCCCAAGTGTCAGTGGTGACGAAGACGTGGGCACTTAGTGCGGCGTCTTCTTGGCTGAGGCCGGCTTTGACCATGGCGGCGGTGCAAAAGGCCTTTAGGTCGTCCGGCTGGATGTTTTGGCGAGTAGATTCGGTCAATGGATTGGCTCCTTTTTAGTTGGTACGTGGTTTACGCGTATGGATAAAGAGATTTTTGGCGGCCCAGTCAAGGAGGGGTGGCGTTTGTTGTCGTTGAGTCCCGCTCCTTGACTAGTATGCGAAAGGGTCTTTTAATGCCCTGCACATTGATCACTCGCATCCTAACTAATGAACACTAGGAGACGCAGACTATGAACGGTAGTACGGGAGTTGAGCAGTACGTAACGATGGAAGAATACCTCAAGGGTCGGCGCTGCATTATCACCGGCTCCAGTGGGACGATTGGAAAGATCTTTGCGACCTTTATCGCCTCGCGTGGCGGGGTCCCCATTCTGGTGGATGTTGTCCCGCAAGAAGAGACTGAGGAGGCCGTTGCGTCCTACGGTGGCGAGTACAGCGTCCATCGCGTGGATCTCAGCGATGTTGCCCAGATCAAATCCTTCTACGCTGAAATAGCCGAACGGTATGACAGCCTCGACCTGCTCATCAATAACGCCGGGCTGCTCAGCGAGGTAAAGTTGCTCGACATGACCGAGGACAACTGGGACCGCGTCCTCAATGTAAATGCAAAAGGCGCGGCCTTTATGAGTCAGGGCGCGGTCGGCCTGATGCAGCATGGCAGCGGCGACCGGCAAATCATCAACATCGTGTCGCTGGCTGCACTGGTGGGCGGGCTGTACGTGGGAGCGCCCTATGTTTGCAGCAAGGCGGCTCTGCTCGGCCTCAGCCGCAACTATACGGTGCAGGCAGGTAAGGAATTCGGCATCCGCGTCAATTCCATCAGCCCGGTTATTGTCAGCGGCCAGATGATTTCCAACACGCCGAGCGAGGCCATTGACGGGGTCAAAAACCTAATGAAGGTGTGGAATCAGGAAGTCCCCCC
>JAJDVZ010000145.1:0-8535 GCA_022825835.1 Candidatus Latescibacterota bacterium
ATGAGTCCGCTGATAGGGCCTGCCAGTATATCTGGCAATTGAGGCCGCAGGAGCGATTGCAAAAAGCGGGCGTCTACGCTGATAATTTCTGGCTGAACTCATAAACCTTGTGTAAACGAACTTTTTGGCACCTACTTAGGAGGACCGCCATCTGGAATTGCGTCAAAAGAGAAAAAATAAGCTAAAAAACGCAATTAATTACGCAATCAGATGCAATTGATTTTATAAATATCTGTTTCTTATATCTTTATGTTTAGACATTTGTACCAACATTTATTGCTTATACCACAATAAGTCACAATTTTTTATGATATTATACTGTCAATCACAGCATCTGTAAGGATATGAACATGAGAACTGACTATGCCAATACCCGCCAATCCAAAGATTTACCACATCGTCCACGTTGACCGATTGTCCTCAATTATTAGTGACGGTCATCTCTGGTGCGATGCGAAGATGGTTCAGCAGGACGGATCCGGAACAACCATAGGGATGAATAAGATCAAGCAACGCCGACTCACGAATGCACTGAACAGCCATTCCAATTTGCATGTGGGCGATTGTGTACCGTTTTACTTCTGCCCCCGCTCTGTCATGCTTTACCTGATCTACCAAGCAAATCATCCTGAACTGGCCTATTGCGGCGGTCAAGACCCTATTGTTCATTTGGAGGCAGATCTGCAGCAAACCGTTGCTTGGGCCAATCAAAAGAAACTACGCTGGGCGTTTACGACTTCAAATGCCGGTGCATACTATTTTGAAGATTGGTGTGACTTGGCGAGATTGAACGAGATCGACTGGAACGCGGTGCGAACTACAAGATGGCAGAGATGCAAGGAAGGTAAGCAGGCGGAATTTCTAATTGAGGGTCAATTCCCTTGGCACCTGGTTTCTCGCATCGGCGTGTTGTCAAAACAGTTCTACCAACAGACCTGTGCGGCCCTTGCAGGTGCCAAGCACAAACCACCTGTTGAAATCAGACCTCAGTGGTATTACTGACGACATAGGAGAACGGCCATGATTGAGTACAAGACCGGTGACATTCTCGCCGAACAAGCCGAAGCCCTAGTCAATACCGTCAACTGCGTCGGGATCATGGGACGCGGTGTCGCGCTTCAGTTCAAGCGAGCCTTCCCCGAAAACTTCAAGGCATACGAGGCTCAATGCAAGCACAATGAAATGCAACCGGGTTGCGTGTTTGTCTTCGAGACGGGCACGCTGCTTCCTCCGCATTACATCATTAATTTCCCGACCAAGCGGCATTGGCGATCCAAGAGTCGTATTGAGGACATTGAGTCTGGTTTGGTCTCGCTTAAAGAGGAAATCCGGTCGCGGGGTATCCGCTCGATAGCAATTCCTCCGCTCGGTAGCGGGCTGGGCGGGTTGGACTGGCTAGAGGTGCGTACTCGTTTGGAGGCGGCTCTAGAGGAATTAGAGGACGTCAATATCGTCATATTTGAGCCAGGGGGGCCGGTGGACAAACGCGTCAAACATTTGAGCGACGCACCGAAGATGACAGCCGGACGGGCCGTGTTGGTCGGGTTGATGGATCGCTACCTACTCGGCTTGCTGGACCCATTCGTGACACTGTTGGAAGTACATAAGCTCATGTATTTCATGCAGGCTGCGGGTGAGCCACTAAAGTTGAAATTCGCTAAAGGCCCTTACGGTCCGTATGCCGAAAACCTTCGACATGTGCTGAAAGCCATTGAGGGACATCTGGTGTCGGGCTATGCCGATGGGGGCGATGCTCCTGACAAGCAGTTGGAACTGGTGCCGGGCGCGCTCGCAGATGCGCGTGCATTTCTTGAGGACAAGGCCGATACGCAGGCCCGCTTTGAAAAGGTTTCCGACCTCGTCGAAGGGTTTGAGTCGTCGTTTGGCTTGGAACTGCTTACAACGGTTCACTGGATTGCTCGGGAAGAAAAGGTACTGGTCTTCGACGATATCGTGAATCACACCTACGCTTGGAACGCAAGGAAGAGGCAGTTTTCGCTACGTCAGATTAAGTTGGCGTTTGATGTCCTATTGGAGAAGGGCTGGATTGAACATCGCGATACGTCGGATTCCCCGTGACCACCGACACCACTGAACGCGGCCTAGAAGCCCTCATCTGCACCACCCTAACCGGCTCGTCCTGCGACTCAGACGCAGCCGGCGAGACCTACGAGCGTCCGTCCGCCTACGGCACCGGCTGGGTTTGCGGCGATCCTACCGCTTATGACCGCGAGTACTGCGTGGACTTGGCGCAACTCGCGTTGTTTCTGCGGGCTACCCAGCCCGATGTGGCCGAGACGCTCGACTTGGCTGCGGAAAGCCCGACCCGGCACAAGTTCCTCACGCGTCTGCAAGGCGAGATTAACAAGCGCGGCACCGTCGATGTGCTGCGCAACGGTGTCAAGCACGGAGCGCACGCCCTTGATCTTTTTTTCGGAACGCCCTCGGCCGGCAACGAGCGGGCAAAGGCGCTCTACAGCGCGAACCGCTTTTCGGTGACGCGGCAGTTGCGCTACAGCCGAGAGCGGGCGGGGCTCGCGCTCGATCTCGCCTTGTTCATCAATGGGCTGCCGGTGGTCACCTTCGAACTCAAGAACAACCTCACCAAGCAGACGGTAGATGATGCGGTGCAGCAGTACCGCCGCGACCGCGACCCACGCGAGAAGCTCTTTGAACTGGGCCGGTGCGTGGCACACTTTGCGGTGGACGAACACGAGGTGAAGTTCTGCACGCACCTACAGGGCAAGGCGTCGCAGTTTTTGCCGTTCAATCGCGGAGATAAAGACGGCGCGGGCAATCCGACGAATTCCGATGGTCTCAAGACCGACTATCTCTGGCGGCGGGTGCTGACCCGAGATAGTCTGACCAACATCTTGGAAAACTACGCTCAGGTCCTCGCCACGAAGGACGAGAACACCAACCGCAAGACCAAGAAGCAGATATGGCCGCGCTACCACCAACTCGACGTAGTGCGCAAGCTCCTCGCGGATGCGCGCCGCCACGGCGCTGGCCAGCGCTACCTGATCCAGCATTCAGCGGGCAGCGGCAAGTCCAACTCCATCGCTTGGCTCGCTCACCAGTTGATCGGCCTCGCCAAAGAGGGCAAACCTGTGTTTGATTCGGTGATTGTGGTCACTGACCGACGCATTCTCGACCGGCAGATCCGCGACACCATCAAGCAGTTCGCCCAAGTCGGGGCAACGGTCGGCCACGCTGAGCGTTCCGGCGATTTGCGCCAGTTCATTGAGAGCGGGAAGAAAATCGTCATCTCCACCGTACAGAAGTTCCCGTTCATTCTCGACGAGATCGGTGATGAGCAGCGCAGTCGGCGGTTCGCGATCATCATTGACGAGGCGCATTCCAGCCAAGGAGGCAAGACCTCTGTGGCCATGTCAAAGGCGCTCTTGGAAGCCGGGGACGAAAGCGACGACGACACCTTTGAGGACAAGATCAACCGGCTGATGGAGGAGCGCAGATTGCTGCCCAACGCCAGCTACTTCGCCTTCACCGCCACGCCCAAGAACAAGACGCTGGAGATTTTCGGGGCGGCAGTGTCCCAAGCGGATGGCGCGGTAACGCATCTCCCGTTCCACGCCTATACCATGAAGCAGGCGATTGAGGAGGGCTTTATCCTCGACGTGCTGGCCAGCTATACGCCGGTGCAGAGCTACTACCACCTCGCCAAGACGGTGGCAGACGACCCCAAATTCGACGCGAACAAGGCGCAGAAAAAACTGCGCCGCTATGTCGAGAGCCACGACTACGCGATCCGGCTCAAGGCCGAGATAATGGTGGACCACTTTCACGAGCAGGTGCTGACGCCCGGCAAGATCAGCGGGCAGGCGCGGGCAATGGTGGTGACCAGCGGCGTTGACCGCGCAATTCAGTACTACGAGGCGATCAAAAGCTATCTGGTGGAGCGCAAGAGTCCGCATCGCGCGATCATCGCCTTCTCGGGCGAGCGCGAGCACGACGGTGCCAAGGTGAGCGAAGCGTCGTTGAACGGCTTTCCAGCGGGGCAAATCGCCGAGAAGATACGCGAAGAGCCCTATCGGTTCTTGGTCTGCGCCGACAAGTTCCAGACTGGCTACGACGAGCCGCTCCTGCACGCGATGTACGTGGACAAAATTCTCTCCGGCATCAAGGCGGTGCAGACGCTGTCGCGCCTCAATCGAGCGCACCCGCAGAAGTACGATGTCTTCATCCTCGACTTTGCCAACGACGCAGACGCGACTCGAGAGGCATTCGAGCCGTACTACCGCACCACGATCCTCGCCGACGAAACCGACCCCAATAAACTGCACGACCTGCAAGCGGACCTCGACGGCTTTCAAGTCTATGCACCAGAGCAAGTAGATGACTTGGTGAACCGCTACCTACAGGGCGAGCAGCGCGATCGCCTCGACCCGATTCTCGACACGTGCGTGGCGGCGTACCGGGAAGAGTTGGATGAGAGTGGTCAGGTCGATTTCAAGGGCAAGGCCAAATCCTTCATCCGCACCTATGGATTCTTCTCAATGGTGCTGCCGTACGCCAATGCAGAGTGGGAGAAGCGCGCGATCTTTCTCAACTTGTTGGTGCCGAAGCTACCCGCTCCGAGGGAGGAGGATATGTCGAGGGGTATTCTCGAAGCCATCGACATGGATAGCTACCGAGTGGAGAAACAGTTGACGATGAGCATCCAACTGCCCGATGACGACGGCGAGATCGAGCCGGTGCCGGTCGCCGGTGGCGGTAGCAAGTCCGATCCAGAGTTAGATCGGCTTTCCAACATCGTCAAGGCGTTCAACGAGCGGTTCGGGAACATCCCTTGGGAGGATGCTGACCGGGTGCATCGCCTAATCACCGAAGATATTCCAGCGCGCGTGGGGGCCGATGAGAAGTACCGCAACGCACAGGAAAACTCCGACCGACAGAACGCCCGCATTGAACTGGACAAAGCCGTGTCGCGCGTGATGAACTCCATGATCAACGACGATACTCAGTTGTTCAGAAAATTCGCAGACGACGAAGGCTTCAAGCGCTGGTTGACGGACGCCGTATTCGACCTGACCTACAAGTAGCCGCGTGCATATCCGCATTAAAGACAATCTCCTCGACCATTGGCATTTTTGTCGGGAAATATAGATTGTATAGGTAGAGGACAAACGGGTGATACAGCGCGCATACATACACCTGATCTGGATCGGCTTGCTGTTGGCGAGTGGGGCCGAGGCCGTGCGCATCCAAGACGTCGAGCCTGAAGAGGTGCCCAAGCGGCAGCGCGACGGGTACTATGCTGCGGTAGGCTTGGGTTTTATCAACTTGGATCATCGCGGCGCGGGCGTGCGCGTTCCCTTGGGGTTTAGGGCCGTTTTCAACCGCTTGCGCCTCATCGGCTCGGTCAATGCGCTCGATGTGAGCTTTCACGAAGGCGACGATTACGACCCGCGTTACTTCCGGCCCTATCCCAACCGTACCTACTGCTTTGATACGCGGACTGGATACCGCGTGGCGGATTACCGCTGCTCGGGCGGCACGGATTGGCTGCGCTCGCTCAGTGGGGATCTGGCCTATATTGTCCTCGACGAGGTGTGGATTACCGGCCGACCAGGCAAACTATTCGCCGGGTTGGGCTATCGCCACTTAGACCCAGCGACGGCGTATGGCACCTTGGGGATGTTTTTCGATGCGCCAGGCCGCACCGTCGGCAGCTTCAAAATTCTAGTCGGCAAGGGCTATGTCACCTTGGGGCTGCTGTGGGGCTTTGATTTGCGCCGCGTCTTTTAGAGGGCGTATGCTCGCCTTGTCCATTTGCGCCGTCTTGGCTCTCGCGCCTGTGGGCGCTACCGCGCAGACGCTGTCTGCGGAAGTGCATCCGGGCCTGCTTTTTTCTAGCAAAGATATTCCCCTGCTCAAAGAGCGCATCCAGCGCGAACCGTATGCCACGTGGTGGCGGACCGTGTTGCAGCGGGCGCGGAACATTCCGGCGACCTTTGTTGACGAGCGCGCCGAAGTCCGCTACGCCAAGTCCCTCGCCTTCGCTTGGCTGATGACCGACAATGCTGCGTTTGCCGAGCGCGCGTTGGTCGTGATGCAGGGGGTGGCGTTCCCGCCGCGAGGCGGCGATTTGGGCGAGCCGCACAACGAGGGCGAGGTCGTGGCCCAGTACGCGGTGGCGTACGACATCCTGCACCCCTATGCTGCGGCCAACGACCCCCAAGCCCTGCAGGAGATGCGGTCGATTCTCGGCGAGGAAGCCGACCGCCTGTGGAAGGGCATCGTGATTGGCAAGGTGGGGTTTGGGCTGTTCCCGGTTAAAATTCTCTTGCACGAGACGCCGCATCTCGACAACTGGCACATCCGCGCGTACGGCGGCCTCGGGCTGGCGGCCATGGCCTTGAGCGAATACACCAGTGGCGAGGGCACGCCGCAGGAATGGGCTGATCGCGCCTTGGAGATGGTCACTAGCAGCCTCGACTTCCAGATCGAAGGGAGGGACGGGGGGTACGCAGAGGGGCCGTTCTACAGCCGCTACGCCGCGGATGTCTATTTGCCCTACTTGTTCGCGCTCAAAAACCGCACTGGCTTGGACCTGTTTGCCGATCCCAAGATCGAGAAGATGCACGAGTGGTCCCTGAACCTGCGGCTGCCCAATGGTCGGCGGCCCAACATCGACGACGGCCACTTAGACGATTTCTACGGGCATTACCTAGCGGCCATACAAGCCAATGGCGGGACCCATCGCTGGGACTGGGAGAACAACGAGCGGGGCCTGTACGTGCGCCAGTTTTCCGAGATGGATGCCATTGCCCTGTACGACGACAGCGTGCCCGCGCAAGAGCCGACGCACGGCCCGTCGGTTTTTATGCCGGGAGCTGGAGACGCCGTCTTCCGCAGCGACTGGTCGGCTGCGGCTACTTACATGCTCTTGCGCGGTGAAAACGGCACGGCCCGCGAGCACGGGTTCGCGCACGAGCATCCCGACGGGACCAGCTTTGTGCTCTACGCCGGTGGCGAGATGCTGGCCCTAGATGCGGGGTACATCAATTTTGACAACCACGACAAGGTCAACAAAGGCCGCAATCACAACGTGGTGCTGGTCGATGGCAAGGGGCCGCCGCGTCGGATTTTGCCCGTGGTGGGGACCATCGGCGACCGCAACGACGCTTTTATCGAGGGATTCTTCACGAGTGCCGCTGGCGACTACGCGGAAGTCCGCGCTGCCTACCGGGGTGTTGAGTTGAGGCGGAGGGTCTTTTTTGCGGATCACAGGTACTTCTTCGTGGCCGACGAGATCGACGATCCGGGCCGTCGCCACGCCTACGAGTGGCGGCTGCACGGCAATGGCGGCGGCACCAGCGGGGGAACGTATGCGCGCACGGGCAACTTGGCGCGTTGGACGCGGGACAAGGCCGAACTGCTGGCGTTTTTGCCCGACCAGCCCGGCCGGGTCGCGCTTGAGAGCGAGGCGATTCACTCTTTTGACTATCGCCAAGAGCAGACCCACGCGGTGTTGCAGGTGCAGCAAGAGGGCGTCGATGGGAGGTACCTAGCGGTGCTGTATCCTCGGACGCGTAGGGAGGCCAAGCCGACGTTTGAGACTGTATCCGCGCAAGGAGCTGAGGCGGCTTTGGTGGCGTTGGCCGGGGTGCGGGATTTGGCTTGGCTGCGCAACGGCAATGCGTCTGAGGCCGTTGTATCTGGGCCGGACGCGAGCTTGGTCAGCGACGCCCGCTTCGGCTATGTCCGCTATGTCGATGGGCAGCTTACCCGCTTTGTAGCGCAAGACGCGACCTACCTTTTGGCCGATGGAGAGACGGTGTTCCGCGCCAGTGAAGTGATAGACGTGAGCATGGAGCGAGACGGTTATGCGGGTTTTGTGCGCGGCCCTGACGCGGGCTATCAGTTAAAAATGCCCCATTTGGGGAACGAATGGAGCGCGGCTCGCTTACTCGGCGGCGAATGGCGGAGTACAGCCGTAGAAAGCGACCTAATCGTACTGGAGCTAGCGGGAGAAGGGACGCTAGAACTGAGTGCTGACCAGCACGTCGAAGCGCAAAAGGGGACGCAGCCGCGTCCCGAGCACTACGCCTTGCACCCCAACGCGCCCAACCCGTTCAACCCGACGACCAAAATTCGCTTTGATTTGCCCACTTCCGGCTTGGTGCGGCTAACGGTGTACAATGTCTTGGGGCAGGAGGTCGCGCGGCTGGTGGAGAGGCGGATGCCACCGGGACGGCATGAGGTGGAGTGGGACGCGGCTGGCTACCGAAGCGGCCTCTACTTCTACGCGCTCAAAGCCGATTCCTACTGTGCGCAGCACAAGATGATTTTGCTGCGCTGACTATAAACCGTCTCATATATGCTATCGGCTCCATAGGATCAGCCCTTGCGTCTGTCAAATAAGGGCGACCACAAGCAACTGTCTTGGCGGTCAAGGGGTTTGTAGGGTCGGGTTCCAAGGTTGTTGGTCTCGTAGGATGGCATTGAGTATGATAATCAGTTTCCGCATGCAGGCGGTCAGGGCGACTTTTTTGGGTTTACCCGCCTCCA
>JAJDVZ010000012.1:0-11938 GCA_022825835.1 Candidatus Latescibacterota bacterium
TCCCCATAAAAAAACATGGGCGAAAAGCCATAAGCCTCTTTCGACGAGGATTAGACCAACTCACACAGATCATTCACCAAACACGGGAACAACCTAAACGCGCCCGACAATATCAACCCATGTTACTGTCGTGTACTTAGGCATTTCACTATTGCTGGTATCGCCGACCCGGTCGGCAAAGGCTTGGTCGGCAAGGACGCCGGCGAGGCCATTGGCGTCGAACCGTTAGGCGTGCGCATTGTCCCCAAATTAGGAGACGCTCTAGAAGGAGCCAATACTCTCGTGTTAGGGTACGTGGATCAGCTATCTCGGTTGGGCAAAAAGGACTTGTTGCGCGAAGCAATACAGACGGCGTTGGAGCGAGGGCTCAACGTGTTCAGCTTCCTAGCGGTTGATCCGGAGACCTACGCCGATCTGTATGATTTGGCGCGGAGCAAGGGGTTGCGCTTGGAGTTTCCGGACTTCGATTTCGCCGATGTCCAAAGGTGTCTTGCGGCCCAAGGCTCCGAGTGCGCTGTTGATGTGCCGGTGGTTGGGGTCTTTGGCACGAGCTCCCAACAGGGCAAGTTCACCTTACAACTCGCGTTGCGGCAAAAGCTGATTGAGCGAGGGTACAACGTTGGTCAACTTGGCACCGAGCACCATTCGGCCCTGTTCGGGATGGATTTTTCCTTCCCCATAGGCTATGCCGCGCCTAGAGAGCTACCGTTGCAATACTACGGCCCGTACCTAGATCACAAGATGCGCGAGATTAACGCGACGAAAAAACCGGATATCATGCTGGTCGGCTGTCAGTCGGGAACAATTCCCTATGATGTTGCCAATCACAACTCCCATACCGAGCCGTCGATCCACTTCCTGTTGGGGACCAAACCGGACGCCTGCATTTTAGTGGTCAACAGCACGGATTCGGATGCGTATATCCAGGACACCATCGACGGCATACGCATATTGAGCAAAGCCCCGGTCGTATTGTTAGCGATGAGCGACAAGGAGAAACACGCCCGGTCGGTCTATGGCAAGACTTGGGTTTCCTCGCGTCAGATGAGTGAGGGTGAGATACAGGACCACTTGGAGCGTCTGGAGGCTTCGTTCGGCTTGCCAGCGGTGGCGATTGTTTCCGAGGAGGGGCAGCAGCAAATGGTCGATATTGTTGTGAATCATTTTGCCGCAGAGAGCGGGCCGGTGGCCGAAGAGATTAAGAAGGCCGGATAGTAGGGGTTGGGTGTTCGGCCAAACTTTTGTCGCGCAACAGTGCGCTTTATTATCTGAGAGTGCTCAGTAGTCTTTCAATTAAGTTTATTGCCTGAATTCACTGGACTCCCGCCTTCGCGAGAGTGACCACCTCATGTCATTCCCACGCAAGTGGGAATCCAGTATGGCAGCTAACTTTTGCAAGACTACTGAGTGTGTATATCTCAACAGAAATGAGGCGCGATAGTGCAGCAACCAAACATCTGTATCACCGCAGTCTGGACATTTTTTCTTTTTTTCGGATGCAGTGCGCCCGACCGCGACGGCCCTTCCTATGGGGGCCGAGTGCGGATCGGGGCCACCGGAGGCATGGAGCCGCTCAATCCGCTCATTGCCTCCCGCACCGTGAGCGCGGAGGTATTGGACCTGCTGTTTGAACGCCTATTCACGGAAACGCCCGACGGTCAGCTCGCTCCGGGGATGGCCGTAGCTTGGCCATTCAGCCCCCGCCTGAAGTTTTGGGACATCTTGCTGCGGTCGGATGCCCAGTTCCACGATGGTCGGCCCGTAACGGCTGAGGATGTGGTCTTTACGTTGCAATGGATGAGAAAGCAGCAAAACGGGGAGAATTTGCTCTTCGAGCGAGTTGAAGCACTTAGCGAGGATATTGTGCGGCTGCACTATACCGAGCCACCCCTTTCGTCATCTCTAGTACACTTGCGGCTACACATTTTACCCAAGCACCTCGTGGAGCCGCAGTTGGCGGCCGGTCATAGTTTGGATGAATTGCCGTTCAACCAGCATCCCATTGGGGCGGGGCCGTTCCGCTTTGCCGGTTGGGTGGGCGAGGATCACGTGCGGCTGGTAGCTTTTGAGGAGTATCACGGTGGGCGTCCATACATAGATACGGTGGAGGTGCGCAGCGATTACCCGGACACTCGCTACGAATGGGCGGCGTTTATGCGCGGAGAAAGCGATGTAGCCCTGTTTGCTGCACCCGACGACCTGAAAAGTATTGCCGACAACCCGGCCTTCAAGGTGCTCAAAGGGGGTGGTACGTCCTATACGGCGCTGAGCTTAAACTGCCGTCCCGAGTCAGTGTTGGCCGATCGGCGCGTGCGGGAGGCGCTTCATCACGCGATCGATCGGCAAGCGATATGGCGTTTCCTCAGCGGGGACGCAACCACAGATTCCGTGTTTATTGCCGGGCCTTTTCCGTCCGGCTCGATTTACAACGATCCACAAGTGCCTGCGCCGGTCAAAGACCAGCGGCGCGCCCGGGCCATATTGCAAGCGGCCGGTTGGGTGGATGCGGATGGCGATGGGCTGCGCGCACGAGATGGCGCGGCATTGGAATTGACCTTGGGCATGGTCAAGGAGCTGCCGCATCGGCACGACATAGCCGCCCAGTTGCGGAAGGATCTGGAAGAAGTAGGGATTCATCTGCTGATGCAGACCGTGCCTTTGCAGGCGCTTTCTTCCATGGGGGCGCGGCTCGATATGGTATTGAGGGAAGGGTACAGTGACCTCGACCCCGATATAATCGCGTCTAAATGGCATTCACAGGATGCCCGTAATTGGTCGAGCTATGTCAATGCCGAAGTGGATCAGTTGATCGAAGCCGGGCGGGCGGCCTACGATGGGAACCGGCGCATCGCCATCTACAAGAATATCCATCGCCATCTGCTGGCCGATCACCCCACAATTTTCATCTGTCGAGAGCCAGTCATGTATGCGGTACGACAGCCGTTGCGGGGCTTGGAGTTGATTACGCGCATGGGAATTTTCCGCAGTTTGCCAGCGTGGTACTGGGGTCGCGCTCGATAATGGCACTCATCGCCAACATGCAGCGCCTGTGGGTGCGGCTGCTGGGCAATCACCTGATCGTCGGGCTGGTGCCCGTGCTGCTGGTGGCCGGAGTGCTCGTGTACACGGCGCGCAGTGCGCTAGAGCAGGCCGTGCTCGACGGCCATCAGCAAGTGGCCCGGCGAGCGGCCAAGGAAATCCACCATTTCCTCGACCAACCCATTGCCAGCCTCAAGGTGCTGGCCCAGAGCATGAACGTGGTTCGCGACCCTTGGCGTCGGCAGAGCCTGTTGAGTCAGGTCGGGTTGGAACTGGATGCGGTAGCCGAACTCTGTTTCGTGGATACGGCCGGCACGATCCAAGCCACCAACGTGCTCGATGTCCACGCTCCCCTCCAGCGCGGCGAGCGGCTACCGCCGGGTTATTTACCCCATGCCCGGGTGCTGTGGGCGGCGGTGAAGCGGGAAGAATTTTACGCTTCCGAGGTGATCCAACACGAGGGACAACCGAGCCTGTTTATTGGCTTGGCGGTCAAAAAGGGCGACCAAGTGGCCGGAGCCTTGATCGCCCGGTTTGCATTGTACGAGATTTGGCATCAGGTGGACCAAATTCGGCTGGGAGATACCGGTCGGGGGATATTGTTGGACGCGAGGGGCCGCTATATTGCTTTTCCCGTGCGCCAAGACATCTATCTCGACGCCCACCCTGAATTCGTGCCTCATCTAAGCGGGAACGGCACCCGGCAATGGCGCGACTTTGAAGGACGCGAGTGGATAGCGGGCTTTGCGTACATTGAGGACTGGGGCTGGACTGTGGTGGTGCGGCAGGAGGCGCGCGAGGCGTTTGGGCTGGTGGCCATGATGCAGCAACGCGCCAACTGGATCACGGTCGCCTCGGTGGCGGGTGCCATTTTGCTGGGCTTGTTGCTGCTGCGGTCGATCACTCGTCCCATCAATCGGCTGATGCACACGGTGCGGGCCGTTCAGGCGGGCGAGGCGTTTGCACTTGAGTTGCCGGCCATAAAGGACGAGTTGTGGGAATTAGGGCAGGCGTTTACCGAAATGAACCAAGCCCTCGAAGCTCGCAAGGCCGACTTAGAAGCCGAGTTGAACTTCAACGACCGACTCATCGAAGACAATCCCCTCGCCATAGCGGTGGTGACCCAGCAGCGGCGGACCGTGCGAATGAATAGGGCTTGGCAGCAACTCTTTGGCGCAGACGGGGCCGGCGATTGGGATCAAACAGCAGAAGGACAGCAGCTTTTGGACTGGATCGAACACAACCCCAAGACGCGGGAGGTTGACAATTTGGAGATCAAGCACTCCCAAGGCGGCACCCGGTTTTGGAATCTGAAGGTCGTGGACTTGGCGGGGGCCTTGCCGGGGCATTTGTTGCTGGTGATTGACGACCAGACCCAGCGCAAGCTGCTGGAACTCCACTACGGCCAGTCCGAGAAGCTGGCTTCCCTCGGCGAGATGGCTGCTGGCGTGGCGCACGAGATCAAGAATCCGCTGGCGATCATCCGGCACGCCTACGAGTTGTTGGTGCAAATTGTCCCACAGGAAGTGGAGGGGCGGGACCAAGCGCTCAGGCCTCTCGGCGCGGCTATCGGTCGGATCGATGAACGGGTGGTCAATCTGCTGGACTTTGCCCGTCCCGCCCAAGAGACGCAGGAATTGGTTGATCCAACAGACATCCTACGACAACTGGTTGACCTCGAACAAAAACACGCCGAGCACCTCGGCATAGCCATTGAGGTTAGTCTGCACGAGGTGTCATCGGTCTTGGTGAATCGGGACATGCTCAAGGATGTTTTTCTCAACCTAATCAGCAATGCCTTTGCCGCCATGCCCGACGGCGGCAAGCTACTGATCTCAGCCGAACAGCGGGACGATTGGGTGGTGGTGGTGGTCGGCGATACGGGTACGGGCATTCCCCAAGAGCACATCCGGCAGATATTTGAACCGTTTTACTCGACCAAACCGCCAGGACAAGGTACGGGGCTAGGCTTGGCCATCGTCCACCGGCAAATACAAGAAATCGGCGGCCGGATTGAGGTCGAAAGTGTCCCAGACCAAGGCACGCGCTTTTCGCTATATCTACCTACGGCAAACTCAGAGAGGAACGATTGACATGGAAAAACACAAGGGCAGAATACTCATGGTAGATGACGAGCAGGACTTGTTGGATTTGTCGGCCATTCTGTTGCGCCGCGAGGGCGTGGAGGTTTCCACCTGTGTCGGTGGGAAAGCAGCCCTAACCCTGCTGAATAACGAGGAGTTCGATCTCATCCTCCTCGATTTGAGGATGCCCGGCTTGGATGGCCTCGGCTTCTTGGAGCTTTTCAAAAAGCAGCAACGCCGAGAAGAGGTCGTCATTCTGACGGCCTACGCGGATGTGGAAAGTGCGGTGAAAGCCGTCAAGTTAGGTGCCTATGGGTACTTGTCCAAGCCCTTTGACACCGGGGAAGTGATGACGCATCTCAACCGCATCTTGGAGTTGCAGGCCCTGCGCTCCGAAAATGAGGCTCTGAGGCAGAAGCAAAGGGGCGAATTAGGCAACTTGGTGGGCCAGAGCGAGAGCATGAGGCAGCTCTACCAACTCATCCGCGATGTGGCACCCACGCCGGTCACAGTACTGATTCGGGGCGAGAGCGGGACCGGCAAGGAACTGGTGGCCAACGCCATCCACAGCACCAGCGACCGAGCGGGTAAGCCTTTTGTGCGCTGCAATTGCGCGGCCTTGTCTCCGGGCGTGATGGAGAGCGAACTCTTCGGTCACGTCAAGGGAGCCTTTACCGGAGCGGTGCGCGACCGCGCCGGCCGTTTTGCCGAGGCGGACGGTGGCTCCTTGTTTCTCGACGAGATCGGCGATCTCGAAACCAATATGCAGATTCGGCTCTTGCGCGTGATACAGGAAGGGGAGTTCGAACCAGTGGGATCGACGCAGACGCAGAAAGTGGATGTGCGCCTTATCACCGCTACGCACCAAGATCTCGAAGCCCGCATTGAAGAGGGCACTTTCCGCGAAGATCTCTACTACCGCATCAACGCGCTGACCATTGAAATACCGCCGTTGCGGGAACGCATAAGCGACCTACCTCTCTTGTGTGCCTTCTTCGTCAATCGCTACAACGGGATACTGGGCAAGCACATTGAGGGGTTTACCAGCGAGGCCCTGCAATGCTTGGAGGGATACGACTGGCCCGGCAATATACGGGAACTGGAAAACGCGATCATGCGGGCGATGACCGTGGCCAAAGGCGACGAGATAGAACGCAAACATCTGCCCGCCTCCCTTGCCGGTGGGATGGAGCCGGTCTATGGCGACGAGGATGCGTACTACGATATTCCGCAGCAACTCTTCCATGAGGCGCGTGAGCAGTTCGAGCGGATATTTCTCCGCCGGGCCCTAGAGCGGACCAACGGCAACGTGAGTCGGACCGCAGTGGCGATTAAATTGACCCGGAGAAATCTGCAGCGGAAGATCAAGCAATACGAGATAGACGTTCGCGGGTAAGGGTAGGGGCGACCGATCGGTCGCCCCTACGTCATTCGTCCTCTAAAGGACCGAGCAATTCGTCTATTTTGGCCTTGAGCTTCTGCTCGTCGCCGGGCCGGTAGCCTTGGTGCTTGTACCACACCGTCCGGTCGGTCGCAATAATCAGGGTCGCCGGAACGCCCGCTAGGTGGAACTGCTTGAGCACCTCGTTGGTCTTGTCGAGCAGAACCGGCAGTTTGAGCTTGTGGCGCTGCATAAAGGGCCGCACCTTGGGCAGGTTTCTCGGGCCATCGACGTTGATCGTCAACACTTGGACGTCGCGCTCGGCGTATTTTTCGGCTAGGGCTTGGAGCTTGGGCAGGCTCTTGATACAGGGCTTGCACCAAGTCGCCCAGAAGTCGAATACAACCGGCCCTTTTTTGAGCGCATCCACCAGCGAAAAGGTCGAGCCGTCGAGGTTTTCCAACACGAGTTGCGGTGCCTTTTCGGCGCGAGCCGAGCCGCTGAGCAGCAAGCAGGTTGCCAATGCAAAAATTGGTTTCATTTTGGGACTCCGTTCTCGTCTAACATACCAACCCTAAATGACTTGACGATTCGAGATACGGATCGTCAAATTGTTTTACTATTCTGCGTCTATCTGCGTCCATCTGCGGATTATCTTATGAATGATTTAGGAAGAATCCAAGCCATACGCTTCGTTCCCGCATTTGTACTACTGCTGGCCGCCCCTCTCCAAGCCGAGTTGCGTCTTTCGGCCTTGACCGAAGGCCAAGTCGGCAATTTGCCCGGGGCACAGCCTAGCGATTTGCGGACGCTTTATCACCAGTTCAGTCTCGACTATGCAATCGCCGATTTCCAAGTCGGGGTCCGCGGCGAGACTTTCGGTGCTAGCGCAACTAATCGCAACTACGGCCAACTCCTCCAGCGCTCTGCTTCCTATCGCCGGAGCGGCTTTGAAGCCACGGTTGGCAATTTCTACACCATCGTCGGCAGCGGTTTGCTCCTCCACGCCTTTGAGCTGCCCGGCGTCGTCACCGAGTCGCGGGGCAGCCGCCGTCGCTACCAGATCGTGCGCGACCTCGACGGCGTTCAGGTGCGCTACCGCGCCAAGCGGGCCGAGGTGCTGCTGTTGCGCGGTGCGCCGGTCAACAGCAATCTGTCCCCCGGCTTGGAGGGGCTTGAGCGCCGCCCAGACGTGCTCCACGCTGGCTCGCTCCAACTCAAGCCGCACCCACATTTCGACGTTGGCGTTAGCGCCACCCGCTACCCAGCCGGCAGGCGGCAAGAAACGACCGTAGCCTTCAATGCCCGCTGGCGGCTCGCGCCTTTGCTGGCTCGCCTCGGCCTCAGCGGAGTCTATGCCGATCTCCAGGGCGAGTACGCTCAGCGCGATGTGGCGCTCGATCGCTTCTTTTCGCTCGACCGCGATTTGGGCCGTGCCCTGTATCTGGCGGCTACCTTGGCGTACGGACCGTGGGGCTTGAGCTTGGAATACAAAGACTACGAGGACTTTGCCCTTGAGCACATCAACAATCCTCCGCCCCTGATCCGCGAACACTCGGCCTATCTCCTCAATCGCATCACGCACGATGTGCTCGCCGACGACGAGCAGGGCTACCAAGCCGAACTGAGTTACATCCTACCCAGTGGCCAAACCATCACCGCCAATGCGACTCGCGCCACGCGCCGCGGCGACTCGGGCGCAGCCGACGACAACATCCTGCGCGAATTCTTTGTGCAGATGGATTCGCCCTTGGGCCAAAGCGCCGATGTGCAGCTTTTTGCCGACTTCAACCACAATCGGATTCTCCTCGATGACAAAAGCCGCCTTTTGGGCACGCACTGGGAGTGGTTTCCAGACGGGTCCTACACCTTTGAGTTCGACGCGCAATTTCAAGACGTCGATCGGCGATTTGGCGACTTCGCACTCCCTTACACCAACCACTACTATGCCTTAGCGGTCCACCGCGCGCCCGGCCTGTCCGCCGCCGTGCAGGTCCAGCGCACCTCCGACGAGTTGGAAACCGGGGCCGATCCCTCTGGCATCACATGGTGGCGGGGCCTCAACATTGGTGCTGACATTGGCGAGGGCCACATCCTCAATGTTTTCGCCGGCCAGCGCCGCTCGGGGCTAGCCTGCACGGCCGGCATCTGCTATGAGGTGCTAGGGTTTAAGGGCGTCGAAGTCCGGCTGCTCAACCGCTTCTGATCCGCAGATGAGCGCAGATGTTGCTTGGATGTGCTTCTACTGGATCAGCAGCAACTTGCGGACTTCGGTGTACTCGCCGGCTCGCAACTGGTAGAGGTACACGCCGCTGGTCACCGCTCGCCCCGCTTGGTCGCGGCCGTCCCAGCGCACTGAGAATGTCCCGGCTGCACTGTGCTCGTGCACGAGCACGGCCACTGGCTGGCCGAGTAGATTGTAGATCGCCAGCTCGACTTGGCTCGGCTGCGGCAGCGCAAAGCGGATCAGTGTCTCGCCGTTGAACGGATTGGGCGCGTTCTGGGCTAGCGAAAAGGCTTGGGGGACGGACGCCTGATCAGACGTTTCCACCGCCGTTTCCACTGGTTCCTCCACTTCCTCCTCGATGGGAGGTATGTCGGCTAGTGCCAGCAGTACCTCGTCGCGGAGTTCTTCCATGGGGATCAGGGAAGTGGTCTTGAAGCGGATGAGGCCCTCGTGGTCGATGATGGTAAAAGTCTGATAGGATTGCCCGTAATCGCTCGCCATTTGGCTGGCGTTCAGTAAGAGAGGCATGGTCACGCCCTTGCCCAAGCGCCAACGGGTGTGCACCTGTTGCGTGGTGCCATCCCACACATCCGCCCCTAGGGCGACAAAGCGCTCGTCGGCCTCGGCGGCAAATTCCTGCCACAGTTCTTCAAAGCTCTCGGCACGCGAGAGACAGGCCGGTCAGCTATAGCCCAAAAAGAAAATCAGTACGACTTGGCCCTCGAAGTCGCTCAGAGCGGCTTGGCCGCCATCGACCCGGTCTAAGCGGAAATCCGGGGCCGGATCGCCTACTCGTGGCACTTGGGCGTCTAGAGTTGAGGCTGCCAACGCCGCTAAAGCTGCCAAACTGACTAAAAATTTTCTCACAGTAAACCTCCTTAGGTTTGCCGCACGAACTTCTGGATGCGGTGGTCGGTTTGCACTTCCCCCACGTAGAGGTCGCCGTGGGAATCCATCCAGATGCCGTGGGGACAGCCGAGGAATTCGCCCGGCGCGTCGATGCGCTCGCCCGACCCCCACTGCGCGAGCCATTCGCCGTCGAGGTTGAGAATGCTCACCCGCTGGTCGAGTTCCGCGACATAGACCGTATCGCCGTCGAGGAAGATCGTATCGGGATGGTGAAAGCCGCCCCATTCCTCTAAGTAGTTGCCGTCGGTGTCGAAGAACTGGATGCGGTTGTTGGCGCGATCAGCCACCATCAGCCGTCCGCGCTGGTCGAAGCGCACGCAGTGGGGCAGATCGAATTCCCCCGGGCCGGTGCCCGGACGGCCCCACGTCTTGATGAATTCGCCGTTGGGTGAATACTTGTGGATGCAGGCGTTGCCGTAGCCGTCGGATACGTAGATACAGCTGTCGGCGTCGAGCGCCAAGTCGGTCGGTAGCCGGAAGGGTTGTCCCTCCTCGCCTTCTTGGTCTGGCGTTCCCAAGGTCAGCAGCAGCTCGCCGTCGCGGGTGAACTGACGCACGCAGTGGGTTTCGCGCTCGACGCACCAGATTTGGTCGCGGTCGTCGATAAAGATGCCGTGGGCGTCCTTCAACACCTCTTCGCCCCACGAGGCGACGAAG
This sequence comes from Candidatus Latescibacterota bacterium, assembly GCA_022825835.1. GTDB lineage: Bacteria > Latescibacterota > UBA2968 > UBA8231 > UBA8231. Next base: position 10,298 of record JAJDVZ010000012.1, read on the forward strand.
CGGCCCTCGCGGTCGAAGACGGCCATGGGACGCTCGCTGCGGCTGTACACATAGACCCGATCTTCGGAGTCGCAAGCCACGGCTGGAACCCAGCCAAAGCGCCAGCCCTCCGGCAACTCGAACCAGTCCTGCTGCACTGCATAGGTGAATGCGCCGCTGCCTACTAAGGTCATGGGATTCTCCTCTTGGCGATGATTTTCGCGTTTTTGCGTGAATAACTGACGTTACGGAGTAGGGGCGGTTCGCGAACCGCCCCTACCTTAAATTCCCCGCAATTTTTCTATTTCGTCGGCGGACAGAAGCTGTGCTCCGGCTGCGGCGTTGGCGCGGGCTTGGGCCGCCGACTTGGCACCGGGGATGGCTACCGGCGCGGCTGGATGGGAAATGACGTACTGGAGGGCTTTTTCCACCATGCCCTCGCCGGGCGCGACGACTTCGGCGAGGCGCTCGACTTGGGCTAGCTGGGCCTCGAATTTGGCGCGTTGTTCCTCGCCAGCGTTGAAAGACTGCCGAATTTCGTCGGTAAAAACCGACTCCTTGGTGTAGCGGCCCGACAAAAGCCCCTTGGCCAGCGGCCCTCGCACCAGCACGGCAATGCCGTGCTCTTGGCAATAGGGCAGAAGCTCGGCTTCGGCCTGGAGGTTGACCAGCGAATAGTCCACCTCCACCACCGAGCAGTCGCCTCGGGCGTTGAAGCGCTGGAGCACCTCTAGACTATTGGTCGAAATGCCAAAGGCCCGCAGCCGCCCTTCCTCGACGAGCGCGGCAAAGGCATCCAGGTAGATCGATGGATCGGCGATGTTGCCGTCGTGGCACAGCAGCACATCGTGCCAGTCGCTGCGCAGCCGGTGCAGGGAGGCGTGGGCGCACAGGCGGATCATATCGACCGTGGTTTTGGGCACGCCCTGCCCGGTGCGCGCGCCCCAATTGCCGATTTTGCTGACGACAAAAACTTGGTGCCGGATGCCAGCCAAGGCGCGTCCCAGCCGCTCCTCAGACAGCCCGTTGGGCGTGCCGTAGGATTCGGCCGCGTCGAAGAGGTTGACGCCGCAGTCAAAGGCCGTGCGCACGGTGTCCCAAGCGGTGGCCTCGTCGATAGGCCCCCATTGGTTGCCAATGTTCCAAGTCCCCAAACCGATGGCCGAGACCTGCCAGCCCGTCCGGCCAAATGCTCTATACAACATATGTTGTCTCCTTTCTGCGTTTCAAGGTAAGAGACTGTCTGCGCTGGTCAAGCGGGCGCGTTGCCGGGGGCAGTTGAGGTGCCTACTTTAGAAGCCTGCTGAAAACCCTTGCGACTGTAGTCCGGTGGCAAAGTATCCGCAGATGGACGCAGATGAACGCAGAGGGGGATAACGGGCGGCATCTTAATGCTTGGGAGGAGACTATGGAATACTTTGGCAAAGGGCTGTACCTGATTTTCTTCGCGCTAGTTTTTTGGTTCGTCCACCGGGCCCAGGGTCGCGGTGTCGGTCGCCTCGTCGAGGACAACCACCGGACCCACAAGCAACTGTCTTGGCGGTCAAGGGGTTTGTAGGGTCGGGTTCCAAGGTTGTTGGTCTCGTAGGATGGCATTGAGTATGATAATCAGTTTCCGCATGCAGGCGGTCAGGGCGACTTTTTTGGGTTTACCCGCCTCCA
>JAJDVZ010000082.1:0-92724 GCA_022825835.1 Candidatus Latescibacterota bacterium
ATAATTTGTACCAATTCATGGCCGCCGCCGAATCCCCGTTTCACTGAACCCTTTCGACGCATATAAATCGCTTTTTTATTGTATCTCACGTCTTTACAATAAGTTACGTTAGATGTGTCAGAAGGGCACAGTGCGTTAAAAGGGTTCCTCGTTGCTGAGGAAAGATCGCGCCAAAGAAGATGGACTAGAACTGCTATCAGACGATGGGTCAGAGACTTGCGCCTCTAAATGAAGGTAGGAACTGAAACCGGGCGGCTTTCACTGGCGGATGGCTCGAACCGTCGGCTTGCGCTTGAAACGCTGCCTCAGAGATGCGCAAGTACCTCGCCCAAGAGAGCGAATTCATCCTCTCTCAGGCGGGCCAGTTCGTCTTGGACGAACGTCTGACCATTCTTGGTCTTTGTACGCCTCATGCGGTTTCTCAACACAATCAGACGGATCTGGTTTGCACGGCTGGCGACATCCGAGTATCTCCGGGCAAAACCAACGTCTTTGGGCAAGAAGCCCTGTCCCTCCATGTACTCCAGCCGAACGGCCATGCACTTTTTGTGCTCCCAGAAAATCCGCAAGGAGATAAGCAGATCATTCTCGGCCGCCTCCGGCTCATCAAGCAGCCCTGCGAGGAACTGATAGGTATCCATTCCCCAGCGGTCGCCGCTGTTTCTCGGTTCGGCGAGTATCCTCAACCGCGTCGAGGTGTTGCGGGATTGGTAGAGGTCGGTCAATTCCTCCCGTGCCTGCACTATATCAAAAGCACACTTTGCAGATGACTGGTATTGGTAGAGCACAACTTGGGGATCCTCAACCTTGTCCTGGAGCCAATCGGGGCCACCCTCCGAGCTAAACGCCGTGGACAACGCCCGCTCAAATTCGGCGAATCCCACGGCGAAGCGAACGTGCTTCCCATCGCGTCCGTAGCCCGACGCGGTAAGTGTGCTGTGGGCTCTATCAAAACCGCTCAAAAGCAGTTCGTGCAGGAAATGCACTCGTTGGTAATACGCGCCCTGTGGAATGTAAAAGTAGTCCACATCCAACTGCACGTAGTAGTCCCGCTTGAGACACTCCAAGACGAATCCTGCGACTTCATGCGGCGTACCTCCAGCCAGCCGTCGGTCAACCCGATTGGATTCGAGCAGAGGGCAGGTGGAGAACTCCCGATAAAACGGATGGAGGTAGAAATTCAGCCCTCGCCCCTCAAACTGTCGCAACTGGATATAGTGGCCATAGAACCACGGCAGGTACGCCGTGTCGCGGGCAAGGATAGAAAGCGGGTATAGATGGTGCATATACCCGGTGACGGGCGGTTCGCCGATAGGCAAACACTTTTTCATCACGACGCGATCCTCGCTTTCGCGTCCGCAGTTCCTCGGAGGAGACGCATTAGCCGGCGTGCGGAAGCAGTCCAGCTAAACCGCGATTGGGCTGGCGTTGCTTGGGGCGGGAAACCAACCGTATAGGCTTCGGCCAATCGCCTCACCAGCGAATCGGCATCGTCGAGTCCGTAGTACCGGCCCTGCTCGCCTACCACCTCGTTCATTATCGGAATGTCGGGGACAATGACTTCCGTTCCACAGGCCAACGCCTCCACTGCTGGTAAGCAAAAGCCTTCATCCACCGACGAGATCACCAATGCTACGGCGCTGTGGTATAGATTGGCCAGTTCGTCGTCGTCAATCCGACCAAGGAACCGGACCTGCGATCCCAAGTCATTGGCTACCACGAGCCATTCCAATTCGCTTTGGTACGAGCCGTAGTCCCCCACCATCACCAACGGAGGACACAGCCCCCGCTCGGCCTTGAGTCGAGCGAACACCGAGAAGAGCCAGTCCAGCCTCTTGCGCTTGTGTGCCAAGCCTACAAAGAGAAAGAACGGAGCCTTTAGGCCATGCTGGATCAGCACCCGTGCGGTAGCTTCGTTATCCCGCTGGTGGCTGAAAATGCGCCCGTCGGCAGCCCCCGACACTACATCAATCTTCTCGTTGGGAATGCCGAGTATCTGTACAATGTCTTGCTTGACCGTGTTGGAAACAGTGATTACCCCAGCGCATTGGTTCGCCAAACGTCTGTTTATAGCCCCAAAATAGCGGTGAAACACTTCTTTGCCTTTAGGTACATCTCCAAATCCGACCGCGTTGTGCCCAAGATGCTCACATGCCGCCCTCATCTGCTCAAACTCTGCCCGGCCGAATTTGGCTTGGAACGCCGCATCCGTATAGGTCGATAGGTCGGGATGCTTGAGCCGGATCAGATCGTGGATGGTGAATATGTAGGGCACGGGCAGCAACGGATCGACGATATAGTGGATGGAGTAATACAAATCGACCCCTTCCCGGATGAGCCAATTCCTCAGCCAGGGCGAGTCGCGTATAAACCCACCGTCGTCTGGCACCTCCACGAAGCGGAGCCGACGAGTCAAACGCGGATTTTCCAGAGCGTCCGCTATTTCGCCACTGCGACCCGGCCAAGCGATCACAGTCAGACGGCAATTTCTGTCGATTTCGTCGGCATCCAGCGCGTGCAATAGGGAAGTGCCGTAGCGGTAAATACCGCTATAATGAGTCGTCCGTAGGTCAAAAGCTAAATGGGTCATGGTATGTATTCCTTAGTAAAAGTAATAGGGAAGCCTAGCAAATTCTCATACTGCCAGCGGCTGGATGTGGCTTAACTACGCCTTTGCGGGAACTCCTTCCGCGCCAACAGCACTGTAGCTCCCCCAGCCAACAACAAATCGCGCAACAGAGTCCAAGCCAGCGAAGCCTCCCCGTCTCCCCCAAAACAACCGCACGTCACATCGTTACCGCGGTATATATTGATGCCGAGCGCCGCGCTGAAAACTACTAACAGCCCCAAGACGACCAAGGCATTGCTGCGCGGCCAGATGTCGAGAAGCAGGAGGCCGCCAGCGATCAGTTCAATCCAGATAACCGACAGCGCAAACGGCGGGGCCCAGTCCACCGGCAGAATGTCAAAGGCCGCGACCGTCTCGACGAAAAACGGTATCTGCACGAGCTTTGCGGTCCCTGCCCAAACGAAGACACTGCCCAGCACCAAGCGGATCGCCAGGGCCTGCCAATGTCTAAATACAAGCTTGTCCATTAGAAAGGTCCCTCCGATTCCACTGGATAACCTGCTTCCTCCCATTGGGGAAACCCGCCGGCGAAGACATAGATGTGGGTGAAATCCATTTCTTTGGCGAGCTTCTGAGCCAGTTTGCTGCCCAAGTTACACGTCGCACCCGAACAGTAAACGATCAGCGTGGTATCCCTAGACAGATCGGCCAGTGCCGCGTCGAAAGCAGCGGGGATCTCCGACGGCGGGACATTAAGTGCACCGGGCACATGCCCCAACTGGTAGGGCCAAGACGACCGAGCGTCCACGAAAACAGCCGCCTTTTTATTAAAGAGCCGTTTGGCCATCGCTAGATCAATCACATGTACGCCCTTTTCTAGCCTTTGGACATCATCCACGGCCAAGCTGTGCAACGCGCCGCTGGAGACGCCGACAGCCACTACTAGCAATGCCTTTCCGACAACTCGCTTCATCAGAGCCAACTCCCTTTCTCCGGCAGTCACACCAGCCCTTTGTTAAACTACTGCTGCCGGTATTTTGCCACGCACGAATTCGGTGATAGATCGCGCCGACGTGAACCGTTCCGCCCGCAGTTCCTCGTCTTCCACATTAATGGCGAAGTGCTCTTCCAAAGCCATGACGAGTTGCAGCATGACTATCGAATCGGCACCCATGCCAGCACCCAATAATAACTCGTCGTCCGGGATCTCTTCTGGTTCGATCTCCAGTTCAAGGGCATGGGCGATAACCTGCTTGACTTGGGTTTCGAGCTTCAGTTCGGTGTCCATATCAGCCTCTTCTCTTGTGCTTAGTATCCAACAACGACTTACTTTCTTTATATAGCTATAGCATATTCCGTGCCAAAACGATCTACAAAATCATAACTGACTGTCGTACAGAGAGTTACAATAAACTGGCGCACTTCACGCCAACCGCCAAATCGCACTTTAATTGCACCCTTTTGACGCATCTAAGTTGCTTATTTGGTTTTATTTCACGTCTTTACAATGGGTTAGATAAAGTGCGTCAGAAAAGTCTCAGTGCGCTAGGAACATGCTCGCCGGTGTTCGTTAGCCGTGAGCACGTTGCGCTGATTCCGCTCAATCGTTACGCTCAGGCTCGTCAACTCGTTCTAGGAGTCGCCATGTCCATATCATACCCCCGCATTCCCTACGATTGGGCCGATTTCCGGGCCATTCGCTTGGAAAAGCGCCTCTACGTCGATAAAACCCGCTTTGTCCACACCTTAGAAGAAGAACGCTACGTCTTTCTCATTCGTCCGCGTCGCTTTGGTAAGTCCTGCTGGGTGTCCCTGCTGGAAAACTACTACGACCGCACCCGCGCCAACGAATTTGAGACCGTCTTCGGCGGTACCGACTTAGGGCGACACCCTACGACCAACCGCCATCGCTACGTCGTGTTGCGCTTTGACTTTTCGGCGTTTGATGACACGTCGGAAACTCTGCGGGAACGCTTTGAGACATACTGTCACTCGGTGGTCCGGCACATGCTGGAGCGCAATCGGGACCTGTTTCCCGAAAAGGAAATTCAGCGCATCCTCTCGCCGCCCTCCATAGACGCCAAGCTCAACGAGTTATTTCTGTACGCCGGCGAGCACGGCATTGCGCTGTATGTACTCATCGACGAATACGACAACTTTGCCAATACGGTGCTGGCACATCGCGGCGAGCCGTCTCAGTCCTTCGCCCACGGCGGCGACCTCTATCGCAATTTCTTTGCCGTGCTCAAGGCGGGAGCCGGGCAAAGCTATAGCGGGGTCGAGCGGCTATTCATCACCGGGGTGTTGCCGATTACCATGGACGACGTCACCAGCGGCTTCAACATCAGCCGCAACATCAGCTTGGATCCCGAGTTTAACGATATGCTCGGCTTCACCGAGGCCGAGGTGCGGGCGTTGTTGGAAATGTACCGCGACTACGGGGTGTTCAATCAGGATGTCGAAGCCGCACTAGCAGTGATGCGAGAATGGTACAACGGCTATCGATTCGCCAAGGATGTCGGGGGCGATCTCTACAACACCGACATGGTCCTCTACTACCTCAAGGCTTCCATGCCGAATCGACCCGTACCAGACGAGTTGATCGACCCCAATATCCGCAGCGATTATGGCAAGTTGCGCCACCTGCTGACGGCCAATCGCCAACTCAACGGCAACTCCGACCTGCTCCGCCACCTCATCGGCGGACAGACCGCTGAGAGTAACATTCAAACCAGCCTCTCCCTAGATAGACTGGACCAGCACGAAAACTTCCTGTCGCTGCTGTATTACTTCGGCCTACTTAGCATTCGGGGAATGTCACATGGGGTGCCCCGGCTGGGCATTCCCAATCAAACGGTCAAGCGGCTAATGTACGACTACCTGCGCGATGCCTAAGAACGCTTTTTATGCAGGCTCAGGTACAGCATAGGTAGGTAGATCGGCAACAAAACCGATGAAGCCACCAACCCGCCGGTCACGCCCACAGCCAGCGGATACCATATACTCTCGGTATCCTCGAACAATACGATGGGCAGGAGCCCGGCCAACGTGGTCAGGGTGGTAATGGCAATCGGCTTGAGGCGGTGAGCCGCGGCCGCGAATACCTCGGCCGCGAGATCGCCTGCCCCGGCTTTGGCCTTCTCGTCCATCTGGTACAGCATGAGAAAGGCGTTGTTGACTGCTATGCCAGCCAAAAAGAGCACCGCGATATAGCCGCCGGTGTCAAAGCTGGCCCCTAAAAAGTAGAACGCATCGAACAGGCCAATCAGCGCCATTGGAACCGCTAACAGCACCAAGAAAGGCTTGGTCCAAGACTCGAAGAGGCAAGCCGCGATCATCCACACGACCAGCACGGCCACTCCCAAAATGGCCATCAATTCCTTTTTATTATCCTTTTCCCAGTACCAATAGGACGCCTCGCGGGCGATGCTGAAACCATAGGGAAACTCGGCGCGGTCTATGAGCAAATCAATGAGTTTTTCGCCGTGCTCGCGTGCGCCCAAGTAGTTGAGATTTATCCGGCGCATATACGTTTGGTCTTCGCGCACGATTTCGGGTTGTATCCTGCTTTTTTCGAGCCGGATCAGATCGCCGAGCCGCACGTGGTCGCCGAGATCCACCCCCCTCACCTCGTCGCTAGAGACGACATCGGCCCCGCGAAACTTGACGGCCACGTCCTGCAACTCGCCGGCCACCCAAAGGCTTCTCCGCGACACCGCGGTCGTCTGCTGCCGCAACGCCTCGGCGACGCGGTCGCTGTCCAGCCCGTATGCACTGATCGCCCTAGCATCTAAGCGACCGATCATCTCGTACGGCTCATCAGTGCTGTACCGGGCCACCGCGTCTATATCCACATCGCGGATGCGCTTGTTCTGGGCGAGTTTGTCGGCGAATTGTTCGGCTATCTCCCGCAGCTTGAGATAGTCGCTGCCCTTGGCCGCGAGCGAAAACTGGGCAAAGTCGCTCAACAGGGACTGATAATGCTGAAAGCCAAACCCGCTCACCGAAATCCCCACCCCGCCGACATTGGCCGCGTGTCCGGATAGGGCTGCGTACACCTTTTTGGGGAAAGTAAGCCGGTCGGCATCCTCGGCCAAGACGACCTCCATCAGCGCCGACTTCGACGAGTAGTTGACCGCCACTTTTTCTATTCGTTCCATGTACGGGGCTAGCGCCGCTTCAAACCCGAAACATAGTTCCTCCATCTTTTGGACCGGCACGTTGCTCGGCATAGTAAAAACGATCTGTAAGCTCTGCCCCTCAGTCCGGCCAAAGACCTCCCCCTTGTGGACCTTTTGAAAAAACAGATACGACGCTCCGCCCAGTACCTTAAACAGCAGCGGTTTGGTCTCCTCGTCGAACTGTGGGTCCATCCACCAGTCCTCGTACACGCGAGCCACTGCGCCGTCCTCGCCAATGGAGTCGGGCAGCATCCAGACCGGCAGGCCCCATAGCAACACCAGTACCGCCAGCATGATCCGGCGATGCTTGCAGCAGAAGCCGAGCAAGGCAATATATGTTCGAGACATCTAAGCCGCGCTTTCTCTCCGCTGGTCCAACACCAACATCAGGGACGGCAGCAGTAGGCAGGAGACGAGGAAAGAAAAGAGCACCGTGGCACCGAGCGCCAAGGCCACGGGTTTGAAATAGAGTTGCAGGGTTTGCGACAGGAAAAAGACCGGGAGCAAGGCTCCGACGGTCGTCAGGTTGGAGGCCAAAAGCGGTCTCAGCACTCGGGTGACCCCGGCGAGGATGCGCTGCTGGGCCGAGCCGCCACCCGTTGTTAGGTGGCGCTGGACGCTGTCGTACACCACGACCGAGTTATCGACACTCAGGCCGTAACCCACGGTCAAGCCGGCCAAGGTCAACACGTTCAGAGTCATACCCGCCAGATGGAGCAGACCCACAGTATAGGCCAGCACCAGCAGGATGGTTCCCCAAATGAGCAGGGTCGCCGACACTCTCTTGTAAGTGAAGATGACGATGGCGGCAATGAACAGCACCGCCAAAAAGGAGCGGTTGCCGATCTTGGCTAATTCCTTTTTCAAATCCTCACCTTTGTCCAGCTCCTTGACCAAGCCAATACCCGGCGGCGCGTCCTGCATAGCACTCGCCAGCGCGGCCTTGACCGCCGCGGACGTTTCGAGCAGATCCACCCCTGGGTACTTCTCTATGGCGATCAATACGGAGTTTTTCCCGTTGATGCGGATGCGGCTAAAATCGTCGGGCGCGTCCCAATAGATCCGCGCAATATGTCCCAAGTGGACCGCGACCGCGCCAACGGGCATCCGCTTGAGCGTTTCCAAATTGTCGTAGCCCCCGTCAAAGCGCACCTTTTTCGCCGTGCCGGCGTCCCATAGCGTTCCCAAGCTCGCTTTGCCACCGCTCAACTGCCGCTGAAATGCCGCTATATCCTCGCTGGCAAGACCGGCGCTGGTCGCGGCGCTCCCGTCTATCTCGATCACCAGTTCGAGCGGCTTGCCTCCTTCTAGTTGCACGTCTTTGATGCCGGCCACTGCGAGCAAGGCTTTTTGGATGCGAGCTTCGGCGAACTCCCGCAACTCACCCGGCTTCCGGTCGCCGTACAAGCGGTAGCTGAGGAAACCGGCCAAGTCCGCCAATTCCTCCGGCACCGAGCGCTGGATCACTGGCCATAAGACGCCTTGGGGCATGGTCTCGTAGAGCGGGTGGACTCGCTCGTTCAATTCTACTTCCAGCAAGTCGATATTCGCTTTGCTATCGAATTGCACCGCGATTTCGGCGTGGCCTTCCCGAGTCTGCGAGCGAATGCTGGTGACGTGGTCCAACTGCTGGACCAACGACTCCAGCGGCCGCGTTACCGCGGATTCTACGGTGAACGCCGAGGCCCCGGGCCATTGCACACCAAGGCGCAACTCGGGCAGTTGGCTCGGCGGCGATAGCTCGACCGAGATGACGGCAAAGCTCGCCGCTGCCAGTATGCCGAGGGTAGCTACTGTGGTGAACACCGCGATGGGATGGTTGAGAGTCCAGCGTATCGCACGCATAGCACGTTGTCCTGAGCAGTAAATCAACTTTTTGGCATCTGCGCCCGCACCCGGCCGCACACCAAGGAGTAAACCACCGGCACCACAACCAGCGTCAGCCCGGTCGATAGCGTCAACCCGCCGATAATCGCCCAAGCCATCGGCTGGTGTAATTCCGCGCCCTGACCCGCAGAAAGTGCCATCGGCAGCAAACCCAACACCGTCGTCACCGTGGTCATAGCTATAGGGCGCAGCCGCTTGCGGCCGGCTTCGGTTATGGCGCTATTCAGCTCGGCCCCGGCGAGGTGGCGGTTGCGGATAAAATCTACCTTGACGATAGAGTCGTTGACCACAATGCCGACGAGTACCACCGCCCCCATCGCCGACATAAAATTGAGCGTCTGACCCGTCGCATAGAGCGTCGCAACTACGCAGACGAGCGCCAGCGGCACGACCGAAATGACCACGAACGGAATCTTGAGCGATTCAAACTTGGCGGCGAGGATGGCAAATACAAGGCAAAAGGAAACTACCAGCGTCAGCGTTAGGTCTGCCAGCATCTCCTGCATCTCCTCGTCAACTGCCCCAATCTCCAGCCAAATGTCTTGGGGTTTTTCTACCCTGCTCGCTGCGGCCTCCAATTGCCGCTTGGCCTCGGCCACATCCCCTTTCACAAGCTCGGCACCAACTTCCACGGTGCGGCTCTGGTTCTTCCGATGCAACTCGGCGTAGCCTGTATAAGGCGAAATAGAAACCAATTGATCGACCGGTACGTACACGGTCTGCTCCTGCCGGCGAATGGGATAGCTCAACCGCTTTAGCGTTTCCAGCCCAAGGGTCCCTTCCCGGCCCACAACCAATTTGACATCGACCTCGCGCGAATAGTCGGCCAACTGGGTCGGCTTGCTGCCCTGTACCTCGCGGCGGAGAAAATCGGCGAGGTCTGCCGCGTCAATGCCGTACAGCGCGGCCTGGCCGTGGTCAATAGCCACTTCGTACCCACCGGCCCCCTCGGCGAGGCTCGAACGGACGTGGGCAAAACGCGGGATGTCCTCCATCAGCGCCACAATGGCCTTGCTCACCGCGGCCAGTTCCTCCCAGTCCTCGCCGCTTAGGCGCACGTCGAAATCGCTGGTCTTTTGCGGGAAGAAATGCTCGAGAAAGGACGGTGGCTGCCGCACACTCAGTTCGTATCCAGTAGCCGTGCGGCCCGAGGCTTCCAGCCTCGCCGCGACGGCATCGGTATCGGCCTCTGGGGCAATTTTCACTTCTATCACGGCCTTGTTGGCCCCTGGGCGGTACGACTGATCAAAATCGATATCCGTTATTCCCACGGACGAATAGACCGTTTGAATCTCTGGGTCCGCCCCCAAGCTCTGTTCAATCTCGGCGACCTCGGCCAAGGTTCGCCGCAACATGGATGACTCCGGGAATTCCACTTCGAGCACCAACCGCTTCCGGTCAACCGTGGGCATTAACTCCCGGTCAACAGCCGACAGCAGCGCCAAACCCAACCCAGCCGCGACCGCAATCGCGATTAGCGTCACCGCCTTGTTTTGCAGGCAGACCGCCAGCAGCCTCTCGTAGCGCCGCATCGCGCCTTCGCCTAGCTTATCGGCGCAGTCGCCGAGGCGAGCGAGCAAGGGGAGCTTGCCCCACATACGCGACAGCCAGCCCCTTGTATCGCCGCGCGACAGCAGCACGGAGACCAAGGAGATCGACACGAGTAGGGATAGGGTCAGCGACGCTACGACCGTGATAGCTTGGTCGAAATACAAGGCCCCGGCTAGCCCTTCGATGTACACCAGCGGCAAGAAGACGGACACCGTAGTGAATGTCGAGGCGGCAATCGGCAGGCTGACCTCCCTAGTACCCTCAATGGCCGCTTCCACCAGCGAACAACCCTGTTTCCTAAACCGCTGCACATTGTCGAGGACGATTATGGAATTATCGACCAAGATGCCAATGCCCAAGGCCAGCCCGCCGAGGGAAACCACGTTAAAATGGATGCCAATGCTGTACATCACTGCAAAAGTAATGACAATGGATACCGGCACCGCCAGCCCCACGACCAGTGGACTCTTCCAGTCGCGGATGAACAGAAATAGGACGAGCACCGCGAAAAAACCTCCCCAGTACAATGAGGAGAGGACGTTATCTACGGCCTCTTGGATGAATTCCGCTTGGTCAAAAACCGGAATCACCCTGAAATCGGGGAATTCAAGGGCCAGTGCCGCCAGCGCCGCTTCTACTTTCCGCGCAGTCTTTACCGTATTATCCCCGGACTTCTTGTACAGATACAGCGTGACTGTATCCTTGCCGTTGAGCCGGTTGTAGCCGGTCGGCTCTTTAAACCCGTACTTTGCAGTGGCAATGTCCTCAAGGAAAACCGTCGTGTTATCGACGCGTTTGACCGGCACTTTTCTTATGTCCTCAAGGTCCCGGTAGCGGCCTTCTATCCGCAGCGGGTAAACCAAGTTGCCTTCGCGGATGGTTCCTCCCGCAGAATTGGCATTAAACCGCGTCAAGGCCGCCTCGACATCGGCGAACTCCACACCATAGGCGAGACATTTGCGGCGGTCTATCTCGACCTGGACTTCCCTTTCCAACCCACCGGCTACGAGGGCTTGTGCCACGCCTTGGATTTGTTCCAGCCGGGGTTTTACTACCGCTTCGGCGATGTCTTTGAGTTCGACCAAAGCCGCTCGATAGTCTTCATCCGAAACCGGGCGCTCGATGCGATCCCCGGTGACCGCGAGCATCATAAACGGCGACGACGACGGATCGAAGCGCAAAATCGTCGGCCTTGCGGCGAAATCGGGTAGCAGTTGTTGGATTCTATCGAGCTTGTTGCGGACCTTGATGAAGGTCAGGTCCATGTCGGCGTCCCAACTGAACTCCAAGTACACCATCGACAGATCGTCCCGCGATACCGAGCGCATATTCCTAATGTTGTATAGGCCGCTCAGCGCGGCCTCTATCGTTTGCGTGACTTCCTCCTCAATGTCGATGGCAGCCACGCCCGGACACTCGGTCTTCACCGCCAGTTTCTGAACTTCGACGTCCGGCAGGAAGTCCACCCCCATTTGATAAAAGGAATAGAGTCCCAACAGGACGGCGGCGGCATAGACGACAACCGTTGTCACCGGCCGCCGCACGGACGAGGCGGTGAGATTGGCAGGCATTAGAGTTCCTCGTTGACGACGATGACTTGAGCGTTGTGGGTCAAGTTGAAGTGACCGGCCGTAATCAGGGTATCCCTAGCGGCCAAGCCTTCCCGCACTTCCACCATATCGTCAGTTTCCTCGCCGGTTTCGACGTAGCGCCATTTAGCCCGCCCGCCCTCGTACACGAACACCACTTTCCTGTCGTTGCGAGTGAGTAGGGATTCCCTCGGCACCAACAGCCTATCTTTGTAGCGGGCGGCCTCGACGCGTACATCGGCGAACATGCCGGGCCGCACGGCCCTATCCGGGTTCTCTATCTCTACTAGGACTCTGCACGTTCTACGTTCCGCATCTATAGTTGGGTTCACCGACACGACGCGCCCGCTCACCGTTTTTCCAGGCAGCGCAGCTAACTCTATCTCAGCCCTCGCGCCTAGCCGTATATGCCTGATCTCGGTCTCCAACACATCCATTTCGAGGCGGAGCCGATCCAGCGACACGACCCGCGCCACAACATCGCCCTTGTTGACGAAGTCGCTTCTGTCCACGACTACTTCCGACACGTATCCAGCGAATGATGCCCCTATGATCGCGTGCTCAAGTTCGATCTTCGCCCTTTTGAGTTTCAGCCTAGCTTCGTCGAGCCCGACTTGGTCCGCGGCCAGTTCCTTTCTCGACTTGCTAAAAATGAGTCTGGATGCTTCGACATCGTTGACATTGGTCGAATCGACACCCAGCCGGTTGAACATTTGTTCCCTGTTATCGCGATCGCTGGTGAAGAAGGCGATGTTGGCGTATTTGGTGAGGGCCTTATCCAGTTCCTCCCGCGCCTGTTGCTGGGCTATCCTGAGCAAGTCGTCCTCTAACTCTACTACGGTATCGCCTTGTTCTACCCAGTCGCCTTCCTCGATGAGCAGTCGATTGATCCTAGCGGAGACTTGGGCCGTAATTTCAGCCATCCTCGTGGCGCTGACGTATCCGTACGAGACGACTTGGCGAACCAGTGGCCCCTTATTTACTTCCATTATGGCTACGGGCTTGCGGGTATCCGCGGAGACGGGTTTTACTGCTTCGGTCTGGAAGCGGTCCTTAGCCTCCACATGGTCGGCCTGAAAAAAGCCGGTCACGGTCTCGCTCTGACTGGCGAGCACAATCGTCAGCAGAGCTATGATTGAATAGAGCACTTTGTTTTTCATGGCAGCACCTCCTTGATGGGCCAATAGCGGCCTATCTTGCTAATAGCACATTCCGTGCCAAAGCGGAGCTACCAAACCATAACTGATTGTAAAAAAAAGAGTTAAAAATTATTGGGGCAGTTCGCGCAAAACGCCAAATCGCGCTTTGATTGCTCCCTTTCGACGCACTTGCCCTTCTATTAAACTTCTATCTCAATTTTTTACAATAGGTTAGAGAAAGTGCGACAGAGATGTCGCAGTGCGGCAGAATCGGTTAGAACGGGGAGACCGGCCGGTCGTCGAGGATGGCGCCGGTAGCAACAGCAGTGGCCAGCATCGCCTCGATGTAGATCTAGATCTGGCCTTTGGATGAGATCGTATTAATTCTGATCGGGTCCATAAGTAGGGGCGGTTCGCGAACCGCCCCTACCCCATCCCTACGCCCCCTGTTTCACAAAGGTAATCCACAGTGGGCTAGCCCCCACGTCGTGTTGCTCCAAAGGCGTCAACTCACCCGTAGCCGCGTCAATGCTGTACGAGGTCATCCGCCCCGATCCCTGCCCAACCGAATAGACGAAGCGACCGCTCAGATCCAGCTCAAAAAAGCGAGGTGTAGCCTCAGTGGGATAGCGTCCTTTAGCCGTCAGCCGCCCATCGTCGCCAATGGCGAAAAGGGCCAAGGAATCGTGACCGCGATTGGACCCGTAGAGAAACTGTCCGTCCGGCGTGATCTTTATTTCGGCTGTGGTGTTGTCTTCGTTGTTAAATCCCTCCGGCAAGGTCGAAATAACCTGAAACGACGACAGCGTCCCGGCCTCCGGGTCGAAGTGGTGAGCCGACACCGTGCTGCCGTTTTCATTGACCGAATAAAGGAGGTCGCGAGTCGGATGGAAGGCGAAATGGCGCGGGCCTTCGGGCGTAGCCGGCTCTATCTTCGGCGGGTCGTTGGGCGTCAGCCGCCCGGTTTGCTCATCAAAGCAAAACTGAAATATGGCGTTGGACGGGTTGGTATGCGGTACAAAGGCAAAGCGGTTCGAGCGGTCGGTCTGGATGCTGTGGGCGCGTATTGCGGTGGGAATCATTTGCAGCGGCTCGGCCGAGATCGCACCATCCGCAGCCACGCCGTGTACGCCGACCTGACCCGACCCATAGTAAGACGACAGCAAAAAAGCACCGGTGTCGTCCAAATACAGATAGGGCGGGCCTTCTTCTAGGCTCGTTTCCGCGAGCTTAAAGAGCGTTCCCTGCTCCCCATCGACCGCATAGCTAGCCAGTTTTTGGGCCGAGCGCAGCGCCACGAACATCTGAGCCCCATCCGGGCGCACAGTCACCGCCCCCGGAGAATCCCCCAACTCGATATTGGGCTGCGGCTCTAACGCGCCGCTGTCTTCGTCCATCAGGAAATGCGAGAAAAAATTGCTGCCCGAGTTTGAAATATATACGTGATAGGCCATGAAAATCTCCTCCAAAAGGTGTTAGTGTGTCACTTCTCGCAAGGCGTGCAAAAAGAGGGCTGGATCGGCTGGGCCCAGTAAGAGAGCATGGGAACCGTGCGTTGGAATATATACGACGCGCGGCGTACCCGTATGGAAAACGTGCGCCTTTTCCCCACTGCGCAGGTAAAACGCCCCTCCGCGAAAAAAGAACGCGCTGATGGCGAAAATTTTGCCCTTGGTCCGGTATCGGGGCTCGGCCGGCAAATCAACGACGCGGGCTTCTTCTACCTTCAACTCGTCGTAGGTAAAATGCTTGCCGTGAGCGCTGTTGCGGATGAGCAAGTGGCCCTCTAGCAAGACAAAATCCGTGCGGTGCGCGCTCAAATAAAACCAAGTAAATACCGAAAAAAAGATGATCAGCATTAGCACGTACGACGAGCCCAAGGCCACGGGCGCGGCGACGCGGGCGACCGGGCCATCCGGGTCAATGGCCGCATAGAGCGCGAGGGTCAACACGCCGAAAAAGGCGGTAGTCAAACCAAAAGACACGGCCAGCACTTTGCCGAACATAGCGGCAGACGGCGGGTGGATGGGAAAAATGCGCGGTTCCATGTCAACTCGCTCTAAGCAGCATCAAGCCCCCGGCAATGGCGAGGATGCCGATGGTCTTAACGGCCGAGAGCCGCTCCTTGAGGAAGATCCAGCCCAGCAGCGCGCCGATTACTACCGACGACTCGCGCGCGGCAATAATATAGCTGACCGGCCCTTGAGTATAGGCGTACAGTATCAGCAGATAGGTCGCCAGCGAGCCTGCACCAATCAAGATAATATACCCGTAGAAGTCGCGAGCCGTCGTCAGCAGTTCCATACCGTATTGGCGCACCACAAAGGGCATGCGCATGAGGGTGGCGATGATCCACATGCCGCAGATGTAATAAATCGGTTGCACGTATCCCACGCCTATTTTGTCGATCAACGAATAACAGACAATCGTCAGCCCCACGCCTAGGGCCAGTTGCAAGCCCCGCGCTTGGAGCTTGAGGGCCGGAGCACCAACGCAAAAAATCCCCACGAAAACTAGGGCAATCCCGCCTGCTCCCAGCAGCGAAATGTCCTCGCCCAAGCTGAGATAAGCCACAAAAGCCGTCAGCCCCACACCCGAGCCGCGCGCAATCGGATACACCGTCGAGATTTCGCCGTGCTCGTACGCCCGCGCCAGCAAGGCAAAGTACAGCCCGTGAAAAACACCCGTAGCCAGCAAGCAGAGACCGGCCGGCCACGACAGGATCAGCGGCGTGCCCTGCCACCAGATATAAGCGCACAGCGGCATTGCGAACAGGATACCAGAGGCAAAGGAGAGCCAGAGCACGGCCACATTGCCAGCGACCTTGTAGGCAGCGAAATTCCACAGGGCGTGGCCAATGGCCGCCGCCAACACGAGCCCCCAGACATCGGCGTTCATTATTTATAAAGTCAATTCGGGTGAATTGGGCCGGTTGACCATAGCGAGATTGAACCCTCGCGTCAAATAATGAATATTCTAAGGATGCAATCAATGACAGACACACCTACTTTCGCGGCAGTAGAGGAAGCCGCAGCGTTTATCAGCCCACATCTCGCCCCAACGCCGCTCGTCCACTGCTATAAGCTCTCGCAAATGCTGGGCTGCTCCTACCACACCAAGTGCGAGAACTTGCAGCCCGTGGGAGCCTTTAAGGTGCGCGGCGGCGTCAACCTCATCGGGCGCTTGTCCCCTGCCGAGCGCCAGCGGGGCGTCATCAGCGCCAGCACCGGCAACCACGGCCAATCGCTGGCGTACGCCGGCCAGCTCTTTGACACGCCGGTGACCATCTACGGCCCAGAGCGCGCCAGCAATCCCGCCAAAGTCGCGGCCATGCGCGCCCTCGGTGCCGAAGTCCGCCTCTTTGGCCGCGATTTCGACGAAGCGCGCGAAGAAGTCGAGCGCGAAGCGCGCCGCACGGGCTGCCGCTACGTACACTCGGCCAACGAGCCATTGCTAATCGCTGGCGTAGGTACCATGGGCTTGGAGATTTTTGCCGCCCTGCCCGATGCGGAAGCACTGATCGTGCCCGTCGGTGGCGGCAGCGGCATCTGCGGCATCGCACTTGTCGCCCGCCACCTAAACCCAACCGTCGAGATCATCGGCGTGCAGAGCGAGAGTGCTCCCGTCTGCTACCGGGCCTATCAACAGCGGCGGCTCGACGTGGACGCTCCCATGGCCACGCGGCACGAGGGGCTAGCCACGCGCGTGCCCTTTGCGATGACCTCGCACATGATGTGGGAACTCGTCGATCGCTTCGAACTCGTCACCGACGAGGAGATCGACGCGGCCATTGGTTTGTTGGCGCGAGAAGCCAAGCTGGTAGCCGAAGGAGCCGGAGCCGCATCACTAGCCGCGGCCCTGAAGATTCGCGAGTCTCTAGCCGGCAAAAAAGTAGTCGGCATCCTCAGCGGCGGGAACGCACCCGCCGATCACTTAGCGCGAATTTTGCAAAATGGCTAAACAACCCAAGCGCAAAAAGAGTCGTCGCCGGGGTGCCACCGCGCGCGCCAATGCCGAGTTGGGCGCACACATGGCATCGCTGGGCCTAGAGGCCATTGAAGCCTATAAGGTCTGGTGTCGCCAGCACGGATTTAGCGCAGCCCTGAGCAAAACTTGGCAAGAGCGGCGGCAAGAGCGCGCCGCCCACCAGCGCGACCAACAGGCCGCCCAAGCCGAAGACGCCCTGCACCAACACGTCGCGCAACTAGGGCTAGACGGGGTGTCCGCCTACCAGACGTGGTGTCGGCAACAGGGACTCGGCGACGCCGTCCACAAAAGCGACGCCCAGCGCAGCAAAGAACTCAAGCTCCACCAGCAGATCCAGAGCACCCAAGCCCTGCACAAGGGCCGCAAGCACAGCCGGCGCACCAAAGACATCATTCACCAACTCTGGGCCGGAGCCATCGCCGAGGAAGAGCTGCGCACCGAGGTCTTGCGCCTGATCTATCGGGCCTTTGTCGGCTTGGCCGACGCCCAGCGGGCGCAGCTACGGGATTTGCTTTTGCACGTAGAAAAGCGAGCGCCCAATCTGCTCGACGCGCGGCCAGCCCTCCATCGCTTGGGCC
Source organism: Candidatus Latescibacterota bacterium (assembly GCA_022825835.1). Classification (GTDB taxonomy): domain Bacteria; phylum Latescibacterota; class UBA2968; order UBA8231; family UBA8231. The sequence goes on from JAJDVZ010000082.1 coordinate 17,482, forward strand.
GAGTGGAGGGCAACACCTTCCTCGAAGCCCTTGGCGCATTAGCGCGGCACAGCGGCGCGTGGCAGCAGTCGCCGTCCGAGTGGAAACCAGACAGCCGCAATCCCCGGCGGCAATTCGCCGCGCTGGTCCGATTTCTATTAGCTCGCTACGACGTGCCGACCTGCTTGGATTCGGTGTGGTTTGGCGGCTGGGACCAAGAGGCCCAACGCCAGCAAGGGTGGTTCGTCCACGTGGGCAGCGGGCAGAACATCCGCACGGCCGACCTGCCGTTGGTACTCTCCAAGCGCATGGCACACATCTTTGCCGAGGCACCAAACGAACTGACGGCGACCGAGGCCCTGCGCTGGGCGCAAGTGATGGGTCAAGGAGGCAGCGAGATGCTGGCGCAGGCCGTAATAGTCACAGAATTGGGTCGCGATTTCGCCGACGAATCCTTCTGGAGCACCGTAGTCCTCTTCTTCGTCGAAAACCCCATGCTCGACCCAGACATGGTGGGCCCAATCGTCGATTATATAAATCACCAAAAATTCGTCCCCACAGAGGAAGGCGAGCCACCCCACCCCAACTATACCATGAAGGGACGCGGCGCGGTCAAGCTCCTGCGCCAAGTCGAGGAATGGCACGAGCGCTTAGCTCGCGATAACCGCCAGCCCGGCGGGAGTTGGGAATCGTCGGGCATCTCGGAATTTGAGTGGGAAGACGACAAAGAGGACGGGCTGCGTTGGACCATCCGCGAGTTGACTTCCAAGAAGGAGCTCACTCTCGAAGGACGGGCGATGAACCACTGCGTCGCCTCCTATGTGTCCAATTGCCGGCGAGGCAGCAAGTCGGTATGGTCCATGCAGGTGGCCGATCCAGAGGGCTACAGCGCCCGGGTATTGACGATCGCCGTGCACAATCCGAGCCGCAACATCGTCGAGGCGCGGGGACGATTCAACGCCGTGCCACGGCAGTCGGGAAAAAACCCAAAGAACAAGACGTTGGAGCGGCCTTATCGAGAGCTGCTGGCGCGCTCTGGTGCCGTGTTGCGGAAGTGGATTGAGGCTGAGGAGTTGGGGCGGACGACGCGGGCGTACTAGGTAGGTGCAAGTTGATTTCGACATTTTTGTCAGCATTAGTCATCTTATACCTCCGGCGTTCCTAATCCAAATTTCGGGTCGCGGTCTTGGCCATCATCGTTTGTTTTGCCAGTCATCTCCACCTCCGCCAACCGCCGTCGGACCTGCTGACGTAACGCTTCCAAACGCTGGACTGCATCTTCTCGGTTGATTGGAGTCGATTCGGACTCCATGGCGTCGTAACGGAACTGAACCGCGTAAGCCGTGTATTCATTGAGATCGCGAAATTGTGCGGCGGCAGGTGTCTTCTCCTGCAAGAGCGTCAGAAGGCGGGCAAGGTTGTGAGTCAGGGGATATGGCTCGCTCCACAAGACGAGCCAAGCCTTCAGAAATTTCTCGGCAGCCTGTTGGACGTGGAAACCGACGATCTCATCGGCAAAGACTAAAGTATCCTCCATTCCGCGGAGTGCCGAAAGATCCCGGTCCCCGGCGTCCATGAGGGTACGAGCCTCATCAAGCTCGCTCATAGAGCACCGTTCCCTCTCGTAATGCACGGGCAAGGACATGGTTGACTGAGTCGCGCCAGTGGTCAACCTCGTCGCGGCTATAAATCAAGATGTCTGTCAAAGCGTCGAAACCGGCCACCGCTTCGTAAACCCGGGCGGCCTCTAAACGTCGGCTTCGAGCCTTCCCAAACGGCTCGGCCTCCACCACCACCAGATCGACATCCGAATCCTCCCTCGCGTCGCCCCGAGCGCGAGAGCCGAAGAGGATCACCTGCTCGGGATCGACCTCGGCGACGATGGCCTGGACCATCTGGTCGAGAAGATTGTCGGTGACGGGTACCATTCTTCTGAGTTTTTGTTCATCAAGAATCAAGCAAGTGGATCCTGTACATCGAGGAAATCGAATCTCCGATAGTCGCGGTCGTGCGTGTACAGCCGACGCACCCCGTGGAAGCGAAGCAGCGCGGCGAGGTGTGCATCCGGCACCAAGTTGCCACGCACAGATGTCTCATTAGTCACGGATCGCCACGTCTCCCAGAATCCGTCTTCCTCGGCCAGACAGCGAGAATTGGGCAGATTGAGCAGCGTCTCCACGTTGGCCATGGCCTCTTCGGGCGTCAGCGGCTCATCGAAGATGGATGGATGCGTGGCAATGCGCAGGTAACTCATTATCGTCGGCCAACTCAGATAGAGCACATCGCTCCGACTCATACAGGATTCCAGAAAGCTCTTGGCCTTCGCGTGGAACGGACTGGAGGCGTCCGACGAATAGAGAAGGATGTTGACGTCCAAGGAGTAGCTCATGGGAGATCATCGGTCTAAGGCGCGATGCACGGCTTCCTTGTCGGAGAGATTGACGCGTGCGCCCATCGGCTTTGCGATCCAGACCGGAGGCGCAGTAGGGGTGGGAGCAGCGTCCTCCTTCAGCGCACGCGCCAGCAGGTCGGATACGAGCCGGCCCAAGGACTTGCCTTCCTTGGTTTGGAGCCGCTTCAACTCCCGGAGGACTGGGTCGTCGATATCGAGTGTCGTTCTCATGGGATGCTCCTATTATATACATCAAATGATAATATATTTGATGCGGTGATGCAAAAAACAGCACGACTGCATCAATCTACCTTTTCGAGCAGGGGGGCCGTCCGAGCGGTGCAGGTTTCCGTCTCGCTGGGATTGTAGGGAAGGTGAGGGATGCCGGCGGGAATATCCGCTGTTGATATATACATGCTCCTCTAGCCGCGTCGTCAGTAAAAATGATCGCAGGCGTCTTCATTATCGAGCATCCGGCTCTAGGCGTTTCATCATATCTATTTTGTCCACCAGTGCAACATGGCCGTCTTCGTCCTCTTCACTGAACCATTCGGCAATGCGCCCCACTTGCCGGTAACCGACCTTTTCGTACAAACGGCGGGCAGGAGTATTATTGGCGAATACAGTCAGGTAAATCTGCTGCAATTCCATTTTGCGCGCCTCTTCCTCCAAAACTCCCATCAGCGCCGTGCCCAAGCGCCGCCCCTGGTACTCGCCGATGATTTTGATGCCCAAAACCCCCATGACCCGGCTGCGGGGGGCCATGCGGCCCTCGCCGATAATGCGTCCATCCACCTCCAGCAAAAGGTGAGAGGCCTGACCTGTCTCGACTTCGACCATGATCTGGGCCAGGCGCTGGCAGCCCAAGGCGAAATCCGTATCCGCGTGATAGGCCCGCACCCGCTCGCGGTGCAGAATCTGGCACATTTCGACGTACGAGGGTATGTCCTGCCAGCGCGGATAGCGGCACAGCACCTGTCCCCCTTCTAGGGGAATGGCTTTGACGAGTTGACCTTCTTTGAGCATGGCGAAGTAGGGGAAGAGGGTGATTTGCTGTTTACCGCTCGCTTCCCTCGTAATGGGTGCATCAACTTCTCTGTCTAGCCGTGTATCCCGTCCAGCTCGGGTAAGAGTTTAACGCTCTCTTGTTCGTTGGGGTCCGTCCGGGCGATCACAGCAGTGCAGGTTTCCGTCTCGCTGGGATTGTAGGGAAGGTGAGGGATACCGGCGGGGATGTAAATAAAGTCGCCGCTGCTGATGTCTTCATGCTCCTCCAGCCGCTCGCCATACCACATTCCAGCTTGGCCGCTGATGACATAAATAGCTGTTTCGTGGTCTTCGTGCAGGTGGGCCTTGGCTCGTTCTTTAGGAGGCAAGTTCAGCAGGTGCATGCAAATCCTCTGCGAGCCGGTGGTCTCGGCGGCGATTCCCGAGACATAGGTGAGTTCCTGTTTGCCTTCGTAGGTTCCTCGGCTGCGAATCACTTTGCAGGTTGGTTTGGGGTGCTCTGACATTGTTTTCCTCTATGAGCTTGGGGTAAGAGGGTGTCAATGAGGTTTTCGAGGGACAAGCTATGGCGACATTTTTGTCAACATTAGTCATCTTATACCTCCGGCGTTCCTAGTCCAAATTTCAGGTCGTAGAGTCGTGGTCTTGGCCGTCGTCGCTTGTTTTGCGAGTCATCTCCGCTTCCGCCATCCGCCGGACCTGTTGCAGAAGGGCACTGACAAGATGCAGAGCGCGTTCTCGATCAATGGAGAATCCCTCGGTCATTTCCTCGTATCGAAACTGAACGGCGAATGCGCTGTAGGCCGTCAACTCCCGATACCTGCCTACATCGGCATCTCTCTTAGAAAGCCTCTCGAGGAGGTCATCGAGATCATGCGTCAGCGGGTAAACCTCTCCAAGGAAGGCGAGCCACGCCTTGAGTGACTTCTCGGCGGCTTGTTGCGCGTGGAAGCCGAAGATCTCATCAGGGCCGCCGGTGGAATCGTGCATGAGTTGCAGGATCTCGATGTCGCGGTCTGCGGCGGCCAACAGCGCACGTACACATTTAAGGTCGCTCATAGAGCACCCTCCCCTCCCTCAGCGCGCGTGCCAAGACATGGTTGAGGGAGTCGCGCCAGTACTCGACGTCGGCACGGCTATAAACGAGGATGTCCTTTGGAACACCCGATCCGGCGAGGACCTTGTAAAGACGGACCGCCTCTTGGTGCCGACTCCGCGTCTTCCCAAACGGCTCGGCTTCCACCACAATGAGATCGATGTCCGAATCTTCCCGCGCGTCGCCCCGGGCGCGAGAGCCGAAGAGGATCACCTGCTCGGGATCGACTTCGGCGACGATGGCCTGGACCATCTGATTGAGGAGCGCATCGGTAACTTGTGTCATTTCTCCACCTTGCGGATCAGGTCTGCCGGGTCTTAGCGCTCACTCCCCTGCTCAAGACGCCAGCCCATCGAGCAAGTATTGCTGTATCCGGTCGAGCTCCTCGTGGCTGGCGATCTTCTGCCCCTCGGCATCGACGATGTAGAAGGAATCTTGCGCCCGCGCCGCCACCGTGTTGATAATGGCGCGGTGAATGTCGAGATCCAGCTCGTCCAGCAGGTATGCGATTCTGTACAGCAGGCCCACAGTGTCTTGGGCTTCGATATCGACGACCGTGTAGCGGGCCGAAATCTGGTTGTCGAACGCAATGCGCGGCGGCTGATCGTACTGCCGCTGTCGGCGGCGGCGGTCCCAACTGCTGCTGTACTTTGCTATCAAGTCGCGGGCCTTCAGCCGCAGCAAAATAACCTCGGCCACCCGCTCGCGCATGCGCTCCTTCTTCCAGTCGGGCAGCGCCGGGCTGCCGTCGATGTTGGTCACTTGGAAAATGTCGAGCACCACATCGTCGGCGCGGGTGTTGACATCCGCGCGGAGGATGTTGATGTCGTTGACGGCCAAGGCACCGCAGATCTTGGCTATGAGCTGGCGCTGGTCGCGGGTGCAGACGACGACCTCAGTGTGCCCTTCGTGCTCGATGAATTCCAAGACAAAAGGCTGCTCCCGACTCAGGCGGGCGATCATCTCCAGATGTACCCTGATCTGCGCGCGGTTGTAAGCCACCAAATAGCTGGGGGGTAGCTGATCGATGTGCTCTTGGAACTGGACGACGCGCTGGGCCGGCCAGTGGTCCTCGATGTGATCGAGGTGCTCGTCGAGTTTCTGGCGCGCGCGCTGTTTGGCCTCTAGGGCCTCCCGGTCCGAGTGCAGTTGCTCGGCCGTCTTGTAGTACAATTCCCACAGCAAGGCCCCTTGCCAGTCGGTCCACGCGTCGGGCGCAACCGCCGACAGGTCGGCGTACGAAACCAAGTAGAGCGCGCGCAGCCATTCTGCGTTGGCGAACAGTCCGGCGAACTCGGCGATCATCTCGTAGTCGTCGAGATTGCGTCGCCTAGAGATCAGCACCATGTCTTGGTGGTGCTCCACGAGGAAGCTCAGCATGGACCGCTCCTCTGGAGACAGCCCCATCCGCTCGCTCAGCTCCTCGGTCATCTCAATGCCGCGCGCGATGTGGTCGTCGCGCTTCCACTTGCCCACGTCGTGCAAGAGCACCGCGAAGAACAGCAAATCGCGGCGCGTACACTGGGCGAGGATCGCCGACATGGCCCCCTCCTGCTGACCGAGCGCTTCCAAATTTTCCAGCGCGACCAGCGTGTGCTCATCGACCGTGTAGATGTGGTAAATGTCGTATTGGACCAAGCAGGTCAGCCGCTCAAACTCGGGCAAGTACGCGCCTAAGACGCCCAAGTCGTGCATGCTCCGGAGCGTGCGCGCCGTGCGGTATTTGCGCTTGAGTATCTTGAAGAACAAGTCGCGAGCTTCAGGCCGGCGTCTGAAGCCGTCGTTGATCAGCGGCAGACTGGCGCGCACCGCGCTCTGCGCCTGATCGCTCAACTCCAAGTTCTTGGTCTGGGCCGTGAGGAAAATTTTTAGCAGGCGCAGGGGATCGGCGGCAAAGTACGCCTCGTCATCGGCGAGGACGATCTCCCCTTCTATCGCGGCCACCCCGCGCTCTATGTACATGCTGCGGCTGCTGTTGCGCGGCTTGCGCATCAATTGCTGGAAGGCGCGTTCTACTAGCTGGTGCACAGTGCGCGCATGTAGGTAGTACTCGCGCATAAAGCACTCGACCGCCAACTCTTGATCTTGGTCCTCATAGCCCAAGGCGACCGCGATCTGCGGCTTGAGATCGTGCTCTAGCACATCGCGCTTGCGGCCCACGGCAAAGTGGAGCGCGTGCCGCACCCGCCAGAGAAAGGCGCGGCTGTGGGCGAGGCTCTTGCTGCCGCCATCGAGATACTGCGCGTACAAATCGCCGTACTCGGGTGCTTTGACCTTGGCCTTGAGCGCCCATTCAAACATCTGTATCTCGCGCAAGCCCCCAGGGCTCTCCTTGACATTCGGCTCTAAAAGCTGGACGGATTGCCGCGCTTCGCGCTGCTGCTGGCGCAGTCGATTCAGCTCGGCGACCGTGCGCTTGGGCACGCGCTTGTAGAGCCGCTTTTGAAACTGGGCGAAAAGCGCGGCGTCGCCGGCCAGCAGGCGACCGTCCATCATCGCAGTGCGCGATTCGAGGTCTTCGCGCACCGCCCTGACCACGTCGTCCAACGTGCGACTGCTGTGCCCCACCTCAAACCCCAAGTCCCAAAGCGGATTGAATACGCCGGCGACCACTTCGGGAACCTTGTCTTGGCTTTTGGCGAACAGGAAGAGTAAGTCAACGTCGGAGTGCGGTGCCATTTCGCAGCGGCCGTATCCGCCCAGCGCCACCAGCGCGTGGGGGCCAGCCGTCTGGGGCATGGCGCTCTGGTAAATAGACAGCACCACCGCGTCCATAGCCTCGGCGATCCGCCGGGCCACGGTCTGCCCATCGGCCCCGGCTTGGTGCTCGGCCTCGATCTGCGCGAGGGCCTCTTGCCACAGCGGCCGCAGGGACTCCCCCATCGGCGCACGGGGCATCTCTTTCAGCGAGTCGGCGAATGTCTCTACAAATCCCATAGATTCTCCAAATTCATTAAATATACGGCGCGGTAGGGGGCGGTTTCAAACCGCCCCCTACCGCGTAACATCATCAAATAATATCCTTGACAGATAAAAATACTATCTATACTTTTGTTTGTTATATAAAACAAAAGATTATTAAAGAAAACTTTGGTTTTATTAACAGAAAATTTGTAATAGCGATATTACGAATCTTTATTCAATCCATGCGACGCGAACCTAACAGACCTTATCTCCCTATTTTTCAGCTACTTACCCTTCTCGCTTTTCTATCCGTGCAGGACGCAAACGCCTCGGCAAAGCCGTCCTTCCATCTAGAAGGCTACGGCGAGATGCTCTATTCCTATTTCGATTTCGGCCCTGACCAAAAAAGCGGTCCCAACGGTTCCCCCCCAGACAGTCGCGCCACCATCGACATCACCCGCCTCGCACTCGAATTAGAAGTCGAGTTGCTCAAAAATACGGAACTGGAAGCCGAGGTAGAATTTGAGCACGGCGGGGCTGGTGCCGCGCTGGAATTGGAGTTTGAGGAATTCGGCGAGTTCGAGCAGGAAATCGAAAAAGGCGGCGAAGTAGTAGTCGAGGAACTGGCCGTCGAGCGGAAATTCAGCGATGCCTTCCGCGTCCGCTTGGGGCATTTCTACGTCGCCGTGGGCCAATTGAGCCATCGCTTCCATCCCGCCGATTTCTTTGGCTCCCGGCGCGCGGAAGCCGAGACCTCCATCATTCCAGCCCTCTGGCACGAGACCGGCGTGGAGGTCTCCGGTGCCTACCGGAGCTGGCGCTATCAGCTCCAGCTAATCAATGGCCTAGACGCGACCGGCTTCAGCTCGCAAAACTGGATCGTCGGCGGCCACCAAAAGCGCTTTGAGACGATTCAGGCGACCAATATGGCTTGGGTCGCCCGCCTCGATTATCAGTTCGCGCCGCACTGTGTGCTGGGTATTTCCGGCTATCGCGGCGACAGCGCCGACAACCGCCCCAAACCCGATATGGAAGGAATTGACGCGCACGTCTCCATCGTCGATATGCACGGTAGCTTTGACTGGGGGCGGGTCCGCACGCGCGGACTGTACCTCTATGGACATCTGCAGAATGCCGCCCTCGTCAGCGCCCGCAACCGCACCCTGTCGAACAATCTCGACGTCTTGCGCTCGCCGGTAGCTCGGGCGGCGTATGCGGCCTTCGTCGAGGTCGGCTACGACGTCCTGCCTTGGCTGGCTGCTCCCTCGCCCAACCGCTTGGACTTGTTCATCCGCTTGGACGCGTACGACAGCATGGCCGCGGTCCCGGACGAGGCCTTTGACAATCCGCGCTTTGCGCGCCGGGTCTATACCTTGGGCGCAAACTACAACATGGAAGAAACCGTAGTGCTCAAGGCTGATTACGCCATGCGGCGGCTGGGTGCCGCCCGCTTTAACCCTGAAAACACCCTGAGCTTGGGGCTGGGATTTCAGTTTTAAAAACATTCACTGTGAAACCGGGCACGGGTGGAAGTCACCTGTGCGCTAAGTTTCAATTTTGACAAAAGGGAGCTACCCTTATGAAAGCCATATTCTTGCGATTGGGGATCGGACTAGCCGCTTGTAGCCTGTTGTTCATTGCCGGCTGCGGCGACGACAGCGACGAGCCCACCGGGCCAGCCGAGGCCGCGTTCGACTTTGGCCCCATCTTGGACAACTTCACCGACAACGTCGTCATTGCCACGTACGCGGACTTGGACGAGCGGTCCGGCGAACTGCTTGCCGCAGTCGAGGCCCTGAGCAGCGATCCTACGCCTGAAAACCTCAGTGCCGCCCGCAACGCTTGGGTGGCCACGCGCATCCCCTGGGAAGCCAGCGAGGGATTTCTCTTTGGGCCAGTAGATTTCAACGGCTACGATCCAGCACTCGACAGTTGGCCGGTCAACCGCACGGACTTGGACGGAGTATTGGCCAGCGACAACGACTTGACGGCCGCGTACGTGGGCAGTCTAGACGGAACCCTCAAGGGCTTCCACACCATCGAGTACCTGCTCTTTGACGAAGGCGGCAGCAAGACTGCGGCCGATTTCACTGAGCGCGAGTTTGCCTATCTGATCGCCACAACCCAAGACCTGCGGGCCACGGCTAGCGCCCTGCACAATAGCTGGATCTCCTCTGGCGGCAACTTTGGCCAAAAGGTCCGCAACGCCGGCAGTGGCAGCGACACGTATCCGTCCGCCCAGTCGGCAGTCCAGGAAATGGTCAGCGGCATGATCGGCATCTGCGACGAGGTCGCCAACGGCAAAATCGCCGACCCCTTCGTCGAGCAAGACACCCGCCTCGTAGAGTCCCAATTTAGCTTCAATTCTATTGCCGACTTCCAGAACAACCTCCGCAGCGTCCTGCACGTCTATACCGGCGACTACGCGGGCACCGGCCCGGGCTTGGACGAATTCATCCGCCAAGCCGACGCCGACCTCGATCAACGGCTCAAAGAGGAAATCCAAACGGCCATCAACGAGATCGGCCGCATCCAGTACCCCTTCCGCGACGCCATTGCCTCGGATCGGGACCAAATCGAAACGGCGCAGGCCGCAGTAGCCAAGGTTCAGCAGACCTTAGAGGAAAATATCCTACCGCTGGTGTTAGGGAATTAGGAATTCCCGGCCCAACCCTAATTCGTAATTCGTAATTCGTAATTCCTAATTAAATACGTTTCTCGCAATGATCATTACTCGTAAGTCCATACTCTACTATATGGCCCTGCTAGCTACACTCACCCACTGCGGCGACGACCGGGGGTTAGACCCGACTCCCGTGGAGGACGACCGCGCCCTGTCCGGCGGGGCGGCGACGGTTTTTGACGCCAGCAGTTTGGCGTTTGAAAACCCCATCCCCTCTTTGGATGGACTGGACCTGGACCGCTTTTTGGCCGGAGACGCGGCCTTTGAACAGGTCTTTGTCTCCTCGCCGGCCGAAGTGGGGCACGGGCTAGGACCGGTTTTCAATCAGACCTCGTGCGTGGGCTGTCACGCCCGCGATGGCCGGGGGCGCGAGGGGTTTGGCGAGGTCTCCCCTTTTGTCGGCTCCATGCTCATGCGAGTCAGCCTGCCCGGCACCAATCCCGCAGTACCGGGTGCACCACAGCCGGTGCCGGGCTTTGGCGAACAGATTGGGGACCGCGCCGTTTTCGGGGTCGCACCCGAGGCGCGGATCGACGTCACCTACTTTGAGGAGACCCGCCATTTTGCCGACGGCACAGCGTACTCCCTGCGCTTTCCGGTGTACGACGTAGTAGAAACTTATCAGCCGCTGCCGGCGGACGTCCTGTTCTCGCCGCGCATGGCCCCGCCGGTTTTTGGCCGCGGCCTGCTCGAAGCCATCCCCGAAGAGACTATTTTGGCGCTGGCCGACCCCGGCGACAGCGATGGCGACGGCATATCCGGCCGCCCCAATCGGGTGTACAACTTTCGCACACAACAGACCGAATTGGGCCGCTTTGGTCTCAAGGCCAACAATCCCGACCTGTTGCAGCAGATCGCCGGAGCCTACCAACAGGACATGGGCATCACCAGCCCTTATTTCCCCGAGGAATCCACCGTCGGCCAGCCGCAAATGGACGATCACCGAGACGACCCGGAAATTGGCCAAGAGACGCTGGATATCAACACCTTTTACGTGCAAACCCTAGCGGTGCCCGCCCGCCGCAACATCGACGATCCGCAGGCTTTGCGCGGCGAAGAGGTCTTTGCTACAGCCCAGTGCTCGGGGTGCCACATCCCCACCCTGCAAACGGGCCGCCACGAAATTGCGGCCCTAGCCAATCAGACCATTCATCCCTACACGGATCTGCTGTTGCACGATATGGGGGAAGAGTTGGCCGACGACCGTCCTGACTTTGAGGCCGACGGCCGCGAGTGGCGCACGCCGCCGCTGTGGGGCATTGGCCTGACGGCAACGGTCAACGGCATCCCAGCGTACCTGCACGATGGACGGGCGCGCACGCTGATGGAAGCCATCATGTTCCACGGCGGCGAGGCCGAAGCAGCACGGGAGTTTGTGCGTCAACTAGACCAGAGCGATCGGGATGCGCTCGTGGCCTTTTTACAGTCGCTGTGATTGCGGTTTACAAGAGGAACGACGTAACAAGTTAGTACGACGTAGCACCCAGAAATAAAAGAGGCTATTGGCTGCGCCTGCCAGCACTTCGCCAATAGCCCGTCGAGAACTTAGCGCCAATATGCATCCGAACCGGTGTGCACCGGCCCGGGCATATCCGAGCCTTTTTTGTCCTCTGTGAGGAACATAATGACTGACGCCCATGCGGTCAAAAAGTCCGCAACGAAGAAAAATTGGATCTGGAAATTACTGCTGAGCGGCACCTGCCTGACACCGCTCAGTCTAAGCGCCGCTCAAGTCACGGGCACCATCGTGGACGCCAATTCCGAGTGGCCGCTCGCCCATGCCAACGTCGCAGTCTCCACCGGCAAGGCGGGCACCATCACCGACTCGCTAGGGCGCTACGAGTTGGAACTGCCGCCGGGCCGCTATCGGGTCGAAGTCAGCAGAATCGGCTACGACACCCAGAGCCGGCAGATAGACCTACTCTCAGGACAAAACCTGCAACTCGATTTCGCACTCAATGCACGAGCCCTGCCCCAAGCGGCCACGCTGATCACGGCAACCGGCAGACCTAAGTCCGCAGCGGCACTAACCGTGCCAGTGTCGATCGTCCCTCGGGAAGCTATCGAACTGTCTAACGCAGAGAATGTCGCGGGCCTGCTCGAAGATGTGGCCGGACTCAACGTGCATTCCTCACTGTACAGCTACCTCGGGTCCCCATCCGGCGTCATGATCCAAGGCATTGACCCCAAGCGCATCCTGATCCTAGTCGATGGCGAGCGAGTGATCGGCGGTCCGGGCGGAGTGATTGATCTGGACAAGCTGCCCGTCAGCAATGTCGAACGGATCGAAGTAGTGAAGGGGCCGCATTCCGCCCTGTACGGCAGCGAGGCCATGGGCGGAGTGGTCCACATCCTCACCCGCTCCCCGCAGGAACGAAGCGGCGACGTTCGGTTCAGCTTGGGGTCTGGGGGCTTGACCGCGCTCGAAGGCCAAGCGGCCCTGACGCGCTCCAGCCTTTCCGCCTCTCTCACCGCTTCCAGAACGGCGCTCGAAGCCCTCGATCGCTCGCCAGACGATCCCGACACTGACATCGACGCCTACACCCAGTGCTTCACACAGGGCAAACTGCGCTGGGAAGCGCGGCCCAACCTGTTGCTGCAAGGCTCGGCGCGCTGGCTCTCGCAAAACGAGGAGGGCGTTTCCAGCCAGTACTTTGCCCCCCTCAATAAGACCTACGTATGGCGCTATCCCGATCAGGTCCAGCGGGTGGACCTCGGGGCCGAGGCCGAGTGGCAGTGGGCTGAAGGAAGCACGGCCAATGTCGATGTCTTTCGCACCTATTTCGACAAGCTGAGTAGAGAGGAACTAATCGGCAGCCGCCAAGTGCGAGACCGGTCCACCGACAACGTGCTGACGAAGTACCAACTGTGCACCACTCACCTGTTGCGGCGTACGCACATCCTCACGGCCGGGTTGAAACACACGCGCGAAGAACTCGAAGTCTCGCTCGAACGCACCCTGCCCTTGGGCGAGCAACAGCACACGGTGGAAGTGCCGCCATCGAGCGCGGATGTTGCGGAGGCATATATCCAAGACGACTGGCAGGTGGCGGAAAACACTGGCGTCGTGTGGGGTGCCCGCTATCAATGGCACTCGCGCTACGGATTCCATCTGACGCCGAAAGTCTCCTTTGCCCAGCGGCTTTCCGAGAGCTTGAGGGTGCGGGCCTCGTACGGCGCTGGATACCGCGCCCCCTCTTTAAAGGAACGCTACTTCATCTTCGACCACAGCAACCTAGGATACAAAGTGCTGGGCACTCCTTCGCTGAGCCCAGAACGGACCTGGGGCCTGAACGTGGGCGCGGAATTTGAACCGATAGAGGCGCTGGACCTGCGCGTCAACTTCTTCCACAACCGCCTGCGCAACCTCATCCAAACCGTGTTCGATCCTACGCAGAGTTCCGGCTCGGTGGCGATCTATGCGTACGACAACGTGGGACGCGCCACAACTCGCGGAATCGAATTCGGCCTGAGTGCCCAGCTCGGCGACCGGCTCGCGGTCAACGGCGGCTACACCTATCTGCGGGCGCGCGATCAAGATGCCCAGCGCGATCTGCCGGGACGACCGCGCCACGCCCTGCGCGTCCGCGCAAAGTGGACGACGCCTTGGGAGAGCCGCCTAGAGGTCAAGCTGCGCCGCGACAGCGCGGTATGGGCCGACGCCGAGGGCACCCTGCGGTCGCCAGCCGGAAGCGAGTGGGACTTGAACGCGGAGCAGCCCCTGTGGGGTCCTGTCGGCCTGCGAGTGGGCATTGAGAATCTACTCGACAACCGCAGAGACCTAGATAACCCCGGCGACCTGCGCTCACTGAGGGGCCGTGCCGTACGCGGTGGCCTGCGAGTGCAGTTGTGAGAGCAATAGTCAAATTCACCATTCACTATCCCAAGGAGGGACACATCATGCAACGCATCCGTTTTACCATCTTCATCACTTTGCTGTCGGCGCTGAGCGCACCGGCCTTCGGCAAATCGACCACCCAGCTCGACAACGGCGATTTCCTCACGGTGATCGACGCCACGGCGGGCGGTGCTTTTACCACGGAGCCCCACGACTTCACCTATTTCAGCTTTGAGGATCAAGACGTGGTCGCCCTCACCGATGCCGAAGCGGCGGAGTCAGCCGAGTGGCACATCGCCTTCAAGCGCAGCGAGATTCGGCTCAACGGCGGCGTCAGCGGCCCGGGCAACGTCATGGGCTTTGATCTCACAGGTGCCGAGGACGTCGTCGCGGAAGATGCATTTGACGCGATAGCTGCGACGGACATCCCCGCTGCCGACGCCTTCATCACCGACGGGCCAGCCTACGCCATTAGCGAGTGGTACTCGTACAATTCGTCGTCGCACCGCATTGAGGTTCCCGGCAACGCCTACGAGTTGCGCACCGCAGACGGTCAATTCGCCAAGTTCGTTGTCGATTCGATAGAAGGAGCCAGCCGCTCGGACGCCGGCCGCATTACCTTCCGCTGGGTCGTCGCCGACGGCACTAATCTGACGGGCGCGGCGAGTAGCGCCACCGTAGATGTGAGCGGAGGCGAGGAGGTGTACTTCAGTCTGAGTTCGGGAGAGGCGGTCACACCAGCCGATCCAAGCACCTCCACGGACTGGGATCTCCACTTCTCCGGCTACATCATCCGCCTCAACGGCGGCATCAGCGGTTCCGGTCAAGGCGGCGCATTCCCCGCCTATCAGACCGACCAAGCCTTCGAGGACATTGCCGAGGCCATGGGATTCGGATACTTCGCCGACAAATCGGGATCGGCCTTTAGCAGCGACACCGGTGAGTGGTACAGCTACGACAGCACCACCCACGTCCTAGCGACGCGGAATCACGTGTACGTCATCGACACCGGCGAGGGGTTCTACAAGATGCAGCTTCTCAGCTACTACCGAGAGGTCGAAGGCTCGCCAGTCTCGGGATTTATCACCTTTCGCTGGCGTCCGCTCACAGACGAGCCGGGGACCGCAGTCCAATCTTCGAGTTGGGGCCAGATCAAGTCACACATCTGGGACTCAAACTAAAACACTTAACTAAAGGGAGATCGCATGACTACCACAGCGCCCGATGTCAGAGGCGACTTCAAGCAACTCTGGAATACCTTTCGGCGTGACAACCCGAGGGTGCGCATCCGCGACGCAGCCGAACAGCTAGGCGTGAGTGAAGCCGAGCTAGTGGCCACTTCCTGCGGCGAAGGCGCAATTCGCCTCCAGGCCGAGTGGCCGCAGTTCATCCAGCGCCTCGAAAGCCTCGGCCCGGTCATAGCCCTCACGCGCAACGCCCACGCCGTCCACGAAAAACACGGGGTGTTCCGCAATGTCCACTTCCACGGCCAGATGGGATTGGTGCTCGACGAAGGCATTGATTTGCGCCTGTTCATGAACCACTGGCGTCTCGGTTTTGCCGTCGAGCAGGAAGGCCGCAAAACCACCCTGCACGGCTTTCAGTTTTTCGATCAGCATGGCACCGCAGTCCACAAAGTGTACCTGACCGCCGAGAGCGACCACACGGCCTACCAGCAGCTAATCGACGAATTCGCCAGCGACGATCAGTCGCCCGTGCAGTGCGTCTGTCCGACCATCCCCGCCGTGCCGGACAAAGCAGACGACGCCATTGACGTAGCCGGGTTAGAAGCAGCTTGGAACGCCCTCGAAGACACGCACGACTTTCACCGGCTCCTCGTCGAGTTCCAAGTCGGACGCGTTCAAGCCCTGCGCTTGGTCAACGACTCACTCGCCTGCCGCGTGGATTCATCCAGTCTGAACGAGGTGCTGCATATCGCGGCCCGGGACCAGATCGCCATCATGGTTTTCGTCGCCAGTCCCGGAGTCATCCAGATCCACTCCGGCCCGATCCACAACGTCAAATCGACCGGCCCTTGGCTCAACATCCTAGACGACGACTTCAACCTGCACGTCAGGGAAGACCACTTGGATTCGGCTTGGGTCGTGCAAAAACCAACCCGCGACGGCACAGTCCTCAGTCTGGAATTGTTCGACAGCAAGGGCGAAACCATTGCCCTGCTCTTTGCCCGGCGCAAGCAAGGCCAAGCAACAGTGGACGCTTGGAATGCCGCGCTAGCCACACTTAAACGAGTCTCATCACTATGAAACGGATACTACTATGTTTAGGACTAATGACCGCCCTGTGGGGAACAACATGCGACGCCGAGGAGATGCCAAACGACTCCTCCCGCATCGTCACCCTCGGCGGGACTATCACCGAGATCGTCTTCGCTCTGGGGGCCGGCGGGCGCGTAGTGGGCGTGGACGCCTCCAGCTCCTTCCCCGAGGCAGCCAACCAGTTGCCCAAAGTCGCCTATCACCGCCGTCTATCAGCCGAGGGCGTGCTCTCGCTGAGGCCGACGCTCATCATCGCTACTACCGAAGCGGGACCTCCCGAAGCCATTCAACAGCTCGAGAGCGCTGGGGTAACAGTACTCGTCCTACCTCACGAGCCCACGGTAGAGGGGGCCATCGCCAAGATCGAACGCATCGCCGCCGCGTTGAACGTCCAAGCGCGTGGCACGACGTTGATCCAAACCCTCAAGGAAGAGCTGCAACAGGTACACTCCTCCATTCCACAGACCGCAACCCAAGCCAAAATTCTCTTTCTCTACGCCCGCGGCCAAGGCACGCTGATGGTCGCCGGTCAAGACACCTCAGCCGATACCATGATCGGCTTGGCTGGTGGCACCAACGCCGTTCAGGGCTATAGCGGGTACAAGCCACTCACCTCTGAAGCAGCCGTAGCCGCAGCACCCGATCTCATCCTGCTCATGGACAGCGGCTTAGAGAGAGTCGGCGGTGACCAAGGGCTTTGGCAATTACCGGGACTTGCGCTGACGCCAGCAGGAAAACAAGGCCGAGTTTTGTCGATGGATGGGCTTTTGTTGTTGGGATTTGGTCCCCGCCTGGGTCAAGCAGTTCTGGCGTTGAACCAAGCCTTGTACGATGTCCCGAGTAAAACGGAGAGCAATGAGCTCGATTGAAGTAGCCGACTCTTCCCTGCGCCAAGCCAGTCGCCGCCTATTGCCCAAGGTTTCAGTCGGGGAAAAGGGCACCCTAGGTCTGATAGTCCTAACAGTCCTGTTGGGGCTGCTGAGCATAGTGTGCCTGGGAACGGGTGCCGTTTCCATAGGACCCAGCCAAGTGCTAGCCGTACTCGGCAAAGGGCTGGACCTAACCCTGCCTTGGGCTTTTGAGCCTCACCACGAGGCCATCGTCCTGAGCATTCGCCTGCCGCGCATTCTACTGGGGATATTGATCGGCAGTGGTCTCGCCGTTGCGGGCACTGCCATGCAGGGCCTTTTCCGCAATCCCCTAGCCGATCCCGGCCTCATCGGCGTTTCCAGTGGCGCGGCAGTCGCCGCAGTGGCGACCATTGTTCTCGGAGCGACGGTGCTGGATTTCGCTACCCAAGCACTGGGGCCTTTTGCCCTGTCCATCGCCGCTTTTGGCGGCGGTGCCGCCACGACCTTGCTAGTCTATCGCCTGTCGCTAGTCAACGGCACGGTCTCGGTATCCACCATGCTGCTCGCCGGCATTGCCATCAACGCCGTGGCCGGAGCCATAACCGGAGTATTCACTTTTGTGGCGGACGACGCCCAACTACGCAGCCTGACGTTCTGGAGCATGGGGAGTCTCGGCGGAGCTACTTGGCCGGCGGTGGCCGCGGCTGCGCCGTTCACCGGCCTTGCGACCTTGGCGGTGTTGCGCTACGCCCGGCCCCTCAACGCCTTGCTGCTGGGCGAGGCCGAAGCCGGCCATCTCGGCTGCAATGTCGAGCGCCTCAAGCGTTCGGTCGTCCTCCTAGTCGCTTTGTCCGTGGGAGCGGCGGTCGCCGTGGCCGGGATCATCGGCTTTGTCGGCCTAGTCGTGCCCCACCTGCTGCGCCTCACCTTGGGACCGGACCACCGCTTTCTGCTCCCCGGAGCAGCCCTTTTGGGTGCTAGCCTGCTTCTGGGAGCCGATCTCATCGCCCGCACATTGGTCGCCCCGGCTGAACTGCCCATCGGCATTGTGACGGCGATCATCGGCGGTCCCTTCTTCATGTACCTGCTCCAACGCGGGCGACGCTTGGGGAGGTTCTAATGCTCGAAGGCCGCAACATACACGTAATCTTGGATGGGAACACCTTACTGGAGGATGTGTCTATCCACGTGCGACCCGGCGAAGTGGTGGCCGTCTTGGGACCTAATGGCGCGGGCAAATCCACCCTGTTGAAAGTATTATGCGGTGACTTATCCCCCACCAAGGGAGCCGTGTCGATGGAAGGACGAGCGCTGACATCTTGGGACAAAAAGGCCAGCGCCCAAATCCGCGCCGTCTTGCCGCAACAGTCTAGCCTGAATTTTCCCTTCCGCGTGCTCGAAGTGGCGCTCATGGGCCGAAGCCCCCATCTGCACGGCCCTGAAACGAAGCATGACTACGCCATTGCACGAGCAGCCTTACAGGAGGCCGGCGTCGATCACCTAGAGGATCGCCTTTATCCGACGCTGTCGGGAGGAGAGGGACAGCGCGTACACTTGGGACGAGTGCTCGCGCAAATTTGGGAAGCGGCGGACGGGAAACCGCGCTATCTGTTGCTAGACGAACCCACGTCCAGCTTAGACTTAGCCCATCAACACCACACCCTGACCGTGGCGCGGGCCTTTGCCGAGCGGCAAGTCGGCGTACTCGTGGTACTACACGACCTCAATTTAGCGGCCCAATACGCCGATCGCGTCCTGCTGCTGAAAGCGGGCCGCACAGTAGCCACAGGCCCTCCTGAGCAAGTGCTACAAGCCGAAATAATAGAAGCCGTTTACGAAATCCCAATAACGGTCATTCCTCACCCCCACAGCCCCTGCCCACTCGTCGTCCCCGCAGCTAATCCCACCTGACTCTTACATACGCTCAGCGCCTTGACAGTGGGGCCAAAAAGGTGCCTTATAGCAGAATCAGATAAGGCACTTACAACCCATTACCCGAGCTGTCTGATGAAAGCCGCCCTCGCCCAGTTCATCTTCGAAAGCAACACCTTCGCCCCCGGCCTGGCGGAGATCGACCTCTTCAAGAAAAGGGAATCTTTCTCGCAGACGAAGCCCAAGTGTGCGCTTGGGCCGCCGGGACCGACTCGCAGATGCACGGTAGCTAGAGGGGCTGGCCGCGGGGCTGGGAAACCGCCCCCTGTTTCACCGCCCTCTGCGGCTCTCCCGCCGGACGGCTGAGCCGGGTGCCAAAACGAATTACTTCATGCGAGATTTGGAATGAGTAACCTCGGCGATTCGTGAGGTCGCTAGCGGAGGAGGATCAGTTTGCGCGTCTGCTCCCGCCCATTGGCCCTGAGCCGATAGCAATAGACGCCTGAAGCCAGTTCGGCCCCGTGGGTGTTGCGTCCGTCCCAAGTGAAGGTGTACGCGCCCGCCGGGTACAGCCCTTGGGCCAGCGTTGCAACCTGCTGCCCGGCTATATTGTAAACGGCCAGTTCCATCTCAGCTCTAGTCTCCAAGTCAATGCGGATCACCGTCGATTGGTTAAAGGGATTGGGGAAATTTTGCGCGAGGTGGAAAGCCGCCGGCCGGGCATCCACCCGCGCCTCGCGCACGGCGGTATCAATCGGTGGCGCGGCGGCGACCAAGACGAGATCGGCGATATACGCCACCCCCCGCAAATAACCGGAGATTCGCACCGAATCAATTTTGAATGAGGGATCGGCGGCGGACAGGGTGGACAGGGGGATTTCCACGATTTGCCAGCGCTTATCTGCAAGATCAACGGCGAGTGAATCCCCGCCGCCAAGCCCGATCCTCACGGTGCGTCCACCCATGTTGACACCTAGTATGGGCTTGGTAGTAAAATTCTCCATCGCGTCGGGGCGGAAGGCGAAGCGCAACGCAGTGTAGCCGATCGAGCCGAAAGGGGTCCGCGCCTCAAAGGTAGCGTTGAGGTTCCCGGACAGGATCAGGGCTTGGCGTCCGGCGAAGCGGACGGTTTCGCCCCTCTCCAGCGACCAACCCTCGGCTAGGGTCTCCGCGTAAATTTCCAAATCCCGCTCGGGATACAGGTCATAGGAAAGGTTGTAGGGATGCATCTGGCCTCGGTCGTCAACCAGTTCAACGTGCAGGCGATGACGCCCAGTACGCAGATCGGGTGGCAGCGGCAGAGAGCCGGTAAAGGTGCGGCCCGCGGCGTGGAGTGGCTGTACGGTGGTCTCGTCGTTGAGGCGGACGCCGACTCGTGCGATGTGCCCAGTGGGGCGGCGCGGCGAGGGCGCGACCGTGGCCTCGATGTCCACGCTCCGATGGCGGCCGCGGATGGCCACGGGCGGATCGACGGCGACAGCGCGAATGGTGAAGGCTGGCTCGTTCAGCCTGAAGGCTTCGATGCCGACCGCGCCGTCGGCCACATAGAGCAGCCCGTCGTCGTGTGGTTGGACACTCCAAGCGAACCCCGGATAGGTGTGATAGCCGATTTCCACCGGTCGCACCGGGTCAAGCAGGTCGAAGACGCGCAAGCCCGCCTCGTAATAGGCCCAGTACAACAGCCCGTTGTGGACCCAAGGATTGTGCGGGCCGAGAATGGGCCCTTGGGGCGGCGGACCACTGCCGAAAGAGTGGACGACTTGCGGCTGCCGGGGGTCGGCAATATCGACGACATAGAGACGCCGCTCCCAGCCGCCGAATTCTTGGTTGCAGTAAACGTAGTCGCCCGCGGCCCAGGCGCTGTGAATGCCTTCGGCGAAGGGGAGCGCGGCGAGCATCGCGGGGGCGTCGGGGTCGGCGAGGTCGAGGAGGACCAGGCCAGAGGAAAAATCGCTGACGACGGCGAGACGGTCGCGGATGAATACATCGTGGATCTTATTGCTGAAATCGCCCTCGTGCTGCCAGAAGCCCGAGACCAAGGGCGCGGTCGGGTCGGAGATATCGACAATGCTCAGGCCCGGATTTGTCATGTGAGCGAGATAAAGACGATCGCCGTGCAGAAAGAGATTGTGGACGCCTCCCCAGCTTTCTTGGTCAAACCGCGACAGCTCGACGGGATTGGCCGGGTCGGAGATGTCGAGAATCAACAACCCAAAGGTGGCTTCGAACTCCTGTACGCCAATGACGGCTAAATCGCCCGCGATCTTTATGTCTAGTGCGGGTCCGGGGGTATGCACTTCGGCTACTTTGCGCATGTTGGCCGGGTCGGAGATATCGACGATATGGACGATGCCGCGAAAGTCGCCCATCAGCGCGTGGTCGCCGGCGAGATAGAGGTCCGAGCCGTCGGGAAAGAAGTGAGCGTCTTCGCCTTTGGGAGGGCTGAAGAGGACGATTTCGCCGACGCGTTCCACATTGAGGCTATCGGGCGCATCAGCGGGCGCAAAAATGGGCGCGGGATGGCCGGAGGCCGTCGTGGCAACGAGGACGATCAGCAGAGGCAACACAAAGGTAAACCCTTGGTTGAGCATTGTTGGTCCTCCTTCAGTCTAAGGTTGGCAACAAGGCCCGATTCCCAGCCAGAATGGACTCACTATTGAGACGCCTCTAGGCTGCGGACGTTTCACGGCAATTAGGTCAGTGTCATCCAAGTACTAGTTGGTGAATGAGGATTGGTCAATAGGCGACCGGTCCTCGGCGAGTTATCTTCTGTCGTCCCTGCAGGTGTGCTGCCAAAAAGTGGCGGTGCTACTTCAGAGACAGGGCAGAATTCACAGAGGAGACGGCCGTGAAAGCACAACGACTAATTTGCACCGACATCCGGCGGATCGAATTGGCCGAATTCGAACTGCCGCCCGTGCCCGACCACGGCATTTTTGTGCAAAACGACTACACCGCCGTAAGCGTCGGCACGGAAATCTACGGCTACGCCCACGGCGGCGAACCAGCGAGTGCAGCAACATTTCCGCGCTCCACCGGCTACTGCAACACAGGCGTGGTGCTCGAAGTCGGCAAAGACGTCAAGGGAATACAACCCGGCGACCGCATTGCTGGCCAAGGCAACCACGCCAGCCACGCGGTCTTGACCGGCAATTTCCGCAAAGCACCTGCCGGTGTCTCGCCCAAAGCCGCGGCATTCATGGTCATGGGTGCCATTGCCCTGCACGGACATCGGGTTGGTCGCCCCGAATTGGGCGAGGCCGTTGCCATCACCGGCATGGGCATTGTCGGCCAATTGGCAGCGACCTTTGCGCGGTTGGCCAGTGCCCTCCCAGTCATTGCAATCGATCTGGACGATTTCCGCTTGGGCAAAGCCAAAGATCGTGGCGCAGATATTTGCATCAATCCCAACACCGCAGGCGATGTCGCCGCAGCCGTGCGCCAGCATTGCGTAGGCGACGGCGTCGATATAGTCATCGAAGCAACCGGCATCCCCGCCGTCTATCCCATGGCCCTGACCTTGCCGCGGCTAGGGGGTCGCTTAGTCGCGCTGGGATCTCCGCGCGGCACCGTCGAAGTGAGCTTTCTACCCGAAGTTCACCTGCGCGAAATCGCCATCCTCGGCGCACATCAGCCCAAAACTCCGGACCATGACCACATCTATTATCCGTGGAACAAAACCAGAGACCGCGATCTGGTCTTGCGTTTGATGGCCGCGGGCAAGTTGCCCATCGAAGATCTGATCACCCACGTCGCCAACCCCGCCGATTGCCAAACCACCTACGATATGCTCGCCGACAATCCACAAGAAGCGTTGGGCGTGGTATTTGAGTGGAAGGGACCCCTCCTTTATTTGCCCCAACCTCGGCTGTTGGGTACATTGAAGCCTTCGTAGGCAGGCGTAGGAAATGAGCTACAAATTGGCGTACAGCGGCCTGTTCTGGCGGGCACCCGACCTAGCGCAAGAGCTAGAAGCTCTGCGCACTTTTGGCTGGGATGGCTGGGAGGCGCGGCAACCGCTCGACTGGTTGGGCACGCCCCAGCGCGTGCATCGGCTCTGCGAGGCATCTGGCGTGGAAGTGGCCGCGGTCTGCGGGCCGAATGTCGCGCTGGACCTTGACGGGCCGAGCCAACAGATCAACAAGCGGCGCATCGAGTTTGCCGCCGAGCTCGGGGTCGCAACCTTTATGACCAAAGGCCCGGGGCGCGAAGGCCGCAACGGCACGGACGCGGAACTGGACCAGATGGCAGCCGCGTACGAAGATTTAGCCGCGTACGGCGCAGACTTAGGCGTGGTGGTCACGTTTCATCCGCATATCCATCACCTCGTCGATAGCGCCGCAGAGTGGACCCGCTTCATGGGTCGCCTAGACGCGTGCCGCCTCTGCATGGACATGTCCCACGCCGTACATTGGGGCTACGACCCGGTCCAGGCCGTACGCGATTTCGCCGCGCGAATCGCGTACGTGCATCTGCACGATTTCAAAGACGGACAGACCGTGGAACTAGGCGAAGGTCCCATGTGCGACTACCCGGCATTTATGGCGGCGCTGCGGGAGGCCGGATACACCGGCTGGATCACAGTCTGTCCCGGAGCAGCCAAGCGGCCCGAAACCGAAAAGATGCAAATCAACCGCCAGTACATGCGCAGCATTGGCTATTAGAATTGTATAGGAGAAGAACAGCATGAGTCAGATACAGGCAGCGATTATGACCGGCCCAGGCCAGATCGCCGTGCGCTCGTATCCCAAACCCCAGATCGGCGACGACGAAGTCCTACTGAAAATCGAACGCACCGGCATCTGCGGCAGCGACAAGCACATGTTCGCTGGCCACATGGCCCTGCCGTTTCCCGTGATACCCGGCCACGAATTAGTAGGCACCATCGAAGAGATGGGCCCGGCCGCAGCCGATAGCTTGGCTATAGTGGGCGGCCCAGTCGCGGTAGGCGACCGCGTCACCACGACGCCCTCGTCGCGGGCCTGTGGGCGGTGCTACTACTGCCTGCACATGCCCCAGCGGCCCACCCTGTGCTCCAACCGCTTTGTGTATGGATTCGTAAGCGCCGATATAGCACCCATGCCGCGCGGCGGTTTTGCCGAATACCTTCATCTGACGGGCCATTCGTGGCTCTTCAAGATTCCCGATGATCTGCCCTCGGAACGGGCTGTACTCACCGAGCCTGCCGCTGTGGCCACCCGCGCCGTAGAGCGCGCCTTGGGACCGGGTATCCCGCACATCGGCGAAGGGCTGGGCCTCGACAAATCCGTGCTGGTCCTCGGAGCCGGCCCCATCGGCCAGCTCGTGGTGGCAGTGCTGAGCCACATCGGCACGGACCTAATTATTGCCGGCGACCTAAGTGCGGCCCGGCTGGAACTCGCCCGCACCATGGGCGCTCATCAAGTACTCGCGATGGGCGAAGGTAGTCCCGAGCAGCGGCAGCAAGCCCTCCACGACATGACCGAGGGCGTGGGAGCCGATATCGTCATTGAAACAGCCGGCGTGCCCATAGCCTTCAAAGAATCGCTCGACTTGGTGCGCCGGGGTGGCATCGTCGTGGAGGTCGGGCACTTCACCGACCCAGGGGCAGTAGAGATCCACCCGCACATCGTCTGTTTTAAAGATTTGGACATCCGCGGCATGTGGGCCTATCCTTCCATGCAGTTCAAGACCGCGCTATCTTTTTTGCGCCGCACCACCGCGCCCTTGGATCGCTTTATCACGCATCGGCTGCCGCTATCCGACATCCGCGAGGGCCTCGATATTACCGGCGGCGAAGCGGCCATGAAGGTAGTGATAGAACCGGGCAATTAACCTTTGACAGCCGCGTTAGGCTAACCCAAACTTGGGAAAAAAAAATGGCAATAATACGACCTAAGATCCTCGTCGTCGATGACGAGCCAGATTTAGAGCACCTAGTAAGGCAGCGCATGCGCCGCGAAATTCGCTCGGGCCAGTACAGCTTTATGTTTGCCCAAAACGGCGTTGAAGCCCTAGAGGTGCTAACCGAAGAGCAAGACGTCGACATGGTGCTCTCGGATATTAACATGCCGCGGATGGACGGACTCACCTTGCTAGAGCAGATCCCCAAGGTGGACCCCAACATCCGCTCGGTCATCGTCTCGGCCTACGGCGATATGAAGAACATCCGCACGGCCATGAACCGGGGCGCGTTTGACTTTATCACCAAGCCCATCGACTTCGAGGACATGAAGGTGACCATCCAGCGCACCTTGCGCCATCTGGAGTTGTGGCGCGAGGCGCTGGAATCGCGCGACAAATTGGTCGCCCTGCAAAACGAACTCAGCGTGGCCAACAAGATGCAGCAGTCCATCTTGCCCACCAGTTTCCCCACGGGTTCGGGCTTTGAAATTTTTGGCGGCATGAAGCCCGCGCGCGATGTCGGTGGCGATTTCTTCGACGTCTTGACCCTTGAAGACGGCCGCATCGGCCTCGTCGTCGCCGATGTCTCGGACAAGGGCGTGCCGGCGGCCCTGTTTATGATGTCGAGCCGCACCCTGCTGAAAGGCTCGGCCATTGGCCTCGATTCGCCGGGCAAGGTGTTGAGCGAAGTAAATCAACTGCTGCAAGAAGAAAACGACGCCGCCATGTTCGTAACCGTCTTTTACGCGACTTTCGATCCAGCAACCGGTGAGTTGGCCTATGCCAATGGCGGGCACAATACGCCGCTGGTGGTCCACGCCGATGGCAGCTCGACCGTGATTCCGCCGACCGGCGGGGTGGCGCTCGGCGTGGTGCCAGATTTCACTTTTGACGAAAGCTCGATGTTCCTGCAACCCGGCGACCGCGTCGTCTTGTACACCGATGGCGTCACCGAGGCCGAAAACGACCAAGGCGACCAGTTTGAGCTAGAGCGTTTGTGCAAAATTTTCACCGACGGGACGCCTATGGACGCCCGCGCTACCAACGAGGCGGTTTTTGCGGCGGTTGAAGCCTTTGCCGGCGATGCCCCTCAATTTGACGACGTCACCTGCCTGACGCTTCGCCGCAGCGAGACCGACCAATGAGTGCCCAAAGATCGCTGCTCATCGCGACTGAACTAGACGAACTGCACAAGGTCAACGCCGCTATTGAGGAGCTAGCAGAAGAAGAAAACTGGTCGCCAGACGTCACCTTTCAGATCGGGCTAGCCGTCGAGGAATTGGGGGTCAACATCGTCAACTACGGACACGATGACGATCAATCCCACGAAATCAAAATAGTCATCTCCTCAGAGGACGAGGCGATCACCATCGAGATCGAGGACGACGGCCACGCCTTCAATCCACTCGTCGATGCTCCAGAGCCAGACTTGAACGCCGAGGTTGAGGACCGCACCGTGGGCGGGCTGGGCATCCACCTCGTGCGCACCATGATGGACGAGGTCCGCTACCAGCGACAGCAAAACAAGAACTGCCTGACCTTGGTCAAGCGGAGGGATAGTTGAGTAGCGCACTTACCCGATGCGCGACCGCGCTGCTGATTGCGAGTGCTGCGCTTGGCGAGGAACTTTCGGCTGAGCTCAAGTCGAAGCAGTCCGGCGTCTCTGACCGGAGTATCCTCTTTGGCCAATCCGCCGCCTTTAGCGGCCCAGCCCAAGAGTTGGGCCGGAACATGCGGCTCGGGATGCAGGCGGCCTTCCGCGAGGTGAATGAGCAGGGCGGGGTCCACGGGCGACGACTCGAATTGGTGTCGCTCGACGACGGGTACGAGCCGGAAGCCGCCATCGACAACACCCGCCAGCTAATCGAAGGCGAGCAGGTCTTCGCGCTGATCGGTGCCGTCGGCACTCCAACCTCGCGCGCAACTGTTCCCATTGCCGAGGACGCTGGCGTCCCCTACATCGCTCCCTTCACGGGCAGTAGCTTTCTCCGCGATCCCAAGTGGCGCGGCGTGGTCAACCTGCGCGCCTCCTACTATCAAGAAACCGAAGAAATCGTCGCCCGCCTGACTGAAGACCTAGACATCAAGCGCATTGCCATCATGTACCAAGACGATTCCTTCGGCCGGGAGGGATTTCGCGGCGTGCGCCTCGCACTAGAACGTCGCGAGCTATCGCTCGTGGCGGTCGGCGTGTATCCGCGCAACACCAAGGCTGTAAAAACCGCTCTGCTCGACCTGCGCAGCGGCCAGCCTCAAGCCGTGATTTTAGTCGGGACCTACCAGCCAGTCGCCACCCTCATCGCCTGGGCGCAAGCGACGAATTTCACCCCCATCTTTGTGACCATCTCCTTCGTGGGCAGTAAAGCATTGGCGCGGGAACTCGGCCCCGCCGGCACGGGGGTTATTGTCTCACAGGTCGTGCCCTTCCCAACAGCCACCGAGCCGACCATCGTCGGCTCGTACCGCCGCGCCCTCACAGCTCACGCCCCGAGAGCAGAGCCTAGCTTTGTCTCGTTCGAGGGCTACCTAGCCGGCCGCCTAGCCATCGCCGCCCTCACCGGCTGCGGGCGGGCGGTCAGCCGCGCCTGTTTATTAGACAACTTGCGCAGCGCCGATGTCATCAACCTAGATGGGTTCGAGCTCCGCTATGGAGACGGCGATAATCAGGGTTCGGACGCGGTCTTCCTCACCGTGCTCGACAGCGACGGCCAATACCACCCCATCCGCTCTTTGAAAAGCGCGACGAAGCCATGATCGCCCTTCTGAAACGCGTACTCGCCGCCCGGCACCGCATCGCCTTTCATCTCTACATGGGCATCGGCACGGCCGTAGTCCTCACCATGGTGGCGAGTTTGGTGGCGTGGTTTTCCTTCGACCAAGTCGGCGATGCCCAAAGGCAGGTAAACGAGCGGGCGGTCCCGGAAATAGCCACCGCTTTTGCAGTCGCCCAGCAAAGCGGCACCCTCGCTGCGGCGGCCCCGCGTTTGGTAGCAGCCGAGACGCCGATGGCCTTTGCTGAGGTCGCCACCAAAGTCGCCTCCGAGCGAGACGACTTTAAAAAGCAATTGGCGGCCCTAACTCAGCAGGGCGCAGCCGAGGAGCGCTTCGCGCGGATTCGCGCCCGCGGCGACACCCTCATCGCCAACATCAACGCGATTGAGCTTTCGGTGTCCAAGCGCTTTGAGCTCAATGCGCGCAGCCGTGGATTGCAAAAAAACCTAGAGTCACTGCAAAACGAACTGACAGGCATCTTGATTCCGGCCATCGACGATCAGCTATTCTACACAATGACCGGCTACCGCACCCTCGGCAAACCGCCCGCACCCCGCGCTCAACACCTTTCAGAGGCCGAACTTTCTCTCTATCGCGATCTAGCCGAGTTGCAGGAAGGGACCACCACAGCCACGCGCCTGCTGGCCAGTACCTTCAACCTATCGGACGTGCTCCTGCTAGAGCCCTTACAGGAGCGCTTCGACTCCACAGTCGATGGCATCGAACGAAAACTCGCTGCGCTCGGCTCAGGCCCCTTGCACGGCACGCTCGACCAGACCTCTGACCGCCAGATACCCAAAGTTGGCTTCCGCATCGAGCGCGCCTACTTGCATAGCGAACTCGACCAAGCCTTTAACCGTCTGTTTGACCTAGGCCGAGGGGACGAGAAGATTTTCGCTCTGCGCGCCTTGGAACTCCAGGTCGTTGAACAGCAACGAGCACTGCTCGACCGCAACCGCGACTTGTCCATTGAATTAGTCTCCGAAGTCGAGGGCCTAGTCAACACGGCCCGAGGGAGCGCGCAGGAAGCCACGCAAACCTCCACTCAAGCCATCTTCACCGGTCGCAAGCTCCTGCTCGCTATTAACGCGATCGGCATCATCGGAGCGATCCTGATCGCTTGGCTGTTAGTGGGTCGGGTGCTGTTGCGCCGCCTCGAATTTCTGTCTAACCGAATGCGCCGGATGGCAGAAGGCGACCTAGAGGCAAAGATCGAGATGCCCGGGCGCGACGAGGTCGCCGACATGGCCGCGGCCCTCGAAATTTTCCGCCATAACTCGTTGGAGGCCCAGCGGCTCAACTTGGTGGAAAAACTCGCCGCGGATTTGGAAGAGAAAAATGCCACGCTCGAAAAGGTGCTCGAAGATCTGCAGCTGGCGCAGGATCAGATCGTCACGCGCGAAAAACTGGCTGCCCTAGGCGAACTCACCGCGGGCGTGGCGCACGAAATCCAGAACCCCTTGAACTTCGTCAAGAACTTCGCAGAAGTCTCGGAGGAACTGTTAGAGGAATTGCAAGAGGTACTAGAGGAAGAAGACGTAAAGATAAACGAAGAGCAGCGCGAGCTACTCAACGAGATCAAGGGCGACTTGACCGACAATCTCGGGCGCATCCGCCACCACGGCGACCGCGCCAATCGCATTGTCCGCGACATGCTGCAGATGGGTCGTGGGTCCGGCGAGGCACGGGCCGCGGCTATCAACGACCTGCTCGAAGAACACGCCCGTCTCGCTTTCCACAGCGCCCGAGCGACTAATGCGGATTTTCAGCTCGACATCAAGGAGGATTTAGACGAGGAGGTGGGAGAGTTAGAGGTGGTCCCGCAGGATTTGGCTCGCGTTTTTCTGAACATGGTGAGCAATGCCTGCTACGCCACCAACGAGAAGCGACACGCTCCAGAGACGGCATCGGACTACGTTCCCACGCTCTGGATCAGCTCCCGGCGAACGCCCGATCAAGTCGAAGTCCGCATCCGCGACAATGGGAACGGGATTCCACCGGATGTCGTCGATAAAATTTTCAACCCATTCTTTACAACTAAGCCGACCGATCAAGGAACCGGGCTTGGCCTCGCGCTTTCCAACGATATCGTACGCGAACATGGGGGCATCATAAAGGTCCATTCCGAGCCTGGCGAATTTACCGAAATGACCATCGAACTGCCCACGGAGCGGTCGGCGTCCTTGCAATCAGACCCAGCCGATTCAGACGCGACCACAACGCCCTCTTCAGTTTAATTACGACAGCGCGGCAAGTGCCTCCTCTTCGGAGGCATGGATCGCAATGATCTTGTCAAAGCCGCTGATTTCGAAAATTTCCCGTATCGGCTCCGAAAGCGAGCATAGCGCGAACTGAGCGCTGCGCTGCTGGAGCGTTTTGGCAATCAGCAGAAACGTCCGCAGGCCCGCGCTGCTGATGTAGTTGATGGCCGTCAAATCGACGAGCACCGGGTTGTTGTCCTCGCCGATCGCCTCGCTTAAGGCATCGTGGAAGTCGCGGGCATTGACCCCGTCGATGCGGCCTTCGGGCTTGGCGATTAATACGCCGTCCTTCTGTTCGGTATTCACTTGATCTCCTACCTTTCTAAATGGTATGCACCGTTTTTATCTGATTTAAGCATTGTTCCGAATTTGGTCAACGTCATCCTGATCGGGCATGAGCACAAACTCAGGATACGCTTCGATTCCGAGCTCTGCGGTATCCTGGCCGAGCTCTTCAGCAGTCTGCGACACCCGCACCCCCATTATCTTGTCTAGAACAAACCACGCAAGCCACGAAGCCGCAAACGCGAACGCGCCTATCGCCAGCACCCCAGTGAGCTGGACGCCGAAGTCGCCACCGGCGGCAATGCAGACCGCCAAGGTCCCCCAGATGCCGGCGAACAAGTGGACCGGAATCGCGCCTACTATGTCGTCTATTTTGACGACCTCCAAAAATCTCATCCCGCCGACGCACAACACGCTGCCCACGGCACCAATTATGAGCGCCCAGTAGTGATCGACGATATCTGGCCCGGCCGTAATGGAGACGAGTCCGGCCAACGCACCGTTGAGAACGGCCATCAGGTCGATGCGTCCTAGGATGGGCCGCGACAAGAAGAGCGCCGCTATGACGCCGGCTGCGGCCGCGAGGTTGGTATTCACCAGCACATGGCTCATGGCGACAGCATCGCTCGCGCTCGACAGCGCAAGCTGCGAGCCGCCGTTGAAGCCAAACCAACCCAGCCACAAAATGAAAACGCCCAAGGTCACGGCCGGGACGTTAGAAGGCGGCGTGACCTTGACGCTGCCATCGGCGCGGAATTTCCCGTAGCGCGCCCCGACCACGATCGCCCCGGCCAGCGCAGCCCAACCGCCGGTCGAATGCACGATGGTAGAGCCAGCGAAATCCTTAAATCCCATGGCACTGAGCCAGCCGCCGCCCCAAGTCCAAGCCCCGACGATGGGATAAATGATTACCGTCAGCACGGCCGTAAAAGCAAAAAACGCCCACAGCTTCACCCTTTCGGCCATCGTTCCCGATACAATAGAAGCGGTTGTCGCCACAAAGACCATCTGGAAAAACCAGTCCGACATGGTGGCATGGCCAGCCTTTGTTACGTCTGCGGCGGATGCCGCCTGCCCGGACAACAGCTTGAGCTCATTATCCGAAGGCCCGTATAAAAACTTGAGAGAGCCGATCCAGCCTTCCTGCACATCGACGTACATGAGGTTGTAGCCGAGCAAGTAATACGTGATCCCGGCAATCGAATAAAGCCCGATGTTCTTGAGGCAGATCATGGAGGCGTTCTTGGTGCGCACGGACCCGGCTTCGAGCATGGTAAAGCCCGCGCACATCCACATTATCAGCACGCCCCAAACGAGAAACGAAAAGGTGTTGAGAATGAATTGCAGCTCTTCGCCGCTCGCGGCATAAGCCCCGGTCGCTCCCATTAGGAGGCCGCAGGCCACAATAAATCCGCCCACCCGCAATGCGTCGCCACTCGACTTTCCAATCATCTCGATCTCCCTCCTTTGATCGAGTAAGTGCTAATATAGGAGTTTTAATTATAGCCAATGACTAATCCTCTTGCAATTTCCGCAACAATATAAGACGACAGAATCCTCTCGGTACTTTGAATATCGTTGCGATTGGCAGCTTCTACACCCGCCCGTCGAATTCGCGTCCCCTGATCAGCATAAAGCGAAATTCGCCGCGCGGCTTTTCGCATTCGGTCATCAGGCGCTGCTCCTCGCTTCCAACGCCGATATATATGGTCTCCGAGCGGAGGTAGTGCAGGGCTAGGCCGCGCCGCCGGTTAGGAGTGGGATTGGCTCCCGTGCGGTGGAAGTTGAGGCCGTGGTGGAACAAGCAGGAGCCGGCCGGCAATTCCACTGGTACAGGCTCGGGGATCAGGGGATTTGCCAGAAAGCGGGCTTTGTGCGCCGAATTGATAGGCCCCCATTTGTGACTGCCCGGCAACACGGTCATGCAGCCGTTTTTCACGGTGGCGTCGTCGAGGGCGACCCAGCAGGAGACGTGGTCTTGCGGAGCAAACTGCGGCCACGCCACGGAATCTTGGTGCCAGTCGGTGACCGTGCCGTGATAGCGGGCTTTCATCATCAACTGGTCGCAGTAGAGTTTGATGTTGGGACCGAGCAAATCCTCGATGACATCGACGATCTCGGCCTTGCGAGCCACGGCCTCAAAGAGGGGATCAAAATAGCACAGGTGGGTCATTTTACGCACCTGGTCGAGGCGATCCACCTCAGCGTCTTCTTCCTCGCGGAAAGCGGCTTCCAACTGGACGTAGCGCGGTGGCACGTGGTCGGCTTGGCCCCGGGCAATCTCCTCGCTGCGCTGGCGCAGGGCCTGCAATTCGTCGTCCGAAAGGACCCGATGGTAAGGCAGGTAGCCCTGTTCCTCAAAGTGGCTTTTTTGCGCTTGCGTCAAGGTCATGGCGCAGTCCTTTGAACCAACAAACAGATGTCTCAGTTTTTCAAATCGCTAAGTACAGGATACTATTGGCCGGTACAGTGCCAATGGACCCAGGCTAACCCGCCATCTCAGCGCGGATTTCCCGAATCCAATCGACGCTCTGGCGCACCTTGGCCTCCAAGCCATCCCAGTCCTTGGCGGCGACGAGTTCCTTGGTGATCAGCTTGGAGCCAGCGCCGACGGCGGCAACGCCGGCCTCAAACCACGCCGCTAGGCTCTCACGGGTGGCATCGACGCCGCCGGTGGGCATGATCCTGGTCCAAGGACAGGGGCCGAGCACGGATTTGACAAAGGCCGGACCGCCGACTTCGCTGCCCGGGAACACCTTGACGATCTCGACGCCTAGCTCCTCGGCCTGGCCAATCTCACTGACCGATCCGCAGCCGGGCGAATAGGCAATTTTGCGGCGATTGCACAGGCGGGCGACCTCCTCGTTGAGCAAGGGACCGACGACGAAGTTCGCGCCGTTGGCAATGTAAAGGGCCGCGGTGGGCGCGTCGCAGATCGAGCCAACGCCCATGATGATGTCGATTTTCTCGGCCATCACATGGCGCACGGTCTCGGTGAAGACGTGGTAGGCCAAATCGCCGCGATTGGTAAATTCAGCGCAGCGAGCACCCCCTCGGGCGCAGGCTTCGACGATGTGGATGGTGGTTTCTGAGTCGGCGTTGTAAAAGACCGGGACGATACCCGTGTCGTAGATGGCGTTGAGAACGGCCATCCGGTCGTACTGGGCCATTGTGTCTCCTTATGTGTGGCGGACTGTGTAATTATCGAGCAGCAGAGGCAAAGGGTATGTGCTGCTCGGGAAAATTGCCGTAGCGGTCCTCGCCGCGCACCAAGACGGTCGGATACTTGTTGCCCAGCGAGTTGAGCTCGGGCTGCGCGACGTGCGGGGCCACGTAGCGCAGCGTCAGCCCGCAACGGCGGCGATTGGAGGTATTGGGATTGCTCGCGTGGAATGCTTGGCCGTCGTGAATGGATATCTGGCCCGGTGCGAGCACCAGATCGACGGCGTGGCTATCATCGACGAGTTCGTCGGGGATCTCCTGATTAATGCTGAGCAGATTGCCGACTCTGGCCGACTCGCCGTGGGTGGCAATGCCGTTTTTGTGCGAGCCGGGGATGACCCGCATACAGCCGTTTTCCACGTCGCTGGCATCCACGGCCACCCAAGCGGTGTGGGCCTCGGGCGGCTCTAAGCCCCAGTAGGTGACATCTTGATGCCAAGCCACAAAGTGCTTGGCCTCTGGGTCGGGATATTTGCAGAAAAAATGCGTCGATAGCAGCATAATGTCCTCGCCCATGACCTCCTGCATGGCGTCGAGGATGCGCGGGTCCGTGGCCATCTGCCAGATGAATTCCTCGTCGAGATGGCGCGCTTGCAGGCCGATCTGGCACTTTTCGCGGCCCTCGCGGGCTTCCAATTCGTCGAAGCAGGCGCGAAAGTGATCGATCTCGCTGGCGCTGAACAGGTCAACGCCCGTGAGAAAGCCTTGCTCGGCATACGTCTGGGCGGCGTCTTGGGTCATGGTAGCTCCGTTTTTGTAGGGCTGCGGCTTCATGTATATATTGCACAAATCCCCCGCGCGAAACAAGACTCGGTTCGCCGCGTCAATACATGGAGGAAGGCCGCAATGGGCAGTGTGCAAATCAACGAGGATCTGCTAGCGGACAGCGCCTATTTTGCCGTAGCAAGTCGGCGCGCAACGCTAGCAGAAATGTTCGAATTCCGCGACCGGCGGGTCGTATTCGGGGCGGGTGCCCTAGCGCAGCTAGCCGACGAGTGCGGCCGCCTCGGTGCGGGCCGAGTGCTGCTGATCCACGATCCGGGCATCGCCCCACTCGTCGCCTTAGTCCGCCAAGCCCTCGGCGACTTGGACGTGGTAGGCACGTACAGCGAGATCGCACCCAACCCCTCCGTGCAAAGCGTCGATGCCTGCGCACACGCACTGGCAGCCGCAGATTTCGACGTAGCCGTCGCCTTGGGCGGGGGCAGCACTATGGACACGGCCAAATCCGCGCTCTGCACCGCTGCAAATGGCGGCTCCGTGGCCGATTACTTTGGCTTCGACCTGTACGAAAAACCGCCGCTGGCCCCACTCGTCGGCATCCCGACCACCGCGGGTACGGGCAGCGAGGTCAGCCGAGTGTCCGTAATCGCCGACGCAACCGGCAAGAAGGCCGTGTACAGCAGCTATTTACAGCCAAAGGCCGCACTGGTGGACCCGCGTTTGCACCAAGGTCTGCCGCCAGTATTGACCGCGATCACCGGCTTGGATGCCCTCGGGCACGCCCTCGAATGCACGGCTTCCAGCAAGAGCAATGCCATCGGCGACGCCGTAGCGCGAGCAGCTCTGACCGCAGGCTGTCCGGCATATGTGCAAGCCGTAGTCCGCGGCGACCCCGACGCGCGCTACCAAATGGCGCGCTGTGCCCTGCTCGCCGGACTGCTGTTGAGCCCCATCAACACTGGGGCCGGTCACGCGCTCGGCTACGGGATCGAGAAAGTCTCCTTTGAGCGCGGCGCACCCGTGCCGCACGGCGCGGCCGTGGCCCTCGTCTTGCCCGGGGTAATGCGGCACAACGCCCCGGCTGTGGCCGACAAATAC
The DNA here is from genome assembly GCA_022825835.1 of Candidatus Latescibacterota bacterium. Lineage (GTDB taxonomy): Bacteria > Latescibacterota > UBA2968 > UBA8231 > UBA8231. The sequence continues at coordinate 52,628 of JAJDVZ010000082.1, forward strand.
TACTTTGCCGCAGGAGCTGCCGGACTTGCGCTGGGCGGCAAGAGCCGCGAGGAAGGGGTCGAGCTAGCCGCGGAGTGGATCGACGAGCTGCGGCGGCAGCACACCCCCTACGGCTCGCTGAACGCGGCCGGGATAAGCGCCGCCGACATCCCGCAGATGGTCGAAAGCGCCCTGAGCGTCCAGCGCTTGCTCGAACCCAATCCGGTCGCAGTGGCAGCGGACGACGCAGCCCGCATCTATCAGAACGCACTGAACTAAAGCGAAAGGAAACGCTCAATGGCATTTGATCCTCAGCTTCAGCGGCAAATTATGGGCCGCTTTGCCACCGGCGTCACCGTGGTGACCACCTCCTGCGACGGCCAGCTTTGGGGCATGACGGCCAACGCGGTCATGTCGCTGTCCCTGTCGCCGCCGCTGGTGGTAGTCTCAGTTGACAAAAGCGCGTCCATGCACGGCCTGTTGCAAAAAGCCGAGGGCTTTGCCATCAACATCCTCAAGCGGGAGCAGGAGGACCTCTCCGTGCGCTTTGCCCAGCGCGGCCCCAAGGACTTTGCGGATCTGGCAACCAAAGTGGCCCAGACTGGCGCACCGATTTTGGCCGACGCCTTGGCCTATGTCGATTGCAAACTGGTAGAAATCGCCGCCGCGGGCGACCACGACATGTTCATCGGCGAATGCCTCGCTGGCGAGGTGGGCAGTGGCGCGCCGCTGATTTTCTTCGGCGGGCAATACGCCGAGTTGGCCGATTAGACTGACCCAAGAGAAAGGAATGCTACGATGAGCAAAAAAATCGTCAAAAGCGAAGCCGAGTGGCGGCAAGAACTCACCGAAGAGCAGTACCAGGTAACTCGACAGAAGGGCACCGAGCGCGCCTTCACCGGCGAGTACAACAACAACAAGGAGCAGGGCGTCTATCGCTGCGTCTGCTGCGGCAGCGAGCTGTTCAGCTCTGAAACCAAGTACGATTCGCGGTCCGGTTGGCCCAGTTTCTGGCAGCCCATCGCCGCGGATAAGGTCGCCGAGGAGCGCGACACCAGCCACGGCATGGTGCGCACCGAAGTGCTGTGCAGCCAGTGCGACGCCCATCTCGGCCACGTCTTCCCCGACGGCCCCCAGCCGACTGGCCTGCGCTACTGCATGAACTCAGCAGCGCTCAAATTCGAGGGACAGGAATAGCTTCAACGCTCCAGTACGATCCCCTCGCGCTCAATCCTGCTGAACATCGCCCGGTACTCCTCCGTTCCGTCGTCGTCCCAATACTCGGTCTCAATGGGCGCGGCGTAGCTCATGGGCATCAGGCGGTTGCGGTCGGGCCGCACCATGAAAATCGAGTTGGCCGGGTCGGCGATGTTGTACATGCGGGTGCCGTTTTTGAAGCGCGATTTGATGATCCACTTGTCTTGTACGGGCAATTCTAGCGCTTTCAGCCGCTCCAGTTTTTCCCAGTCCAAAGTCAGCCCCAACCCCGGTTTTTCCGGCACCCGCACAAAGCCGTTAATCGGGTCCAACCGCTCTTCTACCACGTCGCTCTGCCAGACCTCGTAATCGTTGTGGCAGTGGAAGGTGGCCGTGGGCGCAGCGGCCATCATGTGTACGACCATGGCGCGGGTGATGGCACCGCCGACGTTTTGCAGCATAAAGGGCTTGCCGGCCGCGGCAAACAAGCCAGCGCGGCGCATGGCATCGCCGATTTTTGCGTGCCCGAGCATGTAGATATCGGCCGGTTCCATCAGCACCTCATAGGTGGCCCCGAGCGGGAAGTGGTGCAAGACGACGGGCCGCTTGGCCCGCTTGCGCAGGTCGATGTAGCCCTCAATGTCCCCGGGCGGCAACGGGTCCTCAAAGCAACCAGCAATCGGATACTCGGCTAGTTTTTCCACCAACTCGGGCATGTGGTCGTCCGTGCCGTGCATGGTGAAGTCGTAGTGGATTTTAAATCCGGGCGGCGCGACTGCCTGCATGGCCTCGGTCTGGTCAAAGACGTTTTCAAAAGGCGAGAGGTGATACTTCAGCCAAGTGTAGCCCTGCGCCGCATAGCGGGTTACGGTCTCGGCCATGTGCTCGGGATGGGTCGATACCGTCCAAGCGCCCACGGGCACAAACGACCGATATTTCTGGCCAAAGAGCTTATAGACGGGGACGCCAGCGGCCTGACCCATCAGGTCGTACATGGCCGTGCCCAACCCCAGCGAAGTCTCGTCGCCGATCCAGTCAAAGGGATTGCTGCCGATGTATTGGTCGATGATCTCCCGCGGCTCGGTGCTCCCGCTCTCGCCGAGGCCAATCCGGCCGTCGTCGGTGTGGGCGATGTAGATCGTACGGCTCGCCGGGCCGTAGTAGTGGTTGAGCGGATAGGCGATCCAGTCGTGGTACGCGAGCGCGATCTCGTGGACTTCGATTTGGGTAACTCGCATGATGGATGCCTTTCTGCTCAGCGTCAGGGGAATTTGAGCACGACCTTCAGTGCTCGGTGCGGTTCGGGATCGTCGAAGGCCATGGCAAAGGCTTGCTGGATCTCGGCAAAGGGCAGGACGTGGCTGACGATTGGCGCGACGTCGATACGGCCTTGGACGATCCAGTCGAGGGCCGGCCGGTAGTCGCGCTCGGGATTGGGGCCGATCGAGAAAATCAAGCGCAGTTCTTGGCGCAACAGGTCCAATACTTTGACCGTCATCAAGCCTTCGATGTGGTCCTTGTCCGGGACGCCAAAGCAGATTACCTCGGCATTGCGGCAACAGAGGTCTGGTACGAGACCCAGAGTCTCGGCCACGCCCACGGCCTCGACTGCGAGATCGGCCATAGCACCACCGGTGATCTCGGCGACTGCGGCAACCGGGTCTTGGGATGCCGAGCAAATCGCGTGCGTGGCCCCCATCTGGCGGCCCACCTCCAAGCGGTACGGCAGCGGATCAATCGCCATGATGCGGCGCGCGCCGAGGTTGCGCAGCACTGCGTTAAACAGCAGCCCCACCGGCCCTTGGCCGATCACCACCACATCGCGGTCAATGATGTTGCCCAGCTTGTAGAAGCTGTGGATCACCGTGCCCAAAAGCTGGCTCATCAGCACCTTTTCCTCGGGCAGGTGGCCGGGCAGGCGGATGCAGCCGCCATCGTCTTTGGCCAAGACGTACTCTTGAAAAAGTCCACGATCAAAACCCCACAACAGCACTCGTTCTCCCTCCCGATAGCGACCCGACGGGCAGGCTTGGACCACGCCCATGCCTTCGTGCCCAGTGGCTCCGGGCGGCTGCGGATAGCGCCTATGGGGGCCGCAAAACGGCGGCTTGTCGCTGCCGCAGACCGCGACCCGCTCCATTTTCACCAGCATCCGATCGCCGACTGGCTCGGGTTTGTCCGTCTCGATGATTTCCCACTGACGCGGGGCGACTAGTTGGGCCGCACGCATACTTTTCCTTTCCATTCTATCTCTACTAGTCGAAGAAGTCGGCGTCTTCTTCGCGCAAATAGCGCCGCGCTTCTTCGGCAATTAAATCAACGCCCATCCCAGGCGCGTCCCAAACGGCGATGTGACTATCGACCACAATCGGGTCGGGCAAGCCCGTGACGATGTCGTACCACCACTCGGGCTGGCCCGTCGGATATTCAAACGCAATGTAGTTTTGCGGCAGCGTCGCCGCGACCTGCACCAAGGCCGCCAAACCCAACAGACCGTCGAGGACGCCGTGGGGAGCCATGAGGATGCCGTGCATATCGGCGTATTCAGCCACCCATTTGAGTTCGGCAATCCCGCCGATGTCGCAGGGATCCGGGCCAATGACATCCACGGCGCGCTTCTCAATCAGGTCTTGAAAATTGTGCCGCAAGTAGATCTGTTCACCCGTGTGGATCGGCGTCGAGGTGCTCTGCGTGACCTCTCGATAGTGATCCGCCGACACGTAGGGCACGTAATCGCCGGTCAGCATGTCCTCCAGCCACGCCACGTTGAGGTCTTCGACCGCCCGAGCCAAGCGCAGCGCATCCGGCACGAGCATACCAGGACCCAAATCCAGCGCCAAGCCAACCTCGTCGCCGCAGACTTCCTTCATCGCGCGGATGCAATCGACGATATAGTTGAGGCCGCGTTCGCTCAAAGGGCCGCGATTAGCGTGGCCCGGGCCGGCTTGGTGGGTGCCGTAGAAATGTTTAGGCGACTCAGTGATCCGCCCGCCGTGGAAGGCGAGACCCTGCTTGATGATGCTGAACTTCTGCGGCGCGTCTATCATGCGCTGCATGTTTTTAGCGTAGTTCTCGGGCGACTGCTCTCCCTCCATGGGGAAGCGCACCGCGCCATTGTACACCCGCACTCGGTCGCGGATTTTGCCGCCGAGCAGCTTGTACACCGGCACGCCCGCGGCCTTACCGGCAATGTCCCACAGCGCCATCTCAATCGCGCTGACCGCACTGCCCCAAGGCTTGAAGCTGCCCAAGCGGCGGATATTGAGCATCACCCGCTCGACGTCGGTCGGGTCCTGGCCGAGGATGCGGTCTTTGTAAAACAGCACGTGAGGCTTGAGATAGGACTTGCTCGCCTCGACTTCTCCGAGGCCGTAAATGCCCTCGTCGGTATTGATGCGCACGACCGGGTTGTTGCCGATGACCGCGCATTTGAGATCCGTGATTTTCATATTTTTCCTTTTTTGCGTTCGATGGACTTGTCCACCTTAATGATTCTGTCGAGACCGCACCGGCCGGTGCAGCGATCTGCCCTCGCCCATAGTCTCCATGGTCATGAGTTGGATGATGTCGCTGTTGGTGACCGCGCCCAAAAACTTTTCCGCATCCCTTTCCACAACGGGCATGACGGAAAGAGAATTCTCTGACATGCGGTGCAGCACGTCTTCGACTTGCTCATCGGGATAGGCCAATGGGGTTTGGCGGCGTACCACAGCGTCGAGCTGGGTCTTGCCCCAAGCGTCCTTAGGCAGGTAGCGGAGCATCTCCAGGGACACGATCCCGACCAGCGCTTCCCTATCTGCCACAACGTAGTGGGGCTGGTGCGGGACGATCCACTGCTCGGTGAAATCGCGCACGGTGACCGAAGGCGCAGGGTGCCGACGCGAGCGGTCCAGAATGTCATCAATCTTGATGTCTTCCAGCGCGAAGCGGACTATGCCCAATGGAATGTCGTCAAGTTGCGCTGGCAGGTCGGTCCGGCGGCTAGCCCGGCTCACCGCGAAGCTGATCACCGACGGCATGAACAAGATGTAGCAGAACATGACCAGCACCAAGAATGAGAAAACCACCTCGTCAATGATTCCAGAATTCCACATAACCAGCAGCAGCGCGATTTCAGCCACCCCCTTACCCATCAGCCCGGTGGCCACGGCGTAGGGAACGGCGAGGCGGGACACGTAAGCGCCGATGAAAGCGCCGGTGAAGTTGCCGAGCAATGGGATCAGCGCCAACCCCGCCATGGCCCCCAGCGGCAAGGTTGCGAAGGTAAAGCTGAAGCTCAATCCGGCGGAAGCAAAAAACAGCGGCACGAAAAACCCCTCGGCCACGCTGCGAATCCCTGGGAGGATCTCCCGCTGCACTTGGTAGGGAAGGCTCGACAGCGACGCCCCGAACAGCAAAGCACCCAGTGAGCCGTGGAGTCCCACTGCTTCCGCGCCGTACACTATCAGGAAGAGCATGCCAAGCAGCAAACCCAAGGAGAGTTGCGGCACCTGGATCACCCGCTGCAACAGCGCCACCAACGGCGGCAGCACCCGCGATGACAACACCCAAGTCACCACCGAAAAACCGGCCACTTTGCCCAGCAAAATCAGGATGCCGACCGGCGAAACTTGGTGGGCGTGTTCGCCGATGCTGAAGCCGATCAGCAGCAGGGCAATCAACTCGGCGATGATCACCACCGTGAAAATTTGCAATCCAACCGGCTGTTTCAGGTAGCCGCCGTCGGTCAGCACTTTGGCCACGATGCCCAGACTGGTCATCGACAGCACGCCAGCCAACGCCAGCGACTCGGTGAAATTCAGTTTTAGTCCGAAATCGAAAACTAAATCGGTGGTGACCAGCATCGAAATGCTTAGCGACACGGTCACGGAGAGTACCGCCGCGAGGAAGTAATGGCCTTTGAGGGACGCCATGAAACTGGAAATGTCAACTTCGTCGAGGCCGATCAGGAAAAAAAATATGAACACCCCCAGCGCCAAAACCAACTCGAGGTGCAGCGAAGACTCAATCCACCAGACGCCGGTCAGTTCCATGACCGGCCCCAGCAACATACCGGTCGCGGCATAGGCGATGATGGAGTTCAACCGCAGCCGACGAAAAACGCCCTCGGCCAACTTGGCGACGATGATGAGCATCCCGAGCGTCAACAGCGATTGGTGTAGTTCATGCGCGTGCTCACCGAATCTAAACAGATCCACTATCGCTTGGAGCGAGAAGCCTTCCATGGTCTTGAGATTCTCCGTAGGTGCCGTTTGGGGGTCTTTAGTACGGGCCTCTAAGTTTTTCGACCCCGTGGTACTTGCCGTCCGGACCAATCACGGTCAAGAACACGGCGTCGGATCCCTGGTTATCGTCCGGCCCGTATTTGAGCTGCATCCCGTCAATTTCTATGGTGCCGGTATCTCGCACCGCATGGAGCAGGCACGCTCGACTCAGGTCGGGGCCGCAGGCTTTGAGACCGGCGACGGCCAAGCGTCCGGCCAGATAACCTTCCAACGAAACGAACCCGGGTTCCGCTTGGGGGTCGTACTCGGAGAGGGCGTGGTGGTATCGAGCCACCACCGGGATGTTTTCGTCAGCGGGGAGAGGAACTACTTGCGTAACGTACACGCCGGCCCCGTCGGGCCCCAACTCGTTCGCCAAAGCGTTGCTCCCCACGAAGGAGACCGTCATGAATACCGGGTCCAGTTCCCGCCGCACCAACTCTATGGTCTTGACTACCGGATTGTACGAGCCAATCATGATCACCGCTTCCGGCTTGGCCGCGGCGATTTTAAGCGCGGCACCCTTCACAGCGCGGGTATTGCGTGGGTAGTGCGAGGCCGCTACCGGCTCTAGGCCCCGGCGCTCCAATGCCAATCGCGTGCCCTCCAGCCCATTCAAGCCGAAGGAATCATCCTGATAGAGGACGGCAACGCGGGTGATCGCCAAATCCTCGGTGAGCCGCGCCACCATCTCCTCGGTTTCTTGGTAGTACGATGCCCGGACGTTGAGCACATGGTCCAACTCCCGGTCGCGCAAGAACTCGGCCCCGGTGAACGGAGCGAGGAAGGGCACCCCGGCAGCTTGGGCCAGCGGTGATGCGGCGCGGGACGTGGGTGTGCCCACCGCTCCGATCAGTGCGAATACCCTTTCATTCTCAATCAACTGTTGCGTGTTGGAAGCGGCAAAATCGGTTTCATAGCCGTCATCCAACGCCTTGAGTTTGAGTTCACGGCCATGGACGCCTCCTGCCTGATTGGCCTCGTGGAATGCCGCCTCAATTCCCAAGCGCATCGCCTTGCCCAATTCCTGGGCCGGCCCGGTGAACGCGGCGGATTGACCAAAAAGGACATGGTCGTCAGAAAACCCGGGATCCTCGTGGCCTTCTTCCTGCGCTGTTGCCGGGTGCGGCGTATTCATTTCCCTTCCACCGTCATTTGCCTCGGAGGCATCCTGCTCGCCCACACAGGCCATGGTCGCCAGCAGCAACCCCATCACAAGGAGGGGAACCAAACGCCGCGCCAGCTTCATCATCGCGTTTTCCTCACTGGCAGATTGTGGAAAAGTAGCAGGCATGTTCGTAAGCTAAACAACCCAAGTCTCTCCAATCAAGGACATTCGCCAGCGGCGACCCGACATCGCGTCGCATCTGTTGTGGCGTATTAAGCGCCTAGGTATTGCGCCGTAGAATTTGATTGCTATAATGTTGAACAACCCACATAAAGGAGATTGATCATGATCCGATTCATTGACAAACCCATCATCGGCTTAGCACTCGCGTTGGCGGCGAGTTGCTTGGGATGCTCCTCAGACGAACCAACCGCGTCTGAGGCCACGCAAGCCAGCACCGTCGTCAACCCCACCGAGGGCAACCAAGCCCAAGGGACGGTCGAGTTCACTCAGGAAGCCGACGGGGTGCGCGTTATAGCCAACCTGACCGGGCTTACCGAAGGCGACCACGGATTTCACATCCACGAAAAGGGCGATTGTAGCGCAGCCGATGGCACGTCGGCGGGCGGTCACTTCAATCCCCACGACACAGTCCACGGCGCACCCGATGACGCTCCTGAACGGCACGTCGGTGCCCTCGGCAACATCACCGCCGACGCCTCTGGGCAAGCCACGTACGACCGCCTCGACACCCTCCTCGAATTGGATGGCGACAACAGCATCATCGGGCTTGCGGTCATCGTTCACGCTCTCCCGGACGATTTCTCGCAACCCTATGGCAATGCTGGTCCCCGCGTCGGCTGTGGGGTCATAGAGGGCAAATAAGGGCTGTACTCATTTGCGGGCGATTAATTCTTCTAGCTTCCAGTCGAGCGGGATGCGCATCCGCCCCTCGTTGCGGCGGTCGAAGAGCAAATAGTTTTCGCGCAGCCCGAAGTAGAACAGGTCGCGGGTCAGTTCCACGTCCTTTTGGCAGTACTCGGCAATCAAGTCCAGCCGCCCCTCTTTGAACCACCGCAGCGCGTCCAGCCCGTCGGCGCTCTTGGCTGCGTCGAGCGTGGCTCGGCCCAGCGAGTCGAGGCTCACCCGGTAGCGCAGCCGCTGGTGGATTTCGCGCAGCATGTCGAGCGTGTTGAGCGTGCGGAAGTCATAAGGGCTGTACCCGCGCAAGACCGAATAATCAAAGCCAATGATGTTGAAGCCGACGACCAAATCGGCCGCCTGTAAGTGCTCCAAAAGCCGGTCGATGTCTTCCTCAAAATACGTGGTACAATCCTGCGCGCGGCTGTCCCACACCACGCCGACCGACATGCCCATCATGTGGGCTTTGTTCCAACCGCCGACTTCGGCAGCCGAGCGCTGGGTTTCGAGGTCGAACACGACCACGTGCGGACCTTGTTCGGGCGGCATTTCTTTTACCTCCTCCTCTTCTTCCCACTCGGCGAAAATCGGCGCGTCCTCTGTGGCCTCGGCTGTGGACGCGGTGCGCTCGATGGCCCGGCGGCCCGTAAGCGCGCCGAGCAGGTGGATCGCGCCAGCCTTGTCAAGGGGGACATTACCCGCGCCGCACGTGGGGAAATGGATGCAAGACGGGCAGCCGAGCAGACAATCGCAGGTCTCGACCATGGACAGCGTCATGTCCAAGAGGCGGTCGAGCTGGGCAAAACCCTTTTCCGCCAAGCCAATGCCGCCGGGGTGATAGTCGTACACGAAAATCGCGCCCTTGCCGAGCTGGGGATGCAGGGGATAGCAAATCCCGCCGACGTCCGTGCGGTCGCACAAAGCCAGCAGCGGGAAGAGCGACTTCATGGCGTGTTCAATCGCGTGGATCGAACCCATGTAGTGGTGCTGGTGGCGGCTGAGATCGGCCTTGAAGTGGGCGTCGAGCTCAATCCAGAAGCCAATCGTCTCAAAGTGCTCCACCGGCGACTCCAACTCGTGTTTGCTGAGCACAACTTGGTCGCCGACGCGGATTTTTTCGTAGCCCACCACCTGCGAGCTGACCTTGAGCCGACCTAGCCGCGCCATAAAGCCCTTCAACGGCCGCGAGCGCAACTCCTCCAAAATCTCGGTGTCCTTTTCCGTGCGGGCGCGCGTAAAATACGCCACATCCACTTCCTCGGCGTAGATCTGGCCCCGCTCGGGGTTGCGGTCGCCGATCTCGTACTGACGGCCGCGATGCAAGTAAATCGCGCCTTTGTAGCACTCGCCGTACACCTGACCGCCGCTGACCGTGCCAATCTGGTTGTCGCCGCGACCGACGATGCGATACGACTCGCCGATGGTGCGCATGTTGACCAAGCGGTGCGGCTGCTTGCGCGCGGCAAACCAAGCGTCGCCCTCGGCGTTCTGCAGCAGCATCCCCTCCTCGGTCAGTGCATCAACCGCCGCCTGATAGTTGGGCAGCGCGTACTCGGATTCGCTAGCTACGAGAGGCAATTCGCGCGCCGCACACGTGAGGTGATTTTTGAGGATGTACTGATTCGTCGGATCCACCACCGCGTCCTCTAAATCGCGCGTAAAAAACTCCCCTGGGTGCCGCATAAAATACTGGTCGAGCGCATCGGGAGAGGCGATGAGGAGGATTAGCGACTCGCGGCCAGCGCGGCCCACGCGGCCAGCGCGCTGCCAAGTGTTGATGATCGAACCCGGATAGCCGACCAACACGCAGATGTCCAAGCCGCCGATGTCAATGCCCAGTTCCAAAGCCGACGTGGCCACCACGCCCTTGAGCTCGCCGCCGTTGAGCGCCTGCTCGATCTGGCGGCGCTCCGTAGGCAAATAGCCTGCGCGATACGAAGAAATCCGCTCCCGCAAGTCCGGGCGGCTTTGGGTAGCCCAGCGGTACACCAGTTCGGTGGTGATGCGGGCGCGAGTGAAGACGATCGTGCGGTAGTCCTTGAGCACGCTGGCGCGCAACAGATGGGCCGCGAGGGTGTTGGGGCTTTCGCTCGGATTGACAAACACGAAGTGGCGCGCCGCGGCCGGAGCGCCGTGATCCTCAATCGCGTAAAAGGAGCGGTTGAGCAACTCGCCCGCCAGCTCGCGAGGATTGCCCATCGTCGCCGAGCTGGTGATGTACACCGGATCGGACCCGTAGTGCGCACAGATGCGGTTCAAGCGGCGAAAAAGGTGCAGGACGTGGGAGCCAAAGACGCCGCTATACGCATGCAACTCGTCGATGACCACGTAGCGCAGGCGAGCGAAAAACCCAGCCCAAGCCTCGTGGAAGGCGAGGATGCCCGAGTGCAGCATGTCCGGCGTGGTGAAGAGTACCTGTGGCGGCTTGGTGCGAATTTGCCGACGGCGATGGCTCGTGGTGTCGCCGTCGTAAATGGCTGCTTTCAGCGTGCCGCCTAAGCCCTGCATCAGGCCGCTTAGCTCGTCGAACTGATCCTGCTCCAGCGCCTTGAGCGGGAACACGTAGAGCGCGTGCGCCTCTGGATCGTCGAGCAGTGTGGTCAGCACGGGCGCGTTGTACACCAAGGTCTTGCCCGAGGCCGTGGGCGTGGCAATGGCCACGTGCTGCCCCTCCAGCACTTTTTGGATGCCCTCGACTTGGTGCGTATAGAGCGAGGGGATGCGGGCGATTTCGAGGATGCGGGCCATGGCCGGAGGCAGGCCAGCCAAGTCGCGGACTAGGCGCGCCGGGCGCTCGGGCAAGGTCTGGTGATGGACGACCTCATTGCCCAAGATGCGACGTTTGAGAAAACGAATGTGTTCGGCGATGCTCTCAGCGTCGCTGATCAAGGTACAATTCCTGAAGCAGTGTGCGGCGGAGACGAATGGGTATAACGGGGAGGAAAAGAGAATAGCTAAGCCGTTGGGCTAGGGCAAGACGGGAAGGAAACCCGGCCCGGAAAAACGTCTATCGTCTTGACAGAGAACCTATAAAAAGGGTCTTTATTTCGTCTCGGCAAGTACCCCAATAAGTGTTTCCCTTGGCGGCACCTGATTACAGGAGAGGTAATCGCGGTGCATCAGATCAGTTTCTCCGACCTAGCAGAGTGAAATCCTTACTCCAAAATCTTACGTCTGAGCTTCGCGCCGACCTCCTGTCTGCGAAGGCCGTTCCAGCGCTATCAGCCGGCTTCACCTCGGGCCTAGGTCTGCTCGTCTCCCAGATTGCCTTCGGGAGCTTCATATTCTCGGGGCCGTTGGCCTCCTATTCCTCCCAAGGCGTCGGCCTAGTGCTGTTCGGGAACTTCGCGGCGTGCCTGATCATCGCCCTCGCGGGCGGCTACCTCGGCGCGATTGCGGGACTGTCTCCCGCGCTGGTGATCGTCATGGCCACGGTCGGGTTCACAATGAGCGCCGAGGGCGACGCGCTGTTTGTCACCACCGCGGTCGCGCTCATCATCAGTGCCGTCGCCACTGGCGCGTGCTGTCTCCTGATCGGGCGATTCCGACTCGCCAATCTAGTCCGCTTCATCCCCTATCCAGTGACGGGTGGGTTTGTAGCTGGGATCGGGGGAGCCGTGTGTTTGGCGGCCATGTCGTTGATGGGGGCCAAACCAGATTGGCGGGCGATTCCCGCGCTCTTTGAACCCTCTGTGCTGTGGAAGTGGAGCCCGGGTGCGGCGTATGGGATCGCCTTGTACCTCGCGATTAAGCGCTGGGGCAACCCGCTGATCTTGCCGGTGAGCGTCGCACTGGCCGGCGCTGCGTACCATCTCGTACTCGCCAGCCTCGGCATTTCGGTTGAAGCGGCGCGGGCGGAGGGCCTGCTGCTTACGAGCACCGCGGACGGGAGCCTGTGGCCGGCCTTGTTCCCTGCCGATCTGGTACACGTGCAATGGGCCTCAATGGCCGAGCAGGCTCCCTACATGCTGACGCTGATCTTGGTCGCTTTCATCTGCGTAATCATGAATTTTGCCGGTCTCGAATTGGCGACGAATCAGGAGTTGGACTGGGACCGGGAGTTCCGGGTGACGGGCGTCGCGAGTATGGTCGCTGGTCTAGGCGGCGGCACAGTGGCGACCTTTGTCGTACCGGCTTCCCTGCGCAGCAAGCTGCTTGGGGCCACAACAAGGTTGACTGGGGTGGTCGCCGCCCTCGTGATCGGGATCGCGTTGTTCCTCGGCGACGGAATACTGGGATTCGTCCCGGCTTCACTCGTAGGAGGAGGCATCCTGATCTTTGCCGGACTCGGCATGTTAGACGAAGGTCTCGTGAAAAGCCGCAAGCGGCTCCCTTGGTCGGAGTACGGCATCATTCTGTTGATTTTCATTGCGATCCTATCCTTCGGACTAATTGAGGGCGTGGGCGTCGGGATGCTGGCCACCCTCGTGTTCTTCGCCGTACGCCTCAGCCGCGTGGACCCGATCGCATCGCAGTTCACCGCGCACGAGCGCGAGAGCAACAAGACCCGTCCCGTCCCCGATCGCGCCATCCTGCTAGAGGAGGGAGAGCGGGTGCAGGCATACCAACTGCGCGGCTACCTCTTTTTCGGCAGCGTGTGCCCCCTCGCCGAGCATCTCAGGCAGTCCCTGCGCGGCGCTTCGCGTCCTACTTGCCTGATACTGGACTTCAGTGCCGTTTCTGGCTTCGACTTCTCGGCAGTGAACGTCCTGAGCAGGTTTCTGCAAACGGCACACGCTGCTGGTGTACGAGTAGCTCTGAGCGCATTGTCCGAGGGATTGCGGACCGGATTTGAACACAACCTGCCGCCTGCCGCATATGCCGAGTTGCTGGTGGAGCCGGATGTGGACCGCGCCCTCGAGCGCTGTGAGGACATCGTCATTGCGGAGTGGAGGGCGAACGTGGACAAGGCGGACGAGCGTCGCGCCTCCCTGATGGAGCACACCGTCGATGATCTCGAGCGCTACCTAGAGCGGCAAATTGATTTCGAAAATCTGTTGGAGGAACTTCGACCCTATCTGAGTCCGCGCCAGTACGCTGACGGTGAGGCTCTCGTAGGACCGGATGCGCCGCAAGAAGGTCTGCAACTGCTGCTTGCGGGCCGGGCTTCCGGGTACGATTCCGCGGGTACGCGCCTGTTTCAATGCGGCCCGGGCGATGCGATATGGCCGGCGGGCGCGTCGGACCAGAAAGCAGCCTCTGTGGTTGCAGACGACCCCTGCCAAACGATGGTGCTGACGCTGGCAGCCCTAGGCTGGCTGGAGCAGCACGAAGAGCGGCTTACCCTCAAGCTGTATCGCTACCTCTTCGCCGGGCGTCTCCAATACGAATCGGGAGCGGAGCAATAGCAAGCGGACTTCCGCAGCTAGAAGGAATCGACTTTGTTTTTCAGACGAAAGCTGATTCACGCCCTATCGACATGTTCTTGACATTATATGTTGTTAAAGACATATTTTTCACATGACCTGGACAGTCGAGATCGCCGACGAGTTTGAGCCGGAATTCGACAGTCTGCATGAGGACGTGCAAACCGAGATCCTAGCACTATCGCGCCTATTGCGGCAGTTCGGGCCGCAACTAGGACGGCCTCGAGTAGATACGCTGAACGGCTCCCAGCACGCGAACATGAAGGAGATGCGGTTCAGCGCTGCGGATGGGGAATGGCGTGTAGCGTTTGCCTTCGATCCGACGCGCAAGGCCGTCCTGCTCGTCGCGGGCGACAAGTCTGGAGTCAACACCAGACGGTTCTACCGTGCGCTCATCCGCAAGGCTGACGAGCGATTCGACCGACATTTAGCTTGGCTCGCGCAGGAAGGAGATTGATGATGGCTTTGAACGTAGAAGACAAGATTGCGACGCTGGACCCCGCTCGGCGACGCAAGGTCGAGGATCGGGCGGCAGAACTCATTGCCGAGGAGATGACTCTGCGCGAACTGCGCAAGGCCCGGCAGCTCACCCAGGCGCGCGTTGCGCACCAACTCGGTATCTCGCAGGACGGTGTCTCGCGGCTCGAGCAACGAAGTGACCTGTTGCTCTCGACGTTGCGCAAGACGGTGGAGGCCATGGGCGGCAGCCTTTCGCTCATCGCTAGATTCCCCGACCGTCCGCCGGTCGAACTGTCAGGCATTGCCGACAGCGATCTCCGCGATTGACACCCGAGGTGACGTGAACTCTGCTCGCATGGGTATTAAGGCGCTAACTGTCGATGTCTTTGGCACGGTCACCGACTGGTACTCGACTATTGTGCGAGAGGGAGAGCGATTAGGCTGCGACAAGCGGCTTACTGTGGACTGGGCGCACTTTGCCACGGCTTGGCGCAGAGGCTATGAACCTGCCATGGGTCGCGTGCGGCGCGGCGAACTGCCTTGGACGACAATAGACGCGCTCCACCGCATGATTCTCGACGACATTCTGCAAGACTTTTCGATTCCCGAGTTGTCTGAGGACGAGCGCAGTCATTTCAATCGCGTTTGGCACCGGCTGGATCCGTGGCCCGATGTAGTCGGCGGCATGTTGCGGCTGAAGTCCAAATACATCGTTGCCGCGCTTTCCAATGGCAACATGTCGCTACTGACCAACATGGCCAAGCACGCCGGTATTCCGTGGGACTGTATCTTGTCAGCAGAGCTTGCGCGGCATTACAAGCCGGACCGGAAAGTTTACGAGACCGCGGCGCAGCTTCTCGATTTGGAGCCGTCTTCAATCCTGATGGTCGCGGCGCATCGCCACGACTTAGAGGGGGCTAGAGCCGTTGGCTTCAGAACTGCCTTCATTCCACGTCCACTTGAATGGGGACCGGAAGGCGAGGCGGACACCGCGCAAGACGGAGACTTTGATATAATTGCGCAAGATTTCCACGATCTTGCCGCTCAGCTTGGAACCTAATTGCCGTGAGAAGCCACATGAATCCCCCCCCCACCGGCATCGACCGCAACCTAACCCACTACGCTGACCCCGGCTTTAGCCGCTACCTACGTCGCGCTTTCCTCGCCTCGGCTGGCTACGACGAGGCCGATTTAGAGCGGCCCGTCGTCGGCATCGTCGATACCTCGTCCGACTACACCACCTGCCACCGCGCCATGCCCCAACTCGTAGAAGCCGTCAAACGAGGCGTGTTAGAAGCGGGCGGCCTACCCTTCGTCTTTCCAACCCTTTCCCTCGGCGAAATCCTCCTCTCCCCCACCGCCATGCTCTACCGCAACCTCATGGCTATGGCGACCGAGGAAATGATCACAGCCCAGCCCATGGACGCAGTCGTGCTGCTCGGCGGCTGCGACAAAACCCTGCCGGCCCAACTCATGGCCTCGGCTTCCGCGTCCGTGCCCGCCATCCACCTCGTGGCCGGGCCGATGCTGGCCGGAGACTGGCGCGGCGAGCGCTTGGGCGCATGCACGGATTGCCGCCGCTATTGGGCGCAGCACCGAGCCGGCGCACTCGACGCCGAAGAAATCGCCGCTGTCGAGCAGAACCTGTGCCCAACCGCCGGAACCTGCATGGTCATGGGCACAGCCTCAA
Source organism: Candidatus Latescibacterota bacterium (assembly GCA_022825835.1). GTDB lineage: Bacteria > Latescibacterota > UBA2968 > UBA8231 > UBA8231. Next base: position 68,612 of record JAJDVZ010000082.1, read on the forward strand.
CCATGGCCTGCGTGACCGAAGCCCTCGGGCTAATGCTGCCGGGCGCAGCTACCCCACCCGCAGTCTCAGGCCAGCGCTTGCGCCTCGGAGTCGCCACAGGCCGCCGGGCCGTAGCCGTAGCCACCGAAGGCCGCTCGGCGCGAGACATACTAACGCCAGCGGCCTTTGCCAACGCACTCAAGGTGCTGGCCGCGCTGAGTGGCTCGACAAATGCGGTCGTGCATCTGCTCGCCATTGCGCGTCGGGCCGGCGTGGACCTGTCGCTAGACGACTTCCACACTGCGGCCCAACAAGTGCCGCTGCTAGTCGATTGCAAGCCAGCGGGCACTGGGTACATGGAGGATTTCGACAAGTCCGGCGGTGTACCCGTCCTGCTCAAGGCCCTAGAGCCGATGCTCGACCTCGGTGCAGTAGGAGTCAGCGGCCAAACGCTCGGAGCACTCTTGCAGGACGTGGTCACACCCGGCGATTGGCAAACCGCGGTCCGCACCTTGGACGCGCCGCTGGGGCCAGCGTCATCCCTCGTAGTGCTAAAAGGCTCGCTCGCGCCAGACGGAGCCGTCTTAAAAAAAGCCACCTCGTCCCCACACTTGCACAAGCACCGAGGGCCAGCCATCGTATTCGAGGGGCCAGACGACGCGGAGCGCGTTGACGACCCCGCCTTGGGCATTACGCCAGAACACGTGCTGGTGCTGCGCGGAGCCGGACCGGTCGCCCTCGGAATGCCCGAAGCCGGGTCCATGCCCTTGCCCAAGCACCTCGCCGCCCAAGGCGTCACGGACATGGTGCGCATCTCCGATGGGCGGATGAGCGGCACGGCGTATGGAACGGTAGCTTTGCACGTAGCGCCGGAAGCGGCCGTCGGCGGGCCGTTGGCACTTGTCCGCGACGGAGACCTAATCGAGTTGGACGTAGAAGCCGGGCGCTTAGATTTGTTAGTCCCCGAGGAAACTCTCGCCCGCCGGCGGGCCGAATGGACCGCACCCGCCACGCCAGTCCGTGGATGGCGGCGGCTGTACGCCGAGCGCGTATTGCAGGCGAACTTGGGGGCGGATTTAGATTTTATGACGTAGGGGCAACCCTCGTGGTTGCCCTTTCTTTGCACCCAACGGGTATCGGGCATCCACAAGAGATGCCCCTACATATACCGGCACATGGCCTGTCCTTACGAGGTCGGTAGCATCTAAACAAACGAGGAGGAATACATGCTTAGTGCATTGCTCGCCGAGCGCGAGCGGCAAGGTAAACCCATCCGCGTCGGCATCATCGGCGCGGGAAAATTCGGCGGCGGATTAGTCGCGCAGATCGCCCAGATGCAGGGCATGGTCGTATCGGCCATTGCCGACATCGACCTAGCGCGCGCCCGTTACGCATACACAGCGGGATACGGAGATGTTGCGGTAGGAACGGCGGATAGCCCACAGGCGTTGGCAGAAGCCATTCACTCAGGGAAATTCACCGCCGTTGAAGACGGGCTTTTAGTCGCGCAGGCCGAGGATTTGGACGTGGTAGTGGAGGCGACCGGCTCGACCTCGGTCGGAGCCAGCATGGCCAGCGCCGCAATCGCCAGCGGCAACCACCTCGTAATGGTCAACGTAGAGACAGACGTGACCATCGGCGCGTTGCTCAAGCGCAAGGCCGACAGCGCGGGCGTGGTGTACTCCCTCGTCGATGGCGATCAGCCCGGAGTGACCATGAACATCATCGAATGGGCGTGGTCTCTCGGCTTGGAGGTCGTGGCCGCAGGTCGCGGCACCATCCTCTTTGCCGACGATCCCCAAGGCACACCCGACAACACCGCGGCTCGGTTTGGGTTTGACGAAGAAACCTTACAGCGGCGCAACATCAGCTTGAAGATGTACAACTCCTTCCGCGACGGCACCAAAGCCCAAGTCGAGGCCACGGCCATCGCCAACATGGCCGGACTAGTCCCCGACATAAGAGGCATGCACGAGCCGTCGTGCAATTTGGCGGACATTCCGCAAAAATTCAGCTTGGTCGAAGAAGGGGGGCTGCTGAGCCAGCGCGGGGTCATCGAGCTAGCCAACAGCGTCGCCGAGGACGGCAATACCCGGCTCGCCAACCCGCTGGGCATGGGCGTCTTCGTCGTCGCCCGCAGCGAACATCCCTTTACCGTCGAAGACCTCGCAACCTACGACCTGCATCCGGGCGGCGACGGCAAAAACTTCCTCCTCTACCGCCCCTATCACTTGGTAGCGGTTGAGGCCCCGATCACCATCGCCAAAGTCGCGCTCTACGGCCTGCCAACCGGTGCCCCGCGTTCCGTACCCACCGCCGATGTAATCGCCGTGGCCAAGCGAGACCTCAAGGCCGGCGAGACCCTCGACGGCGGAGGCGGCTACACCGTATTGGGACAAAGCGAAAAGGCAACCGTGGCGCGCGAGGAAGGATTGTTGCCGTTAGGACTGTCGGGAGGATCCGTGCTCAAACAAGACGTGCGGCAAGGCGACGCCATCGGCTACGCCACAGTCGATTTGCCGGATTCGCTCGCGTTGCAACTGCGGCGTGAGCAAGACGCCACGTGCGAATAAACTTGAAGCAAAGATTGGAAAATGTCTGAATATCAAGAAGCTAAGAGAATAATCGTCTCCATCTTGGAACTTTCAAAAGACTCAATCCACATGCACGTAGGATTGATCGTATTTTTTTTAGCCGTAGTCCTTTGGAAGAAAGGCTCAATTGAAGCGCGATGCTTGATCCCCGTCGCAATTGTAGCATCCTTGATGGAAATCCTTGACCTAAGATATGATTATGTCTCTCTCGGTTACTTTCGCCTGAATGCAATAACGGCCAGCATACACGATTTAATCAATACTACGTTTTGGCCGGTGGTCATCGTAGTACTTGCTTGGATGGGCAAATTGCAGAATGCGCGGAAGGCGTAACATCGCCCTGACTCCTTGAGAGCGTCGCTGCAAAGACATATGATTTATGAATATATTTCTGGCAAAAAGGAGAGATAACCATGCTCCAGATTAAAATCCACGCACCTGACCTTGAAAAAGAGATAAACGCCCTGATTGATGTGGGGCTTTATGCCGACTCGCAGGCGTTGCTGACCGATGCTCTTGAAAAATTGGTCACTACGAAGAAGGAATCTCGCCTTGATGCCGCAATTTTACTCTATCAACACGATGAGGTAACGCTCTCTAGAGCGGCGGAATTGGCTGGAATTCACCGTTTTGAATTTGAAGCGGGGTTGGAAGCGAAAGGCATCGCGAAAACAGTCGGAATCGATGAAGCCTTGCAAACGGGCGTTTCGCGCATCAAACGCCAGCAGAAATCAAATGACAATACCAACGGGGTTTAGGTGTGGTTTTCATTGATACGGATGTGCTTTCGATTTTCGCTAAAATTCAACGGCTCCCCTTATTGTTCTCCGTCTTCAACGAGGACCCGCTCAACATTTCTGCTGCCGTGGAAAACGAACTCCAAGTAGGCGTCGCTAAGGGATTTGACTTTGCACAAGACATTATGGTATTGCATTCACAAGGGCGAATCGCGACGTATTATTCGACGACTGTTGACCACCAGTTCATGGCAACTTTGCCTTGGACGCTCGGTTCAGGAGAGCGTGAGTCAATGGCAATTTGTAAACGGTTGAGTGCTATCTTTGTTAGCAACGAGCGACGGGTCAAACATCACTGCCGGGAAAACGGGGTAGATTGCGTCAACCTAGCCGAAATTTTGCGTGCGCTATGGGAACTTGGGATTTTGCCGCAAGCTGACGTAAGGAACATCATCACTGAGATCCGCACAAAAGACAACCTCGAATTTCGAACAACGGACTCGATTTTCAGATCTTAAAAAAAAGGGGAAGGGCTTCGTGCCCTTCCCCTTTTGCGCGTCTAGGTCAGGCTAGCCGGCCTTGACTTCGACCTGACGGACGACCTTTTTCGCCTCCTCCTTTTTGGGTAGGTGGAGGGTGAGGACGCCGCTTTTGAACTGGGCTTCGATGGCGTCGTCCTGCACGCCATCGGGCAGGTGGAAGGCGCGCTCGAAGCGACCGTAGATGCGCTCCTGGCGGAAGTACTGGCCTTCCTTTTCTTCGCTAGCTGCGCTCTTTTCGCCTCGCAGCACGAGCGTTCCGTCATCGACGGTGATCTCGATGTCCTTCTCCTCCAACCCCGGCAACTCGGCCGAGATCTCGAAGGAGGCGTCGTCTTCCTTGACGTCGATGCGCGGACTGAAAGCCGCGTTGCCAGTCAAAACGGGCAGACGCGAATCCTCGCCAAAGAAGGCATCCACGAGATTGTCGAACGGGCTGCGCCACGGGCGATTGCTGACGCGAGCGCTGGGTAGTAAAGTCTTGATGGCCATGATCCTGTCTCCTTGTTAAATGGTGGTTGGTTTGTCTGGCCTTCGCCCATTGTATTGCAAAAGCCGTGCCAACATTTTAAAATTTTACATATCTCGTTGTTATATATAGAGTTGAGAATTTTTTCTTCCAAAAGGGGCATTGTCCGTATTGTCAGCAAGGCCTGGAAAAATTGGCAGGCGTCATGCGAAATTGGCCGAAGTCCCTGCCGTTATTGCACTAGCACTCCTTGTGAGCGTTAGTTCGTAACCATCGAAAGGAACCATTGTGATTGACTGGGAAGCTGTGCGCACCGAAGTAACCGGATATTTGCAGGCCCTCATCCGCATCGACACCACCAACCCCCCGGGCAACGAAAGCAAAGCCGCGCGCTATCTAGAAGGAATACTGCGGCAGGAGGGCTTTGATCCCCTCTTCGTCGAGTCCGCACCCGAGCGAGGCAATGTTCTCGCGCGGCTGTCCGGCGGCGACCAACCACCGCTCATGCTCTTGGGACATACCGACGTGGTGGCCGCCGAGCCGGAGCACTGGACCCACCCGCCCTTCTCCGGCACGCTGGCCGACGGCTGCGTGTGGGGGCGCGGTGCGTTGGATATGAAGAACATGGTCGCAGCGAATCTGATGGTGTTGCTGCTGTTGCAACGGGAAGGCGTCCAACTCAACCGCGACCTCGTCTTCGCCGCCACTGCCGACGAGGAGGCCGGCAAAGGCAATCACGGGCCGGGATGGATTATCGACAATCGACCAGAACTGTGGGACGCGCCCTTGATCATCACCGAGGGCGGCGGCAGTGACTTCGCGGTCGGCGAGCAGCGGTTTTACACCTGTCAGACCGGGCAAAAGGGACTGTGTCGGCTGCGCCTAATCGCCCGAGGAACACCCGGACACGGCTCCATGCCGCACGGCGACAGCGCCATCGTCAAGCTGTCCAAAGCCCTAGCTGGCTTGGAAGGATCCGTATTTCCCGCACACATATCCGCAAGCGTGCGCCGCTTCGTCGAGGGAATCGCCAGCCGCCGTTCAGCCGCCGAGGCCGCCCTGTGGCAACAAGTGCTCGATCCGGCGACCTCGGATGCCGCACTGCGCGACCTGCCCATCGGCAACACCTTGCGCCGCGAGCTAGGCGCAGTGCTGCACAACACAGCCTCGGCGACCATGGTGCAGGCCGGTTCCAAGATCAACGTAATTCCGGGGGAGGCGACCGCTTGGATCGATGGGCGCTTAGTGCCCAGTCAGACGGCCGAGAGCTTCGAGGCCGAGTTGCGCGCGTTTGTCGGCGATGAGGTCGCCATCGAGATCGATCAGTACACGCCACCCTTGGAGGCATCGTCCAACACCTCGCTTTTTCAGACGATCGTCGAGGTGATGCAGGAACGCGAGCCAGACGTGCCGGTACTCCCCTATCTGATGCCAGCCGGCACCGACGCCAAGCACATTGTACCGCGCCGCCCGGAAACCCAGATCTACGGCTTTATGCCCTATCGGCAGCAGCCGGGCGAGGAGGAAATGACCCTGATCCACGGCCACGACGAGCGCACCCCCGTGAAAGAACTGCTCTTTGCAACGCAGGTGCTCTACGAAATCGTCTGCCGCTTTGGAGGGATGGAGGACTGCTAGCTTGAATTGACGACTACGGCAGTAGGGGCGGTTCGCGAACCGCCCCTACTAGAACGTCGCTAGCTCGAATCGACGACAGCGACGCCATCGTCGATTTCGAGAACCAAAACCTTATCGCCGGGGTTGAGCGGGCCTTGGGCGTCGGCCCGGCGCGCCAACAGTTCGATGGTGCGGCCTTGGACGGTAGCGGAAATTTTGCCGGTGCTGCCACTGGCGATGGGGACGGTGACTTCAGCTTCGAGGCCGATCAAGTCGTCGCCCGCCAGCGAACTGTCGGCGCTTGATCCGCTCAACCGGCCCAGCATCCAGTCGCCCACAAAGGCGCATACCACACCGCTACCCAGCGCCGTAAACAACGCGGCACTTGGGCCCATTAGCAAGCTGCCGAGCATCCCGGCCAAACCAAAGAAGAAGGCAAAAAAGAAGAACAGCCGCAGCCGCAAAACAGCCAGCGCCCGCAGGCTGTCGCCCGCACCATCGCCGTCCCCGCCAAACAGCGAGGCACCAACGGCAACCCCCCCAACGATCAGCCCGCTCAAGTACAGATAAAAGAGATCCACGCTACCCTTCCTGCGTCGGAACCTGCCCATCGGTCTTGTCGGCGATAACCGAAGCCAGATCGACGCCGGTGGTGGCCTTAATGCTCTCAAAGAGCGCAGGGGCCAGCGTCCCGATCTGATTGACGACCGCCGGCAAACCGCTCTGACCGCCGTTGCCGGAATCGACGACTGCGAGATGGTCAATTTTGATGTCCTTGGCCATGGCGGTGATTTGCTCGACTAAGCTCGGCAGCATCTGGATCAACAACAGCTCCTTGCCATTGGGCCCAGCGATGGTCCAGACCTCGTTTTTCTGCTTGAGTACCTCGATCTCGGCGAGGCCGTTTTCGAGGATGTTGGCCGCTTCACCCTTGGCGCGCAGTTCAGCCGCGTCGCGGTCGGCGCGGGCCGGCTCAATGACCTCGATCTCCAGTTGGCGTCTCTGCAGCGCCAAGCGCTCCTGCTCGACCTCCTGCTCGGCCTGGACTTCGGCTTTGCGGGCGACTTGCGTGGCGCGTTTCTCCGCGGCCAAGCCCTCGCCTTCCAAATCGGCAGTGCGAACTCGGAGCGTGTTTTGCGCATCGACGATTTCCACCTGCGCCTCTGCGTCGGCGACCTCGCCGCGGCGACGCGCCTCGGCGGATTTCTCCTGTGACTCGGCGCGGTTTTCCGCCTCGGCGATTTCGGCTTCCTTGAGGACTGCGGCTGTGCTCTTGCGGCCGATAGCGTCGAGATAGCCAACATCGTCGGAGACGTTCTGGATTTTGAGCGTGTCGAGCACGAGGCCCAGCTTCTGCAGATCGACATCCGCCTCGCCGATGAGCGATTGGGCGAACTTGAGGCGATCCTCGTTGACCTCTTCGGGAGTCAGCGTGGCGAGGACGCCGCGCAGATTGCCTTCGAGCGTATCTTTGGCAATGTCTTGGACTTCGGCGAGTGCGATGCCCAGGAATCGCTCTAGCGCGTTGCCGAGCAGCGGCTCGTCACCGGCGATCTTGATATTGGCGATGCCTTGCACCGACAGCGGGATGCCGCCTTTGGAGTACGCGTTGGTGATCGACACTTCGAGGGGAATCGTGCGCAAGTCGAGGCGATCGACCTTTTCGAGCAGCGGGATGCGAAAGGCGCGGCCCCCCTTAATCACGCGGTAGCCCACCGCGCGACCGTCGGCCGTCTGGCGTTTGCGGCCCGAGAAGATGATGACCTCGTTGGGCTGGCAGATAAAGAGGTTCAGCCGGACGATGCTGATCACCACGACCAGCAACACCGCGAAAACTAGGGCGAAGGTCAGGAACATTTCCATATAGCACCTCCACAGGTTGGTTTGTCGTAGGGGCGACCGACCGGTCGCCCCTACGCAATTTAATACGCCCCCTTAATCCGCCCAAACCATCCGCGCAATGGGTCGCCCAATTCCTCCATGTAGCGGTCCATCCGCCCCAGCAGGTCTTGGCGCACAGCCTCGTACGCCGGATCGCCGTACACATTGTCGAGCTGATAGGGGTCGCGTTGCAAGTCGTACAGCTCGCCCGGATCGCCCGAATTAAAAGTGAACTGATGGGTGCGGGTGCGGACCATGCGCTGGTTGGCGACCGTAAAATGGCGGTCGAATACGCAGTAAACCTCCTCGCGGCCATTGGCAAACGGGCGTCCCTCAATGGCCGGGAGAAAGGACTGTCCGTCGAGGTCGGCGGGAACGTCCAAACCAGCGGCATCGAGCGACGAGAGCATGATTTCGTGCAAATAGACGAACTCGTCGCAGGCCGTGCCGGGAGCTTGGCAGTCGGGATGGGCGATGACGAGCGGGATGCGGTAGATCTCGTCGTACATGAACTCGCCTTTCTCGATCAGCTTGTGCGCGCCAAGGCAGTCGCCGTGATCGGCAGTATAGACGATGATGGTGTTGTCGAGGACGCCCAGTTGTTCCAAGTGAGCCACTACCCTGCCGACCATGTCGTCGATGAGCGTACAATGCCCAAAGTAGCGAGCGGCGATTTCCTGAAACCCAACCCAGCCGTAGTCGCCCAAGCCCCACAGCTTCTCGATTAACTGCTGGCGATAGGGCTTTTTCTCAAAGGTCTCGGCGTACCCGGGATGTTCGGGAATGGCCTTTGGATCGTACATGGAGAAGTATGGCTCCGGCACCAGCGACGGACTATGCGGCCCCCAAAAGTTGGCCCACAAGAAGAACGGCTCCTCATCGGTAACTACTTCGTCGAGGACGCGCATGGCTTCCTCGGCGACGAAATACTCAATGCACGACTCGACCGGCCCCTCGTGCAATGCAAACATCTCCTGAGCCTGATTCGAGGGATTAGTGCCGACAAAGCGGTGCGAGACCGTCGGCGGCGGGTCAAAGCCGCGTTCTTTGAGATAATCGGCATACGGATTGTGTCCCTTCGGTTTGGCACCGAACTGCAAGCCGGGCAGCAGGTCGGACCCCGGAAAGGCATAACCCATGAAATCCTGCCCCGCAAACCCGTAGCCCGTCGGGCCGGTCTGCTCATCTACATGCCACTTGCCAGCGTACCCACAGCGATAGCCGGCCTCGTCCAGATAGTGATTTACCCCGCGCACTCCCTCGCGCAAACACAGACCATTGGCCGTAACCCCGTGCTTGTGCGGGTAGAGACCTGTGTAAAAGGAAGCGCGGGCCGGTGAGCAAATCGCAGTCGGCGTGAACGCCGAGTCAAAGCGAACGCCGCGCGCGGCCAACGCGTCGATGTGCGGCGTCCGGCACACCTCGTTCAGCCCGTAGCAACTCACCGTGTCGAGCCGCTGCTGGTCGGACATTAAGACGACGACATTAGGTTGCTTAGCCATGTTAGCGCTCCTCGCTCCGCAAATCCAGCCACGCCATCTCCGCCTCAGTGAGCGGATTGTCGAGGGCCTGCCCGTTGGCCGCGATCTCATCGCCGCTCATGCTGCCGACCAAAGCGTAGATGTCGAGCGGGTAGCTGAGCACGTACGACAAGGCGATCTGCGGCACTGACAAGCCCTTTTCTTCAGCCAGTACCCACGCGCGGTCGAGCCGTGTGAAGTTGTCTTCGCAGTAGTACGATTTGGGCATGGTGCCGTCGAATTGGTCGCGCACTTGCTCGGCATTGGCGCGGGTGACTTTGCCCGAGAAGAAACCGCGGGCCACGCTCGACCAAGTAAAAAGCGGCATGTTGTGTTCGGCGTACCACGCGCGGTCAGCAGCTTGGCCGGGACCCGCAATCGACAGGCAATCCTTCCACGGCTCGGCAATCTGATCCGCCAAGCTGAAGTTCGGGCTGGAGGCGGCAAAAGGCACGAGCCCGCGTTTGTCCGCGTACTCATTGGCCTCGGCCAAGCGCTCCGGCGTCCAATTTGAGCCGCCAAAGGCATGGATGCGACCAGCCGCGTGATGCTCGTTGAGCGCCTCGACGATAGGGCCGACCGGGACCGCCAGATCGTCGCGGTGGAGCAGGTAGAGGTCGATATAGTCGGAGCGCAGGCGCACGAGCGAGTCGGCCATGTCCGAGGCAATGTCGTACGGAGTGACGCGGTTGCGGTCTTGGTTGAGATGCGCACCCTTGCCAATGATGACGATTTCATCGCGGTTGCCCCTTGCCTCCATCCACAGCCCGAGCATGCGATCCACTTCTCCGCCGCCGTAACCGTGCGCTGAATCGTAGGTCGTGATACCAGCCTGCCAAGCCGCGTCGAGCAGGGCAAAGCCTTCTTCCTTATTGCTGCGATTGAGCATGATGGAGCCTTGAACTATGCGCGAGATCTTTTTTTTGATACCTTGTACGTTGCCGTATTGCACGAGTGTTTTCCTTTCATTCCATTGGGTATTTTAGGCCGATCTGGGCGCGGATTTCATCGAGGATCCGCATCAGCGCCACGGTTTCGTCGAGCGACATGGCCGCGCTCTCCGTCAGACCTTCGCCAAGACAGCGAGCGACTTCTTGCGCCTCGTAATTGTAGCCATTGCCCGCCAAGGGCAATTCGATGCGCTCCTCGCGGTCCCCAGCTTTGAGCGAGACACTTTCACCCTTCCACCACGACGGGTCAATGACAATCGTCCCCTCGCTGCCGACGATGCGAGCTTCATGCGAGGTCGAAGCGCGAATGGCACAAGACAGGTTGGCGATGGCACCGCTGCTATAGCGGAGTACGATGCCGGTTTGCTCGTCAACACCAGTTTCGCCGAGGTGCGCAGCCGCAGCAATCTGCGCTGGTTGCGAGCCAAGCACCATCGCCGCAAAGGAGACGACATAGATGCCGATGTCGAGCAGAGCACCGCCGCCCAAAGCGAGATTAAAAAGCCGACCATCGGGATTGACGCCCGCGCGGAAACCGAAGTCGGCGCTGACCATCAGCGGCTCGCCAATGGCCCCAGCGTCGAGCCACTGGCGCACCTGCACCATAATGGGCAAGTAGCGCGACCACATGGCCTCCATCAAAAAGATGCCATTGGCGCGGGCACAGGCGACGACGGCTTCGGCCTCGGCCGCATTGATGGTAAAGGGCTTCTCGCAGAGCACGGCCTTGCCGGCTTCGAGACAGAGGATCGAATTGTCTTTGTGGAAGGGATGAGGGGTGGCCACGTACACCGCGTCGATGTCGGGATCGGCGCTGAGGGCCTCGTACGAGGCGTGGCGGTTGGGGGCACCGTACTGGTCGGCAAAGGCGTCGGCGCGCTGCTGATCGCGCGAACCAACGGCGACTAACTCTCCTGCGGAAATGGCCTGGAGGCCGACAGCGAATTTGTGGGCAATGCTGCCTGGGCCGAGGATGCCCCAGCGGATGGGTGCGGTCATGGATACTCCTAGCTTGGACTGATGTGAAAGGGCTATAGTTTGGCTGAGTGTAGAGTAGGCGTCAAGGATTGGGGGGTTTGCAGGGACACCACCCCAATGCTACCCTATCGTTATCTTTCTACTCGGTATGTTAGGAGGGCATTATGGCGCTCACCAAACACGATGACTACGCCTACATGCGAGCGAAGCGAGATCCGGAATTCGCCCGACTGCTACGTCAAAGAGCGATTGAACTTTTAGATGGCGATGAAGAGGATCGCCGGATTGCTCGACGGATACTCCAAAATCAACTCGCATCGGCAAAGTCGCGGGCATTCTGAAATAGCTTGAGCCACGGACCTTCTTCGCCCGTCCACTCCGCAGGACGCCAAGAAAGCTGGATATTGCGGAAGACGCGCTCGGGGTGCGGCATCATAATGGTGGCGCGGCCATCGGCGCTGGTCAGCGCTGTCAATCCACCGGGCGAGCCGTTCGGGTTGGACGGATAGCGCTCGGCCGGCTGACCGTAATTATCCACGTAGCGCAGGCAGAACTGATTTTCTATCTGCGCTCGTCCCAGTGCCCGTTCGTCGCCAAATTGGACGCGGCCCTCGCCGTGCGCCACCGCAATGGGCAGGCGCGATCCTTCCATGCCGCGCAAGAGTACCGAGCGGCTCTCCAGCACCTCTACGGTGGCGAGCCGCGCCTCAAACTGCTCGGAGCGGTTGCGCACAAATTGTGGCCAGTTGTTCGCGCCCGGGATCAACTCCTTGAGGTGCGACAGCATCTGGCAGCCATTGCACACCCCCAAAGAAAAAGTGTCCGGTCGTACGAAGAAGGCGGCGAATTGCTCGCGCAAGCGGTCGTGAAAGAGGATCGAACGCGCCCAGCCAGCCCCAGCCCCAAGCACGTCGCCGTAACTAAAGCCGCCGCAAGCAGCCAGCCCGTGAAACGAACTCAACTCGACGCGGCCTTCCAATAGATCAGTCATAGTCACGTCAACCGCCTCGCAGGCGGCTGCGTCAAAGGCCGCGGCCATTTCCACCTGGCCGTTGATGCCCTGCTCCCTCAGCACGGCTACGCGGGGCCGCGCTTTCCCTCCTATGGTCGGAGCAGCTTCGTGCGCCAAGTGAAAATTCAGGCCCGGATCTTGGCCATCGGCGAGGGCCTCGTACTCTTCGCGGGCGCAGTCCGGGTCATCGCGGTGATCCTGCATCCGATATGTCAACTCAGCCCACGCCGCGTGGAGGTCGAGCAGTGGAGCTTCATAGACGAGATCGCCGTCGCGACAAACGCGCAAATGCGAGTCGTCAACGGGCTGGCCCACATCGTACACCAAGTCGGCGATGCCCTGCTCCGCAAAGACCTCGCGAATGGCTTCCAAATCCTCAGCGCGATATTGGATCACCACGCCCACTTCCTCGCAAAAGAGCGCGGCAAGCGGGTCGCGGCCCAGCGCGCCAATTTCCAACTCCACGCCGCAACGGCCAGCAAACGCCATCTCGGCCACCGCAGTGAAAAGGCCGCCATCGGAGCGATCGTGATACGCGAGCACGAGATCTTGGTCGAGCAAAGTCTGCACGGCCTCGTACAAGCCGCGCACATCGCCTGCATCCACGTCCGGGGCCTCGCCGCCGATTTGGTTGTACACTTGAGCAAGACAGGAGCCGCCGAGGCGGTTTCGTCCGCGGCCCAAATCCACGAGTAGCAGTCCAGTGTCGCCACCCCGCTTTAGATCGGGCGTGGCGTGGCAGCGCACGTCTTCTACTGGTGCAAAGGCCGAAACGACCAAGCTCAATGGCGCGACCACCTTGTGCGCTGTACCCTCGGCGTCTTCCCACACCGCCCGCATGGACAGCGAGTCTTTCCCTACTGGGATCGACACCCCCAGCGCCGGACAAAACTCCAACCCCACGGTGCGCACGGTGTCGTACAGAGCCGCGTCTTCGCCCTCTTCGCCGCAGGCGCACATCCAGTTCCCCGACAGCTTGATGCGGTGGATCGGACCAATGTGCGCCGCGGCAATGTTGGTGACAGCCTCGGCAATGGCCATGCGCCCAGACGCTGGCGCATCTACCAAGGCGAGGGGCGTGCGCTCGCCCATGGCCATGGCTGACCCGGTGTATCCCTGAAAGGAATGACAAGTCAGAGCTAAATCCGCGACTGGCACTTGATAGGGGCCAACCATCTGATCGCGAGCCACCAAGCCGGTGACCGTGCGGTCGGCAATGGTGATGAGGAAGGTCTTGGCCGCTACGGCAGGAAAGCGGAGCACGCGCTCAGCAGCCTCAGCTATCGAGGGCTCTCCTAAGTCGAGACGCTGCCGCATAGGCTGGCTGCGCATTGCGCGGCGCAGCATCTTGGGCGGCTTGCCCAAAATTACCGCTAGGTCGAGGTCGTCGATGGGCTTATCGCCGAGTAGAGAGTCGTCGAGCGACAGCGTCCCATCGCCAGTCACCTCGCCGATGACCGCAAACAGGCAGCGCTCGCGCGCGGCTAGCTCGGCAAAGCGATCCAAATCAGCGCGGCCCACCACCAGCACGTAGCGCTCTTGCGCCTCATTGCTCCAAATCTGCATCGGACTCATGCCCGGGTCGTCGTTGTGAATGGCGCGCAAATCAAAGCGCGCACCCACGTCTGCCACCAACTCTGGGCAAGCGTTGGACAAACCACCGGCCCCCACGTCGTGAATGCTGATGATGGGATTTTCCGCACCGAGCGCGATGCAGCGGCTGATTAGCTCTTGGCAGCGGCGCTGCATCTCGGGGTTGTCGCGCTGCACCGAGGCAAAGTCGAGGTCTTCGCTGTTGGCCCCCGTCTCCATGCTAGAGGCCGCGCCCCCGCCTAAGCCAATGAGCATGGCCGGCCCCCCGAGCTGGATAACGCAATCGCCCGCAGTCGGAGTTTTCTTCTCCACGTGCTCAGCGTCGATGAGGCCGACGCCGCCAGCGACCATGATCGGCTTGTGGTAACCGCGCCAGACCCCAGTACTGTCGTCTTCCAAGGTGCGGAACATCCCGAGAATGTTGGGCCGACCGAATTCATTGCCAAAGGCCGCGCCGCCGATTGGCCCTTCAGTCATAATGGCGAGCGGGGTAGCCAAGCGGTCTGGGAAAGCAGCGCGCTCTTTTTCCCACGGCTGGGCAAACTCAGGCAGGCGCAGATGCGAGGTAAAAAACGCGCACAGACCCGCCTGCGACCAGCCACCTGTGCCAGCCGCTCCCTCGTCGCGGATCTCTCCCCCAACTCCCGTAGAAGCTCCGGGATAGGGCGCGATGGCGGTGGGATGATTGTGAGTCTCGACCTTGATCAAGACGTGGGTCTGCCGCTGGCGATATCCATAGCAAAAGCCCTCGTCTGGACCAAAGACCGGCACATCAAATCCCTCAATCACGCCGGCGTTGTCGGAATACGCCTTAACCGTGCCTTGGGGGTGGGCCGCGTGCGTGTGGCGAATCATGGCGAAGAGCGAGCGCGCCTCGTGCTGGCCGTCGATGATCCAATCGGCGTTGAAAATTTTGTGGCGGCAGTGCTCGGAGTTGACTACCGCAAACATCATCAGCTCCACGTCGGTTGGGTCGCGCCCCGCAAAGGCGTGCAGTGCATAGTCAATCTCCTCGTCCGAAAGGGCCAAGCCCATCTCGCGGTTGGCATCCACGAGCGCACACCGCCCCTCGGCCCGCACCGGGATGTGGACTAGCGGTTTGGGATCCACGCGGCGAAAGAGGGTATCTAACGAGTCGAGCGGGGCCTCGATCATGCGGTCGTAGAGCAGCGGCAGGACCGCGCTGGGCACGGTGTCGGCGGCAAAGGCATATAGCGTGCCGCGCTCGACGCGGCGCACGAATTCGAGGCCGCAGTTTTTGAGGATGTCGGTGGCCTTGCTCGACCACGGGGACATCGTGCCCGGCCGCGGACCAATGGCCACCTCATTGTTCGCCCGCGTCGGCAAAGTCGCACCTACATCGAGAATGCGCATGAGCCGCGCCATCTCATCGTCAGCTAGGGCACGCGCACATTGCACGGCATAGAAGTACGTGGCACTCAGATCTTCAACTTCGGGTGCGCAACGCTGGCAGCGCGCTAGCAGCGACCGGCGGCGCAGGGACGACAGAGCCGGGGGGCCGACAAAGGCGAGTAGCATGGGATACTTTCTAACGGGAAGAGGTTACATGAAAATGTAGGTACTGCCGTGAAAACCCTCAAGGATTGTGGCAGCTCGACGAGCTTATTTTTGCACCTATGTATATAATGTCTATTTTCAGAATCAGCCCATGGAACTGGAGGCTCCTATGTCATTTGCTACGCACAGTGAAAACACCGAGTACATTGAAGCTCTCTACGAGCAGTACCAGCGCGATCCCAGCTCGGTCCCAGAAGAGTGGCAACACTTCTTCCGCGGCTTTGAATTCGGCTTCGCGCGCTCGGCACCCGCCAGCGAACCAGAACCAGACCAAACAGCCTTGCAGTCCATAGAAGAAGCCACTGAGGGCCTCTTGGTCCTCGAAGGCGTCCAAGCCCTCGTGCAGGCCTATCGGCAAATGGGCCACTTCGTCGCCCGGCTCGACCCGCTGGGGTACGATCGCCGAAGCCTGCCGCTGTTGGATCTGATAGAATTTGGCCTCGCCGAAGAAGACCTCGACAAGACCGTGGGCAACGGCAGCTTCCTCGGGCGCACGGACGGGACGCTAAGGGGGCTGTTGAGCAAGCTGAAAACCACGTATTCCCGCTCTATTGGCGTCGAGTACATGGACATCCCGGACAAGGAGCAGCGCGACTGGCTGCAAGAGCGGGTCGAGCCTTGCCTCAACAATCCCAATTTATCCGAAGAAGCCACGCGTCGAGTGCTGGCGCGCCTGATCGCCGCCGAGGAGTTTGAGCAGTTTTTGCACACGCGCTACATCGGGCAAAAGCGCTTCTCGCTCGAAGGGGCCGAGTCCATGGTGCCACTCTTGGACGAACTGGTCAGCACCGGCTCCAAGTTAGGCGTCGAAGAGATGGTCATCGGCATGGCCCATCGCGGTCGGCTCAACGTACTGGCGCACCTGTTGCACAAACCCTACGAGGAAATTCTCGCCGAGTTCGAGGGTGCTGACCGCACCGACCGCGACGACGACGAGGGCGACGTCAAATACCACAAGGGCTATTCCCATGACCACGTCACCGAGGAGGGACGCAAGGTCCATCTCTCGCTCAGTTTCAACCCCAGCCATCTAGAGCTAGTTGATCCGGTCATCGAGGGCATCGTCTATGCCAAGCAGGCCTACTTGCACGATGCGGAAGGAGAGCGGGTGGTCCCGGTACTCATCCACGGAGAGGCCGCTTTTACCGGCCAAGGCATCGTCTCTGAGACCCTCAATCTCTCCGAACTGCCCGGCTATCGCACCGGCGGCTCCGTCCATATCATCATCAACAACCAGCTCGGCTACACCGCCCAAGCCGACGAGACGCGCTTTACCCCCTATCCGACCGACATCGCCAAGGAGATTCAGGCACCTGTCTTTCACGTCAACGCCGACGATCCCGAAGCCGTAATGCAAGCGGCGCGGGTGGCGATGGAGTTCAGGCACCGTTTCAAGGTGGATGTGTTTATCGATTTGTGGTGTTATCGCCGCCACGGCCACAACGAGGCCGACGACCCGACCCTGACCCAGCCGCTGATGTACAAGAAAATCGCCGAACATCCGACGATCCTCCATCTCTATTCCTTCCAGCTCATAGCCCAAAACAAAATCTCCCAAGAGGAAGCCGACGATATTCGCGCGCGAATCCGCACCCGGCTCGAAGAAGCCCAGCAAATCGCTCGCCGCCTGCAAGTCCAGCCCCAAACCTCGTCTTTCGGGGGCGTCTGGCAGGGCCTGACTTGGGCACCCGATGACTGGAGTGCCCACACGGCCGTCGATGCCAAAATTCTGCAGCGGATCGTCGAGCGGGCGACCCAAGTCCCCAAAGGGTTCTCCCTGCACCGCACAATCAAGCGGATGGTCGAAGCGCGCCGCGCCATGGCCGCTGGCCAAGCACCCATCGACTGGGGCTGCAGCGAGGTGATGGCCTTCGGCTCGTTGCTGCGCGAGGGCGTGGCAGTGCGCCTGACTGGTCAAGATACCCAGCGCGGCACCTTTGCCCACCGCCACGCCGTCTGGCACGACACCGAAACGGGCGCAGAGCACATCCCCTTGCAGTGCTTGGAGCGCGATCAAGCCGATTTCGTCGTGATCAACACCATGCTATCGGAGCTAGCAGTGCTCGGCTTTGAGTACGGAATCAGTTCGGCGGACCCGAGGCGCTTGGTCTTGTGGGAGGCCCAGTTCGGCGATTTCGTCAACGGCGCGCAAATGGTCATCGACCAATTCCTCACCAGCGGCGAAGCCAAGTGGCAGCGGATGAGCGGCTTGGTCCTGCTGTTGCCACACGGGTACGAGGGCATGGGGCCAGAGCACTCCAGCGCACGGCTAGAGCGCTTCTTGCAAGCGTGCGCCAAAAACAACATGCAAGTGGCCTACCCCACCACGCCAGCACAACTTTTTCACATCTTGCGACGGCAAATGCACCGCAACTTCCGCAAGCCGCTGGTGCTAATGACCCCCAAGAGCCTCCTGCGGCACAAGCAATGCGTCTCGGAACTAGCCGAGTTTTCCGAGGGGGCGTTCCAGCGGGTCATCGACGACGCAAACGTCGCCGATCCAGCCACTGTCAGCCGGGTGGTGCTATGCACCGGCAAGATCTACTACGATTTGGTCGCTGCCCGCGGCGAGCAAAATGGCAGCGACGAGGTGGCGCTGCTGCGCGTCGAGGAACTCTATCCGTTCCCGGCTGCTGAACTCCAAGCCGCGTTCGAGCGCTATCCCGCGGCCGAGCAGTTCTACTGGGTGCAGGAGGAATCGCAGAACATGGGTGCTTGGTCCTTTGTCCAGCCCCTCTTAGACGAACTACTGCCCGCGCACTGCAAGCTGAACTACGTGGGCCGCGACGAAGCGGCCAGTCCAGCTACCGGCTCCGGGCACCTTCACGGAACCGAGCAACGAGAAATCGTCGAGCAGGCACTAGGCCGCGGCCGCGAAATAGTGCTGCATCAGCGGCGACAATCTGGTTAGGAGCATTTGCATGTCAGTACAAGTCGAAATACCGAGCATGGGCGAATCCGTCAGCGAGGTAATTCTCCTCGAATGGCTCAAGGGCGACGGCGAGCGCGTCGAGCGGGACGAGCCGCTCTGCGTGTTAGAAACCGACAAGGCCAATGTCGAGCTGCCGTCCCCAGCCAGCGGCGCGCTCAAACACCTAAAATCCACCGACACCGCGCTAGACATAGGGGCGGTAGTAGCGGAGATAGATGAAACAGCACAAGCTGTCGCTCCGGTCTCGGAAACTAAACCCGAACCCGCTGCGCCCAAACCCGAATCCACCCTAAGCCCAGCCGTGCGCCGTTTGGTTGAAGAACACGAGTTGGATCCAACTGCCATTGAGGGCACGGGCAAGGACGGGCGGCTGACGAAAAAGGACGTGCTCGCCCACCTAGAGACGCTATCCGCGCCCGAACCCGCTCAACCGTCACCTGCACCTGAACCTGCTCAACCACCACCTGTAGCCAAACCCGCTCCGCCGCCTGAGCCTGAATCCACTCCTGCGCCCGAACCCGCTCCGCCGCCTGCACCCGCCAGTCCCGGTCTCACCCGCCGCGAGCCAATGAGCCGACTCCGTCAGCGCATTGCCGAGCACTTGGTCGCCGCGCAGCACAACGCGGCCATGCTGACGACTTTCAACGAAATCGACATGAGCGGAGTTATGCAGCTCAGAGCCAAGTACAAGGAGCGCTTTGCCCAAGTCCACGGCTCATCGCTGGGACTGATGTCGTTCTTTTCGCGAGCTGCCGTCCTCGCGCTCGGCGAGTTTCCGGCGATCAACGCGCAGATCGACGGCACCCACATTGTGTATCACGACTTCGTCAATTTGGGAATTGCAGTGAGCACCGAGCGCGGTCTAGTCGTGCCCGTCTTGCACCGCGCCGAGCAGATGTCCATCGCCCAGCTCGAAAGCAACATCAAGCGACTCGCGCTAAGCGCCCGCGACAACAAGCTGGCCATGGACGAGCTAAGCGGCGGCACCTTTACCATCACCAACGGCGGGGTCTTCGGCTCGCTGCTTTCCACGCCGATTCTAAACGCGCCGCAAAGCGGAATTCTGGGAATGCACGCCATACAGGAGCGACCCGTGGCCGTAGATGGTCAAGTGGTGATTCGACCGATGATGTACGTAGCGCTGTCCTATGACCATCGGCTCGTCGATGGCCAGCAATCGGTTTCGTTTTTGGTGCGGCTGAAAGAGCTTGTCGAGGATCCAGCGCGGCTGATGCTGGAGGTGTAGTGGAAAATGAGCCACGGAGATTTCACAACATGACCATTCCGATTTATACCATTGGCTACGGAAGCCGTTCCATCGAACAGTTCGTCAAGGTACTACAGCGATATAAAATTGTGTACCTCGTTGATGTCCGTTCGTCTCCTTATTCACGCTACAAGCCGGAGTTTTCCAAAGTAGAACTGGCGAGCGAACTACAGCGACACAACATCCGCTATCTGTTCATGGGTGATACGCTCGGCGGTCGTCCCGACGATGAGAATTGTTACAACGAGGACGGGAGCGTGGATTACGAGCAGGTAAAAAAGACGCAATTTTACGCCGATGGGATTGACCGTATCCGAACCGCTTTTTCTCAGCAACAGCTAGTTGCCCTCATGTGCAGCGAGGGAAAACCGGAGGAATGCCATCGCTGCAAACTGATTGGTGTAACTTTGACGGATGAAGAAATAGAAGTAACTCATATTGACGAAAATGACACGGAGCAGTCTCAGGATGAAATCATCAGTCGGCTGACCAGAGGTCAACTCCCTCTGTTTGATGAAGCTGATAAATCCACGTCCCGCTCGCGCAAGCGATACCTGCGAGGCGATAATGAAACCTAAAATTGTTACCATCGGCGTATATGGGTTTGATGAAGCTGGATTCTTCCGGGCACTAAAGGATGCAAAGGTAGATACCTTCTGTGACATCCGGGACCGACGAGGAGTACGTGGCTCAACATACGCTTTCGTTAATAGCCAGCGTTTGCAAGCACGGCTCGCTGATTTGGGTATCTGTTACCTACATCGAAAAGACTTGGCACCGTCCAAAGCGGTGCGAGCCAAGCAGGCTGAGATGGATAAAGCGACGAAGACCGCCAAGCGTCAACGCATGGAATTGGGGCAGGCATTTATTGAAGGATATCTACATGAATGCTTGACACACTTCCGGCCAAAAAGTCTGCTTGACGACCTGAAACCGGACGCACAGGTTGTGGCACTCTTTTGTGTTGAACGGGAACCTGCGGCTTGCCATAGGTCACTGGTCGCGGACAAACTAGCGAAAGAATTGAGTTGTAAAGTGGAGCACATCTTGCCATGAGAGTGCTTATTGTTGCCAAGACTCGAATGGGTAAGGGGGCGTGTATTGGTGGAATTACGCAGGATGGGAAGAGTGTTCGGTTGATTCCGGCTGATATCGATGTCCACGATAGCGCAGGTCAGGAATATGAGGTCGGTGATCTGTGGGAGGTTGAATCGACTCCTGCACCAGATATCACTCCACCACACGTTGAAAACATCATCGTTCATAAAAAGCGGCGACTTCCTCACCTCAGAGACCCTATTGCCATCATTGAAAAATACATGCCCCCCAAAGTCGGCGGGCCAGCGGAACTTTATGAAGGTCTAATGCAGTCCACATTGAACGGTTCGTTGTATATCGCTGAGAGCGGCGGTCTCCCACCCTACAGTACCACCTTCTGGCGTGCAGATCAACCGTTAGTACTTGATACAACTAGTAAGCGTATCCGCTACCGCTATCCGACCGAAGATGGAGGACGTACCCTCACATTTGTCGGTTTTCAGGAACCACTCCGAACCATTCCAGCAGGCACGTTGTTGCGCGTTTCGCTGGCGCACCTGTGGCGACCTAAGGATGACTCTACTAGTGAGTATCGGTGCTATGTTCAACTTTCAGGCTGGTTTCTTGAAGAGGAAGACAACCAAGATTTTGATCAATTCAACGGTCAAGCTACCCCACCATCCGAAATTGATACTCCCCTGTTGGACAACACTCCACAGTTGGATGATGCTACCTCATCTTTACATCTGCTTCAAACCGTCTTCGGCTACGACGAATTTCGACCATTACAGGCAGAAATAATCGAAAACATCTTAAATCGGCACGACACCTTAATTATCATGCCAACTGGTGGTGGAAAGTCATTGTGCTATCAACTTCCGGCATTGTTTTTCGATGGCTTAACCGTTGTTGTGTCACCACTTATTTCGCTCATGCAGGACCAGGTGACGCAGTTACAACACTTAGGCGTATCTGCCGTTTTCCTCAACAGTACCCTATCCCATAACGAATACCTCTCAACTATCCGTCAGATCAAATGTGGAGCGGTTAAGTTACTCTATCTCGCTCCAGAAACATTGCTGCGTCCTGAAACATTATTGATGCTTGATGAGTGTCAGATGGACTGCCTTGCAATTGATGAAGCGCACTGCATATCCCAATGGGGACACGATTTTCGGCCAGAATATCGTCAACTGGCACAGATGCGCGAACGATTCCCCAGCGCTGTGTGTGTTGCGCTCACCGCGACGGCAACGTCCCGCGTTCAGACCGACATCAGTCAGACATTAGGTTTTCGTAACGAGGACAAGTTCATCTCCAGCTTTGACCGAAAAAATCTTGTTATCGCTGTCGAATCAAAGGTCAACTTATATCAGCAAATCTTTGATTTTCTTGCGAATCACCGCGACCAATCTGGTATTATCTACTGTGCCACGAAACTCCAAGTAGATACACTCCACCAAAAATTGGTTGCAAACGACTTCTCCGCATTGCCCTATCACGCTGGACTAGATGCTGAAACCCGTAAACAGAATCAGATCTCTATTTATACACGACGACGTGCGAATTATGATAGCGACGATCGCGTTCGGTATGGGCATTGACAAGCCGGATGTGCGTTTTGTGGTACATGCGGATCTGCCCAAGAATATTGAATCTTACTATCAAGAGATCGGTCGTGCCGGACGAGATGGCCTTCGTGCAGATTGTCTGCTTCTGTTCAGCCATGGCGATGTCCATACAATTCAGTACTTCATCCAGCAGGGAGCTGCTTCTGAACGGGATGACAGGAGCAAACGTTTAACTGCACTTGTGGATTGGGCGACTTCGGCGGATTGCCGTCGTATCGGACTGCTAGGTTATTTCGGAGAAAAATACGACACAGATAACTGCCAAATGTGCGACAATTGCTTGATAGAAACGACCGAAAAGGTCGACTTAACTATCCCAGCACAGAAATTTCTCTCTTGTGTGTCAAGAACGGGTGAGATCTTCGGAATAAGTCACATTATCAAGGTGTTGCGTGGCTCACGAGCAAAGAAGGTCTTGCAATTCGCACATGACAAGCTATCAACCTACTCCATAGGTCGGGAGTATTCTAGAAAACAGTGGAATCTATTGGTACAACAGTTTATTCAGCAACAACTCCTCACGAAAAATATAGAACGCGGCAGCATTCAATTAACGGATAAAGGGTGGGCTGTTCTCAAGGGAGAACAAGTGTGGGGGATTCCGGTAGAAACACAGGTACACCGTCACACGCATCCAGATGAAACCGTCGAATACGACTCCGTTCTCTTCGAGGAACTACGCGCTAAACGCAAAGAATTGGCAGATACCGAAGGTATTCCGCCGTACGTGATTTTCTTCGATAGGACCTTAAAAGAGGTAGCGACTTATTTCCCACAGTCAAAAGAATCGTTTGAGAAAATACACGGCATCGGCCAAATGAAAGTTGAAAAATACGCTGACAACTTTCTACCAATCATCTGTACTTACTGCCAACAGCATGAACTGACAGAGCGACCGAAGTCAACTTCTCGCGTGGGCAGATCGACCACCGGGCTCAAATCTCGTAGTCAGGAAGTTGGTGAACGGTTCCAAGCCGGAGAATCAATAGCCGAACTGGTGCAATCCTATGGGATAAAGCGTGGGACGATTATCGAACATCTGAGTAAGTACGCAAAAGCAGGGAATCCGCTACCAGTAGAGAGACTACATGCCGAGTCATCGTTATCAGACGAGATCAAAAACCGTGTGCTGGAGATATTCGATGAGCTTGACCCTGACTATCTGAAACCAGTTTTTGATGCGTTTAATGAAACAATCAATTACGAAGAATTACACCTCATCCGAGCTATTTATTGGACAGTCCATAGTAATCTTTCAGAGAAACCAAAATCAACCCGTACAATCGTACCGAGAGTCAAGGCCAAGTCGCGCAGTCAGGAAGTTGGTGAACGGTTCCAAGCCGGAGAATCAATAGCCGAACTGATGCAAGCCTATGAGGTAAAGCGTGTGACGATTATCAAGCATCTGAGTAGGTACATACAAGCAGGAAATCCGCTGCCAGTAGAGCGACTATACGCCGAGTCCTCATTATCATCCGATATCAAAGTATTATCATTCGAGAGTCAAGATCAGTCGCACAGTCAGGAAGTTGGTGAACGGTTCCAAGCCGGAGAATCAATAGCCGAACTGATGCAAGCCTATGAGGTAAAGCGCGAGAGGATTATCAAACGTCTGAGTAAGTACGTACAAGCAGGAAATGCGCTGTCAGTAGAGCGACTACTAAGTACACGACAGTAACATGGGTTGATATTGTCGGGCGCGTTTAGGTTGGTCTCGTGTTTGGTGTATGATCTGTGTGAGTTGGTCTAATCCTCGTCGAAAGAGGCTTATGGCTTTTCGTCCATGTTTTTTTATGGG
>JAJDVZ010000049.1:0-9224 GCA_022825835.1 Candidatus Latescibacterota bacterium
ATATATGCCGCCGGGCGCTTGGAGAGCCTGCGCATCAAGCACCGGCTCAAGCACTTCGCGTTGCGATCACAACTCTATCTCAAGGCCCTCCGATGTGCCTTTGAGCAGCTACAAACCCTCAAAACTGCGTAACATCAGTTAAGGAGATGAAATATGGATTCTGATTCTCTCCACCTCAAGGCTGCGTCGGTTCCAATCCCAGCAGCACGATCAAGAACGAACGCACCCAATAGGCGCTGTTCATGTAGGGGTTTTCGGCCGAGGGCCAGTTTTTCCAATAGGTCTGATTGTGGGGGATGCGGTGGAACCACTGGAGCAGGGGAATGGCCGGCAATTCGGCCAGCCAGATCTCGAGGGCTTGGCGAAAGAGCGGCACGAGCGCCGGATCGTCGGGCGCGGTCTGGCCCATCTGATCGACCAAGCGGTCGAAATCCGCGTTGCGCCAGCGCCAGAAAGACGGCGTGGCCGTGCCGGTGGGCTGGACGTAGCGGCTGTGGTAGAGCCGCAGGGTGAAGTACGGGTCGCGCACCGAGCCGCCGTTGCCCATGATAAAGGCGCGGGCCGTGCCCTGAGTCATGCGGGTGTAGGCGTCGGAAAACATGCGGAAGGAGGCGTCAAAACCCGCGCGGCGCAGTTGCTCGACGAGCACGGGCGTGAAGTCTTGGAAGAGGGAGGGAAAGACGACGACGGGAATTCTCAGGCGCTCGCCGTCCCGCTGCCACATACCTTCCGCATCTTTGCTCCAACCCTTGCGCTCCATGATGGCGGCGGTCTGGGCTAGGTCGTGTTTCCCGACTGGATACTTTTCCAGCAGATCCTGCACTTGGTTGATGTAGTGCATTAGCGGCGGGAAGTGGGGGAACGGCAACAGGGTGTACTCGCCGGCCCCTTGCCAGCCGATGGCCACGAGTTGTTCGCGGTCGATGGCGTGGTTTACGGCCCAACGCATGTCTGGGTCGTCAAAGGGCGGCTCTAGGTTGTTGAAGCCGAGGGCCGGCGGCCACCAGTCTCGATAGCCGTAGGGCAGTTGGCGTCCCGACCACGTGGTGACGTTGGGGTTTTGGTCGAGGAGGGTCTTGATGTTGGAGGGACGCAAGTCAATGCACTGATCCATCTGGTTGGCGAGGATGAGCTGAACCCACTTGTTCTCGTCGCCTTGGGGCAGGTAGATGATGCGCTCGACCCGCGGCAGGTGCTGGAAGCCGATTTGGGCGGCCCACCAGTCCTCGCGCAAATCCCACAGCCGCTGCTGAGGCTCGGAGAGGGCGAGGCGATAGGGGCCGCTGACGACCGGCAGTCCTCGCGCCAAGTCGAGGTTTTTGAACGAGGTCGGATCCTCGCCCTCCCAGATGTGCTTGGGCACGATGTGGATGCCGTTGCCGAAGTTGTAGGTAAAATAGGAGAACACAAAGCGGGGATTGGGCGCTTTGAGTACAAACCGCGCCGTCAGCGAATCCGGGACTTCGACTGCGGCGACCCAAGTGTCCATATCGGTTGAAAAGGCCAGCTCTGGGGCGTGAGCTTTAAGCATGTCAACGGTGAACTTGAGGTCGTGGGCGGTCCAAGGCTGCCCGTCGCTCCACTGCACCCCCTTGCGAATGCGGATCGTGGCTTCCGTGTAGTCGGCGTTGTACTCGTGGCTTGTGGCGATCCAGGGTATGACGTGGTCTTTTTCTACGTACGCGTTGTAGAAGTAGAGCGGCTCAAACAGGTAGTCGAAGCCTGGGGATTGGGTACCGACGATAAAGGGATTGAACGAGTCGTAGTCCCGCATCTGCGGCAGGCCGAGGATGAAGGTGCGGTTGCGGGGGACGTGCTTTATGCCCCCTTCGTCGGAACCACAGGCGGCGAGCGCCAAGCCGCCGAGCAAGCCCCAGACGGCGAGTTTTGTTTTTTGGCGGAATTTTCTCATACTTGTCTCGATCATGTGGACGCTTGCAAAAGGTGCGCAACATCCGAATAATAGAGGGACGACCTATATGGCGATGATAAGGATATTTTTGCTTATGGCAGCACTGCACAGCGCGAATGTAGCCCTAGCGGAGACCGAGGTCAAAGGACGTGGCCTAGGACTCGAATTCGGCACCACGGGCAATCGCGCCAAAGCTATAGAGGCTGCGGCGGGCGCTGTTGAACGAACGAATGCAGATCTAGAGATGGAAGTCAATGCGCTATTTATCGAGTAAGTTTTTGGGTGTGCTGGCCCTGTTGTTGATGGGGTGCGGCGAGGACGAGATCATCATCGCTCGGATCGGTGAGGAGGAGATTGGGCAGGCAGAGTTTGAGGCTTTTGTCGAGCGCCTGCCACCGGGGTTGCGCAGCTCCAAGGAAGGACTCGCAGCCGACCGGGAGCACTTGCAGTCGATGATTGACGAGGAGCTAATGTTCGTCGAGGCGCGCGCGATCGGGATCGACACCAGCTTGGCGGTTGAGCACCAGCTCCGCGAAATGGTGCGACAGCGCCTCGTGGAGCGTTATCGCGCCCAAGTCATTGTGCCGCAGGTGGAAGTAACAGCCGCAGATGTCGAGCGCGCCTTTGCGGAGATGGGGTTTGACCGCGAGCGGCTCTTCAGTCGCATCTTGGTGCGCACCCGTGAGGAGCTAGAGGCGGTCGGCCGCGATATGCGCGAGGGGCAGCCCTTTGAGGAAGTGGCCGCGCGTTTTGCTGCCAACGACCTTTTCGCCGCGCAAGGCGACGGTGTGGTCGGCTGGATCGGGCGCACGCAAGCCGCGCGGCGGTTCTCCATTCCGCCCGCCGTTTTTGCGGGTTTACCCGTTGGGGAGCTAGCTGAGCCGGTCGGGTTAGCCGGTGGCTATCAAGTCTTCCGCTTTATCGAGGATCGCCCGACCTCGCTCGGCGATTACAGCGAGGAAGTGGCCGAGCGGCTGCGCAAGGAACGGACGCGGGAGAAGGAAGAAGAGGAGTTTGAACGCCTCCGATTTCGCTACGACGCGCGCCTAGATCCAGAGGGCGAGGCCATCTTGCTCCAGAGTTTGGACCGGCCTCTGACGACGGACGAGTTGAATCATCCCTTTTACGCGTATGAAGGTGGTACCATCAGCGTGGCCGAGGGTTTGGGCAGCCTGCAGGCGGTTGGAGCACAGGGAGCATTGCAGGACAAGGCCCAAGCCGCCGAGCGGATCGGGCGCTTGCTGCTGCCGGTGCGGCTCTTTGAGGCCGAGGCGCGCCAGCGCGGCTGGACTGAGGAGGCGACCTTTGAGGAGTGGCGGGAGCACCAGAGCCGAGCATTGATTCTCAATCAGCTCTTCCAACAGGCCACAGCCGGGGCCGCGCCCAATGAGGACGAGGTCAGAGCGCATTACGAGGCCCACAAGGACCGCTACCGCACCCAAGAGGCCGTGATCGTCCACGAGTTGTGGACCGCTGAGGAAGAGGACGCTGCGGCTTTGCGCGCCGAGTGGGAGGCTGGCGCGCCCATTGCCGACTTGCTCGACCGGCCCGGCGTGCGCTCGCACGCTGGCGTCGAGGGGCACGGGGTGCGCGAGCACGGTTGGGAGATGCGCCTAGTGCGCCTGTACGAGCCGCGCTATCCCGAGTTAGTAAAAGCGGCTTTTGCCGCTGAAGTCGGCGCGCTCGTCGGCCCGCTAGAAAGCATGGACGGGTACGCGGTGTTCCGGGTGCTGCGGCGGGAGGGCGGCCAGGTCCAGCCCTTTGCCGAGGTGCGCCGCCGGGCGGCTGCCAGTTTGCGCCGTCAGCGAGAAAACGAGCGGATTGGCGCGTTTATCCGCCAGTTGCAGGACAAGTACAAGGACCAAGTCGTCGTCTTGGTGGATTGGTAGCGGCTATCTTGACAGCCTTGGGCTTTGGCCATACCTAATAGTTTTTGCATCCACTTATGCACTGACGTTACGCACAGGCGAGGAGCTTCCGCGATGCGCTTTTTCAACACGACTGGCCCGGTCCGGCCCGACGATCACTACCACGTCCCGCCGTTGGACCGCTTGGCTCTCGACGAGGTGCTGACCCTCATTCAGCAAAAAAAGTATTTCGTCCTCCACGCACCGCGCCAGACGGGCAAGACCTCTTCGCTGCTGGCCCTGCGCGACCTGCTCAACGCCGAAGGCTCCTACCGCTGCGTGTACGTCAACGTGGAGGTTGCCCAAGCCCTGCGCGAAGATGTGAATCGGGCCACGCAGGTTATCTTGGGCGAACTGGCTTCTCGGGTGCGCTTGACGCTGGGCGACGAATTTCTAACCCAAACGTGGGCCGCCATTTTCGCCGAGTTTGGACCGGGGGCCTTGCGCGAGGCCCTGACGCGCTGGGCCGAGGCCAGCCCAGCGCCGCTAGTGCTGCTGATCGACGAAATCGATTCTTTGATCGGGGATTCGCTGCTGGCGGTGCTGCGTCAGTTGCGTGCTGGCTACGATTTGCGGCCGGAGGGCTTTCCGCAGAGCGTGGTATTGTGCGGAGTG
Organism: Candidatus Latescibacterota bacterium; assembly: GCA_022825835.1. Taxonomy (GTDB): domain Bacteria; phylum Latescibacterota; class UBA2968; order UBA8231; family UBA8231. Next base: position 4,435 of record JAJDVZ010000049.1, read on the forward strand.
CGGGATGTGCGCGATTACCGGATTCAATCGACCGCCGAGAATGCGATGATCGCCGGCGGCAGCGCGTTCAACATCAAGGCCGAATCGCTGCGACTGGGCGATTTCAGTGCCGAGGAGGTGCAGACCCTATTGGCGCAACACACGGCAGAGACGGGCCAAGTATTCACAGACGACGCGCTGGAGACGATCTGGGAACAAACCCAAGGGCAGCCGTGGTTGGTCAACGCCTTGGCCTACGAAACCTGCTTTAAGAGCGAGGTTGGACGAAATCGGAGCCATCCGGTGGTAGCTGAGGTCCTCTTCGCCGCACAAGAGCAACTCATCCTCCGCCGCGAGACACATCTGGATCAGTTGGCCGACAAGCTCAAGGAGGAGCGGGTGCGGCGAGTGGTCGAGCCGCTGCTCAGCGGCGGCGAACAACGCCACTTTGCCGACCGCGATTTGGAGTACGTGCGGGATTTGGGTTTGATTGCCCAGGATCGTCCGTTGCGCGTGGCCAATCCGATCTACGCCGAGGTAGTGCCGCGCGAATTGACGTGGGTGGTGCAAGAGGAATTTGAGCAAGAAACCGCGTGGTATGTAGATGACGAGGGGGGCTTGGACATGGGCAAGCTGCTGTCGGCGTTCCAAGCCTTTTTCCGCCAGCACTCGGAGCACTGGGTCGAGCGATTCCAGTACAAAGAAGCGGGGCCGCAACTGCTGTTGCAGGCGTTTTTGCAGCGCATTGTGAATAGCGGTGGTCGGATTGAGCGGGAGTATGGGTTGGGCCGAGGACGGACGGATTTGCTCATTGTATGGCCGCAGGGCGATCAGACGCGCAAGGTAGTGGTTGAGTGCAAAATTTTGCACAAGAGCTTGGAGCAGACGGTTGCCGAGGGGGTGGAACAGACGGCCGAGTACATGGATCGCTGCGGAGCTGAAGCGGGGCATCTGGTGATTTTTGACCGGCGCGAAAACAGGCGTTGGGCCGACAAGGTGTTTCACGACCATCGGACATCGGCAGGTGGGGCGGCGATTGAGGTGTGGGGGATGTGAACACCCTTCCGCAGCGGCTAGGGTTTTATCACATTTTGCTTTGTGGGAAAGGGTCCGGGGGATAGGTGTTCCGGTGCGGTTAGGGCGGGCCGCCAGCAAGCGAGGGAGAACGCGGAACTATGAAGAGCCACTTCGCCGTGAAGATCCTTGTCGGCCTAGCGCTGAGTTGGGCATTGGCCGAGGCCCAGTCGGGCTATCGGATCGCCGATGACGAAGTCGTAGTCGAGCGGGCCAGCCACTGGCAGCAGTGGTCCATTCCCACTCATCTGGCGCGCATCCACGAGGATGGCTCGGTGCGGGCGCACGCGCTGCGGACGGTCTTCAACGTCCTAGACGATCCCGGATTCAAGCGTCCGATCGTCATCAGCAAGCCGGACCCGCGCATTGGCACCATCGACAGCACCATGCAGTTCGACGTGTTTGGCGAGCCGATACGCAATACGCTCAACGAGTTGGTTTTTGACTATTGGGTGCGGCCCGGGATCAGCCGGGTGGGGTCCAATCCGCGGCTCGCGGCCAACATTCTCGACGGTGACCCGACCACGTTCTGGGAGCCGGACCCGCGCGATCCCATTGAGCAGTGGTGGATTGAGGTGGATTTGGGGCGGGTGGTGCCGGTGGAGCGGCTCAAGCTTCAGTTCGTTGATGAGTCGCTGGGGGATCCCTTCCTGCGCTTCATCATGCTGCTGTCGGACCGGCAGAGCGCGTTGCTGCACGAGCCGAACAGCCGCATCGGCTTCCAACTCTTCATCCCGCAAGACGCGCCCAATACCACGCAGCGCGAATACATCTTCGAGAGCGAGCACACCAGCCCCGAACTGCCCCCGGCCAGTGGCGTGGTCAGCGATAAGAGGCTCGTGGAGAGCTTGCATCGCTCGCCTGAGTGGACCGGGCGAAAGATCGAGACGATCCGCATCGTCATCACGGATACGCGCGGCGGGCGGGCCAAACAGATTGATCAAGAGGCGTGGGAGACTCTGCCGGAAGCAGAGCGCGGGGATATCGTCTATTTCGCGCGCGACGTGGCCGGCCGCGAGGAGCCAGTCGATGAGGCCACCTATCAGGCCCTCGAAGAACAGCGCCAAGGGCGACGGGATTACTACCGCCGCGAGTTGCCGCGTCTAGCTGAGGTCGAAGCGCATGGCTGGGGCGACAACTTGGGCATCAACCTGATTGAAAACGGCGGCTCGTACGTGCTGACGACCGATGGGACCAATACGCTGCTTGCGTTCGACGGCGACGCCGGCACTGGATTCTCACACCAGATCCGCAACCCGAAAAACCCCACTGCCAACGTGCTGACCATAGATATGGGGGGCATTGTGCGCTTGGCGCAGACCCGCTTAGTGGGCAGCAGTCGGGGCTACATCATGCGCGCCTCCACGGGCGAGCGCGACGCCCAGGGCAATCTCAAGTGGCAGCGCATCAGCCCGGAGGAACGCGAGCGCAATATCTTCACCGGCAATTTTCGCGACATTGCCGACATTCAGGACCCGCCAGTTTTGACCCGCTTCCTCGACATGGTCACCATCGGCCACGTGCCGCCGGGATTTAGGGCCACCGGCCCGGGTGGCACCGGCCACATGAACCAGTTCTGGTCGTATCAGAATGAGCTCATGCTGCTCGCCGAGGGGGCATCGGCTGAGGTGGTGCTGGAGTCGGATCTGATCGATCTGCCGGGGTTGGTGGCCTTGGGCGAGGTGCATTGGGAGGCGAGTACGCCCTTGGGCACGGATGTGGAGATCCGCACCCGCACCGGCGACCAGCTTTTGCAGCAGATCCGCTATTTCGACAAGACTGGCAACCAGAAGACTGCGGACGAGTACAGGACGCTGGCCGGTTTTCTGAAGGGGCCTTCGGACACGACCGTGGTGGTAGGGCCGGGTTGGAGTCCGTGGAGCCAGCGCTACTTGCAGTCCGGGGACTTGGCTACTTCGCCGGGCTTGCGGCGTTTCATGCAGATCCAAGCGCGCCTCAAAAGCAGCGGCGAGAATGCGGCGGCCCTGCACCGCATTGCGGTCGCGTTCCACCAGCCGGTGGCTCAGCACCTGCGGGCCGAGGTGTGGCCGACCACTGCCGAGGCCGGGAAGCTCGACACCTTTGCGCTCTACGTGCAGCCCAACTTTTTGCAGCAGCCGGCTAATGTGCGCAGTTCGGGCTTCGACCAATTGCTCTTGCACGCGGAGCCGTCGTTTGATCTGAAGTTCGTCGATGCGGCTATGGGGACTGAGGCCGAACTGTTGGCCGGAACGCCGCTCCCTTGGGACGACGAGCTAGCGGTACACGCCGAGGGCGACTCGCTGTGGTTGGAATTCCCGCAGATTGTGCAGGGCGCGCCGGACGATGTACTCACGCCGGTGTACTACCGGTCGGTCCTTCCCGGCGACGAGGTGCCTACCGGATTGGATCGCAATCTGTTGACCTTTACCTCGCACAGCCTCTTGTCGGATGCCGAGCGGGGTGCCGTGCGCTATTTTCAGCGGGTGGCAGACGGTAGCTTGGCCGAAGTGGACGCTGCGGACTACGAAGCGCTCAGCATGGAAGAGCAGGGGCCGGTGCGCTACTTCCGCAAAGTCGTCGGGTTGGGCGATCAGGTGCCCTTTGACGCGGCTGGCGACAGCCTCGACGAGCGGAGCTATGGTCGGCTGGGCAGTCAGCGGGGTTGGATAGTGGGCCGCGGCCGGTTGTTGCGCGTGCGCTTTGCGGGGCGGGTGTACCTGCAAGGGACGCGGATGCAGGTCGCCGTGCGGCAGAGCCAGCCGGCGACGCCTTGGCAGGTGGCCGATGGGGGCGATGCGACCGCCTTGAGTCCTTCCAAGAACCTGTCGATTGGCGCGCAAGGAGCGCAGGCTACCATCGACGATATTGCCATTGCGCCCAATCCGTTTACCCCCAATGGCGATGGGATTAACGAGGCCGCGGAGATCGGTTTTTCTCTCTTTCGCGTGCAGGCTGCGCGGCCGTTGACCGTTCATCTGTACACGCTGGCCGGACGGCGGGTGCGGCAGCTAACGGGGTTGGCGACTGGTGGGCCGCAACAGTTTAGGTGGGACGGAAAGGACGAGGCCGGGCAGGTGGTACCGCCGGGGTTGTACTTGTGTCAGATTACAGTGGAGGCGGATGCAGAAGGGGTCGGAGGGACGACCCGCACCCACCTCATCGCGGTGGTCTATTAACTGACGTTACGCAGCGTCTTCAGTACCCGCCACCGACCTTGCCCTCGCCGAGGGCGGGACGCCCTCTATCCCGGATGGGACTAGGCCAGCAGCCAACCACCGGCTAATGATACAAGCCTAGTGCGTAACATCAGTTAGGATTTTTTGCTAAAGGGGTTACTTTATGAATCCAATCAGCGTGTTCAATCCGTTCCCAAACCAACAGAGTACAAAATGATGCAGCATGTCCTTCGTAGGGTCGGCGTTTTCTTTTTTCTATGCTTTTTTGCTTTTCCGGTGCATTCGCAGGAGCCGCCCGACCCGCCGGGGAGCTTGTCGGCGACGCCGGGCGATGGGCAGGTGACCCTTGATTGGACTATCCCCAACGACAACGGCTCGCCGATTACCCACTACGAGTATCGGCAGCGAGTCGATGAAGACGACGCTTCTTGGAATCCCGACTGGACGACGATAGCAAGCAGTGATGCCCAGACGACGAGTTACACCATCGCTGGGCTGACCAACGGCACGACCTACCGATTTCGGGTGCGGGCGGTCAACGAGGCGGGAGCCAGTCAGCCCGCCCGTACTAAGGCGACG
>JAJDVZ010000109.1:0-8944 GCA_022825835.1 Candidatus Latescibacterota bacterium
GAAGGTCGAACGCACCTTCGCATGGTGGGGTAACTTCCGACGGCTGGTCGTGCGATGGGAATATCACATCCAAATGTATCAAGCCTTTGTCAACGTCGCCTGTATGATGATCACACTGAGACGGTTATGAAACCACTTCAAGTAGCTGTGAACTATTTTACTATAGAAGAGGTCGGTCAATGAACAAAATATGGGTGCTGCAAAACGCGCAACCGGAAAACTTGGGGATCGCCGGCCAAGTATTCCAAGGCTGCGGTCTCGACCCCACCTACGTACATACCTTTGCCGACGAAGAGATCCCCCGCTATATGGACGAGGCTACTGGCTTAGTAGTCTTAGGCGGCCCGATGGGCGTGTACGAACACGACCGCTATCCGTTTATAGACGCGGCCATGCGCCTTATCGACCAAGCCCTAAAAGAAGACAAACCCGTACTCGGCATCTGCCTAGGCAGCCAGCTTTTGGCCACGGCTCTCGGTGCTCGGGTCTCCCGAGGTCCGCAGAAAGAAATCGGCTGGTATCCTATTGAGCGGAAGCCCGCTGCCAGTGAAGACCCACTGATGGGCGGACTCGAATCATCTTTTATAGGCTTTCACTGGCACGGCGACATCTTCGATCTGCCCAAGGGCGCTACTGCGCTGGCCTCTTCTGCTCGTACTACCCACCAAGCATTTTCTTATGGCCGAGCGGCGTATGGCGTCCTCTTCCACATGGAAATTACCACGAAAATAATCGCCGATATGGTCCGGGCTTTTGCCGATGAGGTGCGCGAGGAGGGACTAGACGGCGAGCAAATCAAGGCCGACGCAGCCCAGCACTTGCCCGCCCTCCACGCCAACGGACGAACCTTCTTCCAGAACTGGGCCACCCTCTGCTTGGAGACGAATTCCTAGTAGTAGCTTCGCTTTGCGCCACTCAGGTCGAAACCCCCAACAAACCCCGCGTCAATTGAAAATCGACGTTGCGCTGCTGCAAGGCACCGGGAACGTGCTCGCCTCGCGCCACCCGCGCTAACAAATCGGCCAACTGCTCGGCCCAATCGTCAGCCGCACCCGTCAGCGCCAAATCAATATCATCGCCGTAGAGCGCCGCCACCGTCGGATCCGCACTCACCTGCACCACCGGCATCAGGGGATGTCCCTGTAAGGGATGCTCGCCAGTATGGGCCAAGATCAGGTCCACGCCCGTGGCACCCAGCCCAGTAGCCGTCTCCACCCAGTGGTCAGTGGGCGTCTCCATGATATAAAAACCCGGTTCCACGGCGGCCTGACCGTAGGGCAACGTCGCGGCATCCGACGGCTCGACTAACACGGATTCCAAATACGCCGATTCCTGCAGCAGGGCCGCGTTGTGCGGCATGACCACAGTGCCGCCCGCAGTCACCACCCAGCGCGTCAACTGGGCAAAAGATTGCGCCGCGTCCTCCCCCAACTCTCCGGTCGCCTGCATCCCCAAGCGCAAGGCACCCAAGCCACCTTCTGCGGCGACGGGCGCTTCCATTTCTGCCAACGCTTGGTGGAACCACGCCTCGACCCTGTCCATGGCCTTGACAATCCCGCCGTCTAACTGCACCGACGCCCAGCCAAAAACAGCCGGGTCCAAACCCCATTCCTCAAGGCCGTTGCGCATGTAGTCGTTGTGCGTCTTTTCGCAGCCGTGCTCCAGCAGCAACACGCGCCGCGCCAGCGGATGCGCTGCGTACCCCATCATGGTGCGCAAGTGCATTTGCTCGGTAGCGCCGCTCGACGACAGCCCACAGCCCTCGGTGTGAACCAAGGCGACAAAACGCGACAGACCCTGCTCGCGGCCCACTTGCCGGGCGTTGAGCCGCTCGGCGCACATGCGGGCGATCTGGCCAGCGCACAGGCTGGTGGGCAATACCAACCCCACCTGATCAATAGCCCCGTCCAGCATGGGGAACGACACGGCCGGGCCGACTTCAGGCCGCACCGGCACAGGCCGGCCCTCGGGCACGGGAGCGGCCAATAGTTCCTCCAACTGGCTGATATCGGTCTGTTGCCAGTTGCGCCAGATGGACACTTGGGCGTGACCGGCCCGCTCGCCCAGCGAGCGCTCGCCCGAGGCCACCCGCAAGGTGCGCTCGAACAACTCCTGGCCCAACTCGTCCATCGGCGTGCCATCCAAGTAGGCCCCGGCATTGACGTCGAGATCCGCAGCCAGCAACTGGTAGCGCTCCGAGGTAGTGACGATTTTGACCGTCGGCACAAAGGGGAAATTGGTGATGGAGCCGTTGCCCGTGACAAAGAAAATGGCGTTGCAGCCGCTGGCCACCTGCCCGGCAATGCTTTCCAAGTCATTGCCCGGACTGTCCATAAAGTAGAAACCTGTCCCTTTGAGCGGCTCGCCGTACTCAATGGCGTAGTCCAAACGCACGTCTGGATCGCGCTTGCGTGCCGCGCCAATGGACTTGAGCGCGATATTGTACAGACCGCGGAATTTGTTGCCCCCAGAGGGATTGCCCTCGGCTGAGGCACCATGCCACGACACCCGCTCCTTGAAGCGCTCGACCATGTGCAAAAAGGTGTGCGCCGTCTCCACATCCTTGACGTTTTGCAGCACGTACGGTTCAGCGCCGATCAGCTCGTCGGTCTCGGCGAGGTTGGCTGCGCCGCCGTAGCGGATCAACTCGTGCGCCACCCAAGCGGCCAACGGATTCCCCGAAATGCCCGAAAAGGCGTCCGAGCCGCCGCACTGCAAGGCGATTTTAAGATGGCTTAAGTCGTGCTCGCCCCGCTCCTCACCCGCCATTTCCTCGGCCCAAGCCGCCACTTGCCGCTCGCCCTCTGCCAAACGCGCCGCAAAGGAACCGTCCAAGCTCATAAAGCAATGCCGGACGTGGTCGAGGGCATAGCCGTGTGCCACCATGTATTCCCGCAGCATTTCGTTGGTCACGGCTTCGCTGCCGTAGTCTATCGCCAGCACAGCGCCGACGTTGGGGTGGACGACGAAGCCAGCCAGCGTGCGCAATAAGAGTTCGCGGTTATTGGGATCGGATCCACCACCGCCTTCGGTGTGGGCAATCGGCACCACGCCATCGCCAGCCGGTCGGCCGCTCCAGCGCTCGGCCAACAGCCGGGCATAACTAGCCGTGCGCGAGGACGTGCCCAAGACGACGATGTAATTGCGCGTGCCCACGCCCCGTCCTCCAGCGCGACCATAGCCTAAGAAGGTCCGCGGTTCCTCATGCGGATCGAGCGCAACTCCAGGCTGAAAATTGGCCGGCTCTAGCTGATACGGCTCAATGCGATCGACAAAATTGGCCTGCTCGGGCAGGTCGAAGTCCAACTGCCGGATGCCCAAGGCGTCGAGCATACTCTGGTTGCAGGCGTAATCGCCCGGCTTCAAGGCGCGCTCGGCCACGCCAAAGGGCAGTTGCCACGACAGCAAAAACTGGCCGGGTTCAATCGGCTCGACGGCAAAGCGATGTCCCTCCATCACCGTGTGCGACAAAGTGAACGACCGGCCATCATAGTCGATGCCTGTGCCCGCTTCCAAGTGCCGAGTAGCAATCGCCACATTGTCCCCGGCCATGGGCAGCCGGGCTACTTCGCTAAAAGAAAAAACCGCGTTCATAACAACTCCTCAAAAAGGCTTCCCGAAAGATGACTGCCAATATACGGCGTGTTTACGACGAGCCAAAGGACTGAGCAGCAGGTGTTTGATATGTGGGATGTCTGTTTTTTTGCCGCAGGGCCGTTGACAGTTTGCACCCATACATGCAAAATTCTCCGCAAAGCCGAACGACAACCGGGCGAGAAATAGACCTATGCGATTTGAGGTGCAAGCTGAAAAAGACGGGAAATTCTGGCTCATCGAGGTGCCAGCCCTAGACGTGATGACACAGGGGCGAACTAGAAAAGACGCCTGCCAGATGCTCAGCGACGCCATCGAACTCCTGATTGACCACACCGATTTTGAGGTGCGCGTCCATGTTGCTAAGAAAGGACAGAAGCTCTCCCTGAGTGCCAACGATCCAGACCGGCTCATCGCACTCATGTTGCGTCGGCAACGGGAGAAGTACGGTCTGACGCTTGAGCAGATGGCCCAACGGCTAGGCTCTACATCGCCCAATACCTTTGCCCGCTACGAGCGAGGCAAAGCGCGGCCAACCTTGGCCAAGTTACTCGAACTGATGAAAGCGATTGACCCGGAACTCGTCCCGCTCTTGAGCTTAGCGGCTTAGCGGAGGTCCAACGCCCATTCGGCCCAAGACCGCACGTATTCGTTGCTTAGATGGGTCATCAGCCTATCCTCACTTCCTCGCCCTCGGCGGCTGAGCGGTACAGCCCGTCGAGAGCGGCCATGACGTTGAGCACTTCCTCTTTTTTGACCATCAACTCGGCTCGCCCCTCAAGCACCTCGACGAAGTGGGCCGCAGCTTTCCAGTGCCCCGAGAAAGGCACCGAGGGATCGGGCGGCACGTTGAGCCGGGTGTCGGCCTGATAACGACCCAAGGTGCCGATAAAAGTGAGCGGATTAAACGTGAGGCCGCCCTTGGTGCCCATGATGAGGGTGCCGCCAGTGCCATCGGGCAAATTGGCCGCCCAACTGGCCCGAATGCTGATGGTAGCACCGTTTTCCAGGCGCAAAAAGCCAGCGGCCATATCCTCGACATCGTATTCGCCAGTGTCGTAGTCCCGCGGCGCAAACACACCCTCTGGCGCGCCGCTGTCGGCCAGCGACGTGACCACGTCTTCGCGTTGGTCGGCCAGCTTGGTGTACGTCGCGCCCGAGGCGGCCACCACTTTGGGATTGCCCATAATCCACAGCAGGGCGTCGAGCGCGTGGACGCCAATGTCGTAGAGCGGGCCGCCACCCGAGGCTTCTTTCATGTGGAAGCGGCCCCAAGTGGGCACGCCGCGGCGGCGGAAGGCCGAGGTTTCAGCGTAGTACATCTCGCCCAAGTGCCCGCTATCGGCCAGTTGCTTGGCCGCGGTATTACTGCCGGAGAAACGGCCTGTCTGAGTGACGAATAGATGGCGTCCGGTAGCCTCGGCCACTGCGTACATGACTACTGCATCGGCATAGCTGGCGGCGACGGGCTTTTCGCAAAACACGTGGGCACCGGCCCGGAGGGCGGCTTCGGTGTAGGCGCGGTGCGAGGCGTTGGGGGTGCAGACGCAGACGATATCGGGGCGCAACTCGGCCATCATGCGTCTAAAATTGTTGTACGCGCGGGGAATGCCGTGGCGGTCGGCGGTTTGTTGGGCCTTGTCCAAGGTGTGATTGAACACGCCGACTATCTCTACGGCCGGGGCCAACTCCAGCCAAGCGGGGATGTGCCCGACGTTGGCGACCATGCCAGTGCCGACGATAGCTACTTTGTATGGGGCCATGTTCTCCTGTCTTTGGTCTGAGGATGGTGTTGGTCGCGGGATATGCGAAGATTACGGTCGTCCCGTGGCGATGGCCTGTTCGATTTCCTCAGCCTGTATTGGGCTCGATCCTATTTGAACCCGCAGGGACCGGGCCCGAGTTAGGCGCTCTTCAGAAAAAATGCGCCGGGCGAGAAAAGTGCGTTTTCGGCAGGTGATGCTTGCGTTGTCGAGGTAATGGCGGCGTGTTGGGACGGCTTTTTTCATGTTCGTAGAGATCGAAAATTTACGTGAGGTTCAGCCAATTTCGCAAAAATAAAATCAGTGTCGGTTGGTCTTTCTGCGTGAGGTGCCCCACTCTCTTGAGGATCAAGTTCCGATGGATAGTATATATCCCTCGTTTAACAGCCGACGCGACATCATTCGTCGAGTAATCGGGCATACACATCGTCCTCTTTATTGTCCCAAATCTGTTTCAGAGTTTCCTCGCTAGCTTCCTGCCAGAAAGTATCATCGTCGGGCAACATCGTTATCAGCACCTTTTTTCCTTCGGGCAACTCAATATGCTCTAAAGTTTCGCTTTGGCCATTTTTCACAATGGCCAAAGCAGTATTGAGCATAGCAGCTCCTTTTCTGTGTGTCCAAACTACTGTTGGCACTAAAATGGTTTACTGTCGTTTGGTAGTCAAAGGGGCTGCTTTGAAAGAGGCCAAAAAATTAGATTTTTTCTTTCTAACGGACATTCCCTGTCCGCTTGGAGAACATCTTTATCCTGTGGAGAATCAAGCTATGCCCATAACCGATGCGATCCACAAGACAGATCGACTCGAAGAAATCAAAGTGCTGTTCCTGCGGCGGCCCGAAGGGGTGGGAACTAGGGAAATCGCCCAGCTTTTGCGCGTGAGTCAGCGGACGGCCCGGCGCTATGTGCTGGAGTTGTCGGAGAAGGGGCGGCTGCCGGTATACCGGGAGGGTCGGGTCTGGAAGCTGGTGGAGGGCGGACAAATCGACCTGCGTCGCATCCAGTTGAACTTAGACGAGGCCCTCGCGCTCTACTTGGCGGCGCGTATGCTGTCGGCTTACAGCGACAAGCACAATCCGCATGTGGTCGCGTCCCTGCTCAAGCTGGCCGCGGCCTTGCCAGAGGCCATTGGAGCGCATATTGAGCGCACGGCAGAGGCGGTTTCGCAAAGGCGGCTTGCGCCGGGGTATCTGAAAGTCTTGGAAGGGTTGACTCGGGCTTGGGCTGGCCAGCGGCAGGTGCGGCTCAGCTATCGAGACCCTATCTCTGGGGAGCGGTCGGAGCGCCTGTTTGATCCCTTTTTCATTGAGCCGTCCTTTGTGGGCTATGCCTGCTATGTGCTCGGTTTCGATCACTCTCGGCAGGCCATCCGCATCTTCAAGGTCGAGCGCTTGGAGCGAGTCGAGGTGCTGGACTCCAGCTACGAGATGCCGCCGGACTTTGATCCCTACGACTACCTGAAGTTCGCTTGGGGGATTATGGGCGGCGACGAGGTGGTGGAGGTGAAATTGCGATTTTCCGAGAAGGTGGCCTATCGAGTGCGGGAGTCGGACTGGCCGGGAGTGGTGAAGCGGGAGGAAGGCAAGGACGGACAGTGTACGCTGACTTTCTTGGTCAATCACGTTTTGGAAATGAAGCCTTGGATTAGAGGATGGGGGCCGGATTGCGAGGTGCTGGCACCGGAAGAATTGCGACAGGAGATTGGGGTGGAGATGAAGGCGGCGGGGGCGGTGTATGAAGAGTGAGAATCTAGGTCAAATAAAAAAATCGCTGTAGGTACTGCAATATCTTGTATGGTGAACAAAATTGCACTATTTTAAGCACGGCAGCAGCAAAACCAACTCAGAAGGCGAACCACAGTGGGCGCGATCTATGTTGATGTAACCATCCGCAATCCTGCGGAGCCGCAACGAAGCTGGATCGGCAAATTCCTCGTCGATACTGGCATGTTCGACTCGCTCGTGCCGAGGGCGCATCTCGAAGTGATCGGCCTCAAACCGAGGGGCCGCCGTGATTACGTACTTGCGGACGGAAAACCAGTCGCCTTGGACATAACCGTCGCCGAGATCGAGTTTGAGGGAGAAGTCGTCGGTGGGACCGTCGTGTACGGGGATGACGGCGCGGAGCCTTTGCTCGGCACTGCGGCATTGGAGTCAGGCGGATTTGAGGTTGATCTGTGCAATGAGGAGTTGAAGCGGTTGCCGGCCGTTCTGTTGAAGGCGTATGGATAGGGGGGAGGCGACGAAGGCGATGGAGGCGATGTATAAGAAAATCCGAGAATAGGAAGTGGACCAATAGCCGGTACGCTGAATATATGTTGCTTGTTTTTCGTCAAGCCACAGAAATCTACTAAAACAAGGCTATATAGTATGAGCGAAACTAGCTGTGATTTAACCGATATAACCCTCTACTGCATGAGACCATTGCAAAATAACGAAACACCTAAATTGCGCGGCTTCTTCGGCAACCTATACCGCAATCGTGCAGAATTTCACCACCACGGAAACACGGGGCTAATTTACCGTCATCCTCTAATCCAGTACAAGACTATTAGTGGTACTGGGAGAATCATGGGATTGGAGAAGGGAGCATTCTTGCTACAAGCTGTCGATATACCAACAGCCATAGAGATAGATAGAGAACGTATAGAAGTCCTCGAAAACAAAAGGACGACCGAACAAATCCCAATAGGCTCTATAGAAAAAAGTATAGAATATCGCTTCGTCACACCCTGGCTGGCCCTCAATGAGATCAACTACAAACGCTTTATCAGCACGAAAAGCATAACAGGACGAGAGAACATCCTCAACAGAATTTTAGTTGGAAATATCTTGTCTTTATGTAAATCAATCGGTTTCTCGGTAGAAGATAGGCTCATCGCCTCAATACGCTTAGAAGATACCCAGCAGATCGAAATCAAAAATAACGTCAAGCTACTAGGCACTACCGGTACTTTCACCGTCAATTTTGCATTGCCCAACTGGTGGGGCATCGGCAAACAGAGTGCTCGTGGATTTGGCACCATCCAAAGGATCGAGGAGTAAGCAATGAGCGACGTCCAGATATGCTTTCCCAGACTTAACAATTTCTGGAACGACTCAGGGGTGTTGGGTATATATCGCTGCACAATTGGGGATGTTCACGCCGACCTACAGAGCGGTGATAACGAGTCGTATAACCATCTTGGTGAAGAATATTCAGTTACCGTCAATTTAGAAAAAGATGGTCTGAAAATCGGCGGTGAGGCGAAGGACATTGAGGCAGTTTTAGAACGGGCATACGGACGCTTAATAAAGCGCTATTATGATGTCTCTACGCAGCTTCAGATCGAGGACAGTCCTTCTTGGAATTTCTATTACGATTCCGAAAAAGACCAGTTTGTGTCTTTCCCCAAGCGAAAAGCGCGAGGTATCGCCGCGCTCGTTTTTGACAAGGCTCCCCGTCCAGCTAAGTAGGTGCCAAAAAGTTCGTTTACACAAGGTTTATGAGTTCAGCCAGAAATTATCAGCGTAGACGCCCGCTTTTTGCAATCGCTCCTGCGGCCTCAATTGCCAGATATACTGGCAGGCCCTATCAGCGGACTCAT
>JAJDVZ010000073.1:0-37526 GCA_022825835.1 Candidatus Latescibacterota bacterium
ACACAACAAAAGGAGGGCCGATACACCTCGCCGTTTGAACGCATCAACCAGTTCCGATACCATGACAATTGGCTCGAAAACATGATGATTGCCGCCTCCCGGAGAGGACAACAGACAACCCACAAAATACGGTAGAATCAATTATACGGCACAATGAGTTCCCTCATTCTTCTATGCCTACGATGACCAGCGGAACTGTCGGGACACCACGTCCTTGCCTAACTACATTGTACAACTCCCCCTCATAGTAAGCAACTCCAGAACTCATTTGCGACTGCAATTTCTTCATCGGCAAAATCTCAATACCCACATCTATTTGATCGCCAACATAAAACGCAAGATTCTTGACAAATAAGTCGTATGCGACGAAAGAGTACTTTCCAAATTGCACTTCTATTGCTACCCTATTTTTCACAAAATCAGTCTGATTGTAGCTAAAAATTGGCTCATGACCTGCTTGCCTAATTTTCTCTTTCTGATCCTCAGCAGACATTGTAAGAGTTCTTCTTATCAGTCCCTCATCTTTGGTCACCCAATAGTTTACGCGACTTTCAGACCATCCCTTCAATTCCAGCAATCTCTTAAACGCTTTATTCATTTCTACTGGACTATACAGTAAGCGTCCCTTCATGGTTCTCTCTTGTGATACTTTTGTCTTGCAAGCATTGCCATCTACTTGCTCAATGACCTTCTCTATCTCTTTCCAGAGGTCAGGGTGATGAACGAGTAGATATTCAAGTCCGTTTAAGTGAGAGTATGTCTCAGCTATCTTCACGGAGAGCTCCCCTTTTTTCTTTAATCAAAATCAACTGGTCAGGTTCTTTCTCTTTCGAGCTCCAAGGCGACACGGCTAATTTATTCTTCTTTGCTGTCGGGTCGTATTTAGGCTTATTCATCGGCCTCGTTTTCAATGTTCCATTTATTGCACTTTGTACCCGATCTCGGGCAATCTTTACGTACTTATTTTCCGTCTCTGCCCCAACGCCTCGGCGTCTATTTTTTATTGCAGCAATAACAGAAGTCCCCGTTCCAAGAAATGGGTCTAATACCCAGTCATCTTCATTAGTCATTGATAAAACAAGCCGTTCAATTAATTCGACTGGATACTGGCAAGGATGTTGGGTTTTTTCTACGTGATTGCTTTTAACATTTGGAACATCCCAAAGATCACCTGGATTTTTCCCAAGTGGATTACAAGAATATTGTCCTGCTTTAGGTCCTTTGAAATACTTCTTTGCCGGGTACTTTTGTGGAACTCGTACAGGATCGAGATTAAAAACGTAATTTTTTGTTTTTTTAGTGAACCAATTTATTGTTTCATAGCGTCCAGAAAATCTTCTAGAACAGTGAAGACCATGTTCAAAATGCCATACGATCCGATTCCTCATAACGAGCTGCTGTTCTTGAAATACCGGAAAGAGAATGGTATCGAGAGGAATAATTGATCCATTGTGAACATAATTTCCCACTTGCCAACAGATACTGCCAGAGTCGGAGAGAATGCGAACGCATTCCTTTATTACTTCCCTTTGTTGTTTTACATAGGTCTCAATATCAAGCCTTTTTTCGTATTCCTTACCTATGTTGTACGGGGGCGATGTAACAACCAATTGGATTGATTTATCTGGGATGGACTTGAACAACTCCATGCAGTCTCCATAAAAAACTACTGCGTGTTCCTCGTAGTCGAACTCTTCCACTACTTTGATATCTAAGCCAAACATCTGTTGTTCTCCTCTTCCTCTATACATATAGATAAAGCCCGCGGCCTCACGACTGACCACGATTGTGTCTAGCTGCTCATGTACAAGATCGCCCTCTGCCTTGCCTTCCGCAACTTTGTTTCTCTCCCAATCTACCCCAGCACATCCTGCAATAGCTCAAACAGACGATCTACTTCAGCGCGCGTTTCCGCATCGAGCGCAAAGCTCAGGGGGCCGCGGTGGACTTGGTTGGGAAAGAGGCCGCGCTTGTGCATTAGGTAGCGCTCGACCACAATGAAGCCGTCCAAACCTCCTTGAATCTGCAAAGTACACAGCGCACAAATCGGGAAATAGATCTGATACGCGCGCGCTTCGTCGCCGGCTGCGAGGGCGCGCCACAGGGCCACCGTCCCGTCGAGCAACTCGACGCCGGGAATGGTCCCGCGAATGCCTCGGCGAAAGGAGTCGATCAGCAGCAAGCCGCCGCTGCCTTCAAATATACCGGCCCGGCCCTCGGTGTGGTCACGCAGGGCCGAGATGCAAGGCCCCAAGGGAGTGGCCTCGGGTTTGAAGAGGACGCGGTCGCCGTAGTCGCCAAAGAGCGACGCCTGAAATTCAATGCTCATGGGATTGCCGACATACGAGCTGGCGTCTTGGATCATGACCGGAATGGAGACCTCGGCGAGCAGAGCGGTAAAATAGGCGCACAACTCGCTCTCACCCAAAGCGCGGGAAATCGGCGGAATCGCCATGACGGCCGCGGCACCGCCGTCTTCAGCAGCGCGGGCGTAGAGCCGGGCCTGGGCCGTGCCCTCGGCCCCAACGCCGATGATGACCGGGCCGCGCCCGCGAGCAAACTCCACGAGCCGCGCCGGAAGCGCCAGCCGCTCGGCAGCCGTCAGGCGCAACAGATCAGATACCAAGGCGAGACAGAAGCCGTGCGCCCCCATCTCGAAAAGGTAATCGACTTCGCTTTCCAATACGGCGTAGTCAATGGCTTGGTCGTCGGTGTACGGCATGTGGACAACCGGCAGGACGTCTTTTATTTCGTAGCTCATATAGCAATCCTACATGACTTGAACGATTCGATATACGGATCCTCTTGAAAATACTATTCTGCGTCTATCTGCGTCCATCTGCGGATCAGCTCGTGAATGATTGAGGACGGCTATAGTCGTTGATCTCGACGCGCGCGGCGCAGGATGGCAAAGAGGTATTCGGCGATCTCGGCGTTAGCTGCCGCCAAAAAGTGCCCGAATTTGCGGCGCTGAGTATAAGTCGGGCGGCGGCGTTGTCCAATATAGCAACGCGCCCCGGCTTCTTCGGCAATCAGCGACGGCGGGCCGACGTCATAAATTTCGACTTGGCGCGTCAGGTACGCACACAGCGCGCCCTCGGCGATCTCCGTCAGCACCAATGCCGCACCAATGGGACTTTCGCGTGGGTCCAGCGCGGGGCGGACGAGGGCCTGATAGGGACGGGCCTTGGAGGAAATGAAGGCTTTATTCGTGCGCGGTTCGCCGGGTAGCTGCAAGCGGCGCGGACGGCCATTGCCAACGCGCACAAAAGCTCCCTCGCCCTTGATGGCCGTAAAAATTTTGTCCTCTAAAGGCCGCGCGACAATCGCGGCCAGCATCTGGCCATCGCAGGCCAAGCCGATGACAATGTGATAGGGAGCGTCGCCCCGCTTGAAGTGCAAGGTGCCGTCGATGGGGTCGAGGATGACTGCGTAGGGCGAGGTGTTGCCGGCAAAGCGCTTTTTGAGCGGCGTGCGCTCTTCGGCGATGCAGCGCACAAACGGGAAGTGCTGCAGCACGGCTGCGAGGAGGATATCCTGCACGGCCGCGTCGAGCACTGTGAAGGCCGTGGAGGCGTCCTGCGCCTTGCTGCCGGTAAGGCTCTTGTCCGCGGCCTTGCCAATGTCGGCGACTTGGCCGTAGAAAATCAGCGAAGCGCGAGCGCACTGGCCGACGACCGGCAGCAGCGCGTCGATAAAGTCGTCGGGATCGATGTTTTCGGCCATAATGCAAAACCCAGAACATGTAGGGGCGAGCGATCGCTCGCCCCTACAAACCGGGCGCTAATGCTCAGAGCACTACTCCTCAGCCAGCCGCTTCCTCTAGCTGATGCTCCTGCAAGGCAGCGACGACCCGGTCCGGACTCATGGGCAATTCGCCCAAGCGGCAACCTAGGGCGTCGTACATGGCGTTGGCAATGGCGGCCATCGGCGGCACCAAGGGCACTTCGCCGACGCCGCGGATCCCGTGCGGGCTGGCCGGATTGGGCACTTCGACCAAAATCGTCTCGATCAAGGGAATGTCAAAGGTAGTCGGCATCCGATAGTCGAGGAAGGTCGGGTTGGCCATCTGGCCATCGTCCGTGTAGAAGTAGCCCTCGGTGAGCGCCCAGCCAATGCCCTGCACGGCCCCACCCTGGATCTGGCCCTCGACGTACGACGGATGAATGGCCTTGCCCACGTCTTGCACCGCGGTGTAGCGCAAAATCTCGACCTTGCCGGTGTCTGGATCGACCTCCACATCGACGATGTGCACGGCAAAGGCATTGCCCGGGCCGCCGGCGTTGATCGTGCCCTTGCCGGTAATCGGGCCGCCGGTGCTGCCCTGGTTGGCGGCGACCTCCGCAAAGGTGAGCCGCTGCGTGGGATCGGATTTGCAGACAAAGCTGCCGTCCTCGAACTCGACGTCGTCCTCGGCGACCTCTAGCTGCCGCGCAGCGCGCCGGCACATTTCGGCCTTGACGTCCTCGGCCGCGTTGTAGCAGGCATGCCCCGTGGCATAGCACACGCGGCTGCCACCCGTGCCGCCGGTGAAGCCAATTGAGCTAGTATCCGGGATCGAGGGATTGATGTCCTCGGCCTTCAACCCCAAGGTCTCGGCGACGATCATGGCCATAGCAGCGCGGCTGCCGCCGATGTCAACCGAGCCTTCGGTGAGATTGATCGTGCCGTTGTCGTTGACCGCAATGGCGGCCGAAGACATGCCGCCACCGTTGAACCAAAAGCCACCGGCCACGCCGCGCCCTCGATAGGGGCCTTCGAGCTTGGTGTGGTAGTGCTCCGAGTCCTTGGCGGCTTGCACGGTTTCCTCGCAGCCGATCTGCCCGTACACCGTGCCGTCGGCGCGACGCGTCCCCTCTTTGGCGGAGTTCTGCAACCGCATCGCCAGCGGGTCCATGCCGATTTTCTCGGCCAACTCGTCGATGACGCTCTCCGAGGCAAAGGCCGCGTTGGGAGCCCCAGGGGCGCGGTAGGCCGAGGACTTGGGCTTGTTTACTACCACGTCGTACGCATCGATGGTGACGTTGGCGATGTAATAAGGTGCGAGGATGCATTGCGCTCCCGCCCCCACGGCCGAGCCGGGATAGGCCCCGGCCTCGTACGCCATGTAGCAGTGGGCCGCGGTGATGGTGCCGTCATTTTTGGCCCCCATCTTAATCTTCATATAGGACCCAGGAGCCGGGCCAGTCCCCTGAAAAACCTCGGTGCGGCTCATGATCATTTTGACCGGCTGGCCGGTCTTGTGCGACATAATGGCCGCGGCTGGTTCCATATAGGTGGGGAACTTACCGCCGAAGCCGCCGCCGATTTCGCAGGGGATAACCTTGACCTTGGAGACCGGCACGTTGAGGACTTCCGAGACCTGCGAGCGGATCTCAAACGGCCCCTGCGTGCTCACCCACACGGTGACGCTGCCGTCGTTTTTCCACCACACGGTCGTGTTGTGCGGCTCAATGTAGCCCTGGTGAATGGTGGCCGTGTGGAATTCGCGCTCGACGATCACGTCGGCCTCGGCAAAGCCCGCTTCGAGGTCGCCCATGGCGTGCTGATTGTGGGTAGCGATGTTGCTCTTCTTGCCCGTATCCTCGCCGAGGGCGCGCGTGGTGCGCTCTTCGTCGAGCAGCGGGGCGTCGTCGCGCATGGCCGCGCGAACATCGACAACCGGCTCCAAGACCTTGTATTCGACCTCGATTAGGTCGAGGGCCTCTTCGGCGATGTGAGGACTGACCGCACAAACAGCCGCGACCGCGTGGCCCGTATAGAGCACCTTGTCCGAGGCCAGCGAGTTTTTGGCGATCTCGCGCACATTGACGGTGGTTTCGCCGATGTTAGAGAGCTTATCGACGGTCTCGACCAAATCGTTGGCCGTGGCCACGGCGCGCACTCCGTCGAGCGCGAGGGCCTTGGAGGTGTCGATCGAGAGAATCTCGGCGTGGGGGTGCGGGCTGCGGAGGACCTTGCCGTAGAGCAGGCCCGGCAGGCGCACGTCGGCCCCGTACACCGCGGCACCAGTGACCTTATCGACGCCGTCGTGGCGAATAGGGCGGGTGCCGATGACTTTGTACTTGCCGTCGGACGTGTAATCGGGATAATCTTTGCTGGAAAAGGCAGCCATGAGGCACTCCTCTTTAGGAATTAGAAATTAGAAATTACGAATTAAAAATTAGGAATTAGGAGTTGCGAAGGGCTAATTCGTAATTCCTAATTCGCAATTCGTAATTTGAATGCGATAAACTACGGCGTCAAGTGAACCTTTGATGACTATTGCTTGGGAAACCCCGTCGAGCTGGCCTCGGCTCAGCGACGATGAAATCCACGTCTGGTGCGTCGAGTTGGACTCGGCCGGTGAGGAGGCCGCGCTCGCGGCTTGTCTCAGCGCGGATGAGCGCGAGCGAGCGAGCGGCTTGCTCTCCGGTACCCATCAGCGGCGCTTTGTGGTGGCGCGGGGGATGCTGCGCCAGCTTCTGGGACGGTATCTCGACCTAGATCCCGGCGCGGTGGCTTTTTCGCGCGGCGCGCACGGCAAGCCTTTTCTGCAGGAGGGCGGGCTGCATTTCAACGTGTCCCACACCCACGAATTAGCTCTGTATGCGATAGCGCGCGACCGCGAGGTCGGCGTCGATGTGGAGTGGATGCGGCCCCAAGTCGCGCACGAGCAAATCGCCGCACGCTTCTTTTCGCTGGAAGAGCAGGAGGCGTTGGCACAGGTACCGGACGAGGAGCGGCGAGCGGCTTTTTACAACATCTGGACGCGCAAAGAAGCCTATGTCAAGGCGCGGGGCGACGGTATCGCCGCTGGCCTCGGCACTTTTGCGGTGTCGCTGGGAGCAGAGGCGGCGCTTTTGCGCTCGGATGAGGGGAGGGACGAGGTAGAGCGGTGGAAGTTGATGGCTTTGGAACCGGCGAACGGATACGTCGCGGCTTTGTGCGGGGCTGGCGTGGACTGGCAGGTGCAGGGTTGGCGCTGGCGGCCTTAGACGATCCGCTGCGTCACCACGCCGTGCAGATCCATCTCAAAGTCGATATCGACTACCGGCGGCCGAGCGTAGTGCCAACAAACGCCGTATCGCCGCGCCGCGTCCATCATCGGCAGGAGAATTTCTTCGAGGATTTCCGCTAAGGGATAGATAGTGTACACGTCAACCGCATCGATCAGATCCCAAGTCCCACCGAGGCCAGCGAGCCGCTCGCCCATAACCTGCGCCACATAAGCGGCCTTCTCGCGCATGGCCGCGGGCGAAGTGTCACCCGAGCGGATAATCCCCTCGGCCACGAGGCGACCCTCCCGCAACTCGCCAGCACCAGCTACAATCAGCGTCTTACGGTCGATCCGGTCGTTGGGAACCGCGTAGGAAAAGGCGTACAGCGAAGGCACATCCGGCGGGTCGCACGCCGGCGCAACATTAGTACGCGCCACCGGATTGAGCTCATCCACGTACAAACCCCACGTCTTCAGAACGGCGCAGTACTCGCGGTTGAAGTCGATGAACCCCTGCATGGTAAAAGGCGCGGGCGAGCGCAGTTCCATCGCGCAGAGCGAGACGCGGTCGCAGCCTTCCGCCGCCAGATGCGCATCCACGCGCTCAAAGCCCTCGCGCCAAGGCAGCGGCTCGGCCAGCACAACGCGGATGATCTCCCAGCCCGGTTCGGCGACGACGCCACAGGAATAGGGGTCAATGCCCTGGAGAAAGCGATAGTGTCCTTTGGGATGTGCAATCAGCATGACGCCTCAAGGTCGCCCACGCCATCCTAGGCGTCAAGGTCTCTTGCTGAAACGGACGCCTTCTTTATATTCCCCTCCTCTTGCAACCCAATCCCAAACCCCTAATGCTCAAATGCCCTACAAAGTCCTAATCCGCTCGGAAATCGAACCGTATTACACCATCATCCCCATGATCGAGGAACGCGCCGAGATCGTGCGCTGGAATCCGCTACACCCGCAACCCCCGGCCGAACTCCTCCGCACCATCGAAGGCGTGTACAACTATGGCCACTACGCCTTCACCGCCGAATACATGGATCTCATGCCCGAGCTCCGCGTCATCAGCAACTACGGAGTCGGCGTCGATCACATTGACCTCCAAGCCGCCCAAGAGCGCGGCATCCCCGTAGGCAACACGCCCAAGATCCTCGACGGCGCAACGGCCGATATAACCTTCGCCCTCCTCTTGGCCGCGGCGCGCAACCTCATCCAAGGCGACCACTTTGCCCGCGGCCCGGATTTTGTCGCCTACGATCCGAGCTTCATGCTGGGGCAGGAAGTCCACCACCAAGTCATCGGCATCATCGGACTGGGCAGCATCGGCTACCAAGTAGCGCGCCGCGCGCGAGCCTTTGACATGACCGTCTTGTACCACAACCGCAACCCCAACCCCAAAGCCGAAGCCGACCTCGGCGCGCACTACGTCGGCCTAGACGAACTGCTCCAGCAGTCGGACTTCGTGACCTTGAACATGCCGCTGACCGATCAGACGCGGGGCATGATCGGCCAGCGCGAACTGGGCTTGATGAAGAAGTCGGCCGTGCTCGTCAACGCCGCGCGCGGAGGCGTCGTCGATCACGACGCGCTGTTGGAAACCCTGCAAAACGGCGGGATCTACGCAGCCGCCCTCGACGTAACCGAACCCGAACCCCTGCCCCGCGACCACCCCCTCCTAGCGCTGGACAACCTCGTCATCATACCCCACCTAGGCAGCGCGACGCACCAGACGCGCCAAGCCATGGCCGAGCGGTCAGTGGGCAACCTGCTAGCCGGGTTGGAGGGCAAAGAACTTTTGAGTCGTATCGTGTAAATAACTGACATTGGGCACAGCAGGCTTCTTGGTTAGGAGATGCTTCGCTTCGCTCAGCATGACAGTGGCTAGTGCTTCCTTCCTTGTCATGCTGAGCGTAGCGAAGCGGAGTCGAAGCATCCCATACCTAGGTGCCCATGCGTAACATCAATAAATGATAAGGAGAACAATGAGCACCAATCACCACTACGAGGTAGTAATCATCGGCTCGGGTCCAGCCGGACTAACCGCCGCCCTGTACGCGGCCAGAGCCGACTTAGCCCCGCTGGTCCTCGAAGGCTTGCAGCCGGGCGGCCAGCTAACCATTACCACGGACGTAGAAAACTACCCCGGCTTCCCCGACGGCATCATGGGGCCAGAACTCGTCGATCTGATGCGCCAGCAGGCCCAGCGCTTTGGGGCCGAGTGCCAATTCAAAATTGCTACCGAAGTCGATCTGTCCAAGCGGCCCTTTGCCGTCAAAAGCGATGACGCCTCCTACACTTGCGACGCACTAATCATCGCCACCGGCGCGTCGGCGCGCCTCTTGGAGATAGAATCCGAGACGCGGCTCATGGGACACGGAGTCTCAGCCTGCGCCACCTGCGACGGCTTTTTCTTCCGCGACAAGGAGCTCGTCGTAGTCGGTGGCGGCGACTCGGCCATGGAGGAAGGGACCTACCTGACCAAATTCGCGTCCAAGGTCACCATCGTCCATCGCCGCGACGAGTTCCGCGCCTCCAAAATCATGCTCAAGCGCGCCCAGGACAACGACAAGATCGACTTCGTGGTCAACGCCACGGTCGAGGAAATTTTACAGGCGGACGACGAGTTGGCCGTGCGCGGGGTCCTGCTCAAGAACACCCAAACGGCTCAGACGAGCGAATTCCCCTGCGAGGGAGTCTTTATGGCCATCGGCCACATCCCCAACTCCCAGCTTTTCGCAGGCGCATTGGCTATGAACGAGCAGGGCTACATCCTCACCGACCCGGATTCGACCGCCACGGGTATCCCCGGAGTTTTTGCCTGCGGCGACGTGCAGGACTCCGTGTACCGCCAAGCCGTCACCGCAGCCGGCACCGGGTGCATGGCGGCAATTGAGGCCGAGCGGTTTTTAGCGCATTGAGAATTAATTCCTAATTCCCATCCCACAAGGCGCGGGTGATTTCGCCGAACTCGCGCGGCGTGACGGTGTACACGGGTTTGTTTTTGATCTTCTTGCTTAGGCTGGCGAGGGTGGCTGTAGGTACGATCTGCTGGACTTGCTCTTGGCGGCGGGCAAAGAGGTTTTCCAAGACCTGCCTAAAGAAATCTTCGGACGGCACAGCGAACTTAGGCTTGGTGCGCTTGATGAGCACGAGCGCGCTCTCGACCTCGGGGCGGGGGAAAAAGGCGTCTTTGCCCACCTGCTCGATCCACTCTACTTGGGCCAATCGCCCAACGGCGACGCCGATCCGACAATAGCCCTTTTGCCCGACGGTGGCACACATCCGCTGGGCCAGCCGCTTGGGCAACATGATCACGGCTCGCTCGAATCGCTGGTTTAGCAGCTTGAATACAATTGGTAGGGCCACTTGATACGGCAGATTGGCTACCACCTTGTCAAAACGCGGAAAATCCACGGCCAACGCATCGCCCCACATTACCTTGAGATGCCCGTACCGCCGCTGCAACTCCTTGAGGCACGGGGTGAACTGGCGGTCTTGCTCTACCGTCACGACCTGCCCGGCTCGCTCCAGCAGCAACTGCGTCAGATTGCCGATTCCAGCCCCGATCTCCAGCACCGTATCGCCGGCCGCGATGTCGGCGCAAGCCACTTCCCGGCGCAGGACGGCAGTATCGGTGAGGAAATTTTGGCCGCGATTTTTCTTGGGGTGGATGGAATAGTGAGTTAAAAGGGATTGCATTACGAATTGCGAATTCCCTCAAACACCTCGCGCCCCCGCCTGAACAGTTCCCGCACGTCCTCGCGCTGCTGGTCGTTGTTGTAGCGGCCATACGTGCCGATCCACTTGAGCGATTCGTCAATCGAGCGGAGGAAGAAATTCGCGTCCACCTCGCGCTCGGCTGGCGGCGCACCGCCGCGGAAATAGCTCGGGCTCGAATGCGCGTAAATGGACTGACCGAAGCTGTCGCGCGAGTCGCCCCACAACCGGGCGGCAACCCAGCCATCGCGCTCGGCTGTGAAACCGTGGCGCAACGCGCCTTCGCGCCGCCCTTCGGGCCATTCCCAGCGTTGGACTACCGCGCCGTTGACCACCAACTCGGCGCGTTCAATTGGATAAAACGAGCTAAAGGTCACTTCGGCCTCTAACTCCGTGCCGCTACTGCATTCCACGGTATCGCCCATCGGACGCCCATTGAGCGTGAGTTGCAGAGCCGGGCCGTTGGTTATAAAGGTCCGCCCCTGCTTCATCCCCTCGATCCAGCTCGCATACGAGAATTCCCCATCTACTTGGACGTACACGCGGTTGTTCGAGCACACAAACCAATCCGTACCCGTCGAGGCCGGCAGCCGCAGGCCGCAGTTGAGGAGCTTGTACCAGAGATCGTATTCCGGATCCATCCAAAAGGGATCGAACAGATTGAAGGCGTCGAGCTTGCCGAGTGCTGCGGCCACCGGGGCCTCCATGCCGCGGCCGTTGTGGCACCAGATGACCAAGCCGCCCTGCTCTCGGGCGTCGTCGCAGCAAAAGCACAAGGGCGGGTAATCCGGGTCAAATTGCCCGGCGAGGGTATGGCCGCGGCTGACGGGCTGCACGAGGTTGCGGATGTTGAGCAACATCACGTGGCCGTAGCCAAAACCCCACGGCGAATTGTCTCCGTAGTGGCGGTTTTCCTCGCCGATGTCGAGGACGTGATGGGCGGTCGTAAACTCGTTCATCACGCCAATGGGATACTTGTTGGAGGCGTAGGGCAATTGGCGGCGGTCGAGCACGCTGACGCAGGTGACGTTGTACCCCTCGACGCTGCAATCAATCCCAAGCCGCTCGTCGGGCCGGGTCTCCTTTTCGTCGTAGTGGATGTGCGTGTTGCCCGGATACCAAGCATCCTCTTGGGGGCTATACCAGCGGCGTAGCGGAATCTCCACCTCGACGCTTCCCTTGGCGGGCAGCTCGACAGTCGTGCGATAAGGTTCGTACTCCGTGCCGCGCTCGACCAGCACATCCGTGCGCCCCCGGCTGCCCTCGACGGCAAACCCGCCATCGCAAAAGAAAAACGGCGTACCCGGACCGCGCTTCAGCATGGAGTTCGGCGGCTGGGAAAAGGTACCCGAGGCGTTGAGTACGTGGACTTTGGCGTCGAGCAATTCGCCGGAGACTGCGTCGATAATCGTGCCGTGCAGGGTGCCCATAAGACCTCCTGTCAGTTGAGCGAATACGTTTCGTACGGGGCCGCGCAGGGGTTGCCGCGGCTGATGTGCATGCGGCCCTGATCAGCCTCGATCACCACCGAAAACACGCTCACCCAAAAGCCGGTCTGCGGATGGTTGTTGACGTGGCGGCAGATAGAGTACGGATGCCGGTCGTGGTCGCGCAGGGCCTCTTGCACCTGCGCCATGCTCACAAGCTGCTCGGGGCCGAGCAACTGTTCGATGCGCTGGTGGCGCGGGACAGACTCAATCAGCTCGGGAAATTCGCGGTTGATCGGCACCAGTTCCGGGTGCAAGCAGTGGTTGGTATGGACGACGAATTCGTCGTCGCGCAAGACGTGGACGTGGCCCAAGGTGAGTTCGAGATCGGCCGGCCCCTGCGGGGTGGCGAGGAGGACATTGCCGGGAATGGCGCGGTCGGCCCGGCGCACCGCGGCGACCGCATCGCTGAGCGAGGTCTGTTCGTAGATGGCGCGCACGGCAAAGTAATGCGGGACGCCAACCGGGCGGCTGGGGGCCGGCAGGGTGTTCATACAGACGCCCATGCCGGCGTCGTTGCAGCCGATGTAGGCGATGAGGCCCGCTTGGGTGACGTTCATCAGCGCGGGCTTGCCAACCGGACGGCGCGTCAGCACGATCGTGAAGGGGTCCAGCGCGGGGTCGTTGTCCCAGTTTTGCGCGGCAATCGCCCGGCCCTCAACGCTGCGCTTGGGGGCAACAGCAAAGGCCGTACAGCCCGCGTCCTCCTCCGGGCAAAGCTGGTTGCGCACCTGCAAGAGCATCATCTCGTCGAGCGCGACGCCCGCGCCCTCGCTCATGCCGCGCAACTCGTCGAGCATGTCGGGCGCGTACGCAGCCGCGCAATCTATGCTCTGGCGGCTTATGTCCATGGCGCGTTCGCGCGAGACGGGCACGGTCTTGTTGACGCGCTCTAAGGCAATGGCAGCAAAGCCGCGAATTTCGTCGCGGGCCGCCTCACCAATCTGTCGCCCCAGCTCGCGCGGCGGGCCGCTAACTTCGATGTGGCGATAACGAGTACTCATAGAAAACTCCCAATTCCTAATTCTTAATTCCTAATTCCTAATTTGCAAAACAACCTTGCCGATGTTGCGGTTTTGCCGCAGGATGTCGTGGGCGTCGGCTGCGCGCTCAATGGGTAGCACATCTTCGATCACAGCTCTCATGCGCCCGTCGATTAGCAGCGGCCAGAAGCGCTCTTTGAAGGCCGCGATGATCGCAGTTTTCTCCTCGTCCGAGCGGCTGCGCAACACCGAGCCGATCAGACGCAGCCGCTTTTTCTGGAGTTCCAAGAGGTCGATCTGGGCCTCGGCACCGGTCAGGACGGCGATGATCACGAGGCGGCCCCCGGACTTGAGCAGCCGCACATTGCGCGCCAAGTAGTCGGCCCCCGCAATGTCGAGGATTACATCGACCCCATCGGTGTAGGCGAGGATGGCCTCGGCAAAATCCCGCTCCTTGTAGTTGACCCCAAACTCCGCGCCCAGCTCTAGGCAGCACGCCACCTTGTCGTCCGTGCCAGCCGTGACGACCGCCTTGGCGTCGGCTTGGTGGCACAACTGCACCGCGGCCGTGCCGACGCCGCTACCCCCGCCGTGGATGAGGGCGGTCTCACCCGCGCGCAACCCGGCTTCGCGGAACAAGTTGACAAATGCGGTGAGAAAAACCTCGCAGATGGCCGCGCCCCAGATGAAGTCGCGCTCGGCGGGCAGGGGCAGCAAATGGGTAGCGGGAACGGCCACGCACTCGGCGTACCCACCGCCGGAGAGCAGACCGAGGACGCGGTCGCCGGGCTGCCACTGCGTTACAGTCTCTCCCTTGGCGGCGACCACGCCCGCCATTTCTAAGCCCATGTAGGGAGATGCGCCCGGGGGCGGCGGGTAGTTGCCAGCTCGCTGGAGGAGATCGGCGCGATTGACGGCTGTGGCATGGATATCGACGAGAACCTCACCCGGGCCGCAGGTGGGGTCTGGGACCTCTTGCCAGCACAGCGAGTGGCCTGCATCGTTGGCTACGGTTATAGCTTTCATGGCCTATACTTTGACGTATCGGGAAGTGGAGCGCAAGCTTGACGAACCGAAGGACCGGCGTAAATTTTCAGGTCGCATTCAACGAAACGCATCCGACATGACCAATATCGAGATCAAGGCACGCTACCCCGACGTCGAGCGCGCCGAAGAAAATCTCAACGCGCTCGGCGCGGGGCTGGCGGGCACCTTCCACCAGAAGGACACCTATTTCAACATCGACCAAGGTCGGCTCAAACTGCGCGAACTTGGGACCGACGAAGGTCATCTGATTTTTTACCACCGCGAGGACTTGGCTGGCCCCAAGCGCAGCGACTACGAGATTGCCAAGACCGAAGATCCCGAGGGCCTGCGCAACATCCTCAGCAGCATCCACGGCGTCTGGGTCGAGGTGGAGAAAACGCGCCAAGTCTGGCTGTGGGAAAACGTGCGCATCCACCTCGACGACGTAAAGGGCCTCGGCCAGTTCGTCGAGCTAGAGGCCGTGACCGAAGAAAAAGGCGTCGAAGAATCCCACCGACGCGTCGAGGCCCTAATGCGGGCCTTGGAAATCACCAGCGACCAGCTAGTCAAAGGCTCCTACGGGGATATTGTCGCCGCTGGGTGACCTTTCTCCACTGGCTGCCCGGTGTCGAAATCGGTTGTCACCGCGCCACCCTAGCCGAACCATAAGCGCCTTCATCCGAACAGGCTCAGCTACCGCCGGCCTGTCCCATTCCTATCTAAACAACCCTTCCACCTCGTCACAGAGCAGAGCGGCTTCTGCGGCGCTCGCGCTCTCGGCGATGACGCGGACGATGGGTTCGGTGTTGGAGGCGCGGAGGTGAACCCAAGGGCATTCGAGCCGACCATTCAGGTAGAGCTTGGAACCATCGCGCACGGGGTGAACATACGCCTCGGGATAGCGGTCGCGCAGCGCGTCAATGGCCGCGTCTAGCTGCTCTGGAGTACAAGTAATTTTGCGCTTGTCGATGGCGTAGCTGGGCAGCGCGGCGATCAGTTCCTCAAGAGATCGTCCAGTACGTGCCATAGCCTCCAGCACTAGAGCCAAGCCGAGGGCCGCGTCGCGGCTGGGGCCGATTTGCGTGACGATAACGCCACCGTTGCCCTCGCCGCCGATGACTGCTCCCTCAGCCATCATCTTCTCCACCACGTGAACCTCGCCGACCGCCGTGAGAAAGACCGGGCAGTCGTGGGCAGTGGCCGCGTCTGTAACGGCCTGCGAGGTGGAAAGCGTGGTGACGACCGGGCCGGGCTGCCGCGCCGCCACCGCTTGAACCGCCAGTGCGAGCGTGTAGTCTTCGCCCACGGGTGTGCCACTCGCATCGACCAACGCGACGCGGTCAGCGTCCGGGTCGATGGCAAAGCCGATGGCGCAGCCGTTGTCGCGCACGGCCTGACCGAGCTGGACGAGATTGGCCGGCACCGGCTCCGGATCGTGGGCGAAATCGCCATCGGGCTGTGCATTGATGAGCGTAGCTTCGACGCCTAAGGCATCCAGCAGGCTCGGTACCACCAAGCCCGCCGTGCCATTGCAGGGATCGACGGCCACCTTGAATCCGGCTTGGCGAATGGCGTCGGCATCGACGTAGTCCACAATCTGCTGGACGTGACGCGCCACCACGGCGTCTGAGTCGATCGTTTCCATCGCGCCGGACGCGGCGCAGCGAAACTTGCCCGCGTGGAACAGAGCCTCGACGCGCGCACCCTCTTCTGCATTGAGAAAAACGCCGTCGACGCGCACCAGTTTGAGGCCGTTCCAAGGGGCCGGGTTATGGCTGGCAGTGATAATGATTGCACCCTTGGCATCAAGCGCAGAGATCATCAGTTTGGCTCCAGGCGTGGAGCACATACCCACATCGACGACGCGGCAACCCGTCTGGCGCAGAGCAGTGGCCGCCACTTGGGCAAAAGCCGCTCCAGACGGGCGCGTGTCACGGGCGAGGACGACGGTGTCACCCGGCGTTAAGGTGGTGCCAAAGGCCGCGGCAAAGCGAGCGACGACCTCATCGGTGAGCGATTGGCCGACGAGGCCGCGAATCCCAGAAATGCTGACGATGAGCGGAGCATTAGACATAAATTTTTCTTTCTCAGAGCTTCTCGACGACAAGGGTAGCGCGGCGTTGCACCCCTAATTGGCGGGCGGCATTGCCGCAGTTGATCGCAATTTCCAACAGACCAGCGCTGCCGATCAAAGCAAGCGGCGCACCCGGCTCGACATCCTCGTACGTTCGGCAAAGTTCCGTGAGTACATGGTCCCCAAGACGAATGCGCAGCTCAGTCCACGGCGCAATATCAGCGGCCGCAATGTTGCTCACCAAGTTCCCGAATCTGTCGATGTAGATGATGTGGCCGGCGATGCGGTCCGCCGATTTACAAGGTGCGGATTCGGCCAAGCGCACCGGATCGGCCACCGACGGACCGACGTCAGCAAGGTCCAAGCCGCGGCAAAGGTGAGCAGCTATCGGCGCGAAGAGGTCGCGGCCGTGGAAGGTGTTGCTCAGGTCGGGCCGGGCGAGGTCAGGTCGGGAGATCTCGTGCACCCGGCTATCGGCGCAATCGAGGACGAAGCTGAAGAGCCCGTTGTCCGGCCCCACCCACAAGTGACCGCTGCTCTGGAGGGCGAGGGGTCGTCGTCGCGTGCCTACGCCGGGATCGACGACGGCTAGGTGCACGGTGCCGGGCGGGAATTCGCGCGCGGCGTGGCGCAGAACGAAAGCGGCGGCGAGCACGTCTTGAGGCGGAATCTGGTGGGAGATATCCACGAGCTGGGCTTCCGGTGCGATCCCCAAGATGACTCCCTTCATCGCGCCGACGTAGTAATCGCCCCCACCAAAATCCGTCGTCAGCGTGACGATTGGGGCCGCACGCCGCATGAATTTATTCTGCATTTTGTACGCATACCTCCCGCTTTTCAATTATGCCGACCTATTCGATCGCCGACAGTCTTGAGAATCCTACTCATCCGCCGGCCCTTTTTGTCGCTGCATGGCCCCAAGCACGAC
Organism: Candidatus Latescibacterota bacterium; assembly: GCA_022825835.1. Classification (GTDB taxonomy): domain Bacteria; phylum Latescibacterota; class UBA2968; order UBA8231; family UBA8231. The sequence continues at coordinate 17,195 of JAJDVZ010000073.1, forward strand.
GGCGCGGTTTTGGCGGGCACCCTCATGCGTCGGATCAATCGCCAGCAATTGGTCTAGGCATTGCAGTACCTCGCCGTACTTTTTTTGTGCCATCAGAGCATTGGCCAGATGCTCAAGGGTGTCCACGTTTTGCGGGACAAGCACCAGAGCGCGGCGCAGGTGCGTTTCCGCTTGTGGGTGACGCCCTAGCTTGCCGAGCGCCATGCCAAGTGAAACATGAGTCTCGTACAGAGCCGGGGCTTGCTCTATGGCGGCTTGGTATGCGGCGACGGCTTCCTCGTACCGCTGCTGACCGTACAGCGCATGGCCCAAGTGTAACTGCGTCCTCAGTGTGGGCAGGTTGGCAGCAAGGGCGACTCGCAGAAACCTTTCGGCCTCTTCAAAGCGATCCAGCCTATTGAGCGACCGGCCCAGATACACAAACGTTTTAACGTTGTGCGGGTCTTGCTTTATGGCTTTTTGGTATGTGCTTACGGCTTCCTCGTACCGTTTTTGTTTGCGCAGGGCGTTGCCTAAGTTGGCGTGGGCATTGTAGGCTTGTGGGTTGAGCTTGATTACATGCCGCCAAAGAGTTTCGTCGTCTTGCCAGATGCCCGCCTGCTTCCACGTCAGCATCCCCAACACAACGATAACCGCGACCGCAACGGCCCACGCCCCCTTCTGCCACAAGTCCGATAGGCGACGCACACCCCACGTGGCCCCACCGCAGACAACGGCCATAACCCCGATGCCCGCCAAGTACACAAAGCGGTCGGCGACGAAGGAATAACGCATATAGCGATAATCGACAAAGCCCAACACCGGCGACAAGACAACGAAAAAAAATAGCACCCCTACCAGCGGGCCGCGTCCGATCCGGTGCCGCAGATGCCACAGGATAGTCACAAACGCGATAGCGGCTATGAGATACCCCCAAGACAACGGGTCGGCCACCTGAACGTCCCAACGCGGATAGACGACGGATAGGTTGGTCGGCCATAGCAACTTGCCCGCGTAAAACCACAGGGCGCGGGCGGCGATGAGTGCCCGCTCAATAAGCGAAAAGTCAAAGGATACGGCTTTTATGGCGTGGTGACGCACCACGTCCGCCAGCACAAGGGCCAGCCCCACGACGAAGAAAGCGCCCAGCCTGATCCAATCGGGCGGCTTTTTCTTCCACCAATGCCACAAAAGCAATGCGGCTGGCAACGTCACGGCCATCGACTTGCTCAACAGGGCCGCCACATACAAAAGAAGCGATCCGGCCCAGTACTGGGAGCGGGCTTTGTCCACAAAGCGCATCCATAAAAGGGCGGCTGCCAAAAAGAAAAAGCCCGACAGCATGTCCTTGCGCTCGATGATCCACGCCACCGACTCGACGTGTAAGGGATGGATGGCGAAAAAGGCGGCCACAGCCCATGCGCCCGGCACCGCCAGCCGACGCATCAGATGCCACACCAACAACGTGTTGGCTAAGTGCAAAAGCACGTTGACGGCCCGGTAGCCGGTCGGGTTGAACCCCCACAGCTTATGCTCGGCCCAGAAGGTCGTATAGGTCAAAGGCCAGTAGTAATCGCCCAAGGCGGCAGGCGATCCCCATATCTGCCATAGGCCCGACCAAGTACTTATGGGTTCGACCCCAACCAGATAGGAGTTGTCGTCCCACACAAACCCGCCCCATAGTATCGACGGCAAGAAGCAGCCGACCGCCAACAGAGCCAGCACCCCAGCGGCTCGGCCATCCTGCGGCGTATAGCCTACCGCTGGAGCGACTTGTCGCTGCGCTCTTTTACGGGCTTGGTACGCTTGGCGGCGACGCTGTTGGCGAGAGGTCTTCATAGGCCAGATAATGCTTAAATCCCTACTCTTCGTCCAGCCGTATCACCCGGACAATATCGCGGTGGTGTCAGGCCTCCACTCGCAGGAGGCGACCGCTTGCGCTCCTCGGTTGATAGCGCACGGCTCCGGCCTTAGATTTGCCGCTCAAAAAAGGGCCGAAGAAGAAGTCGATTAGTTTGGACAGGTACAACAAAGGACTGAAAACCGCTAAAGTCGCCATGCCTGCATCCTACCCCCGCATTCCCTACGGCTGGGCCGATTTCCGCGCCAGCCGCTTAAAAAATAAAAGTTGACCATGCCCAAGTGCCCAGCTCATCGCCCTCCCGACCCAAAAGCCTGCGCCGTCGCTCGCGCCGTTGGCGAGGCGGTCAACCCGGCCAAGGTCATCCTGTTCGGCTCGCGCGCCCGGGGCGACTTCAATCCAGATTCGGACATTGACCTGCTCATCATCACCGGCTCCGGCCCGGTGGACCAGCAGACGTACCAACGCACCAGCGCGGCAGCCCACCGCAAAGTCGCGGAACTATACGGCGACTCGATCAGCGTCGATTTGCTCCGCATGAGTGAGGGGGCCTTCCACTATGGTCGTCGAGCGCGCAACCACGTGGCTGGCCAAGCCGTCCGCGATGGCTTTGAAGCGAATGGAGACAAAGTGACCTACGACAACCCAGAACCGACCAATTTGCCCGACATCCGGCAGCGCATCGCCAATGCCGAGCGCTACCTCAGCGATTTGGAAATTCTCGCAGAAAACCCCCGGTCTTCTCAAGAAGCCATTGGCTTTCACGCGCAGCAGGCGCTTGAAAATGCGCTCAAGGGCTGGATTTCCGCGCTCGACGCCGACTATCGCAACACCCACGACCTGACGAAGCTAATCGCAATCGTGCGCCAGCATCCGGCTGAAAACAACACCTCGGCGGGCGAGCGGCTGGCGTGGTTGACCGAGTATGCAGTGCGCTACCGCTATGCCGGTGCCGAGGTGGTCATGGACGACCGCTTTGCGCTGCTCGCGGCGGTGACCGAAACTGTCGCGGCGGTCAACGCCCGCATCCGGGCGTTGACCGCCGCGGAAGAGTCCGGGGAACCGGATGAATTGACCGCAGAATAGCGCGATGTCACCTCACTAAATTTTCTCAAAGGAGCTAGACATGCTGAGCAAGGAACAAGTAGCGCAATACCGCAAACAGGGCTATCTCAAAGTCCCCCAACTCTTCACGCCCGAGGAAACCGAAGAGTTGGCCTCGGAGATGGTGCGAGTGATCGAGCAGTGGGGACAGGAGTCCATCGGCTGGGTCGGCCCCTGGCGCGATCGCTACCTCGACGAAGAAGACCGCCTCAACACGCGGGCGGTCTTCATGCACAACCCGCACTTTTACTCGGCTGCTTGGGGCCGCGTCCTCTTTCACGAGGCCATGATCGCCTGCGTGCGGCAACTCATCGACGGCCCCGTGCAGTGGCACCACACCGTCCTGCACGCCAAGCCGCCGGAGAAAGGCACGCCCTTCCCCATGCACCAAGACTATCCGTTCTACCCGCACGACGGCCCGGATTTCGTGGACTGCTTGTTGCACTTAGACGACACGCCGCTGGAGAGCGGTGCGCTGATGGTCGTGCCGGGCAGCCACAAGCAAGGGCCGCTGGAGCACGTGTTGGGGCCGGAAACCGCCCCGCATTTGCCGCCCGCGCAGTACCATCCCGACCGCCTCGACAGCGTCGCCGTGCCAGCAGAGCGCGGCGACATGATCTTCTTCAGCTATCAGACGATCCACTGGTCGGATTGCAACCGCACGGATTCTTGGCGCAAGTCCGTGCGCTTTGGCTATCACAGCACAGCGCTGCGGCCGGTGGGACGCGCTGAGGACAACCCGCATCGCATCGACCGAGACAACGTGCTGGAGCGCAACAACAACATCGTCGTGGCCGGATTCCGGGACAACGAGATGGAGCCAGCGGCCAGCTAAGGACGAGCCTGATGACAGCAAAAGACGCGAGTGAAGTCGGCCTGATGCAAGAGGCCAACGATGCCCTCGGCGACAGCGCCGAGCTGCGGCGGCGACTGGATGAACAAGGGTACATCTTCTTGCGGCAGATCATGGCCAAAGACAAGCTGCTATCTCTGCGGCAAGAGATGGCGGAGGTGTTGATGGAGGCCGGGTGGTTGGTCGCTGGCACGGATCCCATGGACGGCATTGCGCGAATCGACGCGCAGTGCACCGAAGGCGATCCCGAATACGCCGAGGTGTATCACCGGGTGTACAGCTTGGAGGCCTTCCACCAAGCCGGACATTGGCCGGAGGTCTTAGCCGTGATGGAGCAGGTAGTAGGTGGCCCGGTGCTGCCGCATCCCCAAAAGATCGCCCGCCTGTGGTTCCCCCAATACACCGAGCACACTACCCCCATGCACCAAGACTTCGTCCACTTCCAAGGCAGCTTCAACACCTACACCTTCTGGGCTCCCGTGGGCGATTGTCCGCTAGAGCTAGGGGGCTTGGCCGTGTTGCCCGGATCGCACAAGATCGGCAAGGTGCGCGAGCACCACTTCTCTCTGGGGGCCGGTGGCCTAACCGTGGACGAATCCGAGCTGACCGGGCGCTGGCTCAGCGCGAATTACGAAGCCGGAGACGCGCTGATCTTTCCGAGCCTGACCGTCCACCAAGCCCTGCCCAACTACACAGAAGATCGCCTGCGCATTTCGCTCGACAACCGCTATCAGGCACAAGGCGAGCCGATTGCGCAGCACATGCTGGACCCGCACCTGATCGGCGTCACCGGCTTTAACTGGGAAGCCTGTTACGCGGGCTGGCAAAGCGAATCATTGCAGTACTATTGGCAAGATCTAGACCTAGAGATAGTGCCGCAGTTGTCCCGCTGGGGAGATCAAGGGTTCACCGAGGCCCTGTCCCTAGCGCGCGACGGCGACGAGCGTGCCCTGTACCAATTGCGGCGCATTGCGCGACGCGATCCTGAATCCGAGCGCGGACAGCAAGCTCTCCAACTCCTACACGAGGTAAATGTATGAAGGCAATTATGGTCATGTTCGACTCGCTCAACCGGCACATGTTGCCGCCCTACGGCTGCGATTGGACGCACGCGCCCAATTTCCAGCGGCTCGCCGAGCGGTCGCTCACTTTCGACACCAGCTACGTCTGCTCCATGCCATGTATGCCCGCCCGCCGCGATTTGCACACCGGGCGACCCAACTTCCTCCATCGCTCTTGGGGGCCACTGGAGCCGTTCGACGACTCCGTCCCGCGAATGCTGCGCGAGGCCGGAGTCTCGTCGCACCTCATCAGCGACCACTACCACTACTGGGAGGCCGGCGGAGCTACATACCACACCCAGTACAACACTTGGCAGTTCTTCCGCGGCCAAGAGGGCGATCCGTGGATCGGGCAGGTGGCCGACCCACCGCCCGTAGAGGCGCACGCGAGCAATGCGGGCCGCAGCATGTGGCATCGCCAAGACCGCGTCAACCGACAATACATGCGCCGCGAGGAAGACCAGCCCCAAGCGCAAACCTTCAAGTCCGGCGTCGAATTTATCCGCCGCAACCACGCAGAAGACAACTGGTTTTTGCAGATCGAGACCTTTGACCCACACGAGCCGTTTTTCACCCAGCGCCAATACCAAGACCTCTACCCAGAGCTTTTTAAGAACCGCTCGTCCACGCTGTTCGACTGGCCGACCTACGGCCCCGTCACCGAAGAGCAAGCCCTCGTCGATCAATGCCGGGGCCACTACGCATCGCTGCTGAGCATGTGCGACGCCCGCCTCGGCGACATCCTCGACGAGATGGATCGGCTCGAACTGTGGGATGACACCATGCTCATCGTGTGGACCGACCACGGCTTCCTGCTCAGCGAGCACGATCTGTGGGCCAAGATACAGATGCCTTGGTACCGCGAGTTGTCCAACACGCCGTTCTTCGTCTGGGATCCGCGCTGCAGCCACGCGGGCCAGCGGCGACAAAGCTTGGTGCAGCCGTCGATTGACTTAGGGCCGACCTTGCTAGATCTCTTCGGCATGGAGCCGACCGCGGATATGCTAGGCCAGAGCCTGCGCGAAGTCTGCGCGAGCGACTCCCCCGTGCGCGAGGCCGCGATTTTCGGCAACCACGGCGGACAGGTGAACGTCACTGACGGCCGCTACGTGTACATGCGCGCGCCCGCCCAGCCCGACAACCAGCCCCTGTACAACTACACGCTCATGCCCACGCACATGCGCGACCCCTTCTCAGTCGATGAATTCGCCGGCGTGGAGCTCGCCGAGCCGTTTGGTTTTAGCAAGGGCTGTCGGCTGCTGCGGACGCAAGGACACACGCGGACCAAGCAGCACGAGTACGGGACCCTGCTCTTTGACTTGGATCAAGACCCGCGCCAAGAAACCCCGCTCTCCGACCCAACCCTGGAGCAACGGATGCAGGGACTATTGCGCGCGCAAATGGAAGCGTGCGAAGCACCACAAGAGCAATACGAACGCTTGGGAATCTAACTATAGGAGAAACTATGCAGAGTCCGGCACAAAAAGCCATCGTCATTGGCATGGACGGGGCCGCCATGGAGTTGGTGCAACACATGGTGGACCAAGGTCACATGCCCCACTTGGGTCAGCTCATGGCGCAGGGCGTCAAGCGGCCCATGATCGGCGTCTTTCCGACCCTGACCCCACCCGGCTGGACGGCCACTTCGACCGGAGCTTGGGCGGGTACCCATCAAGTCATGGACTTCAATATCCGCAAGCTCGGTGGGCGTCTCGACGAGACCGTGTGGGGAATCAACACCGAGCTCTCGCAGGCCGAGTATATGTGGAACACGGTCGAGCGGGCCGGCAAAAAGCCGATCTTGGTCAAGTGGGAAATGTCCTGGCCGCCGACCGTGCAAACCGGCATCCAAGTCGAGGGCACCGGCCCCGGCGTATCCAACGTACATCAGATCACCGGCTACCACCTCTTTGTCGGCGGTGGCTGGACGCCCCGACCAATCGGCGGGCCGCGCGACCCGGAGACTTTGGACCCGAGCGCCCTGCAAAAGGTGCGCAACGTCGATCCGGTAGAAATCGTCCCAGCGGAAGGATGGCAAAATGCGCCCGCATCCACGCTGCCGCCCAAAGAAGTGGCGCTGGTCATCGAACCGCTCAAGCGCGGTCGGGCTGACATGCGCCAACAAGGCATAGAGGGAACGCCTAAGCATTTCTACGGCCTGATATACGCCTCGGCCGACCAAGGCTACGACCGGCTGCTAATCTGCCGCAGCCGCGATGCGAGTGACCGAGTCGCCGAGCTATCCGTAGGCCAATGGACCGATTGGTGGAAGGACAGCTTTGAGCTCGACGGCCAAGCGCTTGATGGCTATGTGCGCATGAAGCTCGTCAGCCTGAGCGCAGCAGGCGATGTCTTCGAACTCTTTGTGCCGCAGGTCTGGCCGGCGACCGGGTACACGCAGCCGGAAGAAGTGGCGCAGCAGATCGACGAAAACGTCGGCAATTTCCTGCAGAATCCAGCACGAGACGCTTTGGGCGTAGTCGATGACGCGACCTATTTCGAGTTGTTGGACTTCCACCACCAGCGGTTGGCCGAGGTGGCTGCTTACCTGACGGAGAGCAACGACTGGGACGTGCTGTTCATCGAAACCCACGCCTCGGATTACACCAGCCACTTCTTCCTCTCACAAGCCGACGAATGCAGCGGGGCCGACGCGCACACGCTGGCGCGCTGCCAAGCGGGCGTGGCTCAAACCTATGCTTCCATCGACGGCATGATCGGCCGCGTCGTCAAGCTGGCCGATGATGACACCGTCGTCGCGGTTGTCGCCGACCACGGCGGCACCCCCAATCAACACCGTCCGGTCGATATCGCCGAGGTGCTGGAACAGGCGGGCTTTTTGGTCTATGCAGACGCGGAGAAAAAGCAAATCGACTGGCAGCGGACGCGGGCGGCCAACGTGGGGCTGGTCCACATCTTCGTCAATCTCAAGGGCCGCGAGCCTACGGGAATTGTCGATCCCAGCGACTACGAGCAAACGCGGCTCGACCTCATCGAAGCCCTCCACGCCTATCGCCATCCGCAGACCGGGCGCGCTCCTTTTGCCCTCGCGCTGACGCGGGAAGACGCGGAAATGGTCAATCTGGCGGGCGAACTCGTCGGCGACGTGGTCTATGCGCTGCGGCCCGAATACGACGGCGCACACGGCAAACAGCTTCCCTCGGCCACCCTCGGCATCGGCGGCCAGCACTGCACGTTCGTGCTGGCTGGTGCTGGCGTCAAGCAAGGGCTGGCGCTCGAGCGGCAGGTGCGAGCGGTGGACGTCGCGCCGACGCTGTGCTACTTGCTGGGCATCCCCATGCCCGCTCAGGTGGAGGGCGGCGTGATCTACGAGGCACTTGAAGACGCGGACTGGCATCTGCGATGAAGGCAGCCTACTACTGCGGCGACCGCACGGTCGAAATCGGCGAGTGCCGAGTACAATCCCCCAGCGCAGATCAGGTGCGGATCGAGGTGGCCTATTGCGGGGTGTGCGGCACGGACATCCACATTTACCTAGGCCATCAGGACCGCCGCATCGACATGCCCCAAGTCATTGGGCACGAGATGTCGGGGCGGATCGCAGAAGTCGGAGCCGATGTCGCAGGCTGGGCCGTGGGCGATCCGGTCGTAGTGCGTCCTTTAGAGGCTTGCGGCGCGTGCGCGGCCTGCAACGCTGGCAATGGCCATATCTGCCAGAACCTAAACTTCATCGGCATCGACAGTCCGGGGGCCTTTCAGAGGTCGTGGACAGTGCCGGCCCATACGTTGCACCGCCTGCCTGACGACATGTCGATGACACTGGGTGCTCTAGTCGAGCCGCTAGCAGTTGCCTGCCACGACGTGCGCTTGGGTGAGGTAGCCCCGGGCGAGAAGGTGGTGGTGATCGGCGGCGGCCCGATCGGCCTACTCAACGCGCTGGTGGCGCAACACGCGGGAGCCGAGGTGCGAGTGGCCGAGGTCAACGCCTATCGGCTGCAAGCGGCGCACGCGCTGGGACTGGAAACCGTCCATCCACAGGAAGAGGACTTGGTCTCCCACGTCGAAGCCTGGACCGACAGCGCGGGAGCCGACGCAGTCTTCGAGGTCTCTGGCTCGTCGGCCGGAGCCGAGGTGATGACTAAGCTCGCCAAGGTCCGGGGGCGGATCGTGGTGGTGGCGATTTTCGCTGACGCTCCTAAAATCGATCTCTTTCAATTCTTCTGGCGCGAGTTAAAAATGTGCGGCGTGCGCGTGTACGAACCCGAGGACTACGACCGTGCCATAGAGCTAGCGGCCAGCGGCGCACTGCCGCTAAACGAGCTAATCACCGAGCGCCTTCCCTTAGACGCGCTACCCGACGCCTTTGCCCGACTGACAGCGGGCACAGACGCGGTCAAAATTCTAATCGACACCCAAGGGAAACAGCATGAGCATCTTGGACCTTTTTAAGCTCGACGGCCAGACGGCCCTCGTAACCGGGTGCCGCCGAGGCATCGGGCGCGGGTTCGCGCAAGCACTGGCCGAGGCGGGCGCGGATATCGTCGGCGTCAGTGCCTCGCTGGAAGCAGACTCCGAAGTCAGCAAAGACATTGCCGAGCGCGGCAAGCGCTTTACAGGATACGCCTGCGATTTCAGCGACCGGGAGGCAGTCCGCGCCTTCGTCGAGCAGGTCAACACCGAAGTCGGCCCAATCGACATCCTCATCAACAACGCCGGTACGATTCGGCGCGCCCCGGCTGAGGAACATGGAGACGAAGACTGGGACCACGTCATCGAGGTCAACCTAAACGCACAGTTCGTGCTGGCGCGGGAATTCGGCAAGCAGATGCTCTCCCGCGGCCGGGGCAAAATCGTCTTCACCGCTTCAGTGCTGACCTTCCAAGGCGGCATCACCGTGCCGGGCTATGCCGCGGCCAAAGGCGGGATCGGACAGTTGACGATGGCGCTGGCCAACGAGTGGGCCGGTCGCGGAGTCAATGTCAATGCCATTGCCCCCGGCTATATCGCCACCGATAACAATCAGGCCCTGCGCGACGACCCGGTGCGCAACGAGCAGCTACTGGTGAGAATCCCAGCCGGACGATGGGGCACGCCGGACGACTTAAAAGGCGCGGTAGTGTGGCTGTCGTCACCAGCGGCTGACTACGTCCATGGGTCCATCGTGCTCGTCGATGGCGGGTGGATGGGCCGCTGATTATGGAAGAGGCTCGCCTGCTAGCATTCTGGGGCAAGACGCTGCGTAGTTCTGACAATTCCTCGGAAACTGTATTCAATGATACCGAAGGGCAACGTAGCTATAAGCCTGTCTTACATCATTTAATGGATGTCGCCGCCGTTGCCCTGCAATGGCAGCAATTGAATTCTACCCGTCTTGAGCGCGAAGCCGCTTTGCTGGAAGCGAGTCCAGAGTGCTTAGCCAAGACCACGGCTTTTCTGGCTGGCGTACACGATCTCGGCAAATTTTCACGCAGCTTTCAGGCAAAGGTGCCCGAATTATGGCCAGAGCAGAGCCTTGGCCAGAGCAGAGAGGTACCCGACCGCCCTCATTGGCGCAACACGGCTATCCTTCTCAGAGCCGAGCCAATTGCCCAAGAGTTCACCAGCTTATTCCCTAGCATCCCTTATGATATACCACCGATCATTGCTGCCATTGCGGGGCACCATGGACGACCACCCGAGGGGCAGGATGAAGTAAACGCCGATCCAAGCAAAGCTCGGCGCGACCAGCAGCTTCGTGAAGAATGCGTGGACGCGGCTCATACTGCCTTTTGTATTCTCTGGAACTTGATAAATCCTTCCCCTCTGTCGTCTCTCGAAAAGCAAAAGCAGGTGGCGCAGTGGTCTTGGCGCTTGTCAGGGCTTGTCACACTGGCCGACTGGGTTGGTTCGGACTCCGATTACTTCTCTTTTCAATCGGTCGATACAAAGCTAGAAGACTATTGGGACTGGGCGCTTACTCAGGCCGAAAAAGCCCTAGTGGACAAGGGGCTACGTCCTCAGTCCCCGGAGTCCTGTCCGAGTTATGATAGTTTCGCTCCACGAGCTGCCGCCCGTCCAAGACCCATGCAGAAACTGGCGGAAAAAGTACCGCTTTTAGACGGAGCTCAGCTATTCGTCATAGAAGATACTACAGGTGCCGGTAAGACAGAGGCGGCCATTATGCTCGCGGCCCGGATGATGGCCAAGGGCAAGGGGGAGGGCCTGTACTTTGCGCTGCCGACTATGGCGACGGCCAACGCTATGTACGGGCGACTGGCGGGGACTTACCTGAAGTTATTTGAAACTTCAGCCTCCGAAGACCTCTCACTCGTCTTGGCACACGGCAGGTCAGACCTGTCCAAGGCGTTCCGCGCCATCGTCAACTCTACTGACATGGCTAACGGCGGCAAGGATTCCACTGGCATGGCCAATGGCAGCGAGGATGAAACCGCATCCGCCTTTTGTACCCAATGGATTGCAGATAACCGAAAGAAAGCCTTTTACGCAGATGTCGGAGCGGGGACCATTGACCAAGCCTTTCTCTCGATCCTCCCCAAAAAACATCTAACCTTGCGTCAATACGGGCTAGCTGGCCGCATCCTCATCGTTGATGAAGCCCATTGCTTTGATGCCTATATGGGCGAGGAACTTTCCGCACTGCTGGAACTTCACGCCCAAAACGGCGGCTCCGCTATAGTGCTCTCGGCGACCTTATCTCTGGAGCAGCGCCGCAATATGACAGAGGCGTTTGCCAAGGGACTCGGCCTGCGCGACCCAGAAGATCTGAGCGATCAACTATGTAGTGAGGCGTACCCGCTGCTTACCTCGGTCGCCCTCGGCAGTGCACAGGAAGGCGAATCGGGATTCGATTCTGCGTTGCGTCGTAGCGTAACGGTAGAACGCCTGTCCGACCGAACAACCGCTGAGATACGGGCACTCTCCGCAGCAAAAAAGGGAGCGGCCGTGTTGGTCATCTGCAACGCAGTAGATGAAGCTATCGCCGTACATGAGTCGATTGCGAACCAAGTGGATCACCTAGATCGCGTTCACCTGTTCCACGCTCGCTTTGCCCAAGGCGATAGGCAGGACATAGAAGAGGACGTACTGCGCCGATTCGGGCGGGACGCCGACGCGACGGATCGGGCGGGACGCATCCTTGTGGCTACGCAGGTGGTTGAGCAAAGTCTCGATCTCGACTTTGATCTGGTTATTTCGGATCTCGCGCCGGTAGATCTCATAATTCAGCGGGCTGGCCGGATGTGGCGGCATTTGGACAAGCGCCCGCCGGAAAGCCGCCCGATAGACGGTCCCCAAGTGCTCGTTGTCTCACCAGACCCCGATCAGGTAGAAGATACAAAATGGCTTGAGCCGGTACTCGGCAAAGCGGCCTTTGTCTATCAACATGCTGGCGTGATGTGGCGCAGCGCAAAGGCCCTGTTCGACGCTGGACGTATCGACACGCCGGAGAGTTTTCGCCCGTTGATTGAATGCGTTTACGCCAATGAGGATGTGCCGCTAGCCCTTGAAGAAAAGCAGATTGAGGACGAAGGAAAGGAAATGGGCAACCGCTCGCTAGGCCGGTTTAACGTCGTCGACTTAGAAGGAGGCTACGGTAGCCTGCCGATGGAATTGAGCGGTACAGAAGATATTGGCACCCGACTGGGAGAACGGACCGTCACGTTGCGTTTAGCTCACCTAGAGGAAGACCGTCTTATTCCTTGGTGTACGGTGCCCAACGACGATCCCAACATGGCTTGGGCCTTGTCCGAAGTCCGGGTACGGGAAACTTTTCTCGCTGGCGCTTTACCGCCACCCGAGGATCAGAACCTTCAAGAGCAAGCCAAAAGCAACTGGCCGGAGTGGGAACGCGAAATATTGATAGCTGTGGTAGAAGGGGACGGTAGGGTGCGATTGGAAGGGGCGAAGAATGACGGCTATTTTATGTACTGTGCTCAACTGGGCTTTAGGTTTGTTGTCTCGCACACGCGGGAATGAGCCGTAGTAGGCTGTCGGCTAACGTGTTCCCCGTACACACGGGGATTAATTAATGATGGGCCACAACTTGCCCTTGACAAGGTACGATCATCTTTTTATATGTAGTAAGCCGTAGGCTAATATTATTTTTAAGGAGATATTAATGACTTTCAATCTACTTAGTGATCCTTTTCTCCCTGTCATCATGCGATCTGGAGCACAGAGATGGCTTGCCTTTCCCGAACTGGTGACCGGGGCCAAAAGCAACGGCTTGAATGAAGACTACCCGGTCGAATTTAGCTGGCCGCGTCCAGACTTCAATATGGCGAGCTTCGAGTTCTGCATCGGCGTACTATCGCTCGCTTTCGACATCCGCGAAGAGGACGACTGGCGTCCATTTTGGACCAATCCGCCTGATCGAGACGCACTCGCCGAAAAGCTCGCCCCTCTTGTTTCCGCCTTCTATCTTAACGGCGAAGGGCCGCGCTTCCTACAGGACTATGAGCCCCTGCAAGGCGACGAAACCCCCATTGAATTGCTGCTCATTGACACACCGGGGCAAAACGGCCAGCGCAAAAACTCGGACCTATTGACTCACCGCGACCGCTATGCCGCTCTTGGTTTATCGGCTGCGGCCATGGCACTGTACACCCTGCAAGCCTACGCGCCGTCCGGTGGTGCCGGGAACCGCACTTCTATGCGTGGGGGAGGACCATTGACCGCCCTAGTCGTTCCGGTGAGTCATGGCGGTGCGTCACTCGTGCCTTTGTGGCACAAAATCTTTGCCAATGTAGGACACTATGCGAAACCTAAAGCAAGCGAGTTGTCCAAAGCCCTGCCATGGCTGGCTCCGACGCTCACGTCAGGAGGCAAGCCTCCGCGTGAAGTGCATGAAGCCGACCCAGACGCCCACCCTTTGCAGGCGTATTTCGGTATGCCACGCCGCATCCGGCTAGTCTTTTCCAGCGAGCCGGGCATCTGCTCCATGACCGGCAGGGAGGAACTACTAGCCACCGGATTTATCCAGAAGCCCTACGGCACAAATTATGGGCTATGGAAGCATCCCTTGACACCCTACCGACGCCAAAAAGAAGCGGGAGAACCGTATTCAGCTAAGCCAAAATCGGGACGCTTCGGCTATCGCGACTGGGTCGCCGTCACGGTGGGGAGTAAGGAGGGTAAGCTGGCTGAACAGCCCACAAACATCAAGCTCGCCAAGAATAATCGCTCCCACGCCCTTAGCCAGAATAAACAAGGGGTGGATGCCCGCATCCGCGTTGGCGGCTGGGCCATGAACAACATGGAAGCAATCGCCTATCTCATCGCCGAGGAGCCGTTGCATCTGGCAAAGACACCCGATCAACAACAGGCACTCGACGAGCTCGCCCGACATTTCTCCGAAGCCGCCGATCAAGCGGTTTCTCAGTTGTTAGCAGCCTTAAAAAAGGCCCTTTTCAGCGGCCAGAAGAACACCTCAAACGATAAGGGGATTCTCGACCAAGCGCGGGCGGATTTCTTCGACGCAACCGAGGACCAATTCCACCGCCTCCTCGACAACTTGCTCCAAGAAATGCCCGAAGATGGTCGCTTGACCAACCCAAACGCTTCTGCACGACACTGGCTAAGGATCATGCGCCACGAGGCTCTTACAATTTTTGATCGCCTAGCACCCGTGCCCTTACAAGATGCCGAGAAGGCCAAGACTATCGTCAACGCCTATGGGATCTTGAACGCAACCTTTGCTGGCCTGACCAAGCAGAGCAAGACGCTTTACGACAAGCTCGATCTTCCTTTGCCAGAGCCAAAATCCAAAACCAAAAAGGAGGCCGCTTAATGCAGCATGACAGCCCTACCGTCAATGCAGTAGTGAACTGGTGGAAATTGCTTCACGCGGAGCACGGAGATCGGAGTGCCCGAGCGCGGCTGAAGCGCTGCGAAAGCGTATTCGACGCTCTCCTAGAGCCAGAGACCCATAGGCTAATCGCTAGTGTGCATGAAAATGGCTATGTGTCTGAGAAAAACCTCGCCGTGCTGGCCTTGGCCCTTGCTAGGGTTAAGCCCGCTGAGAAAATTGCCCGTTTTCCAAACTTCTCCACTGTTTTGGGCCACACGCAGGAAGATAAAATTCCCACCGGCGACACTCGTCCACGCCTGTCGTCTATGCGCTTTAGTGCTCTGCTCAGGGCCAGCACGGACAAGGACAACAAGGACAGGTTCGCGCTGTCATTGCGTCGGGCCTTGGCGATCTTGGGCGACAAGCCCTTTAACGTCCGCCGTTTTGTCCGCGACGTACTCTTCTTTAATGACCAGACCCGGCAGCAATGGACCTTTGAATACTATCATACGCGCCGAGCCAATACTCCAGAAAACACCCAACCCCAAGAGGAGACTCAACTATGAGCCGCTTTGTGCAAATGCACATTCTGACCACCTATCCGCCGTCCAACCCCAACCGAGACGACCTCGGCCGTCCCAAGACCGCCTTCATCGGCGGTGTGTCGCGTATGCGCATTTCCAGCCAAGCCCTCAAACGCGCCATCCGCACGGACGACGCTTTCCGGTTCGCCCTAACGGGAAAGCTAGGCGAGCGCACGCAGCGTATGGGCGACAAGGTGCGAGAGCATCTGCTAGAAAAGGGTGCTTCGGAGGACAAGGCGCTCGAAATCGCACGGAATATCGCTACCCTGTTTGGAAAAATAAAAGGGGAAAAAGACGAGAATCCGGCCTATACCGAACAGCTAGCCTTCGTCTCGCCGGATGAACGCGCTGCTGCATTCGACTTGGCAGAAAAGGCACTGAGCGGGGAACCTTTACCGAAAGAAAAGGAACTGGCGAAACAGGTCCTAAACACCGCTGATGGAGCCGTGGACATCGCGATGTTCGGGCGCATGTTAGCCGACAACCCCAACTTCAACCGCGATGCCGCCGTGCAAGTGGCTCATGCCTTTACCACCAACCGAGTCGATATCGAAGATGATTACTACACGGCTGTTGACGACCTGAAGACCCCAGAAGAGGATGCAGGTGCAGGTTTCATCGGCGAGGCGGGTTTCGGCGCTGGCGTATTCTATCTCTACATCTGTGTGAATCGGGAGCTGCTCTTGAAAAACCTTTCGGGTGATACGGATCTGGCAGGCCATGCACTCTCCGCGCTGGTACGCGCTGCTGCGACTGCCTCGCCCTCCGGTAAAAAAAATAGCTTCGCCAATCACGTACGCGCCGAATATATGCTGCTGGAGAGCGGGGACAGTCAGCCCCGCAGCTTGGCCAGTGCCTTCACCAAGCCGATAGAGCCGGTAGGATCGGGCAACCTATTCTCAGAGTCTGTGGAAGCCCTCAAGAAACAGCGCACCGCCTTTGAGAAAACCTACGGCAAGGACTGGAGCGACGATATCGAACTCCACGTAGGCGAAGAGAACAGTGCCACGCTGGACGGACTAGCTACCTTCGCAGCGGAAAGGTTGGAGGGCTTAGCATGACGGAATGGCTGATCGTCACCCTTGCCGCCCCCTTCGCTAGCTTCGGCGAAGAGGCAGGCAACGTGCGGCGCGGCACGGCTGACCGTCCAACGCGATCTGCCCTTTTGGGGCTGGCTGGCGCGGCGCTAGGCATTGATCGTGCTGATGCAGAGGGGCAGAGGACACTTGCTGCCTCTTTCCGTATTGCTACTCACACACTGTGCGCCGGAACGTTGGTGACGGATTTCCACACTTACCAGTCGTTGCCTTCGGCCAAAGGGCGTCCGCACACTAGAGCGGAGGCACTTTCCCACCCCTTGGACCTTGCGACGAGCATCACTCACCGCGAGTACCGTACGGATGTGCGCTACCAAGCGGCTTACCGAGCCGTCTCAGGAGGACGATACTCGTTGCAGAATCTCAACGCTGGGTTCGAGAAACCGGTTTACACATTGTATTTAGGGCGCAAATCTTGCCCACTGTCGCACCCACTCGCGCCGGAGATCATTGAAGCACAAACGGTCATTGATGCGTTCAAGCGCCATAGCGACGAGCCGCATGGCCTAATCGCCGTGGAGGATCGGGCGGACCTCGGCTCTCCCGACGCTTCCTTGCGGACTCGGCTACGCATGGACGAGCCGGGCGACCGCACGAGTTGGCAGTTCGGGCAACGGCGCGAATACGAATACGTTCCTACCGACCAAGAGGAGGCATAGCAATGAGTGCCCCACTCCACTTCTCGCGTCTTACGCTCCGGCGCGACGCCGCGGACATAGCTCCCCTGCTCCAAGTCCTTCAACCATCGAAATCGTCTGACCGTCTCGCAGTAGATCACCGGCTGCTCTGGACAGTCATCCCGACAGAAATTCGTACTGAAGTAGAGCAGAGCCGGACTGCTGGTACGCCGAAATCCGCGTTTCTTTGGCGGGCCGACCGCCAACGCGGACGGTACTATCTTCTCGGTCCTAAGCCTTTGGAAGACTCGCCCTTCTTCACTATCGAGACAAAACCCTTTGTGCCAGCACTCTCACTTGGCAATAAGCTGGCATTCGATCTGCGCCTTAACGCTACAGTAGATCGAAAGGTTGGCGAGGACGGTCGGGGAAAAGCCGTTCGGCAACGCTGCGATGTAGCTATGGATCTGCTCAAGGAGGAAGCAAAACCCGACCGCGCCGGATCTCGGATGCAACTTGCTGAAAAGGCGGCCTACGACTGGCTAACGACGCGGGCTGCGGAACACGGATTCCATCTTGATAAGCTGACGCTCGAAGGCTATCGCGCCGAGCGTTTCGCACGGCGCGGTGGGAGATTTGGCACGTTGGGCATATTCGACCTCAAAGGTGCTTTGACCATAACCGAGCCTAATTCGTTTCTCGCCCGTCTTCGGCAGGGTTTCGGTCGTGGCAAGGCGTTTGGCTGTGGCCTGATGCTCATAAAAAGGATCGCCTAATGGCTAGCTCTATTGCGATGCCGGGTGCCCCGCCCCCCAAGCCAATCCCCATAAAAGACCGCACATCCATCGTCTTTGTGGAGAAGGGGCAGCTCGACGTGATTGACGGGGCTTTTGTACTCGTGGATGCGAACGGAGTGCGGACGCACATTCCGGTCGGTGGGCTCGCTTGCATCATGCTCGAACCGGGTGCTCGGGTCAGTCACACGGCGGTGGCACTCGCCGCCCGGGTTGGCACATTGTTGATATGGGTCGGCGAAGCCGGGGTGCGCCTGTACGCCGCCGGCCAGCCGGGTGGTGCCCGGTCCGACAGGCTCTTGTGGCAGTGCCGCCTTGCACTCGACCCCGATGCTCGGCTAAAGGTCGTGCGGCAAATGTATCAGCTTCGGTTCGGTGAGCGAGCGCCGCAACGCCGTTCTATCGAACAGCTTCGCGGTATCGAGGGGGTGCGGGTGCGGACGCTTTATGAGAATTTGGCGCGGCAATTTGGAGTGCCGTGGAAAAGGCGCAGCTACAATCCTGCGGATTGGGATTTCTCCGATGTGCCCAACCGCTGCCTCTCGTCAGCAACGGCCTGTCTCTACGGCATTACGGAAGCCGCTGTGCTCGCGGCTGGATATGCCCCAGCCGTTGGCTTTTTGCATACAGGCAAACCCCTCTCCTTCGTGTACGACATTGCCGATTTATTCAAATTTGAAACGGCGGTGCCAGCAGCGTTTCGCATTGCGGGACAGCACGCGAAGGGGCGATTGGGTGCCGCCGAACCGGGCCGCGAGGTGCGCTTGGCATGTCGGGATACGTTCCGCAAGACCAACCTACTCAAGCGGCTGATTCCAACCATTGGAGAGGTGCTCTCGGCAGGAGAGTTGGAGCCGCCCGAAACACCGGAAGATGCGGTAGGCCCAGCCTTTGCCGATCCACCGTCAAGCGGAGATGAGGGCCATAGAGGATGATGGTAGTGGTGACCAATAATGTGCCGCCTCGTTTGCGGGGCCGGCTCGCGGTTTGGCTTCTGGAGCTTCGGGCCGGTGTCTATATCGGCAACTACTCAGCAAAGACCCGCGCTATGATCTGGGACAACGTGTGCGAGCTCATCGGCGATGGCGATGCCGTGATTGCTTGGGCTGCCCCCAATGACGCGGGGTTTGAATTTGAGACCTTTGGTACAAATCGCCGGATACCTGTGGATTTTGATGGTCTCCGTCTCGTATCCTTTTTGCCTGAATGATGTGCATATGCTTGGCAGAGGTGGGCGATGAATCAGGGGCTAAATCGTTGGTACCTATTTTGAGTAGCATATAACCTACACTGTAGCAGTCAGTTAAGATTATGTATGTTCCCCGCAGGCGCGGGGATGAACCGGAGTGCTCCGTGGCTGAATACCTTCCGCACATATGTTCCCCGCAGGCGCGGGGATGAACCGGTGGTTGATTGGGCTTCGCCTCCGGTCAACCCATGTTCCCCGCAGGCGCGGGGATGAACCGACCCTCCCATAGCCGATGTTGACTTCGGTGAGATGTTCCCCGCAGGCGCGGGGATGAACCGGTGCGCGTGCAGATCGGGTCCAACCTCAATCAATGTTCCCCGCAGGCGCGGGGATGAACCGCACGGGTATCGCTTCTATCGCATCGGCCTGAAATGTTCCCCGCAGGCGCGGGGATGAACCGCGGTTCAAGAAAGAGGCGACGGCGATCCTAACATGTTCCCCGCAGGCGCGGGGATGAACCGCCCACGGTGGCCGTGTTCCTCGATCCCCCCTAATGTTCCCCGCAGGCGCGGGGATGAACCGGTGCTGAGGGCGGCGTAGAAGGCGCTGACCGTATGTTCCCCGCAGGCGCGGGGATGAACCGCCTACGATCTGATTATGATGTCCGGGGGCACGATGTTCCCCGCAGGCGCGGGGATGAACCGGGATCAACTTGAGCCTAACTCATATCTACGAGATGTTCCCCGCAGGCGCGGGGATGAACCGTGTGTCCCGTTGTCCCGTTTCTTGCTTGACATATGTTCCCCGCAGGCGCGGGGATGAACCGCTCGGTAGTCGGTTGATGATGTTGACGGCGGTATGTTCCCCGCAGGCGCGGGGATGAACCGGGACGGACTTGGCAGACCCGGAGGTGCAAACGATGTTCCCCGCAGGCGCGGGGATGAACCGGTAACGATGTGCAGCGCAGTCGGTGAGACGACATGTTCCCCGCAGGCGCGGGGATGAACCGCTCCCATGCCCCACCCTGAGGCCGGATGGTTCATGTTCCCCGCAGGCGCGGGGATGAACCGTAGTCTTGGTCTGTGTTCTCTGGATAGGCAAGATGTTCCCCGCAGGCGCGGGGATGAACCGTTCCCGCTGTTCCCTTACATCAATAGCACGGTATGTTCCCCGCAGGCGCGGGGATGAACCGTAAAAGAGATCAGTCCTTGGCGAGCAAGTACAATGTTCCCCGCAGGCGCGGGGATGAACCGTGAACGCCTCGACGCAGCCAAAAAGATCGAGCATGTTCCCCGCAGGCGCGGGGATGAACCGTTCGAGGACTTGAAGGACTGCATCGAGTTCGAATGTTCCCCGCAGGCGCGGGGATGAACCGCTTCCCAGTCTCTCCATTCTTCGGGTGCGTTGATGTTCCCCGCAGGCGCGGGGATGAACCGGGCGAAAAG
>JAJDVZ010000175.1:0-81345 GCA_022825835.1 Candidatus Latescibacterota bacterium
CCATAAAAAAACATGGACGAAAAGCCATAAGCCTCTTTCGACGAGGATTAGACCAACTCACACAGATCATACACCAAACACGAGACCAACCTAAACGCGCCCGACAATATCAACCCATGTTACTGTCGTGTACTTAGAGAATCCAGTTTCAAAAAAATATGAGAAGATTGATGGATTCATTGATTTTGCGAAGGGTCTCGGTG
This sequence comes from Candidatus Latescibacterota bacterium, assembly GCA_022825835.1. Classification (GTDB taxonomy): domain Bacteria; phylum Latescibacterota; class UBA2968; order UBA8231; family UBA8231. The sequence continues at coordinate 204 of JAJDVZ010000175.1, forward strand.
TCATGCAGGCACTCGAAATAAGAGAACATAGAGCTACCAAAATGCAAAAGGATACTTTCAAGAAGCTGGGCAAAGAAACTCATACGACTATAGATAGAGATTATTTTTTCAACGCTCTAATAGGACATGGGACTCATTGGTATAATGAAGGTTCTCCTTATTACATAGGAGAACTCGATCTCAAGATACATAAGATAGAACTCAGCCTCGCCGTATGGAAGACACTCTGTCGCGTAGAAGAAGAGAAATTATCTGCATTTTATCTTCCCAACGAAGCTAATAGAGATAAACAAAAGAGGGGATCATCTTTTTTAGTCAATCAACTCAAGTCATGCAAATGGGTTCCTGATAAAGACGGTTGTTTTCGATTGCCAGCGGATATATCTAAGAAATCACTCCATACAGACTTTCCATATGACAACCATAACGGCTGGTTGGATGCAATTGGATTTGGGGAGACTGCTAAAAAGGAGAGAGCTGACTATATTGATCTAACTCGTAACGCTAGAGAAATAGGATTTGATAACGCGGATGATGCCGAAAAATGGGCAGAAATTGCAAAGATGGGAATATCCCCCGATGAGGTTCGCTCTAAATTCATGCCCTCACCTGAATTTCCGACGAGCTCAGTAAGCAACCTAGAGCGTCGTCAAGCACGTCTCACCGAACAACACCATGATGCTCCAGAGAAAAAATATGAGCCGAAGCAAAGAAGCGTCCGAACTACACGAGGAGAGATTGATCCCAGAACTTATCTCGAAAATCACTATACAAACGACGACGATCAGATGATATGCCAGATTTGCCAAGAGGAAATGCCGTTCAAAAAGCGTGATGGCGAGTACTACCTTGAAACGGTGGAGGCCTTCTCTAAAGACGAGTTACCCAAGGAACACAACGCCCGATTTCTTGCTCTGTGTCCAGAATGTGCGGCGAGGTACAAAGAATTTGTAAAAAATGACGAAGACACCATGAAGAGGGTGTATGATGTCTTAAAAAATTCAGATACTCTCGAAATCGCGCTACAATTGGGAGAGTTGAAGACAAATCTCCGATTTGTAGAAACTCATCGACAAGACATAAGGACGATTCTGCAAAATGAACGAGACAAGTAGCATCGGCAAGCAGAACGTAGCGGAGGGAATCCTCAAGAACGCTGTTGACTCTATATCTCTCGGGATAGAGGATTACCAATTGGGAATCGGGGATTGCGAATCCTCCGATCCACGAAGACTTGTGTCATGTACGCGAAACCTCTTCGCTGGGATTATACTACTTTTTAAGCACAAGCTCGCCAAACTCAGTTCGCCCGGATCCGATGAAGTCCTGATAAAACAACGTATTCTTCCAATCCGAAATTCCGAAGGTGGCATCGAATGGCAAGGCCAAGGAAAAAATACTGTCGATGTGCAAAGAATTCGTGAACGATTTGACAATCTTAACGTACTCGTTGAATGGAAACGCATTGAGGCAATCAATAAATACCGTAACAATATCGAGCATTATTACAGCTCAGAGCCACATGATTCTATTAGAAGTCTTATTACCGATTGCTTCGTCGTGATCCGCTATTTCGTCAGAGAACATCTCAAAATGTATCCACTGGATCTATTTGGTACTGATATATGGAATGTACTAACGGAAGTTGCCGAGGTGTACGAAAAAGAAAAACAGGAATGTGTCAAGCATATCAAATCTATTGGATGCGAACACGATACACTAGAAGCCGCTCTTACCGAGTATCGATGCGGAGAATGTAAATCGGGACTCATTGATGTGACAAGTCAAGAAACAGACATATTTGACACAAAATTTAAGTGCCTATCATGCGGCAAAATTTGGGATTTTGTATCAATTGTTGATCAGGCTGTTCCCGAATATTTTTCGACTCAGAACTACTTATCTGTAAAGGATGGTGGATACCCAGCTACCATCCCGTGTCCCATTTGTGACACGGAGACCTATGTCCTCGAAGAAGATAAATGCCTTGTCTGTGGAGAAGTGGTTAACTGGGAGTGCGAGCGATGTGGTCAGTCGATTCCACCTGAAGAAATGGACGGAGGAGGATTATGCTCGTACTGCAATCACATAATGTCCAAAGACGACTGAAAATTGCAAATATCGCCAGAACACGGCTTCTGCGGCAGGCGATTCAGCTTTCCACAAGTCTGGAGGTAATCATCAACCGCTTCTTCAAAAGCAGCCCGCAGTTCGGCGACAAATTCGCCGTGAAAACCAACGACATCATCAATACCAGCAATATGCCCGACAAAGCAACCATCGTCGTTGCTATATTCAATTTGAGCGGCATATCCTCTATAAATCATTGTGTTCATGGTATCCCCCGACTCACGTCTTTCTCGGCCCAGCGATAAAATCGAGGTAATTCCCTTGATGGACGACCTCGAACGAACTCTCGCTATACGCCTGACGCCAGCCACGCGGCACCCTAGTAGTCGCTTGCGGCGACCACTTCATTTCAGCGGCGTGCAGATTCCCTCCCCACTCCTCAATCAAGTCGATCTCCTGCTGATCGTAGGTGCGCCAGAAATGGCTTTCGGCCAAGCGCCCCGTATATAGGTTGTACTTCAGTCGTTCGACCAAGACATAGTTCTCCCACAAGGCCCCCACATCGTCGCGCAGAGACAGGACGTTGAAGTTGTTGATCAGTCCGTTCCTAATGCCATTGTCGTAAAAATAGTAGCGGCGGCTCTTGGTAATTTCCTTGCGGAGATTGCGGCTGAAGCCGCGACGGCTATAGAGGATATAGGCTTTTTCGAGCAGGTCGAGATAGCGCTCCACCGTGTTCTTGTTCATGCCTAGTTGGGTTCCCAATTCCGCCACCGAAACCTCGCGGCCAATCTGAAAAGCAAGCAACTGGAGCAAGCGGAGCAGTTTGTCGGCGTGTCGAACGCCTTCCAACTGTAGAATATCTTTGAACAGATAGGAAGCGATTAATTCCTTTATATAAAGCTGACGATCTTCGTTCGACTCCATCAGGACGACTTCCGGGTACGACCCGTAAATCAACCGCAGTTCGAGCAAGGCCCTAGTCTGGTGAGCGGTTTCTACCTCCTGCAGTTCGAGCTGGGCCAAGGGCAACAGCAGCAGGGTGTATTTGCGGCCCGTCAAAGGCTCGCCCGTCTGCTGAGCTAGATCAAAGGAAGAAGACCCCGTGGCGATAATACGCAGCCCTTCGACGTGGTCGGCTAATAGCTTTAGATTCAGGCCGATTTGCCGCACGTACTGGGCTTCGTCGATAATCAATGTGCGCCGTTGGCCAATAAAGGCTCGCAATTTGACTAGGGATTGACTTTCCAAATACTCACGCACCGTTATATCTTCTCCAGTTACCAAGAGGGCGTCACGGTCGTACTGTTGGACGTAATGCTGGATCAAGGTGGTCTTGCCCACCCGCCTAGGACCGTACACCACGGCGACTTTACCAGGGGTAGCCAAGCGCTTGAGTCGAGTAAGTTGTGCTTGGGGAATATAGATAACGGACATAATGCTGACTGAATTAACGTTAATTCAGTCAGTTGTCAAGCCCATAATTGCAGAGCGAGCACCCGATGGAACTGGAAATAACCTCCCTACACCAAGAACAGTACGAGCGCGACGGCTATACACTCGTCCGCGGCGGCTTTACCGCCGACGAGTGCGACCGCTTTGTCGCCTACATGATAGACCTCCACGCCGGCCGCTTCAGCGTCGAGGGCTATCCCCCGCGCCAGTCGGACGATTGGAGCCGCCTAATCAGCCGCAGTCTGCACCATCCGACCGGCCTAGCTTGGATGCTCGATCCCCGACTGCGCCAGCCGCTGCGCACCTTCCTCGGCGACGAGCCCGACGGAGTCCAGAGCATGTACTTTTACAAAGGCTCCGAGCAACGCCGACACCAAGACGCCTTTTTCCTGCCGGGCTGTATGTCTGCTTGGGTCGCTCTCCAGCAAGTCAGCGCTCGCAACGGCAGCATTCACATTCAGGTAGGCTCCCACAAGGGAGAGCTAATAGAAAAACGCCATTTCCGCCGCGATGAAAACGGCGAGTTAGGCCCTTGGTATGGCTGGGAGCCAGACGACGCTTTTGACGCCCTTTTCACGCGCAATGGATTGCCGGAAATTGCCATTGAAGCGGACCAAGGCGACATCGTGTTCTTCAACGGCCGGATAATCCATCGCGGCGGCCCCATTTTGGACGAGGGCACTTTCCGTCATAGTTGGGCCGGCCACTACATTCCCCGCTCCTACAATCCGTGGCCCTACGAGAGCCACCCCCGGCTGCGCGTCTCCTTCGACGGCGTGTGCCGCTTTACTCCTACCCACTGAACAACAGAGGAGGTTTACCATGAAGCTATGGATGGATGTAATGCGCGATCTCGAAAGCGTAATGAACGATCACGAGCGCATACTCGATGCTTGGGCAGAAGGCGGCGTCGACGGCGTCGTGTTCGGTCCGCTCGTGTTCGGCACTGCAAAACTATCGAAAGATGCCGTGTCCGCTCCCACCGGCGATCTCGTGGCGGAAGCGTACGATCCAAATCCAGCGGTGTACGCGCGACTCGGCGTCGAGCCACCGCCGCCACCGGAACACAAGCTGCCCGAGAAAAGGGCCCTGCTGGAAAAGACGATGAACGCCGCCAAGGATCGCGGCATGCAGGTTTACTGTATGTACGCCGACGGTGGTGCCGGTCCGGGCGGGCAGGGCCACCACCTGCACGACGACCAGACGCTGGCATCGCGAGTAGCGCGCATGGTCGACACGCTAGAGCACTTCCCTATGGCAGACGGCGCCGTGATGGACGGACCGGAGTGGGGGTACGAAATCGCCCCCCATCACATGAATCACCGCTCCTACTTCTTTCACGACCTGCCGGAATCTGTAGCGCCGATGGCCGCAGATCTAGGATACGACTACGAGGCTATGGTAGCCGCCAAAGACAGGCTGCTGTCCCTGTTCCACAACCTCGACCCAGTGCGCATCCGTGGACATGCTCGCGGCGGCTTAGTCGGAGCCTACCGCATGCTCGGAGCCGATCCCGATCTGATGGCTTGGCTGTCGTTCCGGGCCGACTCGCTGACCCGCTATTTTCGCCGCATCCGCGAAGGCGTCGCCGCCGAGCTGGAACGCCCAGTGCGCTTGGGATGCGGCCCGCGCTCGGCCGCTTTCGCTCCCTTGTGTGGATACGATTTCGTCGATCTGGCCCAGTTCATGGATTTCCTGCTGCCGAAGCACTACTTCTTTCACCGGGGCTTCGACGGCTTCCTCGGCACGGTCTACCGCTATTCGCAGACGCTCATAGAGTGGAATCCGGGGGTCAGCGTGGCCGACACCCTTGATGTCGTGCAGGCGCTCTTCGGCATCGTCCTGCCGGGCGTGGGCGACGACATGCTCGACTTCGAAAGCGCCCTCAATCCGGAGTTTTTCGAGCAGGTGGTAACGCAAGAGACGCGGCGGGCGCTGGCCGCGGTCGATGACCCAGAGCGCATCGTGCCCTGGCTCGACACCGGTCGCTTTCCCCACGACGGCGACCCCATGTCGGCGCGCGACCTCAAGATGTTGCTCGACACCGCCGAGGCCGCGGGGCTACGGCGCTTCAACTACCACCACCAAGGGAACCTCAGTCCGGGTGAATGGGTGGTTATCAGCGACAAATGCGGCACCCGCTGGGACCCGCGCAAAAGCGACTACGAGCCACCGGACAAACTGGTGTTATAAGAGGCTACTCTTCCCCAGGACCAATGACGCGGCGGGCGCGGTCGCTCAGCCGCTGTGGAGTCCATTTCGGCTCGCGAACGAGACGCACTTCGACCTCGCCGACATCCCGCAAGCGGGCACGGAGTTGCTCCTCAATGCCATCGGAAAACCAGTCGAACCAAGTCTCGCGCCCTGCGTACGGCATGACGATATCGACGCGGATGTCGCGGCCCTCGATGACGACCTCCTGCACGATGCCGATATCGACAAAACTGAGCTGGCGCTGCCCCCAAGGCGACCCCTCGACGTAGAGCTCGAATTCGTTCGTAGCCCGCAGCGCGTCCATGACATTGTCGAGATTGATCGGCCTAGGAGTCGGAGGAGCCTCCTCTTGGGTGATAGGGTTAAGAAGGCGCTGTTGGTGGTCAACGAGGTCGCCGAGGCCGTGGTGTTCCCCCCCCTCTTCGTACCGGTGCAGGACGTAGGCGTTCTTCTCGTACACGTGCTCGCCAGCACGCATCGCCGCGAGCTGTACCGGATAGCGGACCCAGGTGCCGGTGTGCGAGAATCCGGCGTGGGCCGGCTGCGGCCAGCTCGGATTGGTGTTTTCGAATTCAAGGTGAATGCTGCCGAATCCTTCGCCGGTTTCGCGATTGAAATGAGTCACCCAGCGAGGGTCTTCGCGCTGCCAGCCCCGGGCACCCAAACCAATCTCTCCATCCGGTCCCATCCAAGCTCGTTCAGGTAGCTGTTCACCGATGACAAACTCGTCGTTGCGGCAATCGCGGAAACGCACATCCTCGAGAACTTTGAGCTGCGATTCCATGATGACGTAGGGCTGACCGGCCCAGAAGCTGTAGGTCACGGTAGCCATGACCTTGTGAGGCTGGCCAACTTGGGGACCGATTGACAGGATGGGGTGGCCCCAGCGGCGGATGCGCACGCAGACCGGTCCCTTGATCACATCGTAGTCGAACAGAGGCGGGCCGTCCCAGTTGGTGAGCCGGTAGCGACCGACGCGCTCGTCGCTCCAGTCGGGGCCCCAGTGAATGGTGCCTTCGACTCCGTGGCCTTGCCGGTGTACGAGTTCTGCCGGCCCCCTTTTCGAGTAGTGGTCTTGCCAGTTGCCGTTCATCTTCCCGAGGACCGCGCGGTAATGCTCGTTTTCCACCTCGAGGGCATACCCCTCGCCCGAAACCTTGAGGTCGGTGTCGTAGTGGGGCTCGGGTGCCTCCGGGTTGCCGTACAGCAGGAGGTAAGTCGCCGAACCCTCAGCGACCACATCGGCGAGGAAAAACAACCGGCAGCGCAGCAACTCGTCCTCGCGATTGATGAGGTGCACTTGACTCGGCACGACTTCCATAGGACCGGTTTCGCTGTGGAGACGGGCGACGCGGACTTCGCGGCCAAGATCGGTAATGTGGTCAGCGTGAATGTCCACATCCGCTTCGACCGGTTCGCCCCGGCGTTCGTGTACCGTGTCGTTTATCAGCACTAGGCGCTTGGCATACTGCCAGCCAAGAGGCGGAGATCCCCAAGACTGCGGGAATGATGCGGTCGAATCCCAGTCGCAGGCGGGAATGTAAATCGAAGAATTCTTCATCCGGGGCCTCCATGTCAAAAGGTGTTATCTCGATGTCCCGCACGAATATGCAACGGACGCGACCGACGCACAATGATAGCAGCTTGATCGACTGTTGCTGTCGTACTACTGAGTAGTTGAACGGACGTTTTTAGTCCAATTCTGGCGCTGGACGTAAATTGGGCTGCTCCAAGCGCGGTGCTGATCGCACTGCGTCAGTTGCACCCAGTAGGGACATAGACCCGTTGCCGTCCGCGTGTCTCGGAACGAGAGTTCCACTCGCCGTGGCAGGTTCGGGTTCGGGGCCTGCCCGACGATGACGTGCCGACTGGTACCGCCCGCATCCACTCGCATCGGTTGCTCCCGCACTTGGGCCAAGCCAAATGCGAAGGTCGCAGGACCGGATTCAAAGCGGCATAATGTCTCCGCATCCGCTTCGATTTCTAGGCACATTCCCATGCGGTTGCCAGCAGTGACCGTGTCGAAACAGACCGTTTGGTCGTCGGCCAGTTCGAGACGGTCGAAGGGAGTGACCAAAGCGACGGGCTCGACGTTGGCGATGCGTCCGTTTTCGACGACAAACCGGCCCTTCCAGCAGACGCGCTGATCGGGAGCACTGCCGTGCCGTTCGGTTCCTCCCCAGAGGAGGCGCAAGGCACCTTCGGCAGATTCCATCGTCGGTCGCCACGTCCACAGTAAGTCGGGACCGCACAGCAGACCGACCTGCTCAATCGCCGCTGTCCCCTCTGCCTCGATCGACACAAGGGGAGCATCGGTCGTTGCGTATTCGCTTCCCATAGGATGGCCGTCGGCTCGGACATCGAGCAGTATGCGAGGTCCGTCAGTGGCGTAACACCGCCTCGCTGCAATCGCTTCCCACATCCCATCCTGAGTGAGTTCGGAGGCCAGAAAAGCAGTGACACCGCTGCGCGCGTTGCGGATAAGCCGACTGCCGGGATGGTCGCATCCGGGCCGACCGGCAACGCCGTCGGTTCCGGCGGTTATCCCGACGCGATAACCGCGACGTAAGGCGTCGAGCACAAACCAGTCCGAAGTACCGTGAGTGGAGTGTACCTCGGCGAGAGTTTCGATTCTCGGCTCGTGGAAATCGAGATTGGTCGGTCGGCCACCAGCGTGCATGTTGATGAATACCTCTTCATCCCGCATGACAGCCAAAAACCCGGTCGCTGTTTCGAGGTCAGGCTCTGGATCAGGCACATCTTCGGTGAAGAAGCGACCAGAACGCCGCAAGCGCGGCTCATCGCGTCGGTAAATGACGTTGCGGTCGCCGCCCTCCGGTGTGTAGGCACTCCATTCGCACCCGAGAAAGGCGACGAAACATCCCTCCTCATTGGCGGCGGCCGACTCGCGGCGCGCTTGCTCCCACAAGTCCAGGCTCACGTGGTGGTCATTTGCTTGGTGCGAGCAGACCTGCAAACCGGCTACGTGACGGGCGTAGTCGAAGTGGTGGCGCACCGAGCCGACACCGCAGCCAATTTGGCCTTGGCCAGCATGCAGGTCGCCCCAGAAGATGCGCAACGGAGGGGATTCAGCGGCGATACGCACCGGATTGCTCTCTACCCGCAATTGGCAGTGAGGAATAGCGACCTCAATGCGGTGAATTCCTGGTTTAGCGATACGCACCCGCGCCCGGTAAGCAGGCATGTCGCCAGCGCTTTCGACGGAGACCACGCTGACTCCGTCGGCAGGGATTACCTCTGGAACGGAATCCTCGATGAGCAAGGGGTCTCCCCACTTGTCCTCAACGCGCAGCGTCAGTGCGATATCTTCGTCGACGCGCCCATCCGCCGGTGCGAGGGCAAAAAGTCGCGCCGGAGCACCAGCTACAATGGGGAATCCGCGCACGGGTGGGAGCTGGACCCAACGGTCGCCACCGTCTGGATTAATTAGAAAGAGCAGTTCGGCATCGGGTGCGACGAAGGTGGGGGCACGCCACTTTCGACAGGTCAGTTCAACTACATCCCCTTGGGTCAGCACGCCAGAGAGAACTTCGACATCAATATGGTGATTCCACGGGATCAGGTCGCCTCGGAAGGCAAAGGTTGCCCGCAAGCCGACTTCGCGCCGCGAGCAGCATGCATAAACGTATCTCGGAGCGTCGGAATCTCTCGTCTGCAGCATGGCCCAGTCGAACGGCCACAGCCAAGCGACCCGCAAGTGCCCACCGGCAGGGATTGCGGTCTCTCCGAGTTCGAACCGCAGGGTCAGCTCGATATTATCTCCCGCCTGCACCTCGGTGGACCGCGCTATGTGACCGCTGCCGTGCAGGCGACGGCGTTCTCCGAGGTCGATATCGGGGAAATGGTGGATTTGAGGCCGCTTGGGGAAACCGCTGCTCACCAACATGGAATGGACTTCATCTATAAAGCCAGATGCTCATCGAGAGCGGCGCTGAGCCGGTGCAGAACTTCGGGAAATGCGGAGGACACGTCGTCCCTTTCATTGCGTTCGAGATCGTACAGTATTTGGGGACGATCGCGCTGAAGGCGCTTCGTCTCCTCAAGCGGAATGTGCATCGGCTCGAAGACATCCCCGCCGCTGCGCTTCCTCGGGTCGTAGCCGCGAACCAACTTGAAACGACCGTCGAAGACCATGCGCCAGGCGCTCAGGCCGGAAAACACCACATCGCGGTGTCTGTACCCCCCTCCTCCGAGATAATCAACGAGGGAGCGACTGTCGAGAGCTTCACTAGGCGTCAACCCGGCCCATTCGAGGAAGCTGGCGGTCAGGTCGAGGGTCGTCATCGGAGCGTCGTCGCGGCCGACGGCAGCCACCCCCGGACCCGCTATTACCAAGGGAACCCCGACCGAGGCTTGTAGAGGGGACAGCTTTTGCCACTGATCGTAATCCCCGAGCATCTCGCCGTGGTCGCTGGTAAAGACGACGACCGTGTTGTCCAAATCGCCCTTCTTACAAACGCGCTCTACCAAGCGTCCGAGGCACTGATCGAGATGTTCGACGGTGGCGGCCCAGTTGCGGCGCACCTCCTGATGCGTCTCAGGAGAAATATCCTCGGTATTGAACAGAGGAAGGGGAAAATCGACCGGCGGTTCGCGGTACCACCGGTGCATCGATTCGGTGACGTCCCAAGGGTGATGGGGATTCTGCAGATTCACCTCTAAGTACCACGGCTTGTCGGTGGGTGCCCGATCGAGCAAGGTGAGGGCGTTGGTGGTAATCCAAGTGTCAAAGTAAGCGTCGTCGGGCAGCGTCGTCGGAAAAGTAGCTGTCCACACGCCCTCTTGGTTGCGACGCGCGTAGTCGGCAATGTGCTCCTGTGCCAAGCCGCGCTCGTGCAGGAACGCCATGTACGAATCCTGCGGAATCATGTCGTTGCGGCGCATTAGAATAGTAGCCTGATTCAGGCCAGCGTTAAAGATGGCGTCAGAAAAACCCCATTCTTCTAGCCCCTGTCGGCCATCAACTCCCCGGTGAAACTGCGGAGGGTTTCCAGATTGATTGCTGCCTACGTGGTGTTTGCCGGCCGCCATGACGTGGTATCCAGCCTCGTCGCGCAGGCGCAGGTGGTACTTGGGCAGATTGTCAGGGGGATAGGTGTCGTTGCCCCATACTTGGGTGCGATCGTACTCCTGCCCAGCTACCAAGCAGGAGCGCGAAGGAGCGCAAACGGGCGACGGACAGATGGCGTTGGCCAGCCAAATCCCGCGATCGGCGAGCTGCCGCAGATGCGGAGTGCGCACCGGAATATCTGGATTCATCTCAACCCACTCCGGCCGCTGCTGATCGGTGAGGACGAACAGTATGTTGGGGCGTTTGTTCGGCATGTGCAAGCTCTGAAGCTTCCCCGCGTTATTCGATGTTCAGACGAACGAGCCGCCGATGGGCTGGTTGCCGACCATGCCAGTGAAATAGTCGATGATCAGCCACATCCCCGAGACGAAGATCTGTCCCATGATCAGACCGAGGAAAAACGGTCTGGTGCTGTTGTACAGCGCCGGTCCTCCGTATTTGAGCACCACCGATTTGATGGCCCACGCCACAAATACACTGAACCAGACATAGTTCATAATAAAGAAAGTACTGGTGGCAAACCCCAAAGGATGCACGGGCCACCACACGAAACGCGCCCTGATATAGGCCAGCAGACCCATCACCAACGCCCCTAAGCCAGTGAACAACCAGCCCCCTATATGAGCGGAGGTGGGATTGGACAGGATGACGGCCATGTAGTTGGCCGCGTTGCGCGGTACGCCAATGAACCAGAAACCGTGGAGATTGACGCCTCCATAGGTGTAGGACAGCGTCATGACGCTCCATATAGAACTGGCTAAAGCAATCACCACGGCCAAAGCTACACCCCAGATCAGCGTCCTCCTATCCCCTTTGAGTAGTTCGGCGATTTTCAAGGCGTTGGCAAAACAGGGCATAAAAAAGATGCGGATATTGGCCGCCCACACATAGGTAAAGCCCAAAGCTACGATGCCCGAGGCACCCAGCACACTGGTGCCTAGACCCGACACGACGAAATCCGCCGGTGTCAGCGGCGTGCGGATGACTGCCACTCCCCCTTCCACCACGGCCCGGGTCAAGGCCATGAAGACGACGAAGACCGCAAAGAGAAAAACCGGGACCACCCACAGGGGAAGGCCCGACTTCCACAGCCAAGCGCTGATGATCAGTAGGCCGACGAGCAGGCCCCAAACCGCGGTTCGGTAAGACAAGATTTCGTCCCTATCGTCTACCCCCTCATCCCCTTTGAAAGCCTTGCTAAATACACCCTTGAGATGGCTTCTGCCCATCCACAGACCAGACAGTACCAGCACGATCATAGCACCCATAGCTTGGTGCGCTAAGTAGGGGCCGCTGGAATTGGCAAAGCGGCTCAGCTTTTCGGCGCTCTGGATGCCTAGGATGTTGAAGACGCCCCGCTCAATATTGGATACGAGAAAAAACAACCACAGCCCCAAGGCCACATCTCGGCTGAGCAGATAGGCAAATCCGACCAAACCCAGATTGAACATGACGATGAGCACAGTCGTATTCCTAAAGAAGGTAAACTGGCCCGTCAGGATACCCTGATCGCTGAACTGGCTCATGCCCGGGATGAAGGGAAAATAGCTGTACAGGGCGCTGTAAGAACCCAACAGAAAGGGGATGGAAAAGCCTATCCACATGATCGGATTTTTGAAGAAAGGCTTGACCCAAGAACGCTTTTCGCTACTGCTGCCTGCCCCTCGCTCTTCATCTTGTATCATCGCGAGCGGGACCTGCACCAGCGGATAGAGCAGTTTTTCGTTTTCAATCCACTGCCGCCGCACAATGACCATCAGGCATATAGATACCCAGTAGCTGGCGATGATGAACAGACACCAATACAGAATAGGCTCGATCCAAACGTTCCAAGGCACGGAGAGGCCCTGGGGCAAACCCTCGTAGAAATACCTAATGGCCTCGGGATCTTGGGGGGCTATCCATTTGGGCACATGGGGGTGGATGATCTCTTCCCATTTATTTTCGGGCGAAGCATAGTAGTAGATTCCGGCGACAATGGGCAGTAAGTACTCGGAAAAACCGATAGTTGGTATGGCCGTAGCCAGCATCGCCATGATATAGACCACGGCTAACTCGGGAGGCGAAAGAGCATACCGCCGTCTGATGAAGCTCAGAACCACATTGACAATACCGACAAAAACAAAAAAGACGAAGATAGCAGCCGGCGTATTGAGATTGTGGGCTAGCAGTGACCCCTTGATGATCATATTGGTGTAAGGCAGGGCCAGACCGATGAAAAGGGCCATGAGTGAGCCGATTAGCAGGGCCCGGAAAGTCACGCCCGGCTTGTCCATCCCATCGCCATCTGGAAGGACGGGGTGTCCTGCGCGGATATTTTCTCGCATGTCTTTTGGGATCTGGGCGTCCGTCTTGAACTCACAAGTAGCCCAAGACATTCCCCGTCATACCGGTGAAGTAGTCGATTACCAGCCACATGCCCGCCACCACTACTTGGCCTAGGATCAACCCTAGAAAAAAGGGCCGAGTCCGGCTGTAGGCGGCTGCTCCTCCGTACTTGAGCACAATCGTTTTGAATAGCCAAGCCAAAAAGATACTAAACCACACCCAGTTCATAATGTAAAATGTGCCGGTGGCAAACCCCAAGGGATGGATCGGCCACCACACAAAGCGGTAGCGAATATAGGTGAACAGACTCATCAAGAAGGCTCCCAGGCCAGTGAAGGCCCAGCCCTCTAGGCTGGCAGGTACGGGGCTATCGAACTTGGGACCCACATAGGTGAAAGCCATCTGTGGAACAAAGATAAAGAAGAAATTGTGCAGGTTGATGCCGCCGTGGGCGTACGCCATTTCCATAACCAGATAGATGGAGCTGGACAAGGTGAGGACAATGGCTAGCAATATAGCCAAGAGCAATCCCCTTTTGCTGCCTTTGATCTCTTCGGCCAATTTGAGGGCATTGGCGAAGCAAGCCATAAAGAAAATGCGCACATTGGCACTCCATACGTAGGTGAAGGCCACGCCGATCAAGCCGGAGGCCCCCAAGGCGGTCGTACCTAGGCCGGAGATGGTGAAATCAGCGGGCGTGATGGGCGTGCGCAGTACGGAAACTCCTCCTTCGACCACAGCCCGGGTAAGCGCTATGAGGACAATGGCAGCCCCGAAGAGAAACACCAAGACGATCCACAGCGGGATGCCCGACTTCCACAACCAGCCAATCATTACCGCTAGGCCGACCACCAAGCCCAACACGGCGTTGCGGTAGGATAGTACCTCTCCAGAATCGTCAATGCGATCATCCCCCCGCAACGCCTTGATGAAGACATCGCGCAAATGCCCTCGTCCCATCCACAATCCAGAGAGCACTAACACGATCATGGCCCCCATGGCTTGGTGGGCCATGTGCGGCCCGACTAGGTTGGCAAAACGACTCAAGTTTTCCGTGCTGTAGATGCCCAGCACATTGAAGACGCCCCGCTGCAGAGAGGATAGCAAAAAGAAAAACCAGAATCCCAAGGCAACATCTCGGCTCAACAGGTAAGCAAAGCCGATCAGCGCTAGGTTCATATCTAGGCGGAGGTATGTAGTGCCGCGGAAGAGATGGAAATCGGTCGAGGTGGTGATGCGAGGCACGAATTCGTAGTAGCTATGCAGGGCATTTATGTGGCCGATGAGGAAGGGAATGGCAAAACCCAGCCACATAGCCGTATTAGAAAAGAAAGGAGCCAGAAGCCTCCGTCTCCCACCGCCCTGAATCATCTCTAGGGGAACCTGGGCCAAGGGATAAAGCAGTTTTTCGCTTTCCATCCACTGTCGGCGCACGATCACCATGGCGCAGATGGATACCCAGTAGAAGGCGAGGATGAACAGGCACCAGTAGGCCAACGGCTCAACCCAAGCACCCCAAGGCAGTGGCCGCCCTTCCGGTAGCCCTTCGTAGAAATAGCGAATGGCGTCGGAGTCTTGGGGGACCATCCACTCGGGTACATGGGGGTGAATCAAGTCTGCCCAGTTGTTTTCAGGAGTGGCAAAGTAGTAGAGCCCTGTGGTGATGGGCAAAACGTATTCGGTGAAGCCGATCGTGGGAATGGAAGTGGCTATCATCGCCATGATATAGACCACGGCCAACTCCCCTCTCGACAGGGCCAAACCCCGGTGGAACAAGTGCAACAGTGGATTGAGGAAAAGGACGAGGACGAAGAAGATAAAGAGGGCGACCGGCGTGCTGAAGTTGTGTGCTAGCACCGTCCCCTTGATGACCATGTTGGAATACGGTACGGCAACGCCGATGAAAATCGAGGCTCCGCTACCGATTAGCAGGGCTTTGAAAGTGATGCCGCCACCTGAGTTTTTCACCTCACTTGCCATGTACCAGTCCGTTCCGGCCACCGGCGATGAACTTCGCTGGTGGCCGGGGTGCCACAAGTGGGAGGCAAGCGACCAAAACCCGCCTCATCCCAAGTCAAGTGATATCAGGGGCCAGATCGGCCGCCTACTCAGTCGGCGTAGTAATAGCCGTAGAGAATCATCATTTCATCGGCACGCGTGAATCCGAAGTTGAGATTCCGCTCGGTATCATTGTCGTAGGTGGCCCTAATCCTGAAGCCCTGGCCCTCTTGGACCATGAGCGGCGGATCGAATCTGAGGGGGGCCGGGTGTTCCCAGTCGTAGCTGATGTAGATCAATTCCCCATCCCGAGGTCCGCCAATGAGTTCAGCGGTGAATTCCTCCATGCGGTCATGGGTGTGGGAAACAAGTTGGAAAATGTGCCTATCCTCCTTAAAAATGAACTCTTTCTCCAAGGAAGTAATCTCGCCAGCGGGCAGATCAATATCGAAGTTGCTCAGGGCGAAGACCTCGGCTACCCGTTCCACTTCCGAGGGTTCAATAAGATGCAGGTTGACAAATACTTCGCCGATCGCGGCCTGATCAGTGTCATTGGCATAGTGGGAGTTCATATCGAGTCCCGTTCCAACGGGCAGACGCATGGCCACGCCGGGAGGCAAGCTGAGGTCAAGGCGCGTAGATTGGGCGATTACGATGGGAACCTGGTACTGCATGACCCGCCAGTCGAATAAATCGTACCCTTCGGCGTCTTGGTAATTACCTGCGACGTCGCGCAGGTCGCGATAGATCTCCGGCTCGGGAATAACATCGGCTGGGGTATAGTCGGGAAATTGGTTGAGAATGAAGTGGTGACTCCCCGACCGCATGGACAATTCAAAGCGGTTCACGAAAAGCTCCTCGGCGTGGTCGAGAGGCTGGTAAAAATAGACCTCGCGCTCGTACTGGGGTGCTATCTCAAAGGGGCCTAGGTGGAGCTGGATGCCATTGAACGGTGGATTTAGCGGCTCAAACTCCGGTATTGCGTAGCGATCTTCGTCCTGCAGCAGGACCAAGTCTGCTACCACTCCTGCTTCGGGGGCTCCGGCGCGGATCCACTGGCGTATGAATTCCAGTTGGCCGTTAGTCAGGGGCGGACGACCCAGCGGCATCTGTGCGCCGTAGTTGGGGTGGTCGGCGTAGAAGTGCTCTTGGTCGGGCGCGTTGACCTTTTCCCAAAGGTAACTCTTAAAAAGGCCCGCAAGGCCCGCATTGCTCAGCAAGACCAAGCCATCCTCGGCGGCCGCGGCATTGCGCGGTGCACTATTGATCAGTTGGCTGTAGGCCAAATCTGGAGTCAGAATCAAGCCCGACTGCCGGGCAAAGGAGGTGCCGGCGCTGTGGCAGCTAACGCAGTTGGAGGCGAAGATATCGTGCTGGATCGTATCCCAAGTCGATGTTTCCTGGGGTTCTATCGAACGGCCGGAATCACAGCCGCTCAGAAGCCAACTTGCAGCGCTGAGCAATGCGCTTAGTACAAAGCCGATTCGCCGCATATCTACCCTCCACAAGTGCGGGGATAATAATATGATAGACCAATGACACAGACGTGCGAGAAAACCGACAACCCTCGTCTGTTCATCTATATGTTTCAGATACCACCATTTTGGGAGATTGTCAAGTTTTACCGCAGGGCTAGGATATCTGGGTACCGATTTACCGCAAGTTTTTAGTTGGTCTAAGCAAGGTCTTTGTTATCCACATGCAGGTAGAGCGGACAATTTTGATTGATATGCCCATTGATTTCTTGTAATTTTTTTCCTCTACATGGATAAGGGATAAGCGCTATTCTGTTTTAGAACATTCAACTTTTCACACTCTGGGCCGAATTGCGGAGCGGAGCTTTTGCAGATGCCATTCATCACCTTGCAATGGCTCCTGTGATTTTCGCCCTTCCACAATAGCGAGATCAATGCCCACCCTATGGCTGATTTATTCCGCTTGTTGATCTGGGTCCTCTTCTTGTGGGCTAGTTTTGCGGCTGAACCGGCTTTCGGGTTGGTCATCTACCGTTTCGGCGGCGAAGCGCTGGACCCGCCTCCAGAAGCAGATCATGAAGGCGTGGAATTCATCCAGTTAAGCTGGACCGATCTCGATCCTTCCCTAGGCGGAGAGACCGTCGATCTGGATATAGACACCGCCGCCATCCGGCCTCTTGAGCGCGATCCGAATTTCAATATCGCCCCCGGCATTGAAGAACATGGCGGAGAGCACGTCAGACCCAATGTGAATGTGGAAGTGTGGGATGGCGATGTCAGTGTACCTTGGGTAGCGGCTAGTTATCTGTGTGGTGACCTCAGCAAATTTTTCTGCGTAGATGATTTCGGCCGGCAAGGCACGGCTAATATCAATTTAAGTAGGCCCTATCTTGTCGACCGGGTGCGGATTATATCCGGCCTGACCGATCCGAGCAAAATAGTGCGGACGTTCCGCATTTACATTGCACCAGAGTTGCCTTGGAAAAATAGATCTCTCATCGATCATCCCCCGCCGTATTCGCCCTGGGTCGTCGAGGTGCGCGACAATCGAGAGCAAATCATCGACATTCCCCTCCCACCACAAGAAGGAACGACCTTTGTGCAAGTGGCCATCAGCGAGCACCGCGAGGACTGGGAAGTAAACGAGATAGAAATCTACGCCAAAGGGCTGGTCAAAAAGGCCAGCTACATCTCGAACATCCTCGATTTTGGTCAGCCCATGGCTTGGGGCGACCTGCGCTGGGCCGGACGACAAGACCCCAAAGCCCGCGTCCTCATCCAATCCCGCTCCGGACAAGACGAAGACCCCAATCTGTTCTGGCGATCTACCGGACGAGGCGATGAAAAAATACCCGTCAGCCGAACTACCTACGCCAAGTTAGCTATCGGCGAAAAAGCCGGTATTGGCTACGATCATGCTAACTGGACGTTCTGGTCCGCTCCCTACGCCTTTGCTGAAGGCAACGGCACCCCCATCGTGTCGCTGAGTCCAAGACGCTACCTCCAACTCAAAGTCGACTTTCTGCCCCAAGACGAGGACGGTGGACAGGTGGACTTTCTCGAAGTGCGCGCTTCCCCACCGGTGGCCACGCAGTTGGTCGGCGAGGTCTGGCCTGTGGAGGTAAAGGTGGGACAGCCGCAGCAGTTTACTTACGCGGTGCGACCAACCCTTGGCACCAACGACGAGGGTTTTGACCGGTTGGCGATAGCAACCTCGTCGATTGTCGAGGGAGTGGCTGCGGTGCGCATTGGCGATGAGCCGGTATCCTATGCGGTGGAGGTGTCCGAACCACACCGGATAGTAGTGAGTTTTCCGCGGCTGACGGTCGAGGATTCAGGAGCCTTGGTGGAGGTGGTTTTCCAAGCCCAAGTATTGCGCTATGGATCAACCTTTGCTGCACAGGTATGGGACAGCGCCCAGCCGCTGGAGGTGCATCAGGGGGTTCAAGGGGGTGATGCCAGTCCAGCCTATGAAGGCAATCGGGTGTGGGTAGCCACAACAGCCCGAGAGCAGGCAGTGTTACAGGTGCGGGCGGCGTCAGTAATCTTGACGCCCAACGGGGATGGGCGCAACGACATAGTAGGACTGGGCTACGATTTATTGGAACTGACAGGACCGGCGTCTGTGGGGGTGGCCGTGTGGGATTTGTCGGGACGGCTGGTGCGTCAGGTGTATGCAGGGCGCGATGACGTGGGGACGTATGAGCGGACGTGGGATGGCCGCGATGAGTTAGGACGGCTAGTGCCGCCGGGACTCTACCTATACCGCGTCTCCGTCGAGGCCGACCACCAAACGGTCGAGCAAACCGAACCCCTGCACGTGGTGTACTGAGCAATTTTTCGTTTGCCTTAGGCCCATCTTATGAGCGACTTATTCCGTTCGTCGACCTGGGCTCTCTTCCTGTGGATTGGCTTCGCGGCTGGAGAAGCTTCCGGGTTGGTCATCTACCGTTTCGGCGGTGAAGCGCTAGCGCCACCGCCCGAAGTAGACCACGAAGGGGTGGAATTTATCCAGTTGAGCTGGACCGATCTCGATCCTTCCCTAGGTGGAGAAGCCGCCGACCTGGATATAGACGCTGCCATCCGGGCTCAAAAACGCGATCCTACTTTCAATATAGCGCCAGGCGTCGAAGAAAAGGGGGGAAGCCACGTCAGACCCAACGTCAATGGACAGGTTTGGGATGGGGACGAGAGCACTGTCTGGTTGGCAGACAGATATCTGTGCGCCGAATTCGAGGCCTATAACCTCGTATGTATTGACGATTTCGGCACCCCGGGCACGGCCAATATTTTTTTAGGAGGTCGCTATCTAATCGATCGGATCCGGGTGAAGTCCGGGTTGGACGACCCAGGCAAAATTGTGGGATCCCTCCGCGTTTTTATGTCCCCGCTTCTTCCCACCATGAGGATCACTTTCAATCCTCCTCCCTTTGCCCCCTGGATCGTCGAGGTGCGCGACAATCGAGAGCAGATCCTCGACATCCCCATCCCACCACACGAGCAAGTGGAATTCGTGCAGGTAACGGTCGGCGAACACAACGAGGACTGGGAAGTCCACGAGGTAGAAATCTACGCCAAAGGCTTTGTCGAACAATCGACGTATATCTCGAATATTCTCGATTTTGGCCAGCCGATGGCCTGGGGCGACCTGCGCTGGGCCGGACGCCAAGACCCCAAAGCCCGCGTCCTCATCCAAACCCGATCCGGACAAGACGACGACCCCGACCTGTTCTGGCGCTTTACCGGACGAGGCGACGAAAAAATACCCGTCAGCCGAACCGACTACACCAAGTTAGCTCTAGGCGAAAAAGCCGGCACCGGCTACGATCATGCTAATTGGACGTTCTGGTCCGCTCCCTATGCCTTTGCCGACAGCAGTGGCACCCCCATCGCGTCGCTGAGTCCAAGACGCTACCTCCAACTCAAGGTTGACATTCTCCCCCAAGACGAAGACAGTGGACAGATGGATTTTCTCGAAGTGCGCGCTTCCCCACCGGTAGCCACGCAGTTGGTCGGCGAGATCTGGCCGGTCGAGGCCGCCGTAGGACAGTCGCAGCAGTTTACCTATGTGCTGAGACCAGCTATTGGAGCAGACAGTGACGGCTTTGACCGGTTGGAGGTGGCCACCGCGGCGCGGCTAGGTCCCGTAACCCAAGTTCGCATTGGTGACGAGCCGGTAGATTATGCAGTGGAAGCGACCGAGCCACACCGGGTGGTCGTGAGTATCCCCCGGCTGACAGCCCAGGATTCAGGCGCTTTGGTCGAGGTGGTCTTCGAGGCGGAGGTGTTGCGCTATGGTTCGGCTTTTTCAGTGCGGGTGTGGGACAGTGCCCTGCCGTTGGAGGTGCCCCAGAGTGTGCAGGAGGGCGATGCTACCCCCACCTATGAGGACAATCAAGTGTGGGTGGCCACCAAGGCGGAGCATCAGGGGGTGTTGCAGATGAGCAGGAAGCCGGCGGTTTTGACGCCCAACGAGGATGAGCGCAACGACGAGGTCGGATTGGAATATAGCTTGGTGGAGTTGACCGGTCCGTCTTGGGTGGCGGTGGCCGTGTGGGATTTGTCGGGTCGTCGGGTGCGTCAGGTATATGAGGGGTTGGATGGGGTTGGTATATATGAACGGATATGGGATGGTCGCGACGAGTCGGGGCGGCTGGTGCCGCCGGGCCTGTACCTCTACCGCGTCGCCGTCGAAGCCGACCACCAAACGGTCGAGCAAGCTGGACTCCTGCACGTGGTATATTGAACAATTTTTCGTTTGCCGTTGACCATCCGCGAAAAGTCAACTTTCTCCATCTGAGCTGATATTCGTATCTATATTAAAAGACATGTAGCTAATGTAGTGATCGTAGGATTGTTTCTTCTATAGGCCCCCTATCCCTCAAGGCCCATCTTATGAGCGACCTATTCCGTTCGTCGACCTGGGCTCTCTTCCTGTGGATTGGCTTCGCGACTGGAGAAGCTTCCGGGTTGGTCATCTACCGTTTCGGCGGTGAAGCGCTAGATCCCCCGCCTGAGGCGAGTGGCGAAGGGGTGGATTTTATCCAGCTAAGCTGGACCGATATAGAGGCCGACCGCGGTGGGAAAGCCACTGAGGTAGGCCTAGATAGCGCCAGTATCTGGCCTCTGAAACGCGATCCAGACTTCAACATCGCACCTGGAATCGAAGAGAAGGGAGGGGCGCATTTAAGGCCTAATATAAATAGAGAGGTGTGGGATGGGGATACGGGTGTCTTCTGGCTAGCAGAGAAATATATATGCGCCCAATTCCGCGGCCGAGGCTCCTGCACCGACGACTTCGGCCGCCAAGGCACAGCCAATATTTTCTTGGGCAGTCGTTATCGCATTGATCGGATTCGGGTTATATCCGGGTTGACCGATCCGAGCAGAACTGTGCGGACCTTCCGCGTCCACATTGGGCAGCTGCCCGTGGGCATCTCTTTTAGTCTTACTCCCGAGCCGTTGTCGCCTTGGATCGTCGAGGTGCGTGACAACCGAGAGCAGATCCTGGATGTACCCATTCTAGCACACGAGGATGTGGAATTTGTGCAGGTGACTGTGGGCGAACACGGCGAGGACTGGGAAGTCAACGAGATAGAAATCTACGCCAGAGGCTTTGCCGAACAAGCAACGTATATCTCCAATATTCTCGATTTTGGTCAGCCCATGGCTTGGGGCGACCTGCGCTGGGCCGGACGACAAGACCCCAAAGCCCAAGTGCTTATTCAATCTCGATCCGGCCAAGACGAAGACCCCGACCTGTTCTGGCGCTTCACCGGCAGAGGCGATGAAAAAACACCCGTCAGCCGAACCGACTACGCCAAGCTAGCTGTGGGTGAAAAAGCCGGTATCGGCTACGATCAAGCCAACTGGACGTTCTGGTCGTCCCCCTATGCCTTTGCCGACAGCAGTGGCACACCCGTAGTGTCGATGGGTCCAAGACGCTACCTCCAGCTCAGAGTCGACTTCCTACCCCAAGACGAGGACGGTGGACAAATAGACTTTCTCGAAGTGCGTGCTTCCCCACCGGTAGCCACGCAGTTGGTCGGCGAGGTCTGGCCTGTGGAGGTAAAGGTGGGACAGCCGCAGCAGTTTACCTACGTGCTGCGACCCACCCTTGGGGTGGACAGTAGCGGCTTCGACCGGTTGGAGGTGACCACCACGGCGCGGCTGGGACCTGTAACCCAAGTCCGCATCGGCGATGAGCCGGTAGATTATGCGGTGGAAGCGACCGAGCCACACCGAGTGGTCGTGAGTATCCCGCGACTGACGGCTCAGGATTCGGGCGCTTTGGTCGAGGTGGTCTTCGAGGCGGAAGTGCTGCGCTATGGCTCGGCTTTTTCGGTGCGGGTGTGGGACAGTGCCCTGCCGTTGGAGGTACCCCAGAGCGTGCAGGAAGGCGATGCTACCCCAGCCTATGAGGACAATCGAGTGTGGGTGGCCACTCGAGCGCAACATCAAAACGTGTTGCAGATAGAGGCAGGACCAGTGGTCTTGACGCCCAACGGGGATGCGCACAACGATGTAGTGGACCTGGGGTATAGCTTAGTAGAGTTGACGAGTCCGTCCTGGGTGGAGGTGGCCGTATGGGATTTGTCGGGTCGTCGGGTTCGTCAGGTGTATGGGGGTTTGGATGGGGTGGGGATCTATGAGCGGATGTGGGATGGTCGGGACGAGTCGGGGCGGCTGGTGCCGCCGGGGCTGTATCTATACCGCGTCTCTGTCGAGGCCGACCATCAAACGGTCGAGAAAGTAAAACCACTACACGTCGCCTATTAAAGAGTGCCTCGATATTCCCAGTACCGTTGCAGTCATGTATAGCCTAGGATTCTAAAACCTCTTTTCAGGGGGATGTCCCCGCCCGGCGTAGCTGCTCGGCGGTTTCGAAGGCGGTCTGGGCCAATTCTCGTCGCCCGGTGCGCATATAGAGTACGCCCAGATTGTAGTGGGCAATAGCCACATCAGGTTCAAGGTGCAGGGCGCGGTGCAGCGCCTCTTCGGCAAGGGAGTGCTCGCCGCGCTGCAGGTACAAAGCTCCAAGATTGCGGTAAGCAGCGGCAAATTCTGGATCTAGGGCCACAGTCTGCCGCAAATGCCGGATCTGCTCGTCCTGATACCCTAAATAGTGGCAGGCATTAGCCAAGGCATAGAAACCTTCGGCTCGTTGCTCCGCTCCTATGGCCGTGGTGAAAGAGCTATAAGCCCGCAGATAGTCCCGCTGGTCCAAGTGGAGGTAGCCCAGATAGTAGTGCCCCGCGTATTGAATGGTGGGACGGGGGTCGTTGGCGAGTGCCTCACGAAGAAGGGACTCAGCTTCATCGAAGTGCTGCTCCCTGCGGAGGAGATTGCCCAGATTGAGCCGGGCCCGGGTGTGATCAGAGGCCCGAGCGAGGGCTTGTCGATAAGCCGTTTCAGCTTCGCGAGGCCGCTTCTGCGCTTCGTAAACCGCGCCCAGACTGCTGTAGACATCCGCGTCGGGACCAACTTGGAGCGCTTGCAAATAGGCTTCCTCGGCGCGGGCATATGCTTGGTTGCGCATGTGGACCTGCCCCTGGAGCCAAGCAGAGCGCAAGTGATTGACTTGTGCGGGATCAATTCCAGTGTGAGCCAGTGCAAATGCAGCACCCAGAGCCAGCGCCAAGACAGCACTGCGCCGCCACTGGTGCCCCTTTAGACTGAGAGCACCTTGGCGGAGCGCTTCGGCAGCGAAAAGCATCAGAAAAGGCACCGCGGGAAGCCGATAGCGAGCGCACACCGTAAAGAGCAGCCCCGAGATCAAGTAGGATAGTCCAAAACCGTAGAGCAAGCCGTATTGGCACCATCGATGCCAGTTCCACACCAACCCCACTAGCGCTAGGGACGCAACAAGGCCAAAGCCGAAAAGGTTCAGGTAACTCAGGCGGGAATGCTCCTCATAAAAGTGGATATCAACACTCACCGGAATTTCAAAGGCGTGCCAGAACAGTCTGAATTTGCGGTAGAGCAAGTGGAGGTAGGCGAGCGGTTGGTCAACAATAAAGTCGAGGCCCTCACTCAGATAGAACCGGCCTCTATCAGCTGGCGAAGTGGCCATATCGGCCTGATAGGGCAGTATTTCGAGGCGTTGCCAGTCTATCCCCTGGCGTGCATAGGGGGTGCCGTCGGCCGCCGGATTGTTGCCCATGTAGAAGCTCCAAGCACCTTGGAATGGGAGCGGTGTGCCTTGGATGAGATAGTTGTGGACTAGGAAGGGGGCCAGAACGACGCAGACCCCCACGCAGAAAGGCACCAATAATCGGGCTCGAGTCCGGTGATAGAGCCACCAGAGGGCCACTGGCACTAGCAACAGGGTATTGCTGCGCGTCTCGATCAGCAGACCCAGCAGCGCTCCGGCACCAGCGGCCGACCAATAGCTAGGGCGATCGGTGCAACGCACCAGTTGGGTTACCAAAAGTAGTTCGATGAAGATGGTCAGAGTGGTGGCTAGTAGTTCGCCGTTGTAGAGGATAAAGGGCCAGTACCCAACTGCTATCAGGCCAGTTAGCAAAGGGGTAGGAGCGGGGAAAAATCGACGGGCAATAGCGTAGAGTAGCACGCAGGATAAAGCTCCCAAACCGGCTTGGAACAGGCGCGTGGCCACGAGTTCAGCACCACCCAGTTTGAGCAGGGCCAACAGCGCGGGATAGAGCGGACCGTGGACGTAGGTGCGGTGAGTGGCGAGCCACCAGTCACCTTCGAGCAGAGCCTGGGCTAGATAATCGTACTCTTCAGCGTCGAGGATTAAGGTGTGGAAGTAGAGTGTATCGCGGATTTCTACTAGGTAGGCCAGACGCAGAATCAGGGCCAAGAGGAAAAGAGCGACGATATAGCGGTTATTTGTGAACATAGACAAGACGCAGGCCGCGAGTGTCTGTTTCTCGACAATGGCAAAAAAGTTGGCTTTATTGGGTGTTGTAAATTGTAAATTTCGTCTCTAGGTTAATGCCTTAATATGCGGCCATAGAGATATTGGAGGAAAATGATGAAATACCTAAGCCCCAAAGCAATAATACGCCTTGTCTCCACCGCGACAAGATGGATGATCGGAGCAGCGCTGCTGGCGATTTTGGGGACTGGGTGCGCTGAGCAAGAGGAAAAAGCATCCCAGCCGAAGGCAGAGCTCGTCGCAACTCCGGACTCGATGGCCCAGTGGAAACTGGAGCTGGCTCGAGTGGAAGATCGCTCCATTACTGCTGGTCAGCTACGGGCGTTCTACGGCAAAATCCCCAACTACCTCCAGAGCGACAGTGAAGGACTGGAGAAGGAGCGCAATCATTTGCAGACGCTCATCGATATGGAGCTACTGCAGTTGGAGGCCAAGGAGCAAGGGATAGATCGCTTGCCAGCCTTCATCTACAAGATAGCCCAGTACAGGAAGGAAAAGCTCGTTGGCCTCTATCAGATCAAAAAGATCAAGGTGCGAGTCTCGGGACAGGAGGTCAGCGATTACTTTCGGGAACAGGAATTGGCGCGCAAGGTCCGCTTTGCCAAACTCATCACCACCAGCAAAGACAGTGCTTGGTCCGCACTGCGCGAGATCTCCTCGGGGCGAGATTTCGGAGAAGTAGCCGAGCAGTGGTCCATCCACGAACCAACAATGGAGCAAGGAGGAGACACCGGTCGGTATGTCGGCAAGCTGGATATGCCGCCCTATCTGCGTACGCCCCTCTTCGCGCTTGAAGAAGGAGAGGTGAGCCAGCCCATAGACATAGGTGGTCATTTCGCCCTTTTCAAGGCTCTGGATTCAATCGAAACCGGGCTAGACGCCGAGCAATTCCAAAATATCTACCGCCAACTCTTCATCGAGCGCAGCGTCGAGGCGAGGGCTGCCCTGACCGATAGCCTCAAAGAAGCTCTCCAACTCGAAAGAGACCAGCGGGGATTGGATGCCTTCTCGGCGGCAATGCACAGAGGAGCTACCTCTGGAGATGAAGAGGTGCGAGCTATTGTTCTCTATCGCTATGAAGGAGGAACGATCACGGCCGGAGATGTACTCGATGCTGCTAGTCAACTCAAATACAAAACGCTAGACTTGCGCAGCAAAGAGGCCGTCATCGAGTACGCCGAAGGCACCTTGGCCCCCGATGCGCTCTTTGTCGAGGCCGCCCTGCGGGAGGGCCTAGATCGGGAAAAGGAAGTGACGCAATGGCTGGCGAAGAAACGAGAACAAGAATTGGTCGTGCAGTTGCGCGTCCAAGTATTGAAGGAGCGCGTAAGTATTTCCACAGAGGATATCCGCCGGGAATACGAACAAAATCCCAACCGCTACATGAAGCCCGACCAGATCGAGATTCAGGAAATCCTCGTCGCCACCGAAGAGGAGGCCAAGGACTTGCTCGAACGCCTCCGGCGGGGGGAGTCCATGGGCGACTTGGCACGCCAGTACTCCAAACGCCCTCCAGAACTGCGCGACGAGGAGGGTCGGCGGCGTTTTACGGTTGCGGCCGCAGCGGTGTATGGACGCTTGGTAGCGGCGGCCCGCAAAGCCCCCGTGGGCGAGTTGACCGGGCCGCTGCAGGTGCGCGAGGGGTACTCCATCTTCAAGGTATTGTCTCGCGAGCAGCAGCGAGCCTCCTTTGCAGAAGCCAAAAAGCGGGTGCGGGCCACAGTCAACTGGATCAAGAAGCAGCAGGTATTCGAGCAATTCTTGGCCGAACTGCGGACTAAGTACGCGGCACAGGTCGAGATCCGGGAGGACAATCTGAAACACGTTCTCACCAGCGGCTAGCTAGGAATCCTCCCCACCGTCCTACAAGGGTCGGGTGATTAGGCCAGTCTAGGCGAGAAAAGCGCCAAATGTCAGAGAAGAATGCAGGGTGCAGCTCCTTCAGATGGGGTACGGGCGCTATCTTGTTGCTGGCGCTGGTGCTGCGCTGGCCGGTACCAGCACCGTCTTGGACCCACTTCGACGAGATTGCTTTCATAGTCCTGCCGCTGGGTTTCTGGAGCGGCGATCTCAATCCCCATTACTTTAACTACCCTACCTTTCACTTCTACCTTAGTTCCCTTTTATACCTGCTCTATTATCTGGCGACAAGCGCCGAATCAGTAGAGCAGTTTGTGGCCTATCACCTGCTGGTGGACGGCCGCGATTTGCTGGCCCTAGTGCGCGGGGCCAACACCCTGTTGGCCGTTGCCACAGTAGGAGCTGTCGCCTGTCTGGGACGGCGCCTCTACGGCGTCAGAGAAGGACTCTTGGCCGCCCTGATCTTGGCGACCATGCCGCTAGCCGTGCGTTTTGCCCATCTGGCCATCGTGGATACGTCGGCTGTTTTCTGGGCGGTCATGGCCCTGTTGTGGGCCGTGCGGGCCCGCCAGGATGGACGCGTGCGAGATTTTCTGGCGGCGGGCATTTTCACGGGCTTGGCTGCGGCGACCAAGTATCCAGCGGTGCTAGTGGCGGTGCCGGTGGCCACAGCGATTCTGCTGGATAGACCTTGGCCACTAAGTCGCAGCATCTGGGTCGGCAGTGGGGCTGTGTTGAGTTTTGCCTTAGCCACGCCCTTTGTCTGGCTCGACGCCGGGCAGTTTTGGAGCCATTTCGCCGATATGGGACGGAGCCATTTGCTGGCCGAGTCGAGCACAGAAGAACAGGCTTGGCTCTACCACCTGCGCTATACCTTGCGCCACGGTCTGGGCATAGTGGCTGCCGTGGCCGTAGCCTTGTCCCTGCTCTGGAGCGTTCGCCAGCGGCAATGGCAGGAACTCGTCTTGCTGGCTGGTATCATTCCCTTAGCCGCAGTTCTCGCTCTTGCTGGCTCCACTTTCATGCGCTATGCCCTACCCCTTGCCCCCCTGCTGGCCTTGCTCATCGGACGTTTGGTCGGGATCGGATGGAAGTATCCCCTAGTAGGTGGCTTGGTCACCCTGATCCTGGTGGCCGAACCCCTGTACGCTTCGCTTCGCACTAGATCCCTACTCAGCGGCCAAGACACCCGCATAGAGGCTCAAACCTGGCTCCAGACCCACCTTCCCCACTACCAGCGCCTGATCCAATTGCCCCCAAAGTGCGGCCAAATCCAGGTGCTGACCCCCGAGCGCGTGCAGGTGCGGCAGACCCACTACCTGCAGAGCTACGGCAGTGAAGCGTTGCTGCAGGCGTACGCGCTACTGGCCCAGCGCGACGGTCTGCCGCCCCTGTACCTGGAGACGCAGGTGGAGAAGGTAAAGGCGACGGCCCAAGACAGCGCTAGTGCCCCGGTCGTCATCGTCCACTATCAGCATCCGGTGTGCCCCGACGAGGAGATACCGCCCGATTTCCAATCCCTTCTAAAGAAGAACCAATGGCGGAAAGTCTTTTCACCGGGCCAAGTGGAAGCGGCCATTTTCGACCGAATGGACTGGTATTTTTTGCCGATTGCGGGATTTGACCAAGTAGAAAAGACAGGACCTGTCGTCCGGCTAGACACACTCTCGGTGGGTGGAGACCCGGTGCGGATAGAGGCCCGTTCCTATTTTGAGGCACTGCACTGGATTTTGCGCGGCCACCAAGCTAGGGCCGAAAAAAATTGGGCGAACGCCCTACAAGCGTACCACCGGGCCTTGGAAATTGCGCCTATGCCCGAGGAATTAGTCGGCCTAGAAGTGGGGCGTTATCTCCACACCCAGATGGGGCGGACCTATGCTCAAGTGGGCCAATTGGAGCAGGCGGTGCGCTTTTTGGAGCAGGCTATAGCCCTGAAACCAGCCTACCAAGAGGCATACAACGAACTCGGAGTGGCGTACGCCTCCTTGGGAAAGCTGGAAAAAGCCGTGGAAACTTGGGAAGAGCTAGTCGCGTTACACCCAGATTTTGCCCCGGCCTACTTCAATCTAGGCCGTGCCTTGTGGCGCTTGGAACGACGCCAGCAGGCCCGTGCGTACTGGCAGAAGGGAGTAGAGTTAGCGCCCAATCATCCATCGGCGGGCCGAATACAGCAGTTGGAGGGAGAGGGTTGAAATTTTTCTTTGTACTTAGACTGTTTGCTCGTATATTACCAAACTAAGTGTCCGCAGCAGGAACGTCTAAACAGTCAGGAGAAAGGAGGTCTTATAGCCTGATAACTAGGTACTGTAAATGCAGAATTGAGCAGACACATGAATCGGCTTTTCAATCCAACACCCAACAGGAGGTTAAGGTAATGAAACTGATTCGTTGCTTTCTGGCTTTGGCACTTGTAGTTGCCTGCGCTAGTATCAGCTCGGCTCACGAACTGCCTGGCGAGGTTTACTTCGCTTTCCAGTTCCCGCTTCACGCCGTGCCCGCCATCGACGGCGATCTAAGCGACTGGGACATGGTAGATCCAGATATCTTCGAGATCTCGGTGGAAGGAGGCCACATCGTAGAAACTGTGCGCGGAGATGACAGCGGCGAGTTGTCGGATTTCAACGCCAGAAGCATGTGGGCCTGGAACGAGGAAATGAATCGGGTTTTCTCGTTTGCCTTTGTGGTTGACGAGCATCTCCACAACAGCCGCGACGATCCCACTGTTTTCAACTGGGATGACGACTGGCACTTCGTGCTCGACGCCGACCACAGCGGTGGCGATATGTTTAACGGCGATTGGAACGATTTATCCGAAGACGAGCGCCGGGATTTATTTTTCGTCACGGGCCAACTGTGGCAGATCCACGTGCCGCCCATCGACGGGTACTGGGCTTTCAAGTACATCGAGGCGACCGACTGGGAGACCACTGGCCGCGAAATCCCCTTTCCCGAGTACGCCCAAGTAGGTTGGTCCCGCACCGGCGAGACTGGTGGTCCGGGTACTTATACCTACGAGATCATGATGACCCCGTGGGAAACTTGGAGCTGGGACGGTCCTGAGCAAAGCACAATCGTCGATCTAGAAGTAGGCAATATCATCCACGTCGGATCCTTGTCTAAGGACTACGACTTGGCCGACGACCGCTACGATGGGTCCTACGATTTTCCGGCTGTTCACAATGTCTGGCGCAATGCCAATCTCATGGGCGATATGGAACTGCTGGAGGTCGATGAAGAGTTGTTCCCCACCGCTGTAGAAAACGACTCCTGGGGCAGAATTAAGTCCCATTACCTGCTGGAAGAATAATTCCAGTTCTTCGAACACAAAGGGGGGATATTTCGATATCCCCCCTTTGTGTTTTAGCCACCTAAAAGCTGTTTAATCACTCGACAAGTTTACATTCTGGAGGAGCCATCATGGTAGTTGACTCGATCTCTTATCGGCGGGGCATCTCCTGCTTGGTGTGGATCAGTACATTGCTGGTCTTTCCCCTCCAAGCTTGGTCGCAACAGGGCCATGCTATTCGCGGCAATCAAGTCCTGATTAACCGAGCAGCCCACTGGCAGGCGTGGAAAGGGGCGTCGAGTCTTCTGGATATTTCCAGGGCCGACAATACGGTGCGGCCTTCTTTTATACGGAAAGAGGTCAACGCGGCTCAGGACGCGACGCAATTTTCCGCTACCGGCGAGGGGGGAGTGATAGCAGGCTCTGGCACCAATACGGCGATCAACCTGATAGATGGCGACCTGCAGACCATGTGGAGCCCCAATCCCGAAAGTCCTCTGGAGGACTGGTGGGTAGAGGTGAATCTTGGGCGCATAGTAGTCGTCAAGAGAATAGTCATCCGCTTTGCCCAAGAAGGCGAGGGAGATCCCTTCCTGCAGTTCAAGGTGCTGGGCTGGCGGCAGCCCCCACCGCGCTCGGTTTCGGGCTACTATCTCGACGAGCCCAAAACCAACGTCCCCAACTTCTGGGAGATCGGCCGGACCGACAAACCCAATAAGACACAGCGCGTATTCGAATTTGAACCCCGTCCAACAGAAGGCTCGGATCAACTCTTCAGGGGCGATCCGCTCGAGCGCATTCTAATAATTGCCATCAATAGTGATTCGACCAAGGCCGAGGAATTGACCGAACAGGAATACGATAATCTGCCGACACAACAGCAGGGCGCTATCGAATTCTACCGGCAAGAGCGGTCCGGCCGGCAAACTCTAATTTCACAAGAGGAATACGACAGCATTAATCCCGAACGCCAAGGCCCGATCCGCTACTACCGGAGGGAAATTCCCAAGATCGCCGAGATCGAGGTCGTGACGGAGGGAGACAATGTCAACATGGGTGTGGTGGAGCGAGGAGGACAGGTGACGATCGAGACCAATGGCGGCATTAAGGACATTGGGACTGCAGTTAGCGACGGCAACTACAGCACGGGTGTTAATGGGTCGATTTTCGGCTATCGCGACTATGATTACTTCGAGGATTTAGGGGCTCTATTCTGGGTCGACACCATGCATTTTCTCACCGACGGAGCCTCGGCGATCAACGAACTTTACGTCGATGTCTCCGATGGTACCCGGGCACCCGACGGCAGCATCAAATGGACTCGGGTGGGCCAAAGTACTTCTAGGGACGCTTTTGGCCATACCTCTTCCCGTGGCTTGCGATTCCGCGAAATCCAGATTGAGCCTTCCAAGATCCGCTTTATCCGCTCGCCGTTCCAGAACCCATTGAGTTCGCTCAGCTACATAGCTTTTACGGAGGTGATGCTCTACGGGGAAGGCTTCGTGGCGGAAGTGTCGCTGACTTCAGACCTGATTCAATTTAACGAACCTAAGAACCTGATTTCCGTCGAGTGGGAGGCGGACACACCGCCTGGGACCCAAGTCCAGCTACAGACCCGAACGGGCAATGAGCTGATAGAAGAGAAAATCTACCACGATTCCAATGGCAAGGTCGTCACCGAGAAGCGTTACAACAAGCTGCCTAAGTCCAAAAAGGGCGATATCACCAGCACGTTCAAACCGGGTGACGACTGGAGCACGTGGAGTGTGCCGCATACTCAGTCCGGGGAAGCGATCAAATCCCCCAGTCCTAGACAGTATATGGAACTTCGGCTCATATTGCTCACAAACCGGGCGGACGCGGGCGCGACCCTCCGCTCCATTGCCATCAACACCTCAGATCCCGTTGCCGATCGGCTAGTGGGAGAGGTATGGCCCACCCGAATTGAGACCGTGGGCACCCCTGAGGAATTCTCTTACTTCATCCGGCCCGATTTCACTGCGACAGACCAAGGTTTCGACGAGATCAGCTTAGAAGCCACAGCGGGTACTGAGATGGAGTTGCTTGAAGTCCGGACGGGAAGTAAGGATGACTTCGCCAACGGACAAACCACCAACTACGCACCGACTAATCTGACTCTGATCGATACGCCCGCCGACTCCCTCAGATTGCGCTTAGACGAGAAAATTGACCGAGGAACAGAGCTAGTACAGGTCCGGTTTCGCGCCACGATATTCGGCAACAGTGCCTCCTTTAGAGCCTTGGTACAGAATTCCGCCGCACCTGGGTTCTGGCAGCGAGTCGACGAGGGCGATCCTACGGAATTGGTCAGCAGCCAAACCGTCACCGTCCTAGCACTCAGCGGGGACGAAATTATTAAAGATTTCAGTCTGGAGTCGCGGGTATTCACGCCCAATGGGGACGGCGTCAATGATGAGCTGGTAGTCAGCTTCGGCGTAGCGCGGGTGGGTGCTGAGAGACCGGTGACTCTGACTGTTTACGACTTGAGTGGGGTTGAGACCAACCGGATAGAGGAACGCCGTCTAGATCCTCGTGGAAATTATACTTTTCGATGGGATGGCAAGGATCATTTGGGCGAGCCAGTTCCTCCGGGGATCTACTTGGCTAGGGTAAAGGTGGATGTGGATTCTGGCTCGGCCGATAACACTTTTGTGCAGCGGGTGGTCCATGTAGCGTACTGAGGGATGCGTAAGACCGGCGTCCAGGATTTGCGAGGTACACGTCAATGAGGATGGCTCCATTCTTTTGTACCCTGATCTGCCTTTTCTGTTTCTGGGCCGGTTTTTCGGCAGACGAGGCCTCTGGGCTAGTCATCTACCGCTTTGGTGGCGAAACGCTGGATCCACCTCCAGAAGTAGACAGCGAAGAGGTGGAATTTATCCAGTTGAGTTGGACTGATCTCGATCTTTCCCTAGGCGGAGAGACCATCGAACTGGATATAGACGCCGCCGCCATTCGGGCTCTAAAACGCGATCCTACCTTCAATATAGCCCCCGGAATTGAGGAAAGAGGGGGAAGCCATATCAGAAAGCAAACGAACGGGCAGGTATGGGATGGGGACACCACCACTTTCTGGTTAGCAGAACGTTATCTGTGCGCCGAATTCGAGGAAAGGAATTACTTCCTTAGCTGCACCGACGATTTCGGCACCCCGGGCACAGCCAATCTCAATCTGGGGGTCCTTCATCTCATCGACCGAGTCCGGATTATATCCGGGTTGACCGACCCGAGCAGAATAGCACAGAACGTTCGCATCCACCTCAACGAAGAGCAGCCTAGCCAAGCTGCTTACCAGCATCCCCGCCCCTACTCGCCTTGGGTCGTCGAGGTGCGCGACAATCGAGAGCAGATCCTCGACATCCCCATCCCGCCGCACGATAGAGCAAGTTTTGTTCAAGTCACTATCGGCGAGCACAACGAGGACTGGGAAGTAAACGAGATAGAAGTCTATGCCAGGGGCTTTGTCGAACAATCGACCTATATCTCGAATATTCTCGACTTTGGGCAGCCCATGGCCTGGGGCGACCTGCGCTGGGCTGGGCACCAAGACCCCAAAGCCCGCGTCCTCATCCAATCCCGCTCCGGACAAGACGAAGACCCCAACCTGTTCTGGCGCTTCACTGGACGAGGCGACGAAAAAATACCCGTCAGCCGAACCGAATACGCCAAGTTAGCTATCGGCGAAAAAGCTGGTATCGGCTACGATCAAGCCAACTGGACGTTCTGGTCGTCCCCCTACGCCTTTGCCGACAGTAGTGGCACCCCCGTAGTGTCCCTGAGTCCAAGACGCTACCTCCAACTCAAAGTCGACTTTCTGCCCCAAGACGACGATGGCGGACAGGTGGATTTTCTCGAACTACGCGCTTCCCTACCGGTGGCCACGCAGTTGATCGGCGAGGTCTGGCCGGTCGAGGCAAAGGTAGGACAGCCGCAGCAGTTTACCTACGTCATCCGACCCACCATTGGAGTCGATAGTGGCGGCTTTGACCGGTTGGAGGTGGCCACCGCAGCGAGGCTGGGTTCCGTAACCCAAGTCCGCATCGGCGATGAGCCAGTGTCCTATGCAGTGGAAGCGGCTGAGCCACACCGAATGGTCGTGAGTATCCCGCGGCTGACAGCCCAGGATTCGGGTGCTTTGGTCGAGGTGGTCTTCGAGGCAGAGGTGCTGCGCTATGGCTCGACGTTTTCGATGCGAGTATGGGACAGCGCCCAGCCGTTGGAGGTGCCCCAGAGCGTGCAGGAGGGCGATGCTACCCCCGCCTATGAGGACAATCGGGTGTGGGTCGCCACGCGGGCAGAACATCAAGACGTATTGCAGATAGAGGTAGGACCGACGGTTTTGACCCCCAACGGGGATGAGCACAACGATGTGGTGGGATTGGGGTATAGCTTGGTAGAGTTGACGAGTCCGTCCTGGGTGGTAGTGGCCGTGTGGGATTTATCGGGTCGTCGGGTGCGTCGGGTGTATCAGGGATTGGATGGGGTTGGTATCTATGAGCGGGTGTGGGATGGTCGGGACGAGTCGGGGCGGCTGGTGCGGCCGGGGCTGTACCTCTACCGCGTCTCCGTCGAAGCCGACCATCAAACGGTCGAAGCCGTAAAACCGTTACACGTTGCCTATTGAAGGGCATTTTGTACGAATCCAACTGGAGGTTATATCTCCCGTGCGAATAGATAGTCCAAATTTGCGCTCATGCCTGATTATAGGGATTCTGCTCTCCGCCTACGGGGCTGTGGGTATCGGAGAAACCAAGGAGCTAATCATTCTTGGTGGAGCAGAAGGCCGACCTTGGCAGGACGGTGGAGGTGGTATAGATCCGATAATCATCTTAGGACCTCAAGAGGTGACGAACGAAAACGTACCTGGAGGGATTATCGACTTTTCTGCGCGAGAGGGATGGATCTTTCCCGAAAAGGCCGACCAAACCGACAACATCGCCTTGCAACTGCTAGACCGAGGCGGCTCCGTAACCGCGCCCACTGTTCTCACAGATCTGGCGAAAGATCTGTTGAAGATGATAGACAATAATGCCAGTTCGGCCTTTGAAAGGAAAAGTTCTCCTGGTCAGAATGTTCGAGCACTGGGTGTGGTCCTCCAGTTCGATCTAGGCGCGCGATTCGGGGTGAGTCGCATCCGCTTCTTCCCCAGAAACGCCGATCCAGACTTTCTCGCCCCGG
This sequence comes from Candidatus Latescibacterota bacterium, assembly GCA_022825835.1. Taxonomy (GTDB): domain Bacteria; phylum Latescibacterota; class UBA2968; order UBA8231; family UBA8231. The sequence continues at coordinate 35,585 of JAJDVZ010000175.1, forward strand.
ATTTTCCCTTTCAGGACGATTACATGAGGGCCTATGAGCTTTTTCTCAACGACGGTACGCGGGAAACACTAGCCGCCGGCTTGCCGGTATTTACCAGCGTTCTGCTCGTATTGCAGAACGATCAGCCAGTGGTGGATGTGCAGATAGAGCCCCAGTACGTGCGCTACATCCAGCTAAAATCCCAGACTACAGTAGGCTTTGAAATAGGCGAGTTCCAAGTTTTCGGAGAAGGCTTCGTGCCCACCGCGGAATATCATTCAGATGTATTCGATCTGGGAGAAAATTTAGCCCTGTGGGGAAATTTGCGCTGGGAAGAGGAAAGCCAAGGCGACCCCATCCGCTCCCAAGTGCCCATTAGCACTAGGAGCGGCTTTGACGATTCTCCAGTCGTGTTCAATCGCCTCCGCAACGACCTCGACGGAGCCGAAGTGCCTTGGAAGACGGCCGAGGAATTCGACGAAGGCAGCCAAGCGAGGGAAATCGTCAGCCAACTCGACTCGCCCGACCTCGACATAAAGCGGGCTCGACTGTTATACGAAGACCTCCCTCTCGATAGGAAGAATGAGATATCGCTGACCCAAGCCGAGTACAAAAAACTGAGGTCGGGCAACAAGGGTGCGGTGCGGGACGACTTGGAAAATTGGAGCGCTTGGTCTCCGCCCTATGCGACCGCGGGTATAACCAGCGCCGATAATGTATCCGCTGGGATGGGAGGAGTGCCAATCATTTCGCCCGGTCCACGGCGCTATTTTCAGTTCAAGATGGACTATTTGAGTGAAGATCTCTTTTCAGCCAAGGGCATCGGTTCGCTGTCCTTCGATTTTTCTAGCCCGGTACTGGCCGCAGAGATCGTGGGAGAGATTACCCCGCGCCAAGCGGATCTGGGCCAAAAAACAGAGTTCTCCTTGGTGCTCGTTCCCGATATACGGCCTGAAATTGATCAGGGCTTCAGTTCCCTCGAAATCAGCACACCCGTAAAAGTGGACGCAGTAGGTCGGATTGGGATGTCGCTACCGGATGGATCCCGCCTCGAACAGGACTTCTCGGATTCGGACCTGAACGATCTGCCGGTGGAGCGCGGAGATTTCCGCATTGATTTGGTAGAGGAAGATCGCTTCCAGATCAGCTTCCCCGCAGTGGAAAACAGCCGCATAGAAGCGGGACAGATGACTGCCTTGGATGTGGTCTTCCAATGCGTGGTGCTGCGGACTGGAACCGCCTTTTCCTCTTTGGCCTTGTCTGAAACCCCTGGCGAAGTGCCGCAACGGGTGGTGGGAGGCAATGTCTTTGCCCTGACCCAAGAAAGCTCCAATGCCTCACTCATCCGCGACCCGGGAAATCTAGTCGTCCAAGTGGCGAAAAAGGGCGACTTGCTGATCAACGTCAACGCCGTGCCAACAGTCTTTACGCCCAATGGGGATCAGATTAACGATAGTGCGCAGATACATTTTGATATAACCGATCTCATCAGCGGGGCCAATGTGGGGCTGCGGATATACGACTTGTCCGGCAGCATGGTGCGGGAAGTCTATCGCGGGATCGACCAGAGTGGTCGCTTTACTCGAACGTGGGACGGTACCGATGGTCAAGGAAACACCGTGCCGCCGGGCCTCTACATTTTCAACATTGATTTGGACACCGACGGCGGCAAGGCCGAGGCGAGCGGCCTCATAGGCGTGGCCTATTGAAGGCTGGACCGGGGTATGGATTGCTTCTGAGAAGCGCTTGCTAATGGGAGGGACACCTGATGGTAGATGCAGGTTACAGAGAATGGTCCAGAGTATGGATAGCACTGTGGATAGTCGTGGCTTTGAGCACGACGGCTTTTCCCCAGGATTACAACAATCGCCTCGGGCAGCAGAGGGGAGGCAAGGTCACCTTTGAACCCTTGGGACCAGGAGTGTTTTTCGATGCCCTCGATCCCACAGTGAAACGATGGTACGTCCCCCAAGAACTCTACCACGATTACCGCTTCCAGACTTGGGAATACTCCAACTATGCCCGAGATCGCTATGAGCGCTACGTCAACACGACTCGGGAAGGAGAATATTTCTACGACACGTTCGGCAATTTCGTCAACCGGGGGTGGCTCATCTACGACTGGCGTCAGGAAGCCTTGACCCCGCTGGGCAGTTCCATCTACCAAGATTCGCGGTATCAGGGTTGGTTCAACCAGGTATTGATCGCCACGGATTCAAAAGGCGGTGCTCTCTACTCCATAACCACGGGGGATCAGATACGCACCACGCTCACCCCCATGACCTTTTCCAAGCCTGCATTCAACGGTATTCAGCTAGATTTCGCCGCCGATAAATACGCTGGCACGCTCCTCCTCTCAAGGATCAGCAACCCGGTCAGGTCGTCCGTCTCCAGCGCCGATACCCGGACCAATGCCACCAATATGATCGGCGGCCGGGCCCTAGCCCAAGTGGGCGATTTCGTCACCGTCGGCGCGACTTGGGTCAATGCCCACAACACCCGTACCACGCTGGGCTCCTTCGACAGCAACCCCACCAAGGGCACACTGGGCGACGGGCAGGCCAGAGTGCCTATCAACGCCATCGCCCTCGTACTCAGCGATGATTCTCCCGAAGACGGGGAGGGAGGAACCGCACTCTTTTCCCACGATTTAGTCGTGGTGCGAGAAGATTTCCAGAACGGAATCCGCGAAACGCTCAGCCTTGCCGACCTGACCAACGATCCAACGCGCTGGCCAGTCATAGAGGGCGGTTTTCGGGAAGAGGGTTTCTTGGCGGCCAACGGCATTCAGCGGATCATTATCAACTACGATTTTAACGATCCGGCCTATATCGGTCCCGACCCGACTGAGATCGTAAAAGTGACCTTTGATTTGGTACTGGCCAACGACTACAAAGTCGAGGTGTGGTCCGATCGCCAGACCGGGCAGGAAACCCCGCCGGAAGCGCCTCTGACCAGAGCGATCCTCGACGAGAGGAATCCGGTTTTACTCGAGATCGCACGTGCGCCCGACAATACCAAGGATGGCTCCAACCGAAGGAGGCTGGTTTTCGACTACGGCCTACCCACTGCCACGCAGATTTATGGCTTTACCATTGAGGCGCAGGACGTCCTAGGTTTCAACTTTTACGGCGAGTACGACATCAACCAGAAATTCAGGCAGTATCCCAACCTAGCCTTGTTTACCGACGACCGTTCCTTTGAAGACGCTTCGACCCGAGCGGATGCTTGGATGATGAACCTCTCCTTTCAGGATTATCCTTGGTTCTTCTTCGGCGAGGCCTTTTCCATGGACCACGACTACTCCACTAGTTCTTTCCTACTCAACCAAAATGGCGATATCAACTACGACCAGCCTTCCCAGTTTTTCTACGAGTTCGTCGAAGACAACGACGATCAGGATCGCACTCCCGATTGGCAGCGAGGCGGTCAGCCGGGGCCCGATTTTGCCATCTTCCCCGGCTGGGACGAAAACAACGACTTCGTAAGCGATTTCAACCAGAACGACAATCGGACAATCAGCAACCGCATCCCCGATTACGACGAGCCCTTTCTCAGGTACGAGGTCGACCGGCCGGAATTTCTCTTTGGCATTGACTTGAACAACAACGACTGGATTGACCGTTTCGAGAACGACGACGAGCCAGATTTTCCTTACAAGAGAGATCACAGAGGCTACAATGCCTATTCCGGCGCTCATGTCATCCCGGGTGTCAGGGTGAGCGTGGGACAGACCCGCGAGGAACTGCTCTCCTCCGAGCGCGAGAATACGACCACCTACGGGCTGGTGACCGTAGATGAGAATTGGGCCGACCTAGGGCGTTTGCGGGCGTTCAATATGCTAAAACGAGCCAAAGACACCATCCCCGATGACCGCCGGGCACCACAGGGATTTCTCTTGGCGGGTCTGCCCGCCAAGGTCGCCGATATTCTGCCCGCCCAAGATACCTGGGTGAATTCCCTGTTTATCGGATTCGACTATACGCGGATTCCGCAGTTGAACATCCGCAATAAGATCAAATACGATCTGTACGTTCAGCGCCGCGATGATCTCAGGGCTTTGGACAGAAGCCCGCTCCACGATAGGTCGTCCTTTTTGGGGCTTATCAATAAAGTGGATTATACCTACCGGCTTGAAGGTCTGAGCATTCAGCCGCGTTTCAAAAGCCAGTACTTGAAGCGCACGCCATTCTTGCGCCGCGAGGCAGATATCGAGGAATGGGATGGCTTCTTGTCGGTGATCCTCAGATTCCCAGTGCTGAGGCATTCGATGATTGAAATGGGCACGGAGTTCAGACAGCTAAGGGAATTGAGGGCAGACGAAGATGCCTTGGTCCAAGAGAGCGTCTTGGGACCGACTGGAGACCTAAACGAGACTAACCTCGCCGTTCAGTGGTCAACCACGACGGATTATCTAGGGTACGTATTACTGCTACAAACAGGGTTCCGACTGTCTAGGCAATCCTTAGAGACCATCGAGATGCTGGATCTAGAAGTCGATAAAAAGTCCACCATCGAAACTGGCACCACGACCTTCATAACCATCTACGCCGGGGTGGAACAGTAAATGGCAGGCGCTGATTACACCTGCGAAGCAAGCGAGGGCCTTGCTTTGAGCACTCCGTCCTTTTGCGCACAGTCCAATAGGAGGGATCCATGCTAAGAAGGTACGGATCGTGGTATGTTGTGGGGATACTCTGCGCACTAGCTTTATCGTCCGCTACTGGATGGGCTGAGCAAAACTATGGGACTCGCTTAGGACGCCAAGCCAATGACGGCACAGTGGTATATCGCTCTGAGGGCCCCAAGACCCTGCTGGGTAACGTGGAACCATCGGTGCGGAAACGGTATCTGCCCCAAGAGCTGTATCAGGAGTACCAGTGGCAGACTTGGCAGTACACTAACTACGCTGGCAATCCCTACCAGAGATATGTGGCGCAAAGCCTCTGGGGCGATTATTTCTACGACGTGTACGGAAATTTCCTGACCAGAGGATGGTTGGTCTACGACTGGACCGAGGACCACCCGCGAATCTCCGAGGGCAGCCGTCTGCTGAAAAGAGGAGCATATGCCGGTTTCTTTAACTCATTGATTGTAGCCTCCGACCAGAAAGGTCAATATTCTTTTTCCATTTCCGTTGGCGACGAACTGGTCACGACCCTGACGCCAATGACCTTTCGCAAGTCTGTGTACAACGGCGCCCAAGTCGATCTCATGTCGGACGCGGTCGAGCTGACTGGTATCTTTTCCCGCATCAGCGCACCGGGCTTCATCACCGATCCGAATCCGGCCGCTTTCAACAACTACACCAACCTGATAGGGGGCCGGACTAGGGTCCGGCTAGGCGATGCCATTACCTTGGGAGGGGTCTTCGTCAATTCCCACAACGGCCGGGGGACCGTACAGAGCTTTGAGGGCAATCCCTTCAAAGGGGAATTAACCTCGCTGCAGTTACAAAACCAGATCACTACTATTGTCATCCGGCTGAGCGACGACTCACCGGCTGATGATGTCGGGGGGAGTGTCCTACTAGCGGATAATGTAGAAATAGCGACGACTATCGGCGACAGAGACACAGTGCTAGTCGGCAATGAGATCGGCTTCACGCCCTACAGGCAGGGAGGCACCATTATCGAAGGCGTGCGCACGGCCAACGGTACGGAGCAGATTACGTTGCGTTACGAATTGAACGACCTAGCGGTGATTCTCGACGACAAGGATGCCATCAACAACATCCGGGATCTCCGCTTCAGACTGGTCCTAGTCAACGACTATCGGATCGAGATCACTTCCGATCAGCAGACCAACTTTGAAGGACAGCCGGTCTTCCTGCTGATGGCCCAGGCCGAAGGCAATATTCAGGACGGATCGAATAAGCGCGAAGTGGTTTTCAACTACGGCTTGCCCACGGCTAACCAGCTATTGGGCTTCACGATCGAGGCCCAGGATTTCCTGGGATTTGACTTTTACACCGAGTTCGATGTAAACCACCAGTACAGAAAATATCCCAATCGCCGGGTGAAAACGCACAAGGCGTACTCGGGACTCGTCGGCTCCGAAAACGCCAAAGCCTGGATGATGAATCTGTCCAAAACGGTCTCCTCTTGGTCCCTCTTTGCCGAAGGCTTCTACATGGACTCGGCCTACAACACCAGTCCCTTCATATCGGACGGTAGTGGCCGAGTAGATTACGAAGATGGGACTAGGAGCATCTACGACTTCGTCGACGACAACGACGATCAGGACAAGAAACCCGATCAGAAGCGGCGCTACCAAGATCCTAGGACGGGTGAGGAATTCCGCGCCTCTAGAACCGGAAGATCCGCTGAAGGTTTCGCCGACGAGGCCGTATTTCCCGGCTGGGACCAGAACAACGATTTCATCTCCGACTTCAACCAAAACAGCAACATCTTCAGTGAGAACCGCTTCCCAGACTACGAAGAACCCTTCCTGCGCTACGGTTCAGACCGCCCCGAATACCTCTTCGGGATCGATCTCAACAACAACGGCTGGGTCGACCAGTTCGAAAACGACAATCTGCCCGATTATCCCTACAAGAGGGATCGCAAGGGCTACAACCTGTACCTGCGCAATCAGGCAACTCCGCACCTGCAACTTACCGTCGGGCAGGCCCGCGAACAGCTCCTTTCGGACGACCGCCAAAATCTGACCACGTACGCCCTAGTGAGCTTTGAAAAGGAGTACGCCCGGATTGGACGGGTGGGCATCTTCGACATGATCAAAAAGGCGGCAGACGACATTCAGGACGATCTTTTTCAATGGGTACAAGCTCCAGGGCTGCCCGGAGCGCATCAAGCAATAGACGACCCCCTCTTCGCCCAAGACACCTATATCAATACTTTTTGGCTAGGCCTTGACCGCCGGACGAATATCGGAGTCAATTTTTCCAATAAATTCAAGTACGAGACCGTCAGGCAGCGGGAGAAAGGCAGTAACCTAGATTTCAAGGACGATACGCGTTTTCTTGGGATCATCAATAAGGCCGACTATCTGTACCAGTACAAAGCTCTGACGGTGCGACCGAAGATCAAGAGCGAATTGCTCAAGGACAATACTCCCTATTCTATGGGAGGTGTGCGCCCTGTGCGAGATCAATGGACTGGTTTGTTATTCCTGACCTTCGAATTCCCCGTTCTCCGGCGGACGACCATAGAGACGGGTATAGAACAACTCTTCTTCAGAGATTCGGTGGTTGCTGAGGACGATTTAGCAGCGGGTGAATTCACCGAGGATTTCAACAGCACGGTCTTGGCTATGCAGCTTTCAAACAGGGGGCAGTACCTAGGCTATGTGCTCACAGCCCAACTCGGCTACAGTATCCGTAGAATCAGTCGCGAGCGCGTCGAAAGAGATGACCGGTCGCAGATGGATAGTACCGTGTTTATGACGATGTACGCCAGCCTGAAAGATTGATGTCGGGCGGCAGATTCTACCCTCGATTCCACAAAAAAGGAAATACCCATCATGCGAAGTACCGTCTCTGCGCCAGATCTGGGACTGGTGGAGTCTCTCTTTGCAGAAATCGAAAAAATACCGTGCATCAACTCCCATTCCCACATGGGGCCGGAAGCCGAGCGCCTAGCGCAGCAGATGGACGCCCTCGACTTTTTCAACCACGCCTATCCAACCGCCGACTTAGTGGTGGCCGGCCTCTCTCCCGAGGATAAAGAGGCCCTGTTCGACGCTCGCCGCCCACTGGACCAGCGGTGGGACCTATTCGAGCCGTACTGGAACCGGATCCGCCTGACCGGATACTCCCAGTGCATCTTGACCGGCTTCCGCGATCTGCTCGGCTTCGACGATCTGACGGCCACCACGGTCGAACCGCTCTCTGAGGCCATCCAAGCGCATAGCAAACCGGGCTTCTACAAAACGGTGCTACAACAACAGGCCAATATCGCAACGTCAGTGGTCAATATGGAAGATCTGATAGAAGTGGATCGGACCTTATTCCTGCCCCTGCCCCGCCTCAACCGCTTCAGCATGCTTCGCACGGCCGAGCAAATCCACGCGATAGAGCGCGACTACGATGTGTCCATCGGCGACCTGCGCCAGCACGCCGAAGTAATTCGACAGGTGTGCCGAGACTGGAAGGAAGCCCGGGTGGCTGGGGTCAAGATGTCGCAATCCTACCACCGCCGCATGGACTTCAAAGAGCGGGACGCCGGCCAAGCCGCCGTTATTTTCGACCGTCTATTGCAGGACGACTACGCGGGGCTGGATTCGGCAGAAGGTGCACTACTAGAAGATTATCTGGTCTTCCAGTGCTGTCAGGCCGCCGCGGAAGCCAACCTGACTGTCCAGTTCCACCTAGGCATGCGGGCGGGCAACAATGGGGGCATGGAAGGGTGTAGCCCGGTGCCGCTCATCCCCTTGCTACAGGCCTTCCCCCAAGTCCGCTTTGACTTCTCCCACGCTGGTTTCCCCTATCTGCGCGAGGGGGCTGTATTGGGCAAGACCTTTGCCAATGTCTATCTGAACATGTCTTGGATTCACATCATCTCCCCCTTTGGATCTCGGCTAGACCTGAGAGAGTGGCTCCAGATGGTGCCCTACAACAAAATTATCGCCTTTGGGGATGACTTGCAGCAGGTCGAGACCGTCTATGGCCACTTGCAGATGGCACGCCGGAATTTCGCCTATGCGCTAGGGTCTCTGCTGGAAGAGGGCTTGCTGTCCGAGGCGACGGCGCTCGATGTGGCCCAAACGGCCTTTCGCGACAACCCGGCGATGATCTACGGAGTCAATACCTGAGCATAGATATTACCAGTCATGCACATTGTGGCCTTGCGTGGGAAACCAGATTACATCCACTACTCCCGAGAGCACGACGCCGATTACATAGCCCACGCCTAAGCCGTAAAAAAAAGGCTTGCCCTCGCGGTACGCTCTGACTCCGCCGTAGCGCAGCAGTAGTAGTTTAGCGACCCAGACCAAAAACAGGCTGAACCAATAGATGGATGTGCCCGAGGTGTGCTGAAAGGCCAGCCCAATGGGATGGAGCGAGAACCAGTGAAAGCGGGCCCGCAACACCGCTATGCTCCCCGCTTGGAACAAGCCCCACCCCCAGACACCCCACTTCCCTGGATCCCCGACTTTGGGATTTTGCAGCAGATGCACGGTCTCGTCTAAGAGGCCGGTCGCACCCATCAGAAAAACAGCCCCCCCTTTGTCATAGGCCATCTCGAGACTGGCCCATACCGCAGTTAGAAAACCCGTTGCAAAGGCGACTAGCACCGTAGCAGTCACCAGCCAAGGCTGGTCTCGCAGCGAGAAAATGCGCAGATGGTGCGGGATGGCTGGCCAAGCCGGCAGGCGAATATTGCCGAAAAAGGCATGGCCAGTGAACATCTTGAAAGCGACCAGATCCTGCGGCGACAGGCGAGCCGAGCCTATCAAATCGACGATAAAAGAACTCCCCTTGGCATTGGGCCAACTAGGCATGAGGTAGGGAAAGCCCGTGGCCGCAATGAGCTTAATGGTGACAAAAAAGGTCGATACCATCAGGACAAAAGCACCGATAGCTAGAGGCAAACTCGCCCCTAAGCTACAAGCCCAAGCGATGACGTAGCAGGCCGACAGAATTAGACCTACCAAGGCCAAGCGGTAGATCCCGACTTGACGCCGATCTCCCTCCCCAGTGCGCACCTGTTGCCACACTTCTCGCAAGTGTCGGCGGGCCAAGTACACGGACCAGCAGGCCACAAAAATGATGGCTCCCAAGCTTTCCAGCGAGAGGATCGCCTGCGGTGCCAAAGGCTGCCCCTCCCCACCTACGACCAGTCCCACCCGATCCATCAGCCCTATTTTGACAGTAGCCAGCAGGGCGAAGACGACTAGGCTTCCTAGGATGTCCAGTGGGCATAGATAGGTCAAAGCCATAACCAAGGGCAGAACCCGGATGGTCAAGCCCGGGAAAGGGCGGGGCAATTCGAGATGGAAGCGCTTGGTATAGAGTTCAAACAGCGGCAAGCCCGGCGTGAAGTATGCGCCGATATTGTAGAGCAAGGGCAGCAGGACAACCCCGCAGCCGATCCAGAACAGACCCGAGCGAAACAGGTCGGGCACCCGTCGCGGCCCGTCGAAGCCCCGCGTCAGATCAAGGGGCATCTGCGCCAGTGGGAACGAGAGTTTTTCGGCTTCCATCCACTGGCGCTGGAATAGCATCACCAAACAAAAGCCGAAGACCACCATCCCCAGCGAGGCCCCCAGCCACTGGATAATCGCCCCGACCCAGCCGTCCCACGGCACCGCTGCCCCCTGAGGCAGCCCCATCCAGAAGGTATCTAGCACCCGAGGCGAGGAGTCGGGAAAGACGCGCCAGGGCAAATAGGGGAAGAGCAGATCTGACCACTGGTTTTCAGGTGTGGCCATGTAGAAGGGCGCTCCGATAATGGCAATCCAGTAGTCGCTCCAGCCCCACTGCGGCAGGGCACCCACCACCCAGAGCATGGTAAAAATGGTCAGCAGTTCCCCTCGGTTTAGGGCCAACCGGGGCCACAAGTGCCCGCAGGCGGCGTTGAGAAACAGCCACAGCACGAAGGGCATAAAGGCCACCATGGGGAACTGCGAGCGGACATAGCTGCCGGACCCCGATGCTTGTCCGACCTCGAGGATGAGGTAGTAGAACACAGCGACAATGGTCAGCCCCCCCAGAATCAGGGCGCGCAAGGTGATCCGAGGGGGTTTGGAGCCATCTAATGAATTGCTGTTACGCACCTTCCTACCTTCTCAAAAATACCCTAATACATTCCCGGTCTTTCCGGTGCAGGCATCGATGATCAGCCACAAACCGGCTACTGAAACTTGGCCCAAAATTAAACCGAGAAAAAACGGCCGCGTCTTCAAATATCCCGCGGAGCCGCCAAACTTGAGTATGATACCCTTCAACATCCAAGCGGTGAAGATACTGAACCACACCCAGTTCATAATGTTGAACGTACCCGTGGCAAAACCCAATGGATGGATCGGCCACCACACGAAGTGGTAGCGGATATAAGTCAACAATCCCATGAGTACTGCCCCCAAAGCCGTGAAGCCCCAACCAGATATGCTAGCCGGGGCCGGATCGACGAATTTAGGCGCGATAAAATTGAATGCATTGCGCGGCACTCCCACGAACCAGAACTGGTGGAGGTTGATCCCACCGTACTTATAGGATAAGGTCATAACAGACCACACCGAGCTGAGCAGGGTGACGGCTAGGGCTAGGAAAACCGCCCATAGCAGACCTCTTTTACTGCCGCGAATCTCCTCGGCTAGTTTCAGCGCATTGGCAAAACAGGGCATAAAAAAGATGCGTATATTGGCGCTCCACACATAGGTGAAGGACAGCCCCGTCAGACCAGAGGCACCCAGCGCGCTGGTACCCACTCCAGAAATCACAAAATCGGCTGGGGTCAAGGGCGTGCGAATCACGGAAATTCCGCCTTCCGCTACCGCTCTGGTGATGGCGATAAAGATCGCTGTCATGCCAAACAGAAAGACCGGGACAACCCACAAAGGCAACCCAGACTGCCACAACCAAGTCCCCATCACCCCCAGACCCACGAGCAGACCCCAGACCGCAGTGCGATAGGAGATAATTTCGTCGCTATCGTCGATAGACGAGTCGTAGTTGAATACCTTGCGATAGACGGCTTGTAGATGCCGACGTGCCATCCACACACTGGACAGGACCAGCACGATCATGGCACCCATGGCTTGGTGAGCCAGATAAGGACCAACCGAATTGGCAAACCGGCTCAAAGTCTCCGTACTTTGTATCCCCAAAACATTGAAGACTCCCCGCTGCACCGTCGATAGCAGGAAGAAGAACCAGAACCCCAGCGCCACATCGCGGCTGAGCAGATAGGCGAAACCGATCAGGCCCAAGTTCAAATCGAGACGCAAGGAGGTGCTACCCCTGAACAGACGCATCTCGGAATGGGTATCGATGTGCGGCAGAAAAGGGAAATAGCCGCTGAAAGCGTTCGCCGTACCTATGAGAAAAGGCACGGCGAACCCGACCCACATGACCCGGTTCCTAAAGTAAGGTTTAACGAGCGAGCGCTTCTCGTTAGGGCCGCGCGCCTCTCGCTCTTCATCCTGGATCATCTCTAGCGGGACTTGGACTAGAGGATAGGGCAGCTTTTCGTACTCGACCCACTGTTTGCGCAGAATGGTCATCATACATATAGACACCCAGTAGAATGACAAGATGAACAGGCACCAGTAGAAGAGCGGCTCGATCCAAGCGTCCCAAGGCAGGGCCATGCCTGGTGGCAAGCCCTCGTAGAAATAAGTGATGGCCTCTGTATCTTGCGGGACGATCCACTTAGGCACATGCGGGTGAATCAACTCTTGCCACTTATTTTCCGGGGTGGCGTAGTAGTAGAGTCCTGCGATGATAGGCAGTAGATTTTCGGTGAAGCCGATTGTGGGCACGGAGGTGGCTAGCATCGCCATAATGTAAACCACCGCCAACTCGGAACGGCTCAGGGCAAATCTAGGGCCTAGCAGGGCCAAGGCTGTGTTTATTAGGAGAGTGAATACGAAGAATACAAAAAGGGCGGCCGGTGTGCTGAAATTGTGGGCCATGACCGTGCCCTTGATGATCATATTGGTATAGGGTACGGCCGCGCCGATGAACAGCGACAAAAGGGCACCAATTGACACGGCCCGCAAGGTGATACCCGGTGTCTTCTCGTCGAGCTGAGCTGAGCCGAGCCGAGCCTCTAAGTGGCCTTGGAAAATTGGAGGGATCTCTTTTTTCATACTCAAGTTGCGATCCGACTCCAGGGAGGAAAGTGGTTAGGTTTATTTGCAACCTTAAGCGACTACAATAAACCTAACTCGTGGCTGCACTACAGCTTAGCTTACTATCGTGTACTTAGCTCGCTCCTGCAATCCGCGGTCCTACGAAAACTATCCCTATTGCGCGTCTCCTCCGGCGGCGTATGTCGCTTTACTCCCACTCATTGCGACAGAGCTTCATCGGCTTCTCTAGGGGGTATGATCGCTTGCTGAGGGAACTTGGTAGGCGGTGTATTTGAGATTTTTGCCTCGGGCCTTTTCCACTGGATAGCGCTGAGCCGAAATGGCCAATTTCTCCTCCAGCATTTGCGCGGCGTCTAAGCCGAAGCGGTCGCACATAAGCAGGACAAAGTACAGCGCGTCAGCCAATTCGTGGCCGATAGCTCGGCGGAAGGTTTCGTCTTCTAAACGGGTGGCGATTTCTTGGTCGGAGCGGAAGCGGAAATGCTCCAAGACTTCGGCCGCTTCAGTCGAAAGACCAATGGCCAAGTCCTTGGGGGTGTGGAATTGCGCCCAGTCGCGTTCCTCCACAAAGCGGCGAATTTCGGCGGTGAGCTGGGCCAGCGTGGCTTCGCTCATGAGTCCGAGTCCCGCACTAGCCGAACCCCAATGTGGCTGAAACGCTGATCGGGCGCGTTCCAGCAGCGCTGCGCCGAGCGGGAAAGCGCAGCCGCGTCTTTAAAGCTGCCGCCGCGAAACACCCGCGCCGTGCCCTCGGTCGGCCCTTGGGGATCGGTCAGCGGCCCCTCCGGGTACGCACCCAACCAGTCGCCTACCCACTCCCATACATTGCCGTGCATATCGTACAGCCCCCAAGGGTTGGGCGTTTTTAACCCCACTGGCTGCGCGGCCATTCGCCCGGTGAGAGAAATATTATCCGTCCACCAAGCGTGGAGGTCCAAGTCCTTTTCGACATTTCCAAAAGACCACGGCGTCCCCGTGCCCGCCCGTCCCGCGTATTCCCACTCGGCTTCGGTAGGCAGCCGGTACACTTGGCCACCGGCTGTGGCATTGAGGGCAGCTATAAATTCCTGTACATCTTCCCAAGAGATGTACACCGCTGGGCGGTCGGGTTCCTCTTTCAATTCATCAGCGTAGTGACTCCACGGCCGTTCTCCGGTCACAGCCGTCCACTGGCGCTGGGTTATTTCGCACTGACTTAGGTAGAAACCCTGGGTCAGGCGCACCTCGAGTTGAGGACCTTCGTCGTCGTTGCGGCCCGGCTCGTCCAGCGGCGAACCCATAGTGAAAACACCCGGCTCGATCCACACCATATCCAGCAGCACGCCTGGGGCCAACTCTACAGTAATCGACGGCTGCGAGCGGGAAGGCGACGGCTCAATAACAAGGGTAAGACCGAGGGGAGCAGACTGCCCCGGGGATAGGTCCAGCTTGGCCGAGCCGCTGGCCACCAAGGCACCCGTCGCATCGTACCCGGAAACTGTAAATAGTCTGGCGACACCTGCCGGAATCTCGGAGACAGTACCGACGATGCGCTCACCGTCCACGGCCAATGGCTGGCGCATGGCTGGCATATCGGCCGCAGTTATCACTACCTCGACTTGGGCGAGCCTAGCGGACACTTCAGCATCCACCTTAGCGGTCAGCAGCACGACAGCGCCGGCCTCCTCAGTTCCTGTGGGAGCCGTGCGGCGATCTCCACAAGCCAGCAGCCCTAAGAGGGCGGCCAGCAGCAGGCTGGAGCCTATTTTCAAGCAGGTGCACATGGTTATATTGTAAGGCACAAAGTCTGCCCGCCGCAATACGCCCAACGCCCAACCCTCCCATGTGCCCATCCGCAGCTTCCTCCCAACCAGACCGCCGCACTTGGCTCCTGCCGGCTCTCCTGCTGGTGGGGCTGACCGTCGGGGCCTATATACCGGCGATGAACGGCGGTTTTATCTGGGACGATGACGACTACGTGCAGGACAATCTCACCCTGCGCTCGCTAGCGGGGCTTGGGCAGATCTGGTTCCAGCCGGGAGCCACGCGCCAATACTACCCGCTGGTCCATACGACCTATTGGCTCGAATACCGTCTGTGGGGCTTGAACCCGACCGGCTATCACGTGGTCAATGTAATGCTGCACGCCCTAAGTGCCGTTTTGGTCTGGCGGCTGCTAATCCGCCTAAAAGTACCCGGCGCTTGGGCCGCTGCCGCCCTGTTTGCCCTGCATCCAGTACACGTCGAGTCGGTGGCGTGGATTACCGAGCGCAAAAACACATTGTCCGGCGCATTCTATCTGAGCGCGGCATGGGCCTATCTGCGCTATGAAGAAACGCGCAGTCCTCGCTTGTACTGGGCCGCTTTGCTCCTTTTTGCCGCGGCCCTGCTCAGCAAGACCGTCACCTGCACCCTGCCGGCCGCCCTGTTGCTGGTGCTGTGGTGGAAGGGGCAAACGCCAATGCGGCGCACGGCAGTAGCGCTCGTGCCTTTTTTTGCCCTAGGGGTGGCCATGAGCGGGATGACGGTGTGGATGGAGAGGCACAGCGTCGGCGCTTGGGGGCCAGAATGGGACTTGTCGCTGGTGGAGCGCGGCCTGATCGCCGGGCGGGCGCTGTGGTTTTACGCGGCGAAACTCCTCGTGCCGCTCAACCTTACATTTATCTATCCCCGCTGGGCAATCGATGCGACCGCGGTCTGGCAATATCTCTATCCGGCTGGAGCCTTGGGCGTCGGAATCCTGCTCTGGGCCTTTCGGGAGCGCTTGGGGCGAGGACCGCTGACCGGGATGTTGTTTTTTGCCGGTACCCTAACGCCGGCCCTCGGCTTTTTCAACTTCTACCCCATGCTCTACTCCTTCGTCGCCGACCACTTCCAATACTTGGCCAGTCTGGGGCTTTTGGCGCTGGCCGCCGCCGGTGGGCAGCGCGCGTGGACGCGGCTGGGTCAGCCGGCGGCCGGACCAGTCGCCCTCGCGTTGGTCTTGGCCGTCTGCGGTCTGCTCACTTGGCGGCAAGGACAGGTCTATGCCGATCTGGAGACCCTGTGGCGCGATACCCTGCAAAAAAACGCCGGTGCTTGGATCGCCCACAACAATTTGGCCAATATCCTCAAAGAGCGCGGTCAGCTCGACCAAGCCATCGGCCATTACCGGCAAGCCCTATTGCTAAAGCCTGGCAGCGCCCAAATTCACCTCAACCTCGCCGACGCGCACCAATCCCGGGGCGAGTCTGCCGCTGCACTGCGCCACTACCGCCGCGCCTTAAAAGCCGAGCCAGACCGCGTCGAAACCTACCTCAAACTGGGCAACGCCCTCCTCGGCCAAAACGCGGTCGCCGAGGCCATCAACCACTACCGACAAGCACTCCGCCTCGCTCCCGACCTCTCCTTGGCCCACAGCAATCTGGGCGCGGCCTTGGCGATCCAACGACGGGACGCGGAGGCCATCGAACACTACCGCCGCGCACTCCAACTCAAACCCGACTTTGCCGAGGCGCACAACAATTTGGGGCGGCTCTTAGCCCTCCGGGGTCAGTTCGCAGAAGCCATCGAACACTACCGAAGAGCACTGCAACTCAAACCCACCTATCGCCAAGCCCGCGCCAATCTCGCCGAAGCCCTGCAAGCGGTGGGGGCTGACCCTAAATCAAAACCTTGATCATTTAGCCATCGGCTGGAGCTAATCGCTTGCAATCAAAAGTACCACCGGACTATCAGGACTATCTAGCGCGTCGCAGTGCCCCCACGGTCCACCACAATCTCCGGACAGCCGTTACTTGGCGAGGCATCCTAGCGGGGTCCTTGTTCTGTGCGCTCATCGCCGTGGGCGCTCCCTACGCTCGACAGATCATCAAAGGGACAGCCCTCGCTCTGACATCCGCCACCCCGGTGGCCTTTTTCCTACTCTTCGTCTTGCTGTTGACCCTGCATCTGCTCTTGGGCCGTTGCCGCCGCGAGTGGGCTTTTACCCGCGGCGAACTGATCACCATTTTCACGATGATGACCACGGCTGCAGCCATACCCACCAAAGGCGTGGTCAGTATGCTACTGCCCATCATCACGGGCTTCTTGTACTACGCCTCGCCCGAAAATCAATGGGCCGCGCAAGTCCACCCTTTGCTGCCTCGGTGGATCTTGGTCGACGATACCCAAGCCATCACCGACTTCTACGAAGGCGGTACAACCATCCCCTGGGCACACTGGCTGCCGCCGCTAGCAGCGTGGTTTGCCTTCTACATGGCTTTGTACCTGACGCTCCTCTGCATCAGCGCGATTCTGCGCCGCCAATGGGTCGATTACGAGCGCTTGGCCTATCCTCTCGCCCAAGCGCCGCTGGCCATGATTGACGAGGGGACGGAAGACCGCTTGCTCAAACCATTTTTCAGGAACCGGGTCATGTGGGTAGGTTTTGCTATTCCCTTCTTGCTCACCAGTTTGGGGGCCTTGCATCACTACTTTCCTCAAATGTCGGTTCCGGGACTCTCTACGGCGGTGCAGCCTATTGAAGGCGGCCGCAGTCTCCAGTTAAACATCAATTTTCTCATGCTAGGCTTGGCTTATTTCATCAATCTCAACATCAGTCTCAGCCTGTGGTTGTTCTATCTAATCGCCTATTTCCAAGACGCGGCCTTCGGCGTTATGGGCATTCACAGCCAAGCCGATTTGGGCCACTGGAGCGTTCCGATCAGAGGGCACCTTATGATGGGAGCCATCGCGGTCTTGCTGGGTGCGATCTTGTGGAACGCTCGGCACCATCTCAAAGCCGTCCTGCAGCGCGCTTGGGATGGAACCGATGCAGTGGATGACCAAGGCGAGATCATGTCCTTCCGAGCCGCGGTAGTCGGCACCGCAGTGGGTTTCGCGAGCTTGTGGTTCTGGCTGTGGCAAACCGGCCTCCCCGCTTGGATCGCCCTACTCGTCTTGGCGGTTGGTCTGACCATCTTTGTCGTCTTAGCCCGCATCATCGCCGAGACTGGCCTGCCGATTGTCAAACCGGCCATGATCCCCGCAGGTTTTACCCTGTCTGGCGTAGGTTCTTCGGCACTCGGGCCCCACGGGACGGTAGCTTTGGGCTATACCATGGTGTGGTGTGGCGACTTGCTGGTCTTTATGATGGCTCCTTTGGCCAATAGCCTGCGCTTAGTCAGCGAGTTAAAAAGCGGACAGCGCCGCCTCTTTTGGGCCTTGGCCGCCGCCATGCTCCTCACTTGGGTGCTGTCCTTGTGGTACACCCTGCATATGGCCTACCGCCACGGTGCCATCAACCTGTATCTTTCGACGCACTACGCCACCGAACCTTCGCGCTTGGCAGCGCGGCACCTCCTCGACCCCACCGAGCCGAGCCTAGCGGGCTGGCTATGGACTGGCGGCGGCGGCGCGATTATGGCGGGCTTGCTGGCGGCCCGGCGCTACCTGCTGTGGTGGCCTCTGCATCCCCTCGGCTTTGTCGTCGGCTTCGGCTACGTGATGGAACGGATCTGGTTTGCGGTATTCTTAGCTTGGCTGAGCAAAAAGTGCCTGCTGCGTTTTGGTGGGGCCGCCGCGTACCACAGAATGCAGCCTTTTTTTCTCGGCATGGCCCTAGGCCACATTAGCAGCGGCGGCGTCTGGCTACTCATCGACAGCGTGACCGGTACCGTGGGCAATCGCATTCCTCTCTATTGAGCGCCGGTCGGATTCTCTATCTTAATGCCGCTATGCCGACCAGCGAGCAAAAGACGTACTCGACCTTCTGCGTCCTCTGGGGCTTGGCAACGCTTTTTCACCTCGTTGCCAAAGATCCTTGGCCAGCTCCTTTGCTCAGTACCTTACTCGCTGCCGCCGCACTCTATCTGCTCCACCGGCCGTCCGAACCGCACCGCCTCGTATTGCTGGCCGTCCTACAGATGTGCGAAAGCTGGACGACGGCTCCTTTTATCTCCAACCACTGGCTCTTCACCGGACTGGTGAACCTGACGCTCCTCCAAGCCTACGCCCGGCTGGCGTGGGCCGGGCGCACGTTCGCCGTGGAGCCGGGGACCTTGTACCGAACCTTTGCCCCCATCGTCCGGCTCGAACTGATCATCCTCTACTTCTTCGCCGTCTTTCACAAACTCAACGCCGACTTCCTCGATCCCCAGACAAGCTGCGCGGTCCACTTCTACGCGGCCCAACTCCAGTTGCTTCCCTTCGCCTTGGCAGGAGCGGTCCCTATCTACCTCACCCTAGCCGTTGAAGCAGCCATTCCGCTCCTGCTGTGCTGGGCCCCTAGCCGCAATGCCGGTATTTTACTCGGGCTCCTCTTTCACGCGGCGGTCGGCTTTAATCCCATAAGCGAATTTTACAACTTCTCCTCCATGATTTTTGCCCTACTGTTTTTGTTTGCTCCCCTGCGCCTCGATGCTGGCTGGCCAACCCGGCGTCTTTTTGAGTCGGCGCGATGGGAGGACATGTCTTTTTTCGGTAAAAGTTTCCTCGCTGTCGGCGCGGTAGTTGTGGGGGTGGGATTTTTGGTCGTGTTAAACGACCTGATTGCCACACCGACTGAGTTGGTGCTTCCCTTGTGGGGACTGTACAGCACTGGCCTAATCGTCCTTTTCGTCCTCCTCCCCAAAGCACCTCCGGCGCGGCCCGCATTCTCGTTCCGGCCTTGGCCTGTGCTGCTGGTGCCTCTGCTGACCGGCCTCAACGGGTGTAGTCCCTACTTGGGGCTCAAGACCGAGACGGCGTTTGCCATGTATTCCAACCTGCGCACCGAAGGGGGGAAGAGTAACCACTTACTGGTACCGGCTGGGGTGCAACTGTTTGGTTTCCAGCGAGACCTAATAGAAATAAAGGACTCTTCGTCCGGCTTCTTGGCCAGTCTGGCGCAGCGCAAACTAATGTTACCCTTCTTTGAGGTGCGCGCCGTGCTCCAGCAGCACCCCAACACCTCGCTTACCTATGAGCGACACGCCAGCCCCAGCGCTCCCCCAAGTACTCAACTGCGGCAGCCGATCCCGTGGCCGCTGCGCAAATTGCTCTATTTCCGCCCAGTCGCCTCCAGCGGCCGGCAGCCCTGTTTCCACTAGGACCAGCGCATGGATCAAGACTACGATCTCATCGTCGTGGGCACCGGCTTTGCCTCTTCGTTCTTTCTCTCGGCCTATCTAGCCCGGTGCCGGGCCGACGCCCGGATTTTGGTCTTGGAGCGAGGCCGCCGCGACACCCATGCTTGGCAACTGCGCCACCGCCAACCGGCCAGCACACCACCCCAAACCACCTTTGTCAACCGCCATCGCCGCAAACAGTGGTTCTACACGCCGGCCTTGGGCGGCGGCTCCAACTGTTGGTGGGCGGTGACGCCGCGCATGATGCCCAGCGACTTTGCGTTGCAATCCACCTATGGAGTGGGCACAGACTGGCCCCTTAGCTACGACGAGTTGGAGGAATTCTACTGCCATGCCGAAGCACTCATGGCCGTCTCCGGGCCGGCCGATGGTTCACCCCAGCCCCGTAGCCAGCCCTATCCCCAGCCACCTCACCGCTTTTCCCAACCCGATCAGCTACTTAAAAAAGCCTATCCAGAACTCTTTTTTCACCAGCCTACGGCCCGGGCGCGCTTGGCCACGG
This sequence comes from Candidatus Latescibacterota bacterium, assembly GCA_022825835.1. GTDB lineage: Bacteria > Latescibacterota > UBA2968 > UBA8231 > UBA8231. Next base: position 55,913 of record JAJDVZ010000175.1, read on the forward strand.
CCCAACGACCCGCCTGCTGCGCCAGCGGCGTGTGCCACCTGTGCCCCATAGACGCCAAGTTTACGGTCCTCAACGAAATGGGCCATCTCTACGCCGACCCCCGCGTTACGTTGGTACTGGAGGCCGCCGTCCAAAGCGTGGAAACCACCGGCCGCACGGCTCAAGGCGTCCGCTACATAAAGGACGGTACCGAGACCCAAGCGCAGGGCCAGTTGGTGGTCTTGGGGGCCAATGCCTTGTTCAATCCGCACATTCTGCTGCGCTCGGACTTGTCTCATCCCCTCTTGGGCAAATTCCTCCACGAGCAAGTCGCCGTTTCCGCGACCATAGATCTCGACGGGGTCGAGAACTTCCAAGGCAGCACTAGCATCACCGGGCACGGGTACATGTTGTACGACGGCCCTCACCGGTCGCAGCGGGCCGGCTGCCTGATTGAATCGTGGAACGTGCCCACCCTGCGCTTGGAACGGGGCAAGTGGCGACAGCGGCTAGTGCTCAAATTCCTCTTTGAGGACTTACCCGCACCGCACAACCACGTCCGCATTGCCGCTGGCGATCCCGCCCAACCCGAAACCGTGTACCGGAACCACTCGGAGTACGCCCAGCGCGGCATTGACGCGCTCGCGGAGGCCCTGCCCGAACTTTTGCGGCCCCTGCCAGTAGAAAAAATCGACTTCGACCCCCGGCCCTCCCCCACCGAGAACCACATCTTGGGCACCACACCGATGGGCACCGACCCGCGCCGCAGCATCGTCGATCGCGGTCTGGTCCACCACCAAGTTCGCAACTTACTGGTCTTGGGCGGCGGAGCCTTCCCAACCAGTTCGCCGGTCAACCCGACTCTCACCCTATCGGCCCTATCCCTGTGGGCGGCCCATCACCTGCTGACATAGGGACTATGGCGACCTGGAACAAGCGCCGCACCTTCTTGGGAGCAGTAGCCGCCCTGTCGCTGGGCATCGGCCTAGGCCGGTGGCTTTACCGCCCGCGCCAGTTCGACGACCCTTGGACTGAGCAAACCGCAGCAACCGTGCGCCGCCTGCTGCCCTACCTGCGGATAGACGAGGACGGCTTGGCCCGCTTCGCGCAAGACCTGCTGGCGCGAGACCAGCACGCGCTTTTGCGCCGGGCCAGTGCCGGCGATACTCAAGCTGAGGAGTGGCTCGGCCAGCAGTTTTTGCTGTCGAGCGATTTCTTTTGGCATGGAGCCGACGAGGCAAAGACCGTCGGCTATCGAGCTTACTACGACCCCTACGAACTCCCCTGCGCCAACCCGTTTGCCCACTGGGAGTAAGCCGTGGTCCAGCCCCCTATCAACCGCCTCCTTGCTGGGGCTTTAGTCGCGCTGATCGCACTACACGTCCTCCACGTTCTGCACTACAACTTCGTCTCCGACGACGCCTTTATCATCATGCGCTACGCGGCCAATTTGCTCGCCGGACACGGGCTGGTTTTCAATCCAGGAGAACGCGTCGAGGGCTTTACCAGCCCACTGTGGACCCTGCTTTTGGCCGGGTTTGGGGCCTGCGGTTTTGACCTGTTAGAAGCCGCCCGTACCCTCGGCTTGCTATGTTCGGTTCTAGCCCTCCCGACCACTTATTGGCTAGCTCGCCAGTGCGGGGCGACCCCGCTGGCTGCCTTGATCGCTCCGGCCTTGCTGGCCTTTAACGGCTCTTTCGCCTGCTGGGCCACCTCGGGCATGGAGACTGCGCTCTTTGTCGGCCTGATTGCCGCTGCTTTTGCCACCGCCTTGGCCGGGGGCTACTGGGCCTCAGCTAGTTTGACTGCCGCCGCTACCCTAGCCCGGCCGGAGGGTCTGCTGGTCTTACTTGTTTTAGGCTGCCACCAACTCGTACAAGCCAAGCGGGGCGAGGGGCGCTCATGGCTTCCGTGGCTCCTTGTTGGCGGCGGCCCGTACTCCCTTTTGTTGGGGCTCCGCCGCTGGTACTACGGGGATTGGCTGCCCAATACATACTATGCCAAAACCGGGGGAGGCTGGGCCCAAATACAACGCGGGCTGGACTATCTGCACGACTACGCCGCCGATCACGAGGGCCTGCTGCTACTGGTCGGGCTGGCGGTTTTCGCTATGTTGCGCCGCACAGCCGGGATGCGCTTGGTGGCCGTCGGCTGGTTGCTCTTCTGGCTGGCCGTCGCGTGGCTGGGCGGAGACGGCCTCCCCATGTATCGCTTTGCGCTGGTCCCACTGCCCCTGTTTGCGGCCTTGGCCGCAGCCTGTGTCTCCGACTTGGCGCAGCCCTTTTTAGTAGCCCGCAAAAGCGGGGTAGCCCTGGCGGTAGTGCTGGGCTGCGCTTGGGCTTATACGCACTGGTCGCCGCCGCGCCTCAAGTCGCACTACAGCGCATATCAATTTCAACAACAGGTGGAAATTCCCCGCTGGACCCAGGTGGGCCAGTGGTTTGCCGCCAGTGCGCCAGCAGGGGCTAGCATTGCCGTCGTGCCCATTGGCGCGGTGGCTTACTACTCCAAGCTCGAAGTGCGCGATATGCTCGGCCTGACGGACCGACACATTGCCCGACGCAACCTGTCGGGCCTAGGCCGGGGCTGGGCCGGCCACGAAAAGCACGACGGTCAGTACGTCCTCCGCCGCCGACCCACGTACCTCCTGCTGGGCAATGTCGATGTAACCGAGCAGCCCCGAGACCCCCGCAAGCGGCCCTTTATTCCCTACGACAACCCCCACATCTGGGCGCGGGAACAGGATATGTTCGCCACCGAGTTGATTTTCGAACGCTACCAGCCCCGTTCAGTCCAGCTTGCCCCCAAGCAGTATCTCAACTTTTACGAGCTAAAACCAGAGTTTCGCCAGCCGTAAACACGCTCGGCATTTGGCATCTAGCAGAGAACTTAGTAGCCTATTCGCAGCGAATCGCCCAGCATCCTCCACACCATCCCAACCAGCCCATGTCGCGTTCGCAATCTCCTCTTGCTGCCCATGTGACCGGGCGCGGCATCTTCATCGGCTGCGTCCTGTGCGCCGTCATTGCCATTGGCGCACCTTACGGACGCCAGCTAATCCAAGGCACTTCGCTGGCCCTGACTTCGGCCACCCCGATCGCGTTTTTCCTGTTTTTCGTACTGCTGCTGACCCTTCACCTAATCTTGGGCTGGTGTCGGCGCGGCTGGGCCCTCCAGCGGGGCGAGCTGATTACCATCTTCACCATGATGATGGTGGCTGCGGCCATTCCCACCAAAGGCGTCAACGGCCTGCTCATGCCCATGATTACGGGCACCTTCTACTACGCTACCCCGGAAAACGATTGGGTCGGCCAAATTCATCCGTGGCTACCTAGCTGGATCTTGGTAGCCAACCCCGAAGCAGTTAAAGAATTTTACGAGGGAGCCAGCCGCGGCAGTGGTATCCCTTGGGCGCATTGGTTGCCTCCTTTGGGAGCTTGGCTGCTGCTCTATTGCTCCCTGTATCTAGCCGTGACCTGCCTCAGCGTCATCTTGCGCCGCCAGTGGGTCGAGCACGAACGCCTGATCTACCCGCTCATGCAGGTACCGCTGGCCATGATGGCCGACGATCCGCAAGGCCGGCTGTTAAAGCCCTTTTTCCGCAGTTGGACCATGTGGACCGGCTTTGCCATCCCAGTGGTCTTTATGAGTTTTTTTGCGCTGCACAACTACTTCCCCTGGTTCCCCCAAGTCGTCCTCAGATCCTCCGTCGACGTGTTTCGCCAGAGTATTTTCCTGACCTTTGGGCTCAATTTTCTCATACTGGGCTTTGGTTATTTCATCAATACGCAGATCGGCTTCAGCTTGTGGTTTTTTTATTTACTGCATCAGCTACAGGAAGGGCTGCTGTTTTACTACGGCTTGCAAGATACCCAAGCCGAATTGGGCTGGTGGACCGAACCGGGCATGGGGCACCAGATGATGGGGGCTCTCATCGTCTTGGTTCTCTCGGGGCTGTGGATAGGCCGGCCCCATTTCAAACGAGTCCTGCAAAAGGCTTGGCGACGAGACGCCCCAGTGGAAGACGGCGACGAGATCATGTCCTATCGGGCCGCCGTCTGCGGCGCAGCTTGTGGCATTGCCGGCCTATGGCTCTGGCTGTGGCAGACCGGCATTCCCGCTTGGATCGTCCCGGTCTTCCTCTTTGCTGGCTTGGTCATCTTCATCGGCCTAGCCCGGGTCATCTCCGAGACCGGACTGCCGATCTTCAAAGCCAACATGATCCCAGCGGGCTTTGCCGTGTCTAGCGTAGGCGTGTCGGCTTTGGGCGTAAAGGGCATGATCGCCACCGGCTACACCATGGTGTGGTGCGGCGACCTGTTGGTCTTTATGATGGCCCCCCTAGCCCACGGTCTGCGCCTCGGCAGCGAACTGAAAAGCGGTCAGCGCCGCCTGACGTGGGCCGTGGGCTTGGCCATGGTTATCGCCTTAGTCCTGTCGGCGTGGTTCACTATTTACCTCGCCTACCGCTACGGCTCGATGAACCTGCTCATTTCCCAACACTACTCCGAAGAGCCCTCTCGCTTTGCCCTTGAAAAGATCACCAATCCCACCGGTCCTAGCCTGAGTGGGTACTTGTGGATGGGCGGGGGAGGGCTGATTATGGGACTGCTGCTTGTGGCCCGGCATCAGTTTTTGTGGTGGCCGTTCCATCCGCTTGGGTTCTTGGTCAGCCACGGCCGGGTAATGGACGGGATTTGGTTCACGCTTTTTTTAGCTTGGCTTTTTAAGAGCTTGGTGCTCAAGTACGGAGGGGTAAGTTTGTACCGCCAGACCCTGCCTTTTTTCTTGGGCCTTGCCTTGGGCCACATCGTCATCGGCGGCGTCTGGTTGGTCATCGACGGCTTTACCGGCATGGTGGGCAACCGCATCCCTCTCTACTACTGACGGAACTCCGCTTACTTTTTGCTTGAGCTTGCGGCGCATTCGCTTTATTCTTATAGAACTTCGCAGGCACGAAGGATTTTTTCTAGTTCATTGAACTCATCCAAAGGAGGTTGGTTCATGAAGCGCATCGCTATTCTCTTTGCAGCTCTCGCCTTGGCGGCCCTGCCCAATACGGGCCAAGCGCACTGGGATGCCGGCACGGTTTGGTTCGTCGTCCAGTTTCCCGACGGGGCTACCCCCACCATTGACGGCAATCACGGCGACTGGGACGGGGTGCCAGCTTCCTATGGCATCGACAACTCGGTCTTCAACGACGCCCGTGGTCTAGTGCCCGAAGGCTGGAGCAACGCCGACTGGGACGTCACCGACTTCAGCATGTTGCACCGGGTCGGCTGGAACGAGACGGACAACAAGATCTATATGGCCACCCAGACCTTCGACGACGAGCACAACATGGATCGCACCAGCCACTGGAGCGAGGACGATTCGTGGGAGGTATCCTTTACCTATAACCACGACGCCTATGCCGATGACGGCGGCTACGTCGACATCAACGACGAAAACATCGGCATCAATACCCGCTACAACTTCGCGGTGCCCGTCCATCCGACCCTCGGCGATTGGTTCTGGTTGCGGCCGGGCGAGCTGACCGGCACCGAGTGGATCTGGCCCGGCACTGATTGGCTCGAATTCAACTACACTTGGGATGGCGACGAATTCGGCGAGAGCACCTATTACTACGAAATGGGTCTCACGCCCATCGGCTCGTACCCCAAGGGCCAAGAGGGCGGCTACCAGCCCGACGATGTGGAAGTATGGGATTTGGAAGAAGGTCAGATCATCCACATTTCTATCGTCCAGATCGACAACGACGGCGACTTCAATAACTATCGCACCCCTGGTTGCTGCGGCTACTGGAGCACCCTTGACAATTGCTGCTCGTCCGTCAACGATTGGTTCCTAGCCGAACCGGATCCGGCCTTTGTCGCTTCGACTGCGGTCGAAGACGATAGCTGGGGCCGCATCAAGTCCCACTTTAAGTAGGTCACATCTCCGCTGGAATCACCTCAATCCAGCTAAAGGGCAACGCTCAGAAGCCCGTGTTCCATGCTGGAACACGGGCTTTTTTTGGTTCTTCGCAAAGGGTACCGCATGAGAAAACACGGGGCGTTATGGCTGGTCGTTGCACTGGCGGGTCCGGCACTGGGCGATCGGGCCGAGTTCGCGCTGGGTGGAGAGGACGGCAACCCCTGGACCATTCCCCTCGCGCTAGAAGGCGAAGAAGGCGGCTTCTACACCGTGTACGGCTCCGACGGCCAAATCGTGCGAACCGAGGCGGTGGGCACGTCCCCTCAGTGGATTGGTGCCGATACCCTGATCAACTATGCCGACGGGGCCATGACTCCGTCTTGGGTTGATCCCAACTTGAACCTGACCCACATCGTCGGTTGGGACCAGAACGGCCAGAGCCAAGTGCCCTTTCACGATCTGGGTGGCAATATCCGCGTCACTCAGGGCGAGAATTCGGCTTTCATGGGCATGACCCTGCCCAGTACTCTGCGGGCCTACGACGGTGACCGCACCACGGCCATGTTCCGCATTTTCGTCCAGCGCGTAGGGGCACCTCCGGGGGTGGGACGCGGCTTCCGCAACAATACCATTACCAATTTCGGTGCTGAAATGCCCATCAACCGCATCCGCTTCTATCCCCGGCTCAGCAAGACCGAAGACGCCCATATCATCGCCGCCATGGCCGAGCCCAAACCCGATCCCGACACATTTGGCGAGGAGAGCTTTGCCGCCAACTTCCTCGAGTGGTACGAGATTGGCGTCGCCGACAACAGCGTTCCCATAGCCGACGATGCCTTCGCGGTCCCCAAGGGATTGCGCTGGCACAAAGTCATCTCCTCGGCCGGCCTCGGCGGCTATCGGGTGAGCAACGATTCGGCCTATAGCATTCTGCGCAGCGTGCGCGAAAACCTCGATGTGGTGGTCGATTTTCGCTTTCCCCTGCGGCACATCCGCTGGGTCGCCATCCGCGCCTTGGACCCGGTGCGCGACTGGGAAATCGCCGAGGTAGAAATCTACGGACAAGGTTTTGTGCGCAAAGCCCGCTATCTAACCGACATCCTCGACTTTGGCCAACCCATCAACTGGGGCAAAATCCGCTGGAGTGGCCAGCGCCCCCCCGGCACCCAAGTCGAAATCCGCACCCGCACGGGCACCGACCACAACCCCCACATCTACTGGGAACCCAACGCCATTACCGGCGAAGCCGAGGAAATCAGCTTTGACGAGCACTTCAGCCTGCCCGTCCGCGAGCGCGAGCCCCCGCTATACGACCGCGACCACTGGAGCTTTTGGTCGCCTCCCTACGACTTTGAGGACGGCTTGCGCGACCACGCTCAGGAGGCGGCCGCTTGGGCCGACGGCACGGTCCTGCAGTCGCCCTCCCCACGGCGCTACCTGCAGTTGCAGGTCACCTTGTTTGCCACTGAAACCGAGGCTCCGCGTATCGACGAGCTCCAGTTTCAGCTAGCTCACTCCCTGTCGGCTTCTGCTCTACTGGGCGAGATCTGGCCGATTGAAGTCGAAGACGCCCGTTCCCAGCGCTTCACCTACGTAGTGAGTCCAGATTTCCAGACCGGCGACACGGGCTTCGACCGGCTCGAAATCGGCACCCACACCCAAGTTGACACCGTCTATCACGTCAAAATCGGCGGCGTGGAGGTCGATCTGGCGGCCTTTCCGCCCCAAGTGCTAACCGACCGCATCATCGTGTCGCTAGATCGCAAGCTGTCAAGCCCAGAAACCGACCGCTTCAAGCAGGTGGAGGTTGCCTTCCAAGTGCCGGTCCTGCGCTTCGGCACTGAATTTGCCGGCTGGGTGTACAACAGCGACGACCCTGACCGCATCAAGCAGCAAGTCCAGCCGGGCAACGCCACCTTCCGCTATGGTGGCGACGTGCTGGCCGTGCGCACCCGCGTAGGAGGTCGGCTGTTGACGGATGTGCGAGTGCATCCCAACCCTTTTACCCCCAACAACGACCGGGTCAACGACATCGTGCAACTTTCCTTTGACGTGCGCGAAGTGGTTGCGCGCCGGCCCCTGCAAGTGGCCCTGTACGACCTCTCGGGCCACGAGGTGCAGACCTTGGCTACCACGCAGATCAAAACCGGAATAGTAGAGTATTCTTGGGACGGCCGTCGGTCCGACGGCCGTCTGGTGTCTCCAGGGGTCTATATCTACCGCATTCGGCTAGATACCGACGAAGGCGCAGAAGAACAAGTTGGCACCATTTCGGTCGCCTACTAGGAGCCTGAGCGTGTTGAGAAGCCTACTTGCTCACAGCCTAGCAGCCCTCGTCCTCATGGCCCCAGTCGGGGCCTTGGATACGCTCAGCGTGGGCTTAGATGCCCCCATCGACTGGGATGGCACCGGTGCTGCTATCAGTACGCTGGACCCAGAGTACCGCAGCTTGGTCGATCCCAACGCAGTGCTAATAGGCAACGCTCCAGGCGAACTCATCGACTTCTCCCAGCGAGTCTTAGCACCCCGCCAACTGCAAGAGGGCGAAAACATCGCTTCGGACACCCTCGAACGCGGCGGCACCATAGCCGCCCCTACGGTGCTGCGCTTCACCACCGACTTCACCCGCGAGGATCTAACCGAGGCCCTCGCTGAAATCCTCAGCGACCTAGCCGGCGGTGAGACTCAAGCCTTTGAGCGCAAAAGTGGCGACGTGCGCGGCACCCTCATCATCGGCGACTTAGGGGCCCGCTTCGGCGTCAATCGCTTTCGTTTCTACCCGCGCAATACGGTCCATCCCGCGCCCACGGCCGCCTTTCAAAACGACTTTTTGCGCGCGTTTGAGCTGTTCGTCAACGACGGCCTCAACCTCACGGCCGATGGTTTTCCCGTATGGGGCGCGCCCATAGTGGAAGAAGCCCAAAACACCAACCCCGTCGTTGACATCGAATTCGATCCGCCCCGCTATATTCGCTCCTTCCGCCTGCGCTCGGCCACCCCCATCCCCTTTGAAATAGACGAGATCGAAATCTACGGCACCGGCTTTTTGCCGACGGCTACGTACTTCTCGGACATTTTCGCCACGGGCCTTGCGGCTTGGGGACACATTCGCTGGGTGGAAAAAGCCGTGGGGGATTCGGCTCAGTCCAGCCTGCTAATTTCCACGCGCAGTGGTAATGACGACACGCCCTTCATTTTTCATCGCCAGCGCACGGACAAGCGCACCGACCCCGAGATTCCCTTCTCCATTGCCGATCCCACTGAGCCTATGCGCCTAGACGAGTACGAACGGCTCCCCTTAGTAGATGATAACGGCGTCACGTGGTCCAAAGGCTCGATCAAGGACGATCTGGAAAACTGGAGCCCTTGGAGTCCTCCCTATCCACTCGACGAGGGCACATCCGCCCAAGGCACCCCGATCATCTCCCCTTCGCCGCGGCACTTTCTCCAGTTCCGCGTCAGCGCGCAGAGCAATGATATCCAATCGGCGCGCCGCCTTGAGCACATCTCCCTTTCGTATTTGACTCCACCGCTGGCCGACGAATTCGTCGCCGAGATTTTTCCCCGCCAAGTAGAGGTTTCGACCTCTACTTCCTTTACCTATGCCGTGCGGATGCGCATGGATTCGCCAGACCTGCTGGGATTCGATACTTTTGCGATAACTACCCCCATCCGAGTGGAACAGGTGGAACGGGTGGAAATTCTCGATGCCCAAGGCGAGCTAGTCGCCTCCCACGCCTTTGCGCAAGGCGATACGGCTGGCGGGTCGGGGCTTGCCATCAACGCCATTGCAGAGGACTACTTCAGCGTGCGCTTTCCACGCATTCAAGCCAATGACAGCCTACTGAAAATTCGGTTTCGCGCATCCGTGCTGGCCTTCAGCACCGAATTTCGCGGGCAGGCTTCGCTGTCGAGCGAACCCGGTTCGTTTCAAAACGCCACTTCGGGCAATAGCGCCGATTTGGGGGACGAGGACCAACCCACCCGCTCCGGCACCACGGTGCTCAGTCCCTCGATAATCCGCAGCGAACGGCTGATCGATGCCCTCGAACTGACGCCCAATCCCTTTACGCCCAACGGCGATGGGATCAACGACCAAGTCGCCGTCGCCTACAACATCCTAGCGCTGACCAAGGCCGGTGCCGTCGCAGTGCGCCTGTACGACCTGTCGGGTCGGCTGATACACACCTTACAGCAGACGGCACTCAGCAACGGTCGCTACGCCCTTACTTGGGATGGACGAGTCGCTGACGGTCAGCTCGTCCCCCCAGGCGTGTACTTGTTGGGCATAACCGTGGCCGGGGACCTGGGCGACGACCTGCAGGCACACCCTCTATACGTAGCCTACTAACATGAACAGAGTACGCATCGCGACAATAACCTGCGCCCTGATCGGAGCCTTCTTGTGGAGCTGTGGTGAGCAGCCCCCCTCCACCGTGGTTCAGATCGGTACCCGCGCCATCACCGCCGAGGATCTCCGATCCTACGTCCTAGGGCTAAACGAAAGCCAGCGGAGCCACCAAGAAGGCCCGGCAGCGCGGCTCGAGTACCTCCAACCCCTCATCGACTACCACCTCATGTGGCTAGAAGCCCAAGCCCTCGGTTTGGATACCGCGGCCGCAGTCCAGCGCCAACTAGAGCGCAAAATTCGTCGGCATTTGGTCGCCCTCTATCTCAAGCGCAAACCCGTACAACCGCCCCTCGTTGAAGAGGATGAGATCAAACAGCGCTTCGAGCGCCAAGGACTCCACAGCACCCTAGAGCGAATGACTTGGGGCATTATGGCCAAGGCGCGGCCGGAACTAGAACAAGCCGTGGCCGAGTTGGCCGCCGGCACTCCGTTTGGCGAAGTGGCCGCCCGCTACTCCATTACACCCGACGCAGTCAACGGGGGCGAACTGGGCTGGCTCCGGGTGGAATCCATCCGCCGCATGGGCCTCCCCGATTCGCTGTTTTACGATTTGCCCTTAGGGGTCTTATCGCCCGTACTGCCCCACGCCGCCGGCTTTTGCGTCGTGCGCTTTACCGAGGAACGGCCGGTATCCTACTTCGACTTCCGCGACGAAATTCTCCAGGAACTCCAAGAGGAAAGGCTCGGCGAAGCGCGAACGGCCCGGGCCGAACAATTGGCCGATAAATACGACTGGAATCTCCACGAACCAGGGTTGCACCTCCTGCTCAAAAAAAGCCAGCCGTTGGCGGCCTTGGAACTGACGCCAGAGGAAGAACGGACGCCTTTGTTCAAGTTTACGGGCGGCCAAGTGCCCTTAGGTGAACTGCTCGACCAACTCAAAAATCGCAACATCAACGCCGTAGCCGATAGCGCCGCCTTGGTCCAACTCGCCGAGCGCTTTCTGCTCCAGCCTTACATCTTTGCCGCCGCGGTCCGCCACGAGGATTTGATTGACCAAGAGACCCTCGAAGCGGTGCGGCAGAGCCTGCGCGAAGAGGTCGTCCTCAGCCAACTACGCCAGCAAAAAGTAGTGGCATCCATCACCATTGCCCCAGAGGCCGTGCGCCGCTACTACGACGAGCAGACCGAGCGCTTCCGTCGCCGGGACCAGATCGACGTGGCCGAAGTACTGGTGGAGACCGAAGAAGAAGCGCTAGCCGTGCGGCGGCAAATCGAAGCGGGGGCCGACATCGCCACCCTGGCCCAAGAGCGCAGCAAACGCCGAGGAGCCCGGGCGCGGAGCGGCGTCTTTCCCATGGAGAAAACTTCGGACTTGGTACCCCATATCCTAGCCGCGCAGCCGGATGAACTAGTCGGACCGGTGCAAGTCCACGATGGCTTCTCCGTATTCGAGATCGTCCGTCGGCAGCAGGGGGAACGCATGCCTTTTGCCCAAGTCCGTCGGCAAATTGGCGACATGCTGCGCCGGGCCGAGGAGCGGGAGCGGTTTCAAGCCTATATAGAAACCCTGCGCCAGCAATACGCCGATCGGATCCAAGTGGACCAAAAGCAATTGGCCGCGGCCCTACCCGACGATTTTCTCACCGCGTTCTGAACGGCCGCACAACTTGGAGAAACTCCATGAACCGCAAGCGATACAGCCGTTGGAGCCGTGTTTGGGCCTTAGCTTTTGGTTGCTTGGCCCTCCAGCAAGCCAGTGCCCAAGCGCCCTTAGGCCACCGTCTGCAAGGCGACCGCATCATCGTCGACAGGGCTTCCTACTGGCGACACTGGACCGGGCCTTCCCACGTGGTCGATGTGCATCCAGACGGGACGGTCAAGCCCCATTTCTTTCGCCACGTGTACAACATCATCGCCGAAGATCGCGCGGTATTTGCCAAACCCGTGGCCCAACCGGGCATTCGCAAGGCAGACCGGGCGATTATGAATCTCCAACGCACCCCGGCGCTGGAAGCGGACGGCAGCTTTACCCTCAGCAAGGCCGAGCAACTGATCAAATTCCTCAATCGAGACTTCAAACGCTTCCCCGGCAACCACAGCCAGATCCCCATTAACGGTCGCCTTCTAACCATCGTCGATACCACCCTCAGCGGCGACGGCAAAACCGTGACCCTGAGCCTGCGCAACGAACGCACGGGGGTAGAATCAACGCGCGAATTTGGCGCTAAGGACAAAATCGCCTTCCCGGTGTACGACTACGTCCAGCGCGTCGGCGTCAGCCGGGTAGGCTCCAACGAAGCCCTCGCCCCCCACATTGTCGATGGCGACCCCGACACCTTTTGGGAACCAGACTTAGCGGCCACGCCAGACAAGTGGTGGACCGAGATCGACTTGGGCCGCACGCTCGTGGTCGAGAAGGTAGTGCTGCACTTTGTCGATGAGACCTTGGGCGACCCCTTCCGCCAGTTCCGCGTCATGCTAGCCCCCCAGCAGAAGCTCATTCAAGCCCAAAGCCGCGTACTCCAGTTCAAGGTGGTCGGCCAAACCCGAGCGCCCAATACGGACCAGCGGACGATGGCGTTTTCTTCTGAGGACACGCCCGGCTTTGCCGAAGACGACGACGGCCGCACCGAGTGGACCGGTCGCATGGCTCAGACCGTGCGCATTCTCATCGGCGACAGCAAGCTGGGGCGGGCACACCAAATCGACCAAGCGGCGTGGGAGGCCCTGCCGGCCGACGAACGAGGCGATATACTCTACTACATCCGCGACGATGTCGGCTTTGAGGAGCCGGTGGAGCAGGCCATTTACGAGAGCCTCCCCCAAGAACAGCAGGGCCGCAAAGAATACTATATCCGCGAGCGGCCCCGGCTGGCCGAAGTCGAAGTCTGGGGCTGGGGCGACAACCTATCGCCCAAGCTAATCGACGGAGGTGGCAGCGTTAGCTTTACCGGACCGGAAGTCCCGGCTGGGGGCTTTGACGGCGACTGGAACACCACCTTCCGCATGCCAGCGTGGTTTAGCACCAATCCCACCGCTGGCATTCTCACCGTCGATATTGGTGCCCGCGTCTGGCTCGACGCCATGCGCTTGGCCGTTCCCTTTGTTCCCGGCTACATCACCGAGGTAGCCGACGGCAGCCGCGATCCCAACGGTCGGCTCCGGTGGCGACAGGTCAGCCTACCCGACCGCATGGAAGGGGGATTCAAGCGCGCCGCCGACCTTTTTGACCCGGCCCTAGATATCCGCTTCCTCAACCTGCGCCTGCCGGGCATCGCGCGGACTTCGGGCTTTTTCTACGACCTGACCGAAGTCCTGCTCTACACCGAGGGGTTTGTCAGCCAAGCCTCGCTGGTATCCGATATCATCCGCCTGCCGGGACCGCGCAACTTCGGTGCCATCTACTGGGACCCACCCCCCGGTACCCACCCCTCCGGCACGACGGCGGAAGTGCGGACGCGCACTGGCGATCTGCTGGTGCAGCAAATTCGCCATTTTGACGTCAATGGCAACGAGAAGACCAAAGAAGAATGGGATAAGCTGATCAGCAGTTGGAAGGGGCCGATCGACACCACCTTTGCCCTCGGCAGCGGCTGGAGTCCCTGGAGCCAGCAGTACCTACAGCCGGGCGACCGAGTCCGTTCCCCCGGGCTGCGCAATTACATGCAGTTGCAGGTGCGCTTTACCAGCCAAGACCGCCTACAAGCTGCCTCCATTAACTCGATCGAAGTAGAGCTAGCCCCGCCCGTAGCCCGCGCCCTCACCGCCGAAGTATGGCCCACGCAGGCCGCGGTCGGCCAGTTAGACACATTCGACCTGTATCTGCGTCCGGTGTTCATCGACGAACCAGCGGCCGACCGCACCCCAGGCTTTGACGAAATCCTGTTGCAGGCTCCGCCCGGCCTCGCAATGCACCTGTTGAGCCTAAGCACGGGGACCGAAGAAGACCTAGGCCAAGGAAGTCCCTCGCAGACGTTTACCCTAGCGGCCGACGGCCACCTGACCGACGCCTCTGGAGCCATCGCCCAAGTGCGGCGCAACCACGCCGACTCCATCTGGGTCCTGCTGCCCCAACTACACCAAACCCTACCGGCAGAGCAGGCGGTCCAGACCTACCACCGCATCACCCCCCAAGGGGCCGAAGTCATGGTCGGCGAGGACGGCGACCTGATCACCGAGGCGGCCTATGGCCTGCTCAACGAGTCCGAGCGCGGATCGATCCTCTTTTTGCGGCAGACCGCCAGTGGCTTGGAAGCGGTCTCTGGCCGCGCTGAGTACGATGACTTGCCCCCAGCCGAACAAGGGCCGATTCGCTATTTCCGCAAACTGCGCGGCGGCGGGGCCCAGTCGCCCTTTGACGCCTTGGGCGATTCCTTGACGCGTGCAACCTACCGCGCATTACCAAGAGCCGAACGCGGTGCCATCTTGGGGCAAGGCCCCCTGATCCACTTGCGCTTTGCCGCGGCCATCTTTCGCAACGGAACCACCTTTAAGCCTTTTGTCCGCCGCGCCGCCGCTGGTACCGACGGCAACTTGTGGCAGCAAGTAGAACCAGGCGACGCCACCGCGCTAACAGATAGCCGCCAACTAACGTTGAGCGTCCCCGTAGGAGGGCAAGTCCTCGGCGACCTGAGCTTAGCTCCCAACCCATTTACGCCCAACGGCGACGGGATCAACGACGAACTAACCGTTGCATTTTCCATCTTCCAAGCGACCCAAGCACGCCAAGCAAGTCTGCGCCTCTACTCACTCGACGGGCACCTGATATGGGAAAACAGCACCCAAGTGTCAGGAGGCCCCCAGCAAATTCGCTGGAATGGCCGCGATGCGGCTGACCGCACCGTGCCGCCAGGACTCTATATATGCCGGATTGATTTTGGTGCCGATTCGGACCGGGCCACTGACACGGCCTTGGCCCGCATCGTGGCCGTAGTCTATTAGTTTACACCAGCCAAAGGGAAAATTTATGGAAGCGAGAAGGCTAAATACTGCGTCTGTCTTGGTGGTCTTGAGTTGTGTGCTAAACCCGGCCTACAGCCAACCCGACTATGGCACGCGGCTGGGCGTCCCCCGAGGGAGCGGCGAGACCAGCTACGCCCCTTATGGCCCGGGCGTCCTCTTCGACGCACTGGATCCGACCATTAAAAAGTGGTACGTGCCGCAGGAGCTCTACAACGAGTACCGCTGGCGCCAGTGGGAGTACAGCAACTATGCCCGCAACCTGTACCAGCGCTACGTCGATATCCGGCTAGAAGGAGACTATTACTACGACCTATTTGGCAACGCCATTACCCGTGGCTGGCTCATCTTTAGCAACTCGCAGACTCAGCCGCGGCAATTTGGCAGTTCGCTGGTCAAGGCCTCTCGCTTTAATAACTGGTTTTCGGGCGTGGCTATTGCCTCGGACAGCAAGGGTCAGTATCACTACGCCCTGACGGTGTCGAATCGCCTGCGCACCACCCTCACCCCCATGAGCTTTTCCAAACCCTTTTGGGACGGAGTCCAGTTCGACATCGCGACCGACAAGTACCAAGGTACCGTCATCTACTCGCGCCTTAGTTCGCCCGGCGGGGCCTCGACCGACAACACCGAAGTTCTCACCACCAACCTCACCACCCTAATGGGCGGTCGGGCCACCGCGCAGATCGGCGACTTCACCGAAATGGGTGTTCACTTCGTCAACACCCATCAGTCCAATACCCTGCGCGACGGCTTTAAGGGCAACCCCATTGCCGGGGCCTTGACGGTTGACCAAAACCAAACCGTTTCCTTTATCGAACTAGTCCTGCGCGACGACTCGCCCGAAGACGGCAGCGGTGGAGCCGCCTTCTTCCCAGTGGGTTCGGACATCATCATTACCTACAACGACGGCACCGTTGACCACGGCCGGGAAATCCGCTTTGAACCAGCCATCCAAGGGGGATTCGTCCAAGAAGGCTTCATCTCGGCCGATGGGACCGAAGAAATCCGCCTGCTCTACGACTTCGACACACCTGCCTTCGTCAACCGGGCCTCGGGGCCCAAAGAAGAAATCGCCAAAGTCGAATTCGAACTGACCATCGGCAACGACTATCAGGTGTGGATGACGTCCAATAACCAAACCAACCGCAGCGACGAACCCGTGCTGCTGCTGGTGGCGCAAGCCGAGGGCAATGTGCAGGACAACACCAATCTGCGCATCCTCAAATTCGAGTACGGCCTGCCCACGGCTACTCAAATTATCGGGGCCACCATAGAGCTGCGGGATGTGGCCGGCTTCAATTTCTACGGCGAGTACGATATGAGCGTGGCCTACCGCAAATACCCCAGCGTGACGCGGACCAGCCACACCACTTCGGCGGGCGTGGCCGGCGAGCAGGTCGAGCCTGCTTGGATGGTCAACCTATCCAAGGTGGCCCATCCTTGGTTCTTTTTTGGCGAAGCGTACAGCATGGACCCGCTCTACAACACCCGCACCTTTGTCACCGGCTCGGCTGGCAATATAGACTACGAAAACGAGCGCTTCCACGTGGTAGAGTTGGTAGAGGACAACGACGACCAAGACCGCGCACCCGACCTAGTGCGCGCCGATTCGCAAGCCGGTGACCGCCGAGTCTTCCCCGGCTGGGACGAGAACTACGACTTCATCTCGGACTTCAACCAAAACGACAACCTAACCATCTCCAACGGCATTCCCGACTACGACGAAGCCTTTCTCAGACACCGCGTGGACCGACCCGACTTCCTCTACGGGATCGACATGAACAACAACCTGTGGGTTGACCGCTTTGAAAACGACGAATCCCCAGACTACCCCTATCAGAAAGACCACCGAGGCTTCAACGTCTATATGGGATACCGGCTGACTCCGGACGTCCGCCTTACCATCGGGCACCTGCGCGAAGAATTGATCTCAGCCGACAAGCGCAATCACACTTCCTATGCTCTGTTCAGCCTAGACCGGGACAATCCCCAACAAGGGCGCTTCCGCTTCATGCAGATGTTCAAGCTAGCTCAAGACAATATCCCGGACGACCTGCTCCAGTGGTTCCCCGAAAACACGCAGCGCGACGGTCAGCTACAAAAAGTAGTAGATCCACTTTTAGCCCAAGACACTTGGATCAACACCACTTGGATCGGACACAACTACAACCGAGGGGGCCTAGAGGCGTATAACTATCTCAACTTGGAGCTTTTTCACCAGCGCGACGAAGCGGCCCTGCGCGAGACAGACTCCTTTTTTGGCGTCATCAACAAACTCAGCTACCGCTACGATCTGGGCACCGTCCAACTCGAGCCGCGCTGGAAAAGCGAATACCGTCGCCAGACCGTGGGGCTGTTCACCGCCGACGAGGAGACAGTGCTGACCGAGATAGTGGGATTCCTCTTGGGGTTTCCCATTCTCAGCAACACCCGCATTCAAACCGGAATTGAGTACTCCTTCGCCAACGATATGAAGCGCGACAACAACGATTTCACCGGGGTCGCCGGAGCCTTGCAGCTATCCAATGTGAGTTCCTACTTGGGCTACGAGGTATCTGCCCAAGTGGGTCTCAAAGCAGATTGGCGCGATTTCAAAAGCATCGAACGCGAATCGGAAATCCTGACCCAGGGCTTTATCACCTTATATGCTGGCCTGGGCAAATAAGGCACTTGCGCTGCACTGGCCCAAGCTGGTCGCCTTAGCCGTCTTGGCCCTAGGCCTGCGCTTAGTTTACCTATTCCAAGCCGCCGACAGTCCTTTTTTTGACACGCCCATCGTCGATGCCAGAAGCTATACCGAATACGCCCGCGAACTGGCGACCGGCACTTGGGCTGGGCGTCCGATGCCGTTCTGGCAGGCTCCTTTTTACCCCTATTTCCTAGCCGTTCTCTTCTCTTTCTTTGGCGAAAACTACTACCTGCCGCGTCTGCTCCAAGCCCTAGCCGGCACGCTCACTTGCCTGCTCGTCTTCAAGCTGGGGCGCGAGGTCTTCTCGCCGACGGTGGGTTGGATAGCGGCCCTAGGCGCGGCGCTGTACGGCCCTTTCCTCTATTTTGAGGGCGAACTTTTGCCCACGACTTGGGCCGTGCTTTTCGACGCGGTCCTGCTGTTGATCTTGTTGTGGGGCCAGCGTCAAGGCGGCATACTTCCCGCGCTTATCGCCGGACTCGTCCTAGGACTGGGCACCTTGGCTGTGCCGAATGTGTTGCTCTTTGCGCCAGTAGCGGCTTGGTGGATGTACCGCTGGTGGCCCGCTGCGGCAACCCGTCGCCGCGCCCTCCACGTGGCGATCTTTGCCGTCGGCTTGCTGATGCTGGTAGGCCCAGTGACGCTGCGCAACCGCATCGTCGGTGGCGAGTGGGTACTCATCTCCTTCAACGCAGGAGTCAACTTCTACCTCGGCAACAATCCGGACTACGACCGCACCGTAGCGGCGCGGCCCGGAGCGGGATGGAGTGACGTAATTGACTTGCCGCAACGCGAGGCCGGCATCACTCAGCCGGGGGCCGGCTCGCGCTATCTGTTGGGCAAATCTTGGGAATATATACGCACCGAGCCGGGGGACTATTTGGCTCTGCTTTTGCACAAGGGTTATCTGCTTTGGCACGGGGCTGAGATCCCCCGCAATACCGATCCGTACTTCGCCGCTGAGTACTCGCCGCTGCTGCGCCTTTTGCTGTGGAAATACGGCCTCGCATTCCCCTTTGGCTTGGTCTCGGCCCTCGCCCTGCTCGGGGCGGCCTATGTACTGCTCAAACCGGAACGCCGCACCCCGGCGACCTATCTCGTCTTGCTCTTTGCCGGGGTCTATATGCTGTCGGTGGTGTTGTTTTTCGTCACGGGCCGCTATCGCTTGCCAGCCGTGCCCTGCCTCTTGCTGCTGGCCGCCTATGGCGCTTGCACCTTGACTAATTTGCGCCATAGACCTTTGTATCTGTCGGCAGGTGCCCTCGCCGTACTACTATTGGTCACCAACGCCGGGAGCGCGGCGACCAGTCCGCACGTGGCCGCCTTCCATCACTACTCGCTGGCGGCTATCTATGAGAACAAAGGCATGAAGACCAACGCCTTGCAGCACTACCGCCGCGCCGTCGAACTAGCCCCGTCCCACCGCCGTGCCCTGCTGGGCCTCGCCCATATGTACGGAGCGACCCAGCGCTACGACGATGCCGCCCACACATGGCGGCAATTCCTCGATCACCATCCCGACCAAGACGACGTCCGCCTCCAGTTCGCGGATTTCCTCCGGCTACGGGGCCAGTTTCAAGAATCGGCGGCCGAGTACCAAAAGCTCCTAGCGCGGCAACCCGATCAAGCCCACCTGTACCTCCGTCTCGGGCGGGCCGCAGCCGCAGCCGGTCGGCTAGAGCAAGCCGAAGCGGCCTACCTCCGCGCGCTCGAACTAGGCTCTCCGTCGGCTCACTATCTGCTAGGCCAGCTATACGAAAACCAAGACCAGCCCGAGCGCGCCGAACAAGCCTATCAGCAGCTACTAGCCCAGCAACCCGATCATCTCGCCGGGTTGTGCCATTTAGCCGATCTGCTGTTAAAGCGAGGAGAAGAGGAAACAGCCAAAGGTCATTTACTCGCGGCGCTGGCACTCGATCCCGACAATGTGCATGCCTTGCGCAGCATGGGAACCTTAGAGGCCAACCAAGGTCAGTACCGCCAAGCCCTCCAGCGCTTTGAGCGCATCTTGCAACACCACCCCCGCGATCTGCAAGCCCGTCGGGCCCTATCCCATCTCCTGCTCAAAATGGGCCAGCGCGAACGCGCCGACGCCGAGTACGCGCACTACCAGCGCCTAAAGCGGCAACACCTCATGCAACAACAGACGATAGAAAAAACCAAAGAGCTAGCCGACCAACTGCGGCACATGTTCAAGGCACCCTAGAGGACGCCCTTTCCGCAATCACATCTTTCGCCCACGCACGGCGAGGCGATACTGCTGATTTTTCGCGGTGGGCGATTCCGGGCGCGTCATTTCCACTAGCCCTGCGGACAGTGCCGGGCGAAGGTAGTTTTTGCGGAATGTGGGACGATGCGACAACCCCAGTGCCGCCATCAGTTCGGCGGCCGTTTTTGGACCGGTCCGCAAGATCGCAAGCAGCCGCGCTACTTGGTCGCTTACTTGGTCGCTTACTTGGTCGCTTACTGTGGGTGTCTGAAGTGCATCCAGAATGATCTTCAGCATGAACGCAACGAACGGTGTGCTCTCGCCCGCGGCCGAACTCTGCCGGATAGCTTGGTAGTAGTCGCCTTGTCGGGCATGCACCAGACTTTCTACCGGGATGTGGGCGAACAGGGGTTTCCAGCAAGTCAGAATCAAGGTCTGCCAGAGCCGTCCCATGCGTCCGTTGCCGTCCTCAAAGGGGTGAATGAACTCGAACTCGTAGTGGAAGACCGAACTGGCAATCAGCGGATGCTCATCGGTGCTGCCCAGCCAGGCCAGCAAGTTGTCCATGAGTTGCGGTACGCGCTTAGCGGACGGACCGATGTGCTGGACTGCACCGCCGCCCATCACACCAATGCCGGTGCGGCGATAGTGTCCGGGCGCGTCCAACAATCCGCTCATCAGGACTTCGTGAGCACTCAGCAGGTCGGCTTCGCTAGCCGGGTCCCACTGCTGGTATTGATCGTAGGCTTTGATGGCGTTGCGGGCTTCCTGAATGTCCCTGAGCGGCGCGACAACGGGCTTGCCATCGAGAATGGTGGAAACTTGTTCCTCGCTGAGGATATTGCCTTCAATGGCCAGCGATCCGCGAACGGTGAGGATGCGATTGATTCGCCGCAGACGCAAATCCTGCACAATGCCTGTCGCCCGACCAATCGCTTCCCCGATTTCTTCAATGCGAAAAAGGATATCCGGCGCGATTGTGTATGGTGGTTTTTCAATCTTCATCTTTTGTCCAAGATGTTCGCCTCAAGCCCAATTTGACCCGGTGCCAGCTTCCGTTTGGAGCTGGAATATACGTTGGCACCTTTTCGATCAGTACCCCAACCCGCGCAAATACTGGCGCATCCCCGCACTCCGCCGCGCCTCGCTGACTGCGTCCTCGCCCTCGTAGGCCGGCTCGCCCGGACAACTGGTCACCCAGCGGTCGAAGCCCCGCTCGGCGAGCGTGTTGAGCACCCCGGCAAAGTCGAGGCACTCGCCCTCGCCGACTGAAACCCACTCGGGATTGTAGCGCCCCGGCTCGCGCACCGTGCAAGATATATAGTCCTGTAGGTGGACGTAGTTGAGCTGATCCCAAAAATCCGTCAGCGACTGCACTGGATCGTAATCCCACAGCTCGGCGTGCGAGACATCAATGCACAGCTTCGTTTTATCCAGCAAACTCATGTACAGCCGCCAGTCCTCGGCCGAATCCACCAGCAAGTTGGTGTGGATGTGATAGCTTAGCTCCAGCCCGTACTGAGCCGCGTACTCGGCCCACTGCTCGGCCCCCTCGGCCGCCCGCTCAATATCGGCGCGTTCCGTCGGTCTTCCCTCCGGCTTGCGACCGCTCATAAACATGAAGCAATCCACGCCCATCTCCGCGGCAAAATCCATCCGCCGCTTGTTGCGCTCGGTGTGCTCCCAATCGCGGTCTTCGGGCGAGCCACTCGCCGTAAATACGCACAGCGGCATGTCCGCGTCCTCGCACACCTGCTTCAGCCGCTTCGGCGGCCCCAACCAATCAAGCGGCAACCGCCCCTCCCAGCCGTCCCAACCGGCCTTTTTGAGTTCGGGCAGGGCCTTTGCCAAATCCGGCTGCCGCCAGCGCAGGGTCGCGTATCCCATCTTGAGTGCCATAATCCGCCTCCTTGGTTGTGGTTTTAATAAACTCCTACGGGCAAAGTTCGTTGCCCTTTACTGACATCGCAACGATATTTTTTCTCTATGGAAAATGCTCCTTCGCTCTCGCGCGG
This sequence comes from Candidatus Latescibacterota bacterium, assembly GCA_022825835.1. Classification (GTDB taxonomy): domain Bacteria; phylum Latescibacterota; class UBA2968; order UBA8231; family UBA8231. Next base: position 78,037 of record JAJDVZ010000175.1, read on the forward strand.
CCAAGTGCATCGCGCCCTTCGGTCCTTCGTCGTCGCCAGTGGCTTGTGGGGCGCTTGGGGGCAAGCCTGCGGGTTGGGGACGGCGGCCTTTACTGGCTTTGCGCTGTATTTAGGTGCCGACGGTGCCTTCATCGCCCTCTTCACCTCGGCCGCGTACTTCCTTGCTTTGACGCAGTTGCTCGCCCCCCTGTTGAGCGCCCGCGTCCGCGACAAGAAACGCTTTGTCGTCTTCGGCGGCTACGTGGAAATCGTCTTCCGCGGGCTACCGCTGATCATCCCCCTCTTCGTCCCAGAGCAGTATCGTCTCCCGGCCTTAGTGGCCATGGTCTGCCTCAGCATGTTCAGCGGCTATGCGATCTCGCCCTTTTACAGTACTTGGATCGCCAACGCCGTGCCGGAGAATATCCGTGCGCGCTTTGCCAGCCGCCAAACCATCGTCAGCACCATAGTGGCTATGATTACCGGTTTTGCGATCGGCCAATTCCTCGACCTTTTCCCCGACGGAGGCGGCTTTGTCTGGGTCTTTGCCGCTGGGTCGCTTTTTGGATTCTTGGGCTACTTAAACCTCGGCCGCGCCCCCTTTCCCCAACAAACGACTGCCAGCGACGAACAAAGCACTCGCTTGCGCGACCTTGTGCAGCCCTTCCACGACGCCAACTTCCGCCGCGCCGCGCTCTTTTTTGGCCTGTGGACCTTTGGCATTGGGCTGGCTGGGCCGCTCTACAGCGTCTTCATGCTCGACCGCCTGCAGATCTCCTATACCGAGGTCTCGATTTTTAACGCCCTATTCATGCTGACCAGCATCGTCGGCTATCGGCTCTGGGCCGGGCTTATCGACCGCTTCGGTGCCAGACCTGTCCTGCAAATTCTGATGACGCCGGCCGCGTTCTTGCCTCTTATTTGGACCTTTAATCAGCCAGGGTCTTACCACTTAGTACCTGTGGCCTTGGTCCTCAGCGGCATTCTATTCTCCGGCATCGGCGTGGGCATCAATCCCCTGCTCTACGGCCTGTTGCCCCAAGGCGAAAAACGCACGATGTACCTAGCCACTTGGTCGGTGACGGTCAACCTAATGGGTGCGCTCGGCCCCTTGTTGGGCGGCCTACTCGTCGCCCAGCTAGAGGGCTTGCGCTTTTCTGTGTTCGGCGTGCCCATGGGCGATTTGCAAGTCATCTTTGCCCTCAGCGCCTTGGTCCGGCTAGCGCCTTTGTTCATCCTCCGCACCGTCAAGGACGCGCGGAGTGCAACCTCGCGCAGCCTGCTCTCGCGGATGCTGCGCGGCAACGTCCTCAGCTACGCCTACAACGCCACCATCTTCAGCCTAGCCACGGCCGAGGGAACCAGAGCGCGCGCTGCCGAGGCCCTAGGCCGGTCAGGCAATCCTCTCGCCATTGAGCAATTGGTCCAAGCCCTAGCCGACGCCAGCCCCCGGGTGCGCCGCGCAGCGGCCCGCGCCTTGGGCGAAAGCCGGTCGGAAAGCGCCACCGAACCCTTGGTGCGCGAGTTGCTCGACGGGGCCTCGGACATCCGCAGCGAAGCCGCCGAGGCCCTAGGCCGTCTCGGCTCCTCCACCAGCATCGATCCGCTGGTCGAGGCGCTAAGCGACGCCGATCCCCGGGTGCGCATCAGCGCCATCCGCGGCCTAGCCAGCCTCCGGGGGGACGAAGTCCACGAGCTACTATTCTGGCAATTTGGCAGCGATTTCGACCCCCTGACATTCCCAACGCTGGTCGACGTCCTCGGTGATCGTCAGGACCGCCGCATTGTCAGACCTGCGCTAGGCCGCCTGACCGACTTCCCCTCCCCGGCCGTGCGCTTACAGCTACTCAACGGGGTCTGCCGTGCGCTAGGCGCTGGCGACCAGTTCTACCGCTTGCTCTCGCGCGAGGATACCGACCGCGTCGCCGCCATCACCCGCCTGCTGCGCCGGGCAACGGACACCTTGGGCGCGGCAGGTTGCATCAAGGCCGAGTACCACGCGCAGTTAAAGACGCTGTGCCGGGAGGTGGTCGTCGCTTATGAAGAGGAACAGGCCGAGGCGCTAGTCGAGGCCATGCGGCAGGTCGTGCGCACCGTGCGCGACGGACTCTCTGCCACCGGCGACCAAGCCTACGACGTGCTCTCGGTGTACGTGGTGCTCATCGCTATTGGCCGCTTCATCAACAGCCCAGTGCGGCAAGAATCGCCCGTTGCTCAAGAGATATTTCTCACCGTATGCCTAGGGCGCTTAGCTGCTTTGATCCGCGAGATTGACGACAGGGATTGACAGCTAAGAAGCCGTCCTAGCACTCCGATCAACATCATCTCCCATCTGTGGCCATCTGCGTTCATCTGCGGATTCGTTGTCCGTCAATCGATAGCCGATCGGGATTTTGAGACCGCTTCTAAGAAGACCGGCGGCGATGCACCCAGCGGATCCGCGCCAAATCTTTGAGATTGGCCAGCGTCCCGGTCACCGGATTAAAGCGACTGTCCGGGTCAAAACGCCATTTTACGGGAATCTTTGCGATGCGGTAGCCCGATTGGCGTGCCAGCAGCAGCAGTTCCACATCGAACATAAACCCAGCAATCTGCTGCCGCGCGCAGAGGTCGCGCACTACCGCGGCCTGAAAAAACTTAAATCCACACTGCGTATCGCCGAACTCGCCCAAGCCCATCAGCGCGCGCAAGAGCCAGCCAAACGCCTCGGTTCCCCACTGCCGGTAGCGACGACGCGCGACGACGAATTCGGTCGCGCTCAGCGTCCGGTCGCCGATCACCCCGTCCCACCCTGCTTCCAATAGAGGCATCACCTGATCGAGCGCGGCAATGTCGGTCTTGTAGTCGCCGTCCATAAAACCGATGTACCGGCCCTGGGCCTCGGCCACGCCGTGCTGTACGGAATAGCCCTTGCCTCGGTTGCGGTCGTTTTGCACGCAGCGGACTTGCGGATGCGCGCGGGCGTACTCCGAAATATAGTCAACTGTGCGGTCGGTGCTGCCATCATCCACGACCAGCAATTCACAGGACCACGGCCGCTGCTGCAGCAACGCGAACGTCTGCTCCAAGGCGATGAGAATCCGCTTCTCTTCGTTGTACGCGGGTATGACGATGCTCAAATCCATAGCTAGTGCCCGCTTGACGGCTCCAGCCGCCGCGCCTATAATCCGCCGCAACCAAGTCCCTGAACCATGTGAGAAAGGCCGATGAGCGAGGAGACCATTTTTAGCAAAATCATCCGCCGCGAAATTCCCGCCGACATCGTCTATGAGGACTCCGACTGTCTGGCTTTCCGCGACATCCAGCCCCAAGCCCCGACGCACATCCTCG
>JAJDVZ010000138.1:0-96960 GCA_022825835.1 Candidatus Latescibacterota bacterium
CCATAAAAAAACATGGGCGAAAAGCCATAAGCCTCTTTCGACGAGGATTAGACCAACTCACACAGATCATTCACCAAACACGGGAACAACCTAAACGCGCCCGACAATATCAACCCATGTTACTGTCGTGTACTTAGCTGAAAGAGAATTAGAACCGCTTGGCGTCAGTGGAGGGGTTATCTGTGGTGGAAGGTGCGTCGGATAGCAAGCGGTTAAAGGAGTCGAGGCGGGCATCAGTGCGGTCGAGCAGCGCGTCCTTGTGCTGACGAGCGCGGAGCACTTCCTCGGCGATATTGAGCGCGGCTAGGATGGCGATATCGAGCGGACCCCGGTGCTTGATCGTCGCGGCAATTTGCTGCATCTTCTCGTCGAGATAGGCTGCGGCGTGCCGAACGTACTCGGGATCTTGATCGTCGCTGTTGACGAGATGATAGATCTGATTGTAGATGCGGACAGTGACGGGCTTTGCTTGCGACATGAGGTTTTTTCGAGATAAGATAAAAAGTGGGGACTCCCGCGATCTCCCCTTGTCTCGGAAGCCCCCTCTTTGCGCGCTAACCACGTGGTGAGAACCAATGTATTGGGGTTGGTAATGATTGTCAACAATATGTTGGATATTTTTTTGAAAAAATGAGCTACCCGTAAGAAGGCGACAAGTGCGGAAATTTGACGGTCCGTAGCGGGCTTTCTTAGTATTGAAGTGCCCCTACCAAGTTGACCAAAGTGCGCGCTAAGCCCTCGGCCGGGCGAAGAAGGTGCGCGCTGCCGATCAATGCCTAAATATGGATAGAAATACATTGGAAATGGCCTTGCAACAGGCCGTTCAAGGCGAAGTGCGCTTTGACGCGGTTTCGCGGATGCTCTACCGCACCGACGCCAGCATCTACGAGATGGAGCCTTTGGGGCTGGTCGTGCCCAAAGACGAGGCCGATGTGGTCGCCGCAGTAAAAATCGCCGCTGAGCAGGGGGCGGCGGTCTTGCCGCGGGGTGGCGGGACGAGTTTGGCGGGTCAGTCGGTGGGGGCGGCGGTCCATCTCGATTTTTCCAAATACATGAACCGGATTTTGGAATTCAACCCGGACGAGCGCTGGGTCCGGGTCCAACCGGGTTTGGTTCTCGATGAACTCAACGCCTACTTGCAGCCCTACGGCCTGATTTTCGCGCCTGATGTCTCTACGAGTAGCAGGGCCAATATCGGCGGGATGATCGGCAACAATTCCTGCGGTGCGCATTCCATTATATACGGCAAGACCATCGACCACGTTCTGGAGCTAAAGGTGGTGCTGGCCGATGGCTCGCAAGCGGTATTCGGGCCGCTAGACGACGCGGAGTGTGAACGCCGTGCGGGTTTGGACAGCCTCGAAGGACACATTTACCGCGAAGTTAGCCGCATCGTCCGCGAGCGCGAAGCGCAGATCCGCGAAGGCTTTCCCGAGGTGATGCGCCGCGTTTCGGGCTACAATCTCGACGAATTTATCGATGGTGCGCCCTTTGACCTGAGCAAGCTGGTCGTCGGCTCGGAAGGCACGCTTTGCGCGGTGGTCGAAGCGCGGTTGAACTTGGTCGAATTGCCCGCGCACAAGGGCTTGGTGGCCGTCCACTTTCACGACTTGGTCGAGGCCACGGAGGCCAATCTGATCGCGTTGGAAACTGCACCGGTCGCCAGCGAGTTGATGGACAAAATTTTGCTCGACCAGACCAAGGACTCACCCGAACACGCCCCGAGCCGCCGCCTTCTACAGGATGACCCAGCCGTCCTGCTCGTGGTCGAGTACTTCGCGGACTCGGTCGCCGAACTAGAGCGCAAGCTGGACGGGTTGGAGGAGCGGTTGCGGGGGCAGGAGATGGGCTACGCTTGGGTGCGGGCCGTCGATCCGGCAGACCAACAGGCTATTTGGGGGATACGCAAGGCCGGGTTGGGGCTTTTGATGGGCATGAAGGGCGACCCCAAGCCCCAACCCGGGGTGGAGGATACCAGCGTCCCGGTCGCCAAGTTGCCCGACTACATCCGCCGAGTGGTCGCGTTGATGGAGGAATTGGGGATTGAGGCCGAATACTACGGGCACGCGAGCGTCGGCCTGTTGCACATCCGGCCAATCTTCAGTCTCAAGGATCCCGAGGGCATAAAGCTCCTGCGCCAGATGGAGGAGCGGATGAGCGATATGGTGCTCGAATACGGCGGAGCCATGTCGGGCGAGCACGGCGATGGTTTGGCGCGCAGCGAGTGGATCGCCAAGATGTTTAGCCCGGAGTTGGTCGAGGCATTTGTCGAGGTCAAGGACGCCTTTGATCCACAGGGGATTATGAACCCCGGCAAGATCACCCGGCCTCCTCGAATGGACGAGAACCTGCGTTACCACGAGGAGTATCAGACGCCCAAGGTGGAGACGTTTTTCAGCTTTAGCGAGGCGGGTGGTTTTCAGGAAGCCGTTGAAATGTGCTCTGGGGTGGGCCACTGCCGCAAAAAGCTGGTCGGCACGATGTGTCCTTCGTACATGGCGACCTTGGACGAGGAGCACTCCACGCGTGGCCGGGCCAATGCCCTGCGCGCCGCGCTGGCCGGTACGTTGCCTGACGGCCTGCACAGCCATGAAGTCCACCGCGTGATGGATCTGTGCTTGGAGTGCAAAGCCTGCAAAGCCGAGTGTCCTTCGAGCGTGGATGTGGCCAAGCTCAAATACGAATTTCTCGCCCACTACCATCGCGAGCACGGCTATCCGCTGCGGTCGCGGCTCTTTGCCGACATAGCCCGCATCAGCCGCTTGGGATCGGCGTTGGCACCGCTGTCGAATTGGATCGGCCGCAGCGGGTTTAATCGCTGGCTGTTGGATGCGTTTTTGGGCATTGACCGGCGGCGGCGATTGCCGGCCTTTGCCCGCCAGCCGTTTTCGCGCTGGTTCGTCGGGCGGCGTCCGGCTCGCGGCGACAAGGGCCGCGTCGTGCTGTTCAACGATACCTTCGTCGAGTACAACGAGCCGGCCATTGGCATGGCGGCGACGATCATCTTGGAACGCGCCGGGTACGAGGTCGTCTTGGTCGCAAACAAGGTCTGTTGCGGCCGGCCGTTCATATCCAAGGGCTTTCTCGACCGCGCCCGCGCCTTGGCGCAGCGCAATGTGGAGGTACTCGCGCCGTGGGCCGAAGAAGGAGTGCCGATCATTGGGCTGGAGCCGAGTTGCGCGTCGGCTCTCAGCGACGATTACCTAGATTTGGTTGACGATCCGCAAAGTCGGCGCGTAGCCGAGCAGGTCGTCTTGCTCGAGGACTTTCTCGTCCGCGAGGCTCCGCTCGATTTGGAGTTTGCCCAGACCGTCCGCCACATTTTGGTACACGGCCACTGCCATCAAAAGGCCCTGACGGGCACAGCCGCGACCGTGGCCATGCTAAACATGCCGCCCCACTTTAGCGCCGAGGAAATTCCATCGGGCTGCTGTGGCATGGCCGGTAGCTTCGGCTACGAGAAAGAGCACTTTGAAATATCGCGCGCCGTGGGGCAGGAGCGGCTCTTTGCCGTACTAGAGGAGGCAACAGAGGATGTGGAAATCGCGGCGGTAGGCACTTCGTGTCGCCACCAGATTGCCGATTTCACTGGGCGGCAGGCGCGGCATTGGGTCGAGATTTTCGTCGAAGCACTTTAACGCCAAGTGAAAGGATTACGATGGCATTTAACGTCAAGCAACGCGGTCGATTAACCTACTACTACGGCGGGGACCACCCAACCTTATCGGCCTTGGTGACCGAGGCGCTGGACAACGGCGACTTGAAGATCTACTTCGCCGGCTTGACCGGCGGGCATTCGGCGCATGGGATTCTCGGCCGCGACGAGCTGGTGAGGATGACGCCTTCCGTCGAAGTCGAGTTGGTCTTTCGCTGTTGGGAGAAGTGGCTGCAAGAAGCCGAGATTTGCGACTCGATTGCCCAGATAGATTTTATCGAAGTACACGCCTTCGGAGCTCAGCCTAAGGACATCAACCCACTGACTGATCCGCAGCGCTTTCACGAGGAACAACAGCGCATTTATCAAGAATACGCCCAAGCCTATAGCAGCTTTTTCCGCGATCACATGCCCGACACCGGGGTGCCGGCTCGTTTTACGGTGCACGTAGTTGATTTTCCGGACAAAGCTGCTTCTTATGAATTCTACAGCGTGGGCCTGTATCAGCCGGCCCTGCACGGAGCCTGAGCCATGCCGATTTTTGAATACGCCTGCAAGGAGTGCGGCGCGGAGTTCGACACGCTCATACAAGGGGCGGCGACAGCCGCTTGCCCATCTTGTGAGAGTGCGGAGTTGGAGAAGAAGCTGTCGAGTTTTGCCGTTGCTGGTCGCGCTGCCAGCGAGCGCGAGCCAATAGGTCCATGTGGTACCTGCGGCGATCCGCGCGGTGCTGGTGCCTGCGCTCTCGATAATTGAGAAAGACCTATGGCTGTGACGCAAATCGAACTGCCCTTTGGCGACTCTCAGTTGCAAGTTGCCGTGCCCAGCGAGTGTCTGCTAGGCGTCGTCTTGCCGAGAACGGAACAATGCGGCGACGGTGAAGAGCGTACGTTGGTGCGGGATGCGTTGGCCCGGCCCGTAGGTACGCCGGCATTGCGCGCATTGGTTCGACCCGGCCAGCAGGTGGCGATTGTCGTCAGCGACATGACCCGGCCCTGCCCGACGGATCGCCTGTTGCCGCCGGTGCTAGAGGAACTCGCCGCGGCTGGCGTGCCGGACGCCGACGTGACGGTAGTTGTGGCCTTGGGGCTGCATAGAGCGCAGACCGTAGCTGAGTTGGCTGCCTTGGTGGGGCCGGAAGTTTATGCCCGAGTGCAGGTGGTGAACCACGATCCCCAAGACGTGGTGCGGCTGGGAGTCACTTCCCGTGGTACGCCCGTGGAGTTGTTCCGGCCCTTGGTGGAGGCCGATGTGCGGATCTGTTTGGGCAATTTGGAGTTCCACTACTTCGCCGGCTTTTCGGGTGGAGCTAAGGCGATCTTGCCCGGCTGTGCCTCTCCCAGCGCCGTAGCGGCCAACCACGGCTTGATGGCCCGGCCCGGCGCGGAGACTGGGCGGCTTGAGGGCAACCCGGTGCGGGAGGATTTAGAAGAAGGGGCGGGCATGTTGGGGATCGACTTCATCCTCAATGCGATCGTCGACGATCGCCGCCGCATTGTCGCCGCCTTTGCTGGGCACGTGCGAGAAGCCCACCGCAAAGGGTGTGAGCAGGTAGCCAAGCGCGGGGCCGTGCCCATTGCGCGATGCGCTGATATTGTCCTCGTCAGCGCAGGCGGCTATCCGCTGGATGTCAATATGTATCAAGCGCAAAAGGCTCTCGACAACGCCGTGCATGCCGTGCGCGAAGGAGGGGTCATCGTCTGGGTGGCCGAATGCCGAGAAGGGCTGGGCAGTGCTACTTTTGCCTCTTGGTTGCAAGAGGCGGATTCGGCCGACGGGATTCTCGCGCGCATAGAGCGAGAATTCGTCTTGGGCGGGCACAAGGCCGCAGCCATTGCCTCGGTGCTGAAAAAGGCCCGCGTGCACTTGGTTTCGTCGCTGCCGGTTGAGGCCATCGGCCGCGTCGGCTTAGTGCCCTTTGACGACCTAGGCCAAGCTATGGCGGCCGCGCACGAGGTAGTCGGCCACGAGGCCCGAATCTGGGCGCTGCCTTATGGAGATTCAGTGTTGCCGCAGGCCGCGGCCTAGGGTTTTTCGCCGGCAAACAAATCGAGCTGCTCGATCTCCTCGTCGTCAAATCCCCCCAACCCAATGCCGAGCAGACGCGTACCTAAGTCGTCGGCTTCTGTCTGTTCTAATAGCTCGCAGGCTGTCGTGAAGACGGCTTGGGCGCGATCGGTAAAGGCGGCCAAGCGCGATGTGCGCGTCGCGGTGCGAGAATCTGGATAGCGCACCTCTAGAGTTACATCGCGTGCTTGTAGCCCTCGGCGCTGCAAGCGCCCGCAGAGCGCGGCGGCTAGCTCGCGCAAGGCATCGCGCATTTCTTCACGGGTATAAAGCGGGGCGGCAAAAGAGGTTTCCTCGCGGATTTGGTCGAGCTGTTCGGCTGGGGCGACCGGGTCGTCGTCCCAACCTTGGGCGAGGTGCCAAAAGCTGCTGCCCCGCTGGCCAAAGCGGCGCACGAGTTCTTCCAGCGGCGCTTGGATCAGTGCGCCGATGTGCTCTATTTGCATAGTTGCGAACTGCTGGTGCGTAACGGCCCCCACGCCGGGAAGCTGGTCAATGGGCACATTGGCGAGAAAATCCTCTATCTGTTCGGGCAGCACGACTGTTAGGCCATCGGGTCGCTGGCGTTCCATCGCTAGCTGCGCCAAGAACTTGCTGGGTGCCAACCCCACGGAAACGCTCCAGCCTAGCTGCCGCTTGATATCGCTTTTGATCATCTTGGCGACGCGCGTTCCAAAGGGGATGTCGAGCTTATTGTCGGTGACGTCGAGGATGGCGTAGCCGTCGCCCCATTCGATCCAATCGGTGTATTCGCGCAGGAGCGCGGCGAATTCGGCGTAGGCACGGGTGTTGTGGCACGGGCCGCTATCGATTCCAATGTGGACTATCTTGCGGCGTCCGCCCTTAGCGGGACTCATGCGATGAAAAAGGCAGGGATACTACGGTGGCCTGCGCTCCGCCCGCGTCTAGCACAGTGCCTTCGACGCAAGCACTCCGCCGCACATAGGCGAGGGCAATCGGGCCGAGGCTAGGGGAGTGGACTGCCGAAGTAATGCGTCCTACTTCGCGCGCTCCGTCGCGCAGTGGTTGCCCCGTTGGCGGCAATTTGGCAGTGGAAAGACGCAGCCCGACTAGATGCTGTTTGACTTTGTCGTAGGTATCTAGGCGGGCGATGACTTCTTGGCCGATATAGCAGCCTTTATCTAGATGAATAGCGCGACCAAGCCCTGCTTCCCAAGGGTTGTACTCTTGGGTCAACTCTCGTCCGAGCAGGGGAAGGCCCTGTTCGACGCGCAAAATTTCCCATGTCGCCGCTTCTATTGGACGGGCACCTACGGCGGCAAGGCGTTGCCACAGGCCATCCACGGCTGCAGGCGGACCGAAGGCGCGCAGCCCCGGCCCAGGCGTGCGCGCCAACCACAGACCGTCGGCGACCTGTGGGTCGAGTAGCTGGTGATCCTGAAATTTCGCTATATCTGTTTCCAATGTTCGGGCGACTAGCTCGGCAGCTTGCGGGCCGACAAGCTCGAACATGGCCGTCTCGTCTGTGCGGTCTGCCAATTCAAGGGCCTCGGCAAAGATAAAACGGTCCAGCCAAGCAGGAATTGAGGTGCGCGAATCGGGACTCAAGATCAAGGCCGTGGCGTCTGGGCCGCGATAACAGGTGGCGAGATCGAGGATTCTCGCTCGCTGTTCGATAAAGACGACTTCGAGGCCGTGCCCTATTTGCAGGTTGTGAAAGTCGTTGGAGGTCATGCGATGCAGGAAGTCGAGGTGGTCGGCACCGCGCATGTACAAGCGAAATGAGGCTTGCGCGTCGCGTAGGGCCGCGCTGGTGCGGGCGGCGTGATAGTCGTCGTAGTGGGCCATAATGAGCAAGAAGCTAGGCGTGCTGCGTCACGGAGAAACGCGAGCCTGAGTCGGGATGTTTAGTGACCTCGATTTGCACTGGAAAGGCCGCTTTGAGTTGGTCTAGATGTGTGACGATCAATACCTTTTTGAAATCCTCGCTGACTTTTTGGATCGCTTCGATGAGTTGTTCTAGGCCCTGTTCGTCTTGGGTACCGAAGCCCTCGTCGATGAAGAGGGTGTGGAGGCGGGTGCCCGAGCGCATGGCCAGCACTTTGGAGAGCGCAATGCGCAAGGCAAAATTGGTGCGGAATGCCTCGCCCCCGGAATAGAGGTGATAGGAGCGCTCGCCAACCTCGTCAGCGATCTTGACGTCGAGGGTTTCGCGGGTGCCGCCTTTCTTGAGGTCGCGCAGCGATTCGAAGGCGACTTGGATGCGGTTGTCGGTCAGGCGAGCGAGGATGGCGTTGGCCTCGTCGGCAATCTGCGGCACGGCGTTTTCAATGATCAGTGCTTGGATCCCATCCTTGCCGAATGCCTTGTCGAGTTGTTGGTAGCTCCAAGCCTGACGCTGGGTGCCTTGGAGCTTTTCGCGTAGTTGGTCTTGTTCCTGAGCTAACTCGGCACAGCGCGCGCACAGGGCCTCTAGGTTGCCCCGGCGCTGGAGATGTTGGTCTCGCTCGACCCGCAGCTTTTCCAATTTAGCTTGGTTTTCGCCGAGTTGCCTATCGACGTCTTCTAACTCGTCGGTCCGCTCGTGCAACTTTTCCTTTTCTTCTTTTATAGTCTGCAATTGTCCTGCTAAAGTAGAGGCTTCGGCCTCGTAGCGCATTCGCGATTCGCCGGACGAAGCGCGGCGTTGGCGGGCGTGTTGCAGGCGCTCAAACTGCCGCGCGCTGTCGCGCAGGTCGTCGTGTTGCAGGCGCAATCGCTGGTGCTCGGTGCCATCGTAGCCTAGGGCTACAAGCTGCTGCTCGGCTTGGCTGAGTTGCTCCCGTTCTCCTTGTGCATAGTGGGCCTCGGCGAGTTGGCGGTCGGCTCGGTCGAGTTGGGCCCGAGCTTCGGCCTGCTCGCTTTTGAGCCGGTCGGCTTGGCTTTTGGCGTCCTGCAAACGGGCGTGCTCGGCTTCGACTGGGCGCAACTCGGAGAGCTTTTGCCGCAGCGTCTCGTGTTCGGAACTGCTGTAGCCCAACAGTTCGATTTCTCCGGCTAGTTTGTGAAGACGTTCGCGTTCTTGGGGAGCGTATGATTGGTCGCTGAGTTCGCGGTCGAGGGTGGCTAATTGCTCGGCTAGCGACTGGACTTCGGAGGCAGATTCCCGTATTCGGGCGAGACGAGCCTCCTCAGTGGCTAGGTCTTGGTGGACCTGCTGGAGAGGCGCGATTTCCTCGTCAAGGACCTTGTAGCGAGTGCGCATCTTTTGCAATTGGTCTCTGAGAGCGGCGAGTTCGCAGTCGAGAGTGGCGATGCGCTCTTGGCGGCGCTCTTCCCGCTGCGCCAGTTCGGCCGCGACCTGCTGGCGATGTTCGGCGTCGAGGACGCTGCCGCACAATGGACAATTGGAGTCGTCGGAATCGGCTAAGGCTAGAGTCTGTTGGCGCTCGGTGGCCAATTCTTCTTCTTCAGCGCGGCGCTGCTGCTCCCGCTGGCTGATCTGGACCTTGAGATCGCGGCCCTCATCCGCGAGGCGATCCCGTTCCTCGGCTTTGATCTGCAATTGAGTCCGTTGCGTTTGCAACTGGTGGATGTGGGCTGCTAGGGGTTCCGCCTCGGCCCTAGCTCGTTCTAGCTGGGCCAATTGCTTGGCGAGTACTTGGCGCTGGCTTTTGCGGTGCTCCTCTGCAAGCGATAGTTCGTGTTCGAGGCGACGGCGCTTGCTGAGGAGATCTTCGTAGCGGATCCTCGCCTGTTCTAGGGCTTGGACTTGCTGGCTGCTGGTTTTGAATTGGGCGTAGCGGATGGCGATGGTCTGCTCTCGATTGAGCAAGACTTGGTGCTCGTCGAGTTGGCGCTGGCGCTCGTCGAGGGTGGCTGACCAGCGCTCTTGCTGCCGCTCCACTTCTTGGCGCGCTTGGGCGATTCGCTCTGCTAGCTGGCGGCGGTGGGTTTCTAACGCGCCGTGCTCCTGAGCTTTTTGTTCGAGCAGGCCGACTTGGGTGTGGAGCTGATTGTAGGTTGCAAAGTCCCGCTCGATGGATTCGGCAGCCGCTAGAATTTCGCCATCTTGACGCTGCTGCTCTCGCAGGTTTTCGAGTTCGGCGGAGACCTGCTGCACCCGTTCGGCGACGCGCTGCTGCTCCCGCTCTAGCTCGGCGACGCGCTGGCGGCTCTGGACCAGCTCTAGGCGCTGGGCTTCCAACTCGGCTTGTGTTTTTTCTCGGCTGCTGATTTCGCGGCCGAGCAGAGCGAGGTGATTATCAACGGCGCACAGCTCGGATTCGTAGTTTTCGTGCTTGGCCAATTCGGCCTCAAGTTCACCGAGGCGGGCCTGCAGGATCTCGCTCTGGCGCTGGTGCTCTTGATAGCGGGCCCGAGCCATGCCTTGGAGTTGGTCGTAGCGCCCTAGGCCGAGGATTCGCCCGAGGACTTCTTTGCGCTGCCTAGCGTTTTTTTGGGTGAACTCGTCGGCGCGCCCTTGGACTATGAAGGCCGAGTTGACAAAGGTGTCGTAGTCCATGGATAGGAGTTCGTTGATGCGCCGCTGGGTGGGATTAATGCCCTCGCCTTCGCTGAGGGTGCGGAAGACGCCGTCGCTTTCTACTTGTAAGTCTAAGGCCGGGACGCCTCGCTTGGTGCGACGCCAACTGCGGATGACGCGGAAGTGCTTTTCGCCGAGGGCGAAGTCGAAGTCAACCCGCATTTCTCTGGCCCCGATCCGACACAATTCTTCGTCGCTGCGGCTTTTGCGAGCTTGGCCCCACAAGGCATAGGTGATCCCGTCGAGCAGGGCGGACTTGCCGTGGCCATTGCCGCCTGTGAGGCAGGCGACGTGAAACTGGGAAAAGTCGAGCGGCGGCACCTCCTCGCCGTAACTGAGAAAATTGCGCAGCGAAAGGGAGAGAGGGATCATTCGGCGTCTTCGTCGCGTTGGCCAGCTTCAAGCTCGCGCTCTAGGTGGAGCGCGTAGTTTTTGAGCTCGGCGCGGTGGGCTTGCAAGTCTGGAATGTTGTCGATGTAGCGGTCGAGGGCGTCGCCTAGTTCGGCCTCTTCGCTGATTTCGGCGCGGCGTTGGATCACTTCTGGAGCAAAGCGCGGTTGGATGGAGGCGACGTGAAAGGCCGGTTCGAGCGCTTGCCGCACTTGTTGTAAGTCCACTGGCGTAGCGTAGCCTGCGGGCAGGTCGTAGAGGACGCGGACCACGGCGTCTGCTAGATCGGCCTCGGCGCAGGCAGCGACGATGCGTTCGGTGGCGTCTTGGCCATCGTGCACCTTTAGCTTGATAGTCGCAAAGCGCCGCGCTGGGACGGGGATGAACTCAAAGGTGGTTGCCCGGCCTCTCGGTGCGGTTGCGTCCTCTGCGATGCGTACGAGGCAGAAACCCTTGTCTTCACCTTCCTCGCCAAAGTCGATGCGCTCTAGACTGCCCGAATAGACCACGGGCGGATGTTGGCCGCGGTTGAGGTCTTGGTATTTGTGGATGTGCCCCAAGGCGACGTAGTCGTAGGCGGGATTGGCAAGAGCGCTAGTGAGCAAAACGGGGTCTTGGCCGATGATGGCGGTGCGTTCGCCCCCAGAATAAACGGCGTCGGCCGCGGCGAGGTGGGCGACGAGTACGCCCGGCAGCTTTGAGTCGAGCTGACGGGCGTACTCGTCGATCTGGGCCGCGTAAATTTTTTGGATCTCGACGCGGATTTCCTCTATTGACAAGTCGCGGTATTCGTCGCGAGTGAGTAGGGCATGGCGCGTCGGCCAAGGTAGGCCGGCCACTTGCACGGGACCGTTGGCGGTTTCGATGTGCAGGAACTCCGGGCGGCGGATGACGTGAGTGCCCTCTAGCTGTAGAGTGCTGAAAATGTCAACCGAAGTGGCTTTGCCGAAAGCGCCCGGCGCGTCGTGGTTGCCCACCACTAGCACGATGGGGATACCGGCCGCTTGTAGGCGCTGGAGTTGGCGGGCCAAGACGCGCTGATGGGTCGGGGTCGGATCGCAGTTTTTGTACATGTCGCCAGCGAAGAGGACCAGATCGACTGCCTTTTCAATGGCTAGGTCAAAGACCGCTTCTAGGCTGGCGGCGAAATCTTGCACCCGCGAATGCAAGCCGGTGCTTGGGTCGAGGCTGCCGTGGTTTTCGACGCCCAGATGCAGGTCGGCAAAATGCAGGAGTGTCAATGCCATGAGACTCGTAAGTGCGTTGTTGGGGAAGGAGTGGCTCGGTCTATGAATTTATAGGAGGGGGGCGAACTTGGGCAAGTCTCTTATCTTGCACCTGGGCATCGTTTTTAGTACATTAATTTTCTTAAGCAGCGGAAGCGGTAGCGCGCTTCCGCTTTTTGTGTTGAATAGCGCATGTTGTTCTCTCCTGCTAGAGGCTTTGTATGAGTGAAGTATATCTTTCACGAGAAGGCTACGAAAAACTTCAGGGCGAGTTGAAGGAACTCAAGGAGACTGAACGCCCGGCAGTGCGCCAGGCTTTGCAGCGGGCACGGGAGTTTGGCGACCTATCTGAGAACGCCGAGTATTCGGCCGCTAAAGAAAGGTTGCTCTTCCTAGAGCAGCGCATCGGTAAGCTCGAAGAGACACTCAGCCGGGCTCGCCTGCTAGAAAACGAGGCGATCCCAGAGGACAAGGTCTATATCGGTGCCACCGTAGAGCTGGAGGATCTTGCGAAGGCGCGGCAGCTCACCTACACGCTCGTCGCTCCCGAAGAAGCGGATTTTGAAGCGGGGAAAATCTCCACGGTTTCGCCGATAGGCAAGGGGTTGCTCGGGCACGAAGAAGGAGAAGAAATCGAGATTGAAGTACCTATTGGTAAGCTGCATTACAGGATTGTCAAAATCACGCGCTGAGCGCAAATATCCAGTTTACTTGGCGACTCCCGGAAAGGCCTGCGTCTCTCCGGGAGTTTCGCGTTTTGGACCTGCGCCCAGTATTCTTGACATATTGGGAGGGCTGTTATATATTTAACCTTCTGTAAATTAAACGGGCATTAATCCGGCTCGAGCGGGAATAGCTCAGTTGGCTAGAGCGCGAGCCTTCCAAGCTCGGGGTCGCGGGTTCGAGTCCCGTTTCCCGCTCCAGATCACCAAAACGATTGCAGCCGATGTAGCTCAGTCGGTAGAGCGCATCCTTGGTAAGGATGAGGTCACCAGTTCAATCCTGGTCATCGGCTCCACTTTCCTAAGTGCTTCCATCTAAACGCGACAAGTCCTGATGCCAAGAGATCAAATAACGCTGGAGTGCGAAGTATGCAGCCAGCAAACTTACACGACGACCAAAAATAGACGAAACCAGCCAAGCCGCGTGGAGTACAAAAAGTATTGCCGTTTTTGCCGCAAGCACGCGGCTCACAAGGAAGCCCGCTAGGCATAGGGCAGTAGCTCAATTGGTAGAGCACCGGTCTCCAAAACCGGCGGTTGCAGGTTCAAGTCCTGTCTGCCCTGCCAGGCTTCTGCATTAGGGAATGGGATGTGGAATAAACTTACTAATTTCATCAAAGATGTGCGGGCCGAATTTTCCAAAGTGAGTTGGCCTACTCGCAAGGACTTGGTCAATTCCACTGGGGTGGTATTAGTCTTTTCGGCGATTTTTGCGGTTTTTATTGGCATATTCGACCTGATTATTTCTTTTGTTTGGGGAATACTTCTAGGCCAGTAATGCCCGCTGAGGCGTATCTAAGGGAAGCGGCGCGCAACGTGCACCGCTTCTTTTCCTTATTTGCTTTGCTCGGCGAATGGGAGCTAACACCGGATTGAAGCTATGGCACAGCGCTGGTATGCTCTACATACATATTCAGGGCACGAAAATAAAGTAAAGACCTACTTGGAGTCGCTTATTGAGTCGGGGGCTGCTAATGGTGCGATTGCCCAAGTCGTCGTGCCGACCGAGGAGGTGATTGAACTCCGTGCCGGCAAGAAAACCAAGACTAGGAAGCGGTTTTTGCCTAGTTATGTGCTAGTGGAAATGGAAATGTCCAAGGACGCTTGGTACCAAGTGACCAACATTCCCGGGGTGACCAACTTCGTCGGCCCAGCGCGCAAACCGCAACCGCTGCGGCAGGAGGAAATCGACCGCATCTTGGGGCACGTCGATCGCCGCAAAGACCAAGAGGTTGAGGAGATTCCCTTTGCCGTTGACGATCAAGTCAAGGTCAACGATGGCGCGTTCAAGGATTTTATCGGCACCGTGCAAGAGGTACTGCCGGAGAAGCGCAGGTTGAAAATCATGGTGAGCATCTTTGGGCGCGGTACATCAGTGGAATTGGACGTGTTGCAGGTCGAGCCGGCTCAAGAGCCGGTAGGCTGATTTTTATTTAAGGAATAGCTAATAAATGGCTAAAAAAGAAATAGCCCAAATCAAGTTGCAGGTTCCAGCCGGTCAGGCGAATCCAACGCCGCCTGTTGGGCCGGCGCTGGGGCAACACGGCGTCAACATCATGGAATTCTGCAAGACATTCAATGCCCAGACCCAAGACCAGCAAGGGTTGATCATTCCCGTAATCATTACGGTGTACGCTGATCGCACGTTTTCATTTATAACCAAGACGCCGCCGGCTGCGGTGCTGCTGTTGCGGGCTGCTGGACAAGACAAGGGATCGGGCGTGCCCAACCGGGATCACATCGGCGTTGTATCTTCGGATCAAGTGCGCGAAATCGCCGAATTGAAAATGCCTGATTTAAATGCGGCCTCAATGGAAGCCGCGATGTCGATGATCGCGGGAACGGCCCGCAGTATGGGGCTCTTGATCGAGTAGTTGCTTCTCATTGTAACCCTCATAAGAGGTTTAAGACATGGCCAGAGGAAAAAAATACAGGAACGCCTTGGCGTCTTTCGACCGCGACAGGGCCTACTCGTGGGAAGAGGGGGTTAAGATCCTCAAGGGATTCCCGGCGTACAATTACGATCCGACCGTCGAGCTTTCTTGCAACTTGGGGATTGATGGCCGTCAAGCTGACCAATCGCTGCGCGGCACGGTGATGTTGCCTCACGGTACCGGGAAGGAGCTCCGGGTCTTGGTCATCACTCAAGGACCGCTAGTGCAGGAAGCCGAAGACGCTGGGGCCGATTTCGTCGGTGGAGCCGATATGGCCGAGAAAATCCAGGGCGGTTGGCTCGATTTCGACATAGTTGTTGCCTCTCCAGATATGATGGGGCAGGTAGGCAAGCTGGGGAGGATCTTGGGGCCGAGGGGCTTGATGCCCAACCCCAAGACCGGCACGGTAACGCGCGAGGTTGCCCAAGCCGTCCGCGAGGCCAAGGCCGGCCGCATAGAATACCGCGCCGACAGCAAGTCCGGCAACAACGCCCAAGGTTCCATCGGTAAGCTGTCCTTTACCGATCAGGCGCTGATCGAAAACGCTCAGGCTTTTACTGACGCCATTTTGCGCGCTAGACCAGCCGCGACAAAAGGGCAGTACATCCGCAAGTTAGTCCTCTCGTCGGCAGTAGGGCCGGGCATCAAGATTGACCGTGCCCAACTCGCTGCGTAAAGAAAGCTCCCTACTACTATGGCGACGGCAGAGAAAGAAGCAAAAGTAGAAGAATTGAAGGCCATTATGGCCGAGGCCAAGGGCTTTTATTTGGCCGATTTTACGGGTATTGACGTAGCTGCCGTGACCGAGCTGCGCAACAAGCTGCGCGATGCCGACGTCCAATACCAAGTGATCAAAAATCGCTTGGCCATTCGCGCGGCTGAGGAAGTGGGCATCGCCGGCCTCGAAGAGCATTTCTCCGGGCCTACGGCCTTGGCCTATTCAAAAGAAGATCCCATCGCACCGGCCAAAATTCTGCAAGACTTCGTCGCCGATGGCGGGAAAATTCAGATCAAGACCGGCTTTATGGAGGGTGAAATCCTCGCCGCCGACAAAGTCGAGGCGTTGGCTAAGCTGCCTTCTAGGGAAGAATTGCTAGGTAAGGTAGCCGCCGGCGTCCAAAGCCCGCTTTACGGGTTAAGCGGTGTCCTGAATGGGTTGCTTAGAGGCCTAGTCGGCGCGTTGTCAGCCATCGAAAAGCAACGGGGAGAAGGCGGGGAAAACGCCTGATTCTCATTCGTCCCTTTTAACAAACTCAAATACGGATTACAGGAGGTTGTATCCCATGACCGAAGAAACCACTGCCACCACCGCTAATAGTAAGGTAGGTGAAATCATTGAGACCATCGGCGGCCTGACGGTCCTAGAACTAGCCGGGTTGGTCAAAGCCCTCGAAGATAAGTTTGGCGTGTCGGCCGCAGCACCGGTGATGATGGCTGGTGCGATGCCCAGCGATGGTGCTGGCGAAGAGGCCGCCGTAGAAAAGGATTCCTTTGACGTAGTGCTTACTAGCGCTGGCGAGAAGAAAATCCAAGTTATCAAGGTCGTCCGCGAGATCACTAGCTTAGGGCTGAAAGAGGCCAAGGCGCTCGTCGACGAGGCACCTAAGCCGGTCAAGGAAGGGGCGACCAAGGAAGAAGCCGAAGAAATCCAGGGCCGATTGCAGGATGCCGGAGCCACGGTAGAACTCCAGTAGGGACTGCTGCTGATATAGTAGCTCATTCGTTTATACCTACTTTTCTGCAGAGCGCATTCATGGAGCTATTGGCCAATAGCTCCATGAACATTTGGCTAAAACCACAAATTGAGGAGTTGGACTTTGGCAAAGACGAACGGCAGTATTAAAAGGCGCTCTTTTGGCAAAATCAAAGAAGCCGCAGAGATGCCAAACCTGCTTTCGGTTCAGCTTGACTCCTTCGAGGACTTCCTGCAGCTCTCCGTTTTGCCCCATCAGCGCCAGCGGCGCGGTTTGCACTTGGTCTTCCAGAGTATTTTCCCAGTTACCGATACCAATGGGATATACTCTCTCGAATACGTCAGCTACTCCATTGGCAATCCCCGCTACAGCGAAGAGGAATGCCGCGAGCGGGACATGACTTTCGCCGCCCCGCTGCGCGCGACCCTGCGCCTCGTTTCCCGCGACAAGGAAAGCAAGGACCTTCCAGTCAAGGACGTGGTCGAACAGGCCGTATTCTTGGGCGAACTGCCCCTGATGACTAGCGAGGGGACGTTTATCATCAATGGAGCTGAACGCACAGTCGTCAGCCAGCTCCATCGCTCGCCTGGGGTGTTCTTCGACGAGACCTTGCACCCCAATGGCAAGCGGCTGTTCTCGGCGCGGATCCTGCCCTACAAGGGGATGTGGCTAGAGTTCAGCATGGACATCAACGACATCATGTACGTGCATATCGACCGGAAGCGCAAGCTGCCGGTGACCTCGCTCCTGAAGGCGCTCGGCTTTTCCAAGAATGGCGAAATCCTCAGTCTGTTTCGCGAGGAGGTCGAGGAAGCTGTAGATGAAGAATTGATCGACCGCTACAACGGCGGCGAGGACATAGTCGATAAAGACAGTGGTGAAATTTTATTAGATGCCTACGAGCAGATAAGCAGCGAAAACCTAACAAAGCTACAGGCGGCCAACATCGAGAAGTTAAAGGCTCTGGCCGCCCCACCGGACAAGGATCCCGGGGTCATAGAGAACACACTCGCTAAGGATCCGAGTAAAGACGAGGAAGATGCCCTCACGCGCATCTACAACCTCCTGCGTCCCGGCGACCCCCCCAATATCGCGACCGTGCGCGACTTGCTGGATAGGCTCTTTTTCAACGCCAAACGCTACAATCTAGGCGATGTGGGTCGCTATCGCATCAATCGCCGTTTGGACGTGGGTATCCCCTTCGAGAGCACGGTGCTGCATCTCGAGGATTTCATGGCGATAATCCACTACCTGTTGGGTTTGCGAGTGGGACAGGGCAATACCGATGATATCGATCATCTGGGCAATCGCCGCGTGCGCTTGGTCGGCGAGTTGCTAGCCCAGCAATTCAGCATTGGCCTAACGCGCATGGCGAGGACGATTCGCGAGCGAATGAACCTACGCGACGAAAATCAGATCACGCCGCACGATTTGGTCAATGCGCGAACGGTTTCCACCGTTATCCAAGCGTTTTTTGGTTCGAGCCAACTCTCGCAGTTTATACAGCAGACCAACCCGCTCGACGAGCTGACCCACAAGCGCCGCCTTAGCGCCCTCGGTCCGGGGGGGCTAAGCCGCGACCGCGCTGGTTTTGAAGTGCGGGATGTGCATTATACGCACTATGGTCGGATATGTCCCATCGAGACGCCGGAAGGCCCCAATATCGGCCTGATCTCCTCGTTGAGTACGTATGCGCGAGTCAATTCCTTCGGCTTTCTGGAGACGCCGTACCGCAAGGTGATAAACGGTAAGGTGACAAATGAGATCGAATTTCTGACGGCGGCCGAAGAAGACAAATACATCATCGCCCAAGCCAACGCACCTATCGACGACAAAGGCAAATTTCTCAATCCATTGGTCAAAGCTCGCAAGCGGGATGATTATCCGATGGTAACCCCTAACGAGGTTGACTACATGGACGTATCGCCCAATCAGCTCGTTAGCGGGGCGGCGGCCCTAATCCCCTTCCTCGAACACGACGACGCCAACCGAGCGCTTATGGGCTCCAACATGCAGCGCCAGGCTGTGCCGTTGCTCTTTACCGAAACACCGTATGTCGGCACTGGCATGGAGAACAAGGTCGCGCGCGATTCGGGGGCGATCGTCGTAGCCCGCAATCCCGGCGTGGTCGTCAGCGTCGATGCTGAGCGCATTATTGTGCGTCGCGACAAAAAGTATAGCACGCGGTTGACTCCGTTGGATACAGCAGACGCCGACGAGTACAAGTTGACTAAGTTCGCCCGTTCCAACCAAGACTGCTGCATCAATCAGCGACCTTTGGTCCAAGTAGGAGACAAGGTACAGACCGGTCAGCCTTTGGCCGATGGTGCCGCTACGGACCGCGGGGACTTAGCCCTAGGCGTGAACGTCCTAGTTGCCTTTATGCCTTGGAACGGCTACAACTTTGAAGATGCTATCGTCGTCAGCGAGCGCCTCCTCAAAAAGGATATCTTTACCTCCGTCCACATTGAGGAATTTGAGCTGCAAGTGCGCGACACCAAACGCGGTCAAGAGGAGATCACCCGCGAGATTCCCAACGTCAGCGAAGGTGCGGTGCGCAATCTCGACGACGAAGGTATTATCCGCATTGGGGCCGAGGTCGGTCCCGGCGATATTCTAGTCGGCAAAGTGACGCCCAAGGGCGAGAGCGAACTGTCGCCCGAAGAGCGTCTCTTGCGGGCAATTTTCGGCGAGAAGGCCGGGGATGTCCGCGATGCGTCGCTGAAAGCGCCTCCCGGCATGGAAGGCGTGGTCATCGATCGCAAGGTTTTTTCGCGCCGCGAGCGGAGCAGTTCGCCCCGGCGTCGGGAAAGCATCGCCGCTTGTGAAAAAGAGGCAGCCGAGCGGAAGGAACACCTGATTGCAGAGCGCAACACTAGATTGCTGGAGATGGTGGGGAAAGTCAAGTTGGGCAGCTTGTACTCTCAAGACGGCGAATTGAAGGTGCGCAAAGGTACTCAATTGAGCGAGCGGCTACTCGAGCGGGTTGATTTCTCCACGGTACAGCCCGAAGGAGACTGGACCGCAGATCCCGAAGTCAGCGTTGAAGTCGCCGAACTGTTGCGCTATGCCGAAGAACAGCTAAGGCTGATCGACGAGCAAACGGAGCGCCAAATAGAGCGCATCACGCGCGGTGATGAACTGCCGCCGGGCATCGCGCAACTCGTCAAGGTTTATGTGGCCAAGAAGCGCAAGCTCTCGGTCGGCGACAAGATGGCCGGTCGCCACGGCAACAAGGGGGTAGTCGCGTATATCGCGCCGGAGGAGGATATGCCCTTCCTCGAAGACGGTACGCCCGTAGATATTGCTCTCAACCCCTTGGGCGTGCCCTCGCGCATGAACTTGGGCCAAATCTTTGAAACCCATCTAGGCATGGCCGCCCATGCCCTAGACGTGCATGTGGCGACCCCGGTTTTCGACGGGGCATCCCTCGACGAGGTGCGAGCCATGCTCGACGAGGCCGGGATAGACAACGACGGCAAACAAGTGCTCTACGATGGGCGGACCGGCACCAAGCTAGATAAGCGAGTGACGGTAGGCTACATATACATGTTAAAGCTTTCGCACTTGGTCGCCGACAAAATTCACGCTCGTTCCATCGGACCGTACTCGCTGGTCACTCAGCAGCCCTTGGGCGGCAAGGCGCAGTTTGGCGGCCAGCGCTTCGGCGAGATGGAAGTGTGGGCCTTGGAGGCCTACGGTTCAGCGTACACGCTCCAGGAAATGCTGACTGTCAAATCCGACGACGTCGCTGGGCGTTCCAAGATCTACGAGGCCATCGTAAAAGGAGAGAATCCGCCAGAACCAGGCATTCCAGAATCGTTCAATGTGCTGGTCAAGGAATTACAGAGTTTGTGTCTGGATGTGATCCTTGAAGACAGCAGGATCGTCGAGACGTATTGAATTGCAGAACATTCGCATAAAGCGCAAAGGGGGTGCCAGTGTTACAGACTGCCAATGCATCGCGCAAACCGACTGATTTCGATTCCATCCGCATTCAGCTCGCTTCTCCCGAGACCATTCGCGCTTGGTCGCGGGGGGAGGTCACCAAACCCGAAACGATCAACTACCGCTCCTTCAAACCGGAGCGCGACGGGTTGTTCTGCGAACGCATCTTCGGTCCGGTCAAGGACTGGAACTGCCACTGTGGCAAGTACAAGGGCATCCGCTATCGAGGCGTAGTATGCGACCGTTGCGGCGTCGAGGTCACGCAGGTCAAGGTTCGCCGCGAGCGCCTCGGGCACATCGAGCTGGCCGTACAGGTTTCCCACATCTGGTATTTCAAGTCGCTGCCTTCGCGCATCGGAGCCCTGCTCGACATCTCGATGCGAAACCTTGAGCGCATCCTCTATTACGAGTCCTATGTCGTCATTGACCCGCGGGGTGCACCTGTAGAGAAGCTGGGTCTTTTGACGGAGGAGGAGCTTTTCGAGATACAAGAAGAAGGCGGCGATCCCGAGGTCGAGATGGGGGCACCCGCAGTCAAGCGGCTCTTAGAGGAAATCGACATTGAAGAGCTTTCAGCCGAGCTGCGAACCTTGGTTCGAATGGAGAGTTCGATACAACGCAAGCAAGAAGCCCTCAAGCGTCTCAAGGTCGTCGAAGCCTTCCGCCAGTCCGAAAACCGGCCCGAGTGGATGATTCTCGACAACATTCCGGTCATTCCGCCGGATCTGCGTCCCTTGGTACCCTTAGAGGGTGGTCGCTTCGCCACTTCCGATCTCAACGACCTCTACCGCCGAGTCATCAATCGCAACAATCGCTTGAAGAAGCTGATTAACATCAAGGCTCCCGAAGTCATTCTGCGCAACGAGAAGAGGATGCTTCAGGAAGCTGTTGATGCTCTCTTCGACAACGGGCGTCGCTCGCGGGCCGTGCGCGGCGACGGCAATCGTTCGCTCAAGTCGCTCAGCGATCTGCTCAAGGGCAAACAGGGCCGTTTTCGCCAGAACTTGCTAGGTAAGCGCGTTGACTATTCGGGCCGTTCGGTCATCGTCGTCGGTCCAGAACTCAAACTGTACCAGTGCGGTCTGCCCAAAGGAATGGCCCTAGAGCTGTTTAAGCCATTTGTAATTAAAAAGTTAGAAGAAAAAGGGCTGGTGCAAACCGTCAAGAGTGCCAAGAAGCTAGTCGAGCGCGAGCGCCCAGAGGTCTGGGACATTCTCGAGGAGATCATTCGCGACCACTGCGTATTGCTCAATCGGGCACCGACGTTGCACAAGTTGGGCATTCAGGCATTTCAGCCCATTCTCGTCGAGGGCAAGGCCATTCGCCTGCACCCGTTGGTCTGCGCTGCCTTTAATGCCGACTTCGATGGCGACCAGATGGCCGTGCATGTCCCGCTCTCGTTCGAGTCTCAGATCGAGGCGCGGCTGCTGATGCTTTCTACTAACAACATCCTCAAGCCGGCCGATGGCGAGCCGGTCATCATGGACAACCCTCAGGACATCGTGCTCGGCAGTTATTACCTGACCAAGGTGCGTTTTAGCGAAGCAGGTGGAGTCGAGCGCGCCTTTGCCAACAAGACCGAGGCGGTTGCGGCTTTTGAAGCGGGTCGCATTACCTTACACCAGCCGATTATAGTGCGCATTGATGACGAGATGGTGAATACGACTGTCGGTCGCTTGCTTTTCAACGAGGTGCTCCCGGAGGAAATCGGCTTTATCAACCGCACGGTTGACAAGGGCGATATCAAGAGGATTACCGCCCAAGTGCATCGCCTGCTGGGCAACAGGCGTACGGCCGAGTTCGTCGATCAGCTCAAGAATATGGGCTATCACTACGCGACGCTGGCCGGCGTATCCATCGCCGTTGACGACGTAGTCGTACCCGATACTAAAACCAAGCTCATTGACGGAGCGCTCAAGGAAGTAGAGAAAGTTCGCGATCAGTATGCCAACGGCATCATCACCGATGGCGAGCGCTACAACAAGATCATCGACATCTGGATGCATACCACATCGGAGGTCTCACGTGCGGTGCAGCACACGCTTGAGGAAGTCGAAGAGGGCTTTAACTCGGTTTACATTATGAAGGATTCCGGTGCGCGCGGCAGCGAGGATCAGATCAAACAGCTAGGCGGTATGCGCGGCCTGATGAACAAACCGCAGAAAAAGCTGACCGGTGCTGTCGGCGAAATCATCGAAACGCCAATTATCGCCTCTTTCAAAGAAGGGCTGTCGGTACTCGAATACTTCATCTCGACCCACGGAGCGCGCAAGGGTTTGGCCGATACGGCTCTGAAGACGGCCGAAGCCGGATATCTGACGCGGCGGATGGTCGATGTGGCTCAAGATATGGTGATCAGCGAAGAAGACTGCGGGACTAGCCAAGGGCTGACGATCGGCGCTCTCAAGGACGGAGAGGAGGTAATCGAGCCGCTGGCCGACCGCATCGTCGGCCGCGTATTGCAAGATGACGCTCTCGATGCCGACCAAAATGTGGTGGCCCACGCGGGTACCCTGTTGGAAGAAGAAGACGCCAATCGCATTGCTCAAGCCGGCATTGAAGAAGTATACATTCGCTCGGTGCTCACATGCGAGTCCGAGCGCGGCGTGTGCATCAAGTGCTACGGGCGCAACATGGGTACTGGGCGCGAGGTCAATGTGGGCGAGGCCGTTGGGGTCGTAGCCGCACAGAGTATTGGTGAACCAGGTACTCAGCTCACGCTGCGAACTTTTCACATCGGCGGTACGGCGAGTCGCATCGCCGAGCAGTCGCAGATCACCGCGCGCCGGGCTGGTCGCGTTCAATTTTCCAATGTCGATACGGTGCAAAACCCGATAGCTGGCGTCACGGTCGTCGGGCGCAACGGCGAAATTGGCTTGCTCGACGAACAGAATCGAGTGCGTTCTTCTATCGCCACCCCTTATGGCGCAGTACTCAAGGTCGAAAATGGGGAGCAAGTCGAGATGGGGGCTGTGCTGTACGAATGGGATCCATACAACAATGTGATTCTCACCGACCGCCCGGGCCGGATCCAGTTCACAGATATCACCAAGGAAACTATGCGCGAGGAATTCGACGAAAGTACGGGCCTGAGCGTCCGTAGTATAGTCGAACAGCGCGACCGCTCGCTAAGTCCGCAAATTGAGATCGAGAGTGAAGAATATGGAAACCGTTCCTATATCATTCCGGTCGGTGCTCGTCTGCTGGTCGAAGACGGCGATAAAGTCGCACCGGGGCAGGTGTTGGTCAAGATCCCGCGCGAGCGTTCCAAGACGCGCGACATCACCGGCGGTTTGCCGCGCGTTGCTGAACTCTTTGAGGCACGTCGGCCCAAGGAACCGGCGGTCATATCGGAAATCGACGGCACGGTAAGCTTTGGCGGTCTAGTCCGCGGCAACCGCGAACTATTCGTCTCTCCGCTGAGTCCCGAGGACGAGACAAAGAAATACTTGGTGCCCTATGGCAAGCACTTGCGCGTACACGAAGGCGACCGGGTTGAAGCTGGAGAGCGCCTCTCCGAGGGGTCGGTCAACCCGCACGATATTTTGCGGGTCCAGGGCGTGAGTAAGGTGCAGGAGTACTTGGTCAACGAGATTCAGGATGTCTATCGCCTCCAGGCTGTGGAGATCAACGACAAGCACATTGAGGTGATTGTCAAGCAAATGCTGCAGAAGGTGCGCATCATTGACCCAGGCGATACGAACTTCCTTGAAGGAGAAGAAGTGGATAAAATCCGCTTCGCCAGGGAGAATGACAAAGTCCTCTACGAGGGAGGAGACACAGCCACCTGCCAGCCGATCCTTTTGGGCATTACCCGTGCTTCGCTGCGCACGGATAGCTTTATCTCTGCCGCCTCTTTCCAAGAGACAACGCGCGTGTTGACCGAGGCAGCCGTGCAAGGCAAGATAGACCACCTGCGCGGCCTCAAGGAAAACGTCATCATCGGCCGCTTGATTCCAGCCGGTACCGGGCACTACCAAGACGGCACCTATGAGAACTTGGAGCCCGAAGGCAATGGCAAAGCCGAGTTGACCGAAGTGGCGGCTGCGGAATCAGGTGTTTTGGGCGAGTAGTATTGACAGTTATACAATCTATATGTAAATTATAAGTTTGCTATTTATTACGGAATGACGAGGAGAAACAGCGTTTGCCAACGGTTAGCCAGCTGGTTCGCAAAAGCCGGCAAAAATCACTAAAAAAGACGGATTCCCCAGCGCTGAGGGGTTGTCCCCAGCGCCGTGGCGTTTGCACGCGTGTTTACACCCAGACGCCCAAGAAGCCCAACTCGGCTCTGCGCAAGATGGCTCGCGTGCGTTTGACTACGGGGATTGAAGTCACAGCTTACGTGCCAGGCGAGGGCCACACGCTGCAGGAACACTCCATCGTCTTAGTGCGCGGGGGTCGCATCAAGGATTGCCCTGGTGTGCGCTACCACATCGTGCGCGGCGTCCTCGATGCGACGGGCGTGGCCGATCGCCGTCAGGGTCGTTCCAAGTATGGCACCCGGCGGCCAACTTAAGAGTACGAGCAATGTCGCGGCGTAAAAAAGCAATCAAGCGCAGGCTGCTGCCGGATCCGAAATTCCACAATGTCTTGGCAGCTAGGTTCGTAAATTCGTTAATGAAACAAGGCAAGAAGAGCGTGGCCGAGCGGATATTCTACGACTCGATTGACTTGGTCGTCGAGCGCAGTGGCCAAGACGGGATTGATATCTTCCAGAAGGCGCTGGAAAATGCCAAGCCCATCGTCATGGTTAAATCGCGTCGAGTCGGTGGTCAAACGTATCAGGTGCCGGTCGAAATGCGGCCAGACGAGCGCACAGCTCGTTCGATTCGCTGGTTGATTCGCTTCGCCCGCGAGCGCTCTGAGCGCACCATGGCCGAACGGTTGGCCAACGAGTTTATCGCTGCGTCAAGGGGTGAAGGTGGGGCTGTGCGAATGAAGGAAGACGTCCACCGCATGGCCGAGGCGAATAAAGCCTTCGCTCATTACAGATTTTAGGGAGTTCTCAGGCCAAATGGCACGAAAGTTCACACAAAAAGACACGCGCAATATCGGGATTGCGGCTCACATTGACGCTGGCAAGACCACTACGACCGAGCGGATCCTCTACTATACTGGCCGAGTTCACCGCATGGGGGAGGTTCATGATGGTACAGCGACGATGGACTGGATGGAGCAAGAGCGCGAGCGCGGAATTACCATAACCTCTGCCGCTACTGCCTGCCAGTGGAAGGATCACCGCATCAACATCATCGACACGCCCGGCCATGTGGATTTTACCGCCGAGGTCGAGCGTTCGCTGCGCGTACTCGACGGTGCCATAGGCGTTTTCTGCGCGGTCGGCGGAGTTGAGCCGCAGTCCGAGACCGTCTGGCGCCAAGCCGACAAATACCGCGTCCCGCGCATTGCTTTTGTCAACAAAATGGATCGCAATGGGGCTGATTTTTTTCAGGTACTCAGCATGCTCCGAGAGCGATTGAACAGCAATTTTGTGCCGGTCCAGTTGCCCATCGGCGTTGGCGAGACGTTCAACGGCTTGATAGACTTGATCGAGATGAAGGCCATTACCTACGAAGAGGCTAGTCAAGGCGTCAAGTTTTTCGAAGACGAGATCCCTGCGGACCTGCTAGAGGGGGCCTTGCAATACCGCGAAAAGCTGTTAGAGTCGGTGGCTGAATTCGACGATGGCTTGCTCGAAAAATTTCTCGAAGGGGAGGAAATTCACCCCGACGAAATCAGAGCTGCGCTGCGCCAAGCCACCATCTCGCTGAAGGCCGTGCCCGTAACGTGCGGCAGTGCTTATAAATATAAAGGCGTCCAGCGCTTGCTCGATGCGGTGCTACACTATCTGCCGTCTCCAGCCGACGTCGGCGAAGTCAAGGGTATGCTGCCCCATTCCAGCGCGGAAGCGGTGCGTCCTGCCCTCGATGATGCGCCTTTTGCCGGGTTGGCCTTCAAGGTTATGACGGATCCCTTTGTCGGGCGTCTCACCTTTGTTCGCGTCTATTCAGGTGTGCTAAGCTCGGGCACGTATCTTTACAATGTGACGACTGAGCGTCGCGAGCGCACCGCACGCTTGTTAGAGATGCATGCCAACGACCGCACTGAGTTATCTCGTGCCTATGCCGGTGATATAGTCGCGGTGGTCGGCCTCAAAAACACGACTACTGGCGATACGCTTTGCGACGAGCAACATCCCATTGTCTTGGAAAAGATCGAATTCGCCGAGCCGGTGGTCCATGTGGCGATTGAGCCAAAGACGCGGGTGGATCAGGAGCAGCTATACATTGCCCTGTCCAAGCTCAGCGAGGAAGACCCAACCTTTCAGATCAAGTTCGACGACGAGACGGGCCAGACAATCATGTCGGGCATGGGCGAATTGCACTTAGAGATACTTATCGATCGCCTCTTCCGAGAATTCAAGGTCGAAGCCAATGTCGGCAAGCCCCAAGTGGCCTACAAAGAAGGTCTGCGCAGGGGCGTCGAGATTACAGGTAGGTTTGTGCGACAGACCGGAGGCCGCGGTCAGTACGGGCACGTCGAGTTGGAAATCGAGCCGGGCGAGCCGGGCAGTGGGCTGGTATTCGAGTCGAAAATTGTCGGTGGCAACATTCCTAGGGAATACATCAATCCAGTGCGCGAGGGCATTATTGAAGCGATGAGCACCGGTCCTGTTGCCGGTTACCCGATCGAAGATGTTAAAGTCGTGCTGGTAGATGGGTCGTATCACGAGGTTGACTCATCGGAAGTCGCCTTTAAGGTCGCTGGATCCATGGCCTTCAAAGACGGTGCCGCCAAGGCATCTCCCTATCTCATGGAGCCGATTATGGAGTTGGAGGTCGTCGTCCCCGATCAATATCTGGGCGACGTAATGGGCGATCTCAATTCGCACCGCGGAGAGATACAGGGCATCAATCCCCGTTCCGATGCCCAAGTCGTCAAGGCTTTCGTGCCGCTGAGCGAGACTTTTGGCTACGCCACGCGCCTGCGTTCGCTGACCCAAGGCCGGGCGCTTTTTACCATGCAGTTTTCCAAATACCAAGCCGTCCCAAGCAACATCACCGAACAAATCATCGACAGCACTCGAGGTTAAGCGGTAACCCGCCTTTCAGAACAGGAGAGGATTTAAGAAATGGCTAAGGAACAGTTTCAGCGCAATAAACCGCACGTCAATATCGGCACCATTGGCCACGTCGATCACGGCAAGACCACCTTGACGGCGGCTATCACCTTACACTTGGCCAACAAAGGCTTGGCCGAAGCTAGGGGCGTCGATGAAATCGACAACGCCCCGGAGGAAAAGGCGCGCGGGGTGACGATCAATGTCTCTCATCAGGAATACGAGACCGAGAAGCGCCACTACGCGCACGTTGATTGCCCCGGCCATGCCGACTACATCAAGAACATGATTACCGGTGCCGCCCAGATGGACGGTGCGGTCTTAGTCGTCAGTGCCGCCGATGGGCCGATGATCCAGACCCGCGAGCACATCCTCTTGGCCCGCCAAGTCAACGTGCCCAGCATTGTTGTCTATCTCAACAAGGTTGATCAAGTAGATGACGAAGAACTTTTGGACTTGGTCGAGCTAGAAACACGCGAGTTGCTCTCCGAGTATGGCTTTGATGGCGATGATACTCCGATAATTCGCGGTTCGGCCCTTGAGGCGCTCGAAGGAGCGGACACGCCGACCGGTACCCAGTCGATCGACGAATTGATGAGTGCCGTTGACGAGTTCATTCCCGATCCAGTGCGCGATATTGATCAGCCCTTCCTGATGCCGGTCGAAGACGTTTTTACGATCCAAGGACGCGGCACGGTTGGCACAGGTCGCGTCGAGCGCGGGCGGATCAAAGTCGGAGAAGAGGTGGATATCGTCGGCATCAAGGAGACGCGCAAGACCACGGTCACGGGCGTCGAGATGTTCCGCAAGTTGCTTGACGAGGGCGAGGCCGGAGACAATGTTGGCTTGCTGCTGCGCGGAGTCGAAAAGGCTGAGCTAATGCGCGGGATGGTCGTCTGCAAGCCCGCTTCTGTTCAGCCGCACACCAAGTTTAAGGCCGAGGTCGTGGTGTTGACCCCCAAGGAGGGTGGCCGCGAAAAGCCCTTTTTCTCTGGTTATCGGCCCCAGTTCTTCTTTCGCACCACCGACGTCACCGGGAGCATTGCACTGCCCGAGGGCACCGAAATGGTCATGCCCGGCGACAACGTCAACATGGAAGTAGAGCTAATCCAGCCGATCGCCATTGAGCCGCAGTTGCGCTTCGCCATTCGCGAGGGTGGTCGCACCATCGGCTCCGGCGTCGTAACCGAGGTCTCCAATTAGGAAAAGCCGCGTTAGGGAGATGCGAGCCAGTGGCAGTTGACAGAATACGCATTCGCCTCAAAGCCTACGACCACATGGCATTGGACAAATCCGTGGACGAAATCGTCCAGACGGTCAAGCGCAGCGGGGCTCGCATCGCCGGCCCGGTGCCACTGCCGACGGCTCGCACGGTGTACACCGTGCTGAGATCTCCACATGTGGACAAGAAATCGCGCGAACAGTTCGAGACGCGCATCCACAAGCGGCTTATCGATATTTACGATTCAACGCCGCAGACTGTGGACGCGCTGATGAAGCTCGATCTGCCGGCGGGCATCGGCATCGACATAAAGGTTTGATTGGATCATGGGCGTGCAGGTAGAAGTGCTAAACAGCGAAGGGCAAGCAAACGACTCAGTGGAATTGCCCGAGGATTTGTTCGGCATTGAGGTTTCGGAGTACGCCCTCTACCGAGCGGTTGTCGCCACCCAAGCGAATCAGCGGCAGGGGACGGCCTCGGCTAAGACCCGCTCTGAAATAGCCCGCACGAGCAAGAAGCACCACCGCCAGAAAGGCACGGGTTGGGCGCGTCGGGGTTCACTGCGCTCGCCTTTAGTGCGCGGTGGTGGCGTGGCCTTTGGTCCCCGCCCCCGTTCTTATTCTTCTAAGTTGCCCAAGTCCCTCAAGCGTTTGGCCTTTCGCTCGGCACTCACGCTCAAAGGTACGGAAGGGCAGGTCAAGATCGTCACTGAATTTGACTTTCCCGCTCCCAGTACCCGTTCCTTTCAGAAGGTTATTGAAGCGTGCGGCCTCAAAGATCAGAAGGTTCTGTTCATTACTCTGGAAAGTTCGCCAGTATTGATCAAATCGAGCCGCAATCTGCCCAAGGTAAAAATGGCTCATCTAGGATCGCTATCTACGTATGACTTGCTGGCAGCGGACGTGGTTTTATTTACGCGCCAAGCCTTTGACCGGCTCGTAGAAAACCGTGGCCAAAGGGACTGAGAAAATGAACCCGCGAGCGATTATTCAGAAGCCGGTGATTACCGAAAAAGCCTCCATGTTACGCGAGGGCAACAAATACGCCTTTCGCGTCCATCCCAAGGCCAACAAACTCCAGATCCGTCAGGCAGTAGAATCCATTTTTTCGGTTAAGGTTGAGTCCGTCCGCACCATCAAAGTCCCCAGCAAGCCCAAGCGGCAAGGGATGTACCTAGGGCGGCGTGCTGGTTGGAAAAAGGCCTATGTGACGCTCCGGGCCGGCGACTCCATTGAATTTGCAGAAAATACCTAGCTAAACTGGACTTAAGATGGCAGTCAAGAAATTCCGTCCCACAACTCCGACGCTGCGCTACAAGACGGTCAATTCCTTTGAGGAACTGACACGCAGCAAGCCCGAGAAGTCGTTACTTGCTGCGGCTGTTAGCAAATCGGGCGGGCGCAACAATCAGGGCCGCATGACCATGCGTCGGCGTGGAGGGGGGCATAAGCGGCGCTATCGCGTCATCGATTTCAAGCGCACCAAGCTTGGTGTGCCAGGTCGGGTCGCCGCGATTGAATACGATCCCAACCGCTCGGCGTTTATTGCTCTGATTGTCTATGCCGATGGAGATAAGCGCTACATTCTCGCGCCTTTGGGCCTGAAGGTTGGGGCCGAGATCTCCGCAGGTTCCAATGCTCCAATCCGGGTCGGCAATGCCCTCCCGTTGGCCAATATTCCCTTGGGAGCAACGGTTCACAATGTCGAACTCAATCCCGGCCACGGTGGGCAGCTAGCGCGCAGCGCGGGCGCTGAAGTGCAGCTTCTCGGTCGCGAGGGCGGGCGGGCGCAACTGCGTCTGCCTTCCGGGGAAAATCGCGAAGTTCCTGTCCAGTGCATGGCCACCTTGGGGCAGGTGGGCAATATAGAGCACGCTAATATTGTCATTGGCAAAGCTGGTCGCTCCCGTTGGTTGGGGCGCAGACCCAAGGTGCGGGGCGTAGTTATGAATCCGGTTGACCACCCGCATGGGGGGGGGGAAGGCCGATCTTCAGGTGGACGGCACCCGGTCACCCCTTGGGGGAAGCCCACCAAGGGCTACAAGACGCGCAAGCGCAAAAACCAAAGCAATCAGTGGATTATACGTCGGCGAAACGCGAAGTAGCGAGAGATTATGCCAAGATCGATCAAAAAAGGCCCTTTTGTTGACGGGCATTTAGCAAAAAAGGTCGAACACCTCAATCGCACGGGCGACAAGCAGGTCGTGCGGACTTGGTCGCGGCGCTCGACCATTACGCCCGACTTCGTCGGCCATACGCTAGCCGTTTACAACGGCAATAAGTTTATTCCAGTGTACATCACTGAGAACATGGTCGGGCACAAGCTCGGCGAGTTTGCTCCGACCCGCACTTTTCGCGGTCACGGAGGCCGGTTGACCGAGCGCGGCACGAGGATTCAATAGCATGGAAGCCCAAGCCGTCCTCAAACAAATTGGCGTACCGACCACTAAAGTGCGCCAGCTCATCGACCTGATTCGCGGCAAGCCGGTCGATGAGGCGCTTACCATTCTCCGGTTTTCGCCTCGCCCAGTAGCCAAGCTAGTCGAAAAGACCCTGCGTTCGGCCATATCGAATGGGATCAATCAGGACGAGGAAAATCCGGTTGACGCCGATGATCTCTATGTAATTCGCGTCTTCGCCGACGAAGGACGCGATCTTAAGCGCATTCGTCCACGGGCTCGCGGCTCGGCCGATCGCATTCGCAAGCGCCACTGCAATCTCACGGTCGTCGTCAGCGACGAGGTCAACTAAGGGGGACACCTTGGGCCAGAAAACACATCCATACGGCTTCCGTCTCGGGGTCATCAAGCCTTGGCGTTCAAATTGGTTCGCCGAAAAGGATTTTTCCGAGTTGCTCAAGGAAGACCTCATGTTGCGGCGCTACGTGCGTCAGCGCCTACAGCGAGCTGGCGTATCTCAGATTAATATCGAACGCCAACCCAAGCGAGTTACCGTTGAAGTGCACACAGCGCGTCCTGGTATTGCCATTGGTCGTCGCGGGGCCGAAGTCGATAAAATTCGCGACGAGCTCAAGGCGCTGACCAGCAAGGATGTTTCTCTCAACATCCAAGAGATCAAAAAGCCCGAACTAGATGCTCAGCTAGTGGCCGACAATCTGGCTCGCCAGTTAGAACAACGCGTTTCCTTTCGCCGGGCCATGAAGAAATCTGTAGCCTCGTCGATGCGCATGGGGGCCGAAGGTATCCGCATCGTCTGTTCCGGGCGCATCGGTGGTTCGGAGATGGGCAGGCGCGAGCGTTCCGAGCCAGCCGGTCGGGTCCCGTTGCACACGCTGCGCGCTGATATCGACTACGCCATGGCAACGGCTTATACCGTATCGGGGACTGTGGGCGTAAAAGTTTGGATTTGTCACGGCGAAGTTATGGCCGAAGGAGAAGGGGCCGCTCAGGCGGTCTGATTACAGCGAGGCTCTCTTATGTTGATGCCCAAGAAGTCCAAGTGGAGGAAGCATGCGCGAGGCCGCATGCGCGGCCAAACCAAAGGCGGGGACATGGTCTCCTTCGGCGAATACGGCCTCAAAGCCCTTGAGCCTTGTTGGATTACCAGCCGTCAGATTGAGGCCATGCGCGTGGCGATTAGTCGGGCAATGAGCCGTACGGGCAAGATGTGGATCCGCATTTTTCCCGACAAACCGATCACCAAGAAACCGGCTGAAACCCGCATGGGTAAAGGCAAGGGGCCGCCCGAGGGATGGGTTGCGGTGGTCAAACCTGGGCGGGTGATGGTCGAGCTTTCTGGGGTGCCCGAAGACACGGCCCGCGAGGCATTCCGCCGTGCTGGCCACAAACTGCCCATCAAGACCAAGGTCGTCAAACGAGTATGAGGTTATGAAGGTTAGCGAATTGCGTGAGATGAGTTCAGAAGAAGTGCAAAACAGGTTGGAAGAACTACACGAGGAATTCTTCAACCTGCGTTTTCAGCACGTAGCCGGCCAGTTGACTAGCCCCATTCGGTTGCGGCAAGTGCGGCGCGACATTGCCAAGGCGTACACCGTGCTCAAAGAGCACGCACTTGGCATTCGCTCCTTGGCCGGCGGGAAGTAGGTGGCAGATGGCTAAACAAAAAAGGGATCGGAGCCTAGACCGGCGTCAGGCCGAAGGCCGAGTGCTCAAGGCCAACAACGTCAAGACGCGGGTCGTGGCGGTCGAACAGCGCATTCCGCATGCCCTGTATGGCCGGATCATCCGCCGCACCGCCAAGTTCGTCGCCCACGATGAGCGAGAAGAGTCGCAGGTTGGAGATCTCGTGCGCATTGAGGAATGCCGCCCCATGAGCAAAACCAAGCGTTGGCGGCTCGTTGATATATTAGAGCGGCAGTAGATTAAATTTAGGCTTGTAGGAACAAAATGATTCGGGAATACAGCGTAGTCAAAATGGCAGATAACGCCGGGGCCCGCACAGGTCGCTGCATTCGCGTACTCGGCGGCTCTCGCAAGCGCTATGCCAGTATTGGCGATCTGATCGTAGTCGCCGTCCACGGCGTAGCGCCGAACGGACCTTTAGAAGAAGGGCAAGTGGTCAAGGCCGTAGTCGTGCGGACCAAGAAGGAATATCGCCGTCCCGATGGCTCTTATATTCGCTTTGACGACAACGCGGCTGTATTGGTCAACGACGATAAGGAGCCAACAGGTACTCGCATATTTGGTCCGGTGGCCCGCGAGCTGCGTGAAAAGCAATACATGCGCATTGTATCGCTGGCACCCGAGGTAGTCTGAGGAAGAGCGCAATGGACATTCGCAAAGACGATACAATACAGGTCATAAGCGGCAACGACAAAGGGCGGCGCTCGACGGTACTTAGCGTGTTTAAGGATCGGGAGCGGATCATCGTCGAAGGCGTGAATATGCGCAAACACCACACCCGCCCCACATCGCGCGATCCCCAAGGGGGTATCATTGAGCGCGAGGCACCCATTCACGTTTCCAATGTCATGATCGTCTGCCCCAAGACTGACCTACCAACGCGCATCGGTCACAAGAAATTGGACAATGGCAAATGCGTGCGCGTCTCTGTGCGCAGCGGCGAAATGATTGATCCAGAATAAGCCATGTACGAAGCCAGACTCAAAAAACACTACCGAGAAGAGGTGCTGCCTCAGCTTAAGACCCGCTTCTCATTTAAAAACGACATGCAGGTACCGTGCCTGCAGAAGGTCATCGTCAATATGGGTGTCGGTGAGGCAGTGCAGGAGCCTAAAGCGCTTGAAGGTGCGGTGTTCGAATTGACGGCGATCACCGGTCAAAAGCCCGCCATCCGCCACGCCAAGAAGGCGATTTCAAACTTCAAGTTGCGCGTCGGTATGCCGGTCGGCTGCATGGTCACCTTGCGGGGGGCGCACATGTACGATTTTCTCGACCGCTTGATCAGTTTCGCCTTGCCGCAGGTGCGAGATTTTCGCGGGGTTCCTCCTAGAAGCTTCGACGGACGCGGCAACTACAATCTAGGCATCAAGGAGCAGATCATATTCCCCGAGATCAACTACGATATGATCAACCAAGTCCGGGGCATGAATATCACCATCGTCACCTCGGCCAAAACCGACGAGGAAGGCCGAGAGTTGCTCCAGTTGTTGGGCATACCCTTTAGTCAATAGAGTTGGAAGAACCTGCTAATGCCAAAAAAATGCTTGATAGCCAAAGCGCAGCGCAAACCTAAGTTTTCCTCGCGAGCCTATACCCGTTGCCATCGCTGTGGGCGTCCGCGTGCAGTATATCGCAAGTTCGGACTGTGCCGCATCTGTTTTCGCGAGTTGGCCCTCAAGGGCGAGATTCCGGGTGTTAGCAAGGCAAGCTGGTAGTAAGTTGGAGAAATCAATATGAGCATGACAGATCCCCTAGCGGATATGTTGACCCGCATTCGCAACGCTTGTAGCGCCAAGCATTCGAGAGTTGACGTGCCCGCCTCTAAGCTGAAGCGCGAAGTGGCTCGCGTATTAGCCGAGTCCCGTTTTATCGACAACTTCGCTTTTATCGAAGACGGCAAGCAGGGCATTTTGCGGCTCTATCTGCGCTTCGATCAGAATGACAATAGCATCATTCGCGGGCTAGAGCGCGTCAGTAAGCCCGGGTTGCGTCAATATGCGGGTAAAACCGATATCCCGCGTGTGCTCCGCGGCCTAGGCATCGCCATCATTTCCACCTCTAAGGGAGTGATGACGGATAAACAAGCGAGGATGAGCGGCGTAGGCGGCGAAATCCTCTGTAGCGTCTGGTAAATGAAGCCACTGGGAGAATGTTAGATTGTCGCGCATAGGCAACAAATCCCTTCCCCTACCGCAGGGCGTTGAAGTCGCGTTGGCTCCTGCCAAGGTCTCCGTAAAAGGGCCAAGAGGCCAGTTACAGGTGCCGTTTGTCGCTGAGTACCTCGCTGTGGCTCAGCAAGACAGCGTTTTAACGGTAACGCGGAAAAGCGAAAGCAAACAGGCTCGCTCCCTACACGGATTGACCCGAACCTTGATCGCCAACGCGGTCGAAGGAGTCTCCGAGGGTTTTTTCAAGAACTTGGATCTATTCGGCGTAGGGTACCGGGCTGAGGTCCAAGGCAAACAACTAGTGCTCCACGTAGGTTATTCGCATCCAGTGATCTACGAGGTGCCCGAGGAGATCCAAGTCGAAGTGTCTCCAGGTGCGGGTGGGGCACAAGCCCGCATCGTCGTCCGGGGTATCGACAAGCAACTCGTGGGTCAGGTGGCCGCCGATATCCGCTTCAAACGTCGCCCGGAGCCCTACAAGGGCAAGGGGATCCGCTATGAGAACGAGACTATTCACTGGAAACAGGGCAAGGCGGCCGTAGGCTAATGAAAGACAAAAAACACTTGGTAGAGAATCGGCAGCGGCGGCAGCGACGGCGACACCGGCTGCGCAAGATCGTCTCCGGTACGCCCACGCGTCCGCGCATGGTGGTGCATCGTTCCTTGCGCCATATCGAGGTGCAGCTAGTCGACGACGTGGCGGGTCATTCCCTTTTAGGGCTTTCCACTCAGTCTCAGGAGCTAAGGGAACGGCAGTTTGACAGTCGCGTGGCGCAAGGGCAGGAGGTTGGCAAAATGGTCGCTGCTAAAGCGCGCGAAAAAGGCATTGAACAGGTCGTCTTTGACCGCGGCGGATTTCTCTATCACGGGGTGGTCAAAGCCGTGGCCGACGGAGCGCGTGAAGCTGGATTGAATTTCTAAGGGAGAACGGCGTGGCGAAAGCAGATACTAGCAAAGCGAAATCCGACCCCAGCGGTACAGAGCTGAGCGAGGTTGTCGTCCAAAACAGCATCAAGCGAGTTTCGCATGTGCGCAAGGGTGGTCGGCGCTTCAGCTTTAGTGCGATGGTCGTAGTTGGCGACCGCAATGGCCGAGTGGGATTTGGTGCTGGCAAGGCCGGCGAGATCGCCGAGGCCATCCGCAAGGGGGCCGAGGCGGCGAAAAAAAACGTCTTCGAGGTCCCGGTGACCGATGGGACCATACCGCATGAGATCATCGGGGCCTTCGGCGCAGCCAAAGTCCTTTTTAAGCCAGCTACTCCAGGGACCGGAATCATCGCCAGCGGTGGCACCCGCATCGTACTGGAGTTGGCCGGCGTCCACGATATTCTGACCAAATCCCTCGGATCCAACAACGTGCAGAATTCAGTGAAGGCGACCGTCAAAGCACTGGCACAACTGCGCAGTGCCGAGATGATCGCTCGGGAACGCGGGGTACCGGTAGAATCGCTCCGCGCTTGGGATTGACAGCCAATGAAACTGGTCATTACGCAGCGGCGCAGTGCCATCGGCCGCGCCAAAGGTCAAAAGGCGACGATCGCGGCTTTGGGAATCAAGCGCCTGTATCAACAGGTCGTCCACGACGACACGCCTCAGATTCGGGGTATGATCGCCAAAGTCAAACATCTGGTTTCAGTTGAGGAAGTAGCAAATTAAGCGAGAGCGTGCCATGCGTCTAGAAAACATAAAATGCCCTCCGGGGTCTAAGCGGAACCGCAAGCGACTGGGGCAGGGGCCAGGTTCGGGGACGGGCAAAACCGCGGGCAAAGGCCACAAAGGTCAGCGGGCTAGGTCCGGTGCTAGACGAGGCAACCGCGTTGGGTTTACTGGTGGTTCGCTGCCGTTGTTTCGCCACATCCCCAAGGTGGGTTTTTCCAACCACAAATTCAAAACGACCTACCAGATCGTCAATCTGCGGGATCTCGAAGAGCGGGGACTCAGCGGAGAAGTCGGGCCAGAGCAAATGGCGGCTGCCGGATTGATCGCCAAGCCAGCGGGGCTGCTGAAGGTCCTAGGCGAAGGGGAACTGAGTCAGCCGCTGACGGTTAAGGCGCACAAATTCTCCACTGCGGCAGCAGAGAAAATTGCCAAAGCGGGCGGCCAAGCCGAGGTGATTTGATGCAATTGGTGCAGAGTTTCCAAAACTGCTTCAAAATTCCCGATTTGCGGCGTCGCATCCTCTTCACTTTAGGGCTTTTGATCGTCTATCGCATCGGTGGCCAGATCACGGTCCCCGGCGTCGAGTTGGTCGTGCTCAAAGAGTACTTTGAAAGCGCTGGTAACACTCTCTTTGGGCTGTACGACATGTTCGTGGGTGGTGCCTTTACCCGTGGGACGATCTTCGCTTTGGGCATTATGCCCTATATTAGTGCCTCAATCATTTTGCAGTTGCTAGGCGCAGTTATTCCCTACTTCCAGAAATTGCAGCGCGAAGGCGAAGAGGGGCGCAAGAAAATTACTCAGTACACGCGCTATGGTACGGTCTTTCTAGCGGCTGCTCAATCCTACGGCGTCAGTTTTTTCATTACCAGTATCAAGGCCCCGTACTCGGGTCAGCCAGCCGTTGCCGACCCAGGCATTGGCTTTACGCTGGCGACCATGCTGACAATTACCACTGGCACGATCTTTATCATGTGGTTGGGCGAGCAGATCACGGAACGCGGTATTGGCAACGGCATTTCCCTGATCATTTTCATCGGCATCATCGCCGAGTTGCCCTACGCAATCAATCAGGAATACAATCTCTTTATCATCAACCGCGGTTTCAGCAAGAATATTATTGAAGAGATATTCCTCATCGCGCTCATGTTTGCCGTAGTGGCCTTTGTGATCTTGCTGACTCAGGGGCTGCGCAAAATTCCCGTGCAGTACGCCAAGCGCGTCGTCGGGCGTCGGGTTTACGGCGGCCAGACTACGCACATTCCGCTGCGGATCAACACCGCGGGCGTGATTCCGATCATATTTGCCCAGTCGATTATGTTTCTGCCCGGCACGATCACGCAGATGTTCCCAGGCCATGAATTCATGCTGGCGATTGGTTCGTTTTTCTCGACTGAATCCTTGTTTTATTGGTTTGTCTATGGGCTAATGATCATCTTCTTTTGTTATTTTTATACTGCCATCGTCATGGATCCCAATCAGCTCTCTGACAACATGAAAAAGCACGGGGGATTCATTCCTGGAGTCCGCCCCGGTCCCCGGACTGCCCAGCACATTGATGGCATTATGACGCGCATTACTCTGCCGGGCTCTATTGCCCTCGCTATGGTGGCCATCTTTCCTTTCTTCGTCACTAGGCAATTCAACGTGGCTCCTTCTTTTGCCCAGTTTTTTGGTGGGACAGGGCTTTTGATCGTCGTTGGCGTGGCTTTAGATACCTTGCAGCAGTTAGAGTCCCAGCTAATGACGCGCCACTACGAGGGATTTATGAAGCGAGGCAAGATCCAGGGACGCCGTGGCTAAACCCCACTTGGAGCGAGTACCGTGAAAGTTAGAGCATCCGTCAGCAAGCGCTGTAACGAGTGTAAAATCGTCCGTCGGCACGGGGTTGTGCGCGTTATATGCAAGCGCAATCCCCGCCACAAACAGAGACAAGGCTGAGGAATAACACTATGGCGCGCATAGCAGGTGTAGATTTACCCCGCGACAAGCGGGTCGCCATCGCATTGACTTATATCTTTGGCATTGGGCACACAACGGCCAGTCGCATCGCCTCCCAAGCGAGGATTGAGCCCCAAACCCGCATCAACGAGTTGAGCGAAGATCAGGTCAGCAGTTTGCGCTCGATCATTGAGGTCAGCCACAAGGTCGAAGGTAGTCTGCGCGGCGAAACCACCATGAATATCAAGCGGCTGATGGACATCGGCTGCTATCGGGGTTTGCGGCATCGCCGCGGGCTGCCGGCCAACGGCCAGCGCACCAAGACCAACGCCCGCACGCGCAAGGGGCCGCGGCGAGCCATTGCCGGCAAGAAAAAGGCCCCAGTTAAGTAGATAACCCAAACGGAGAGGATTGACCTTTGCCGCCCGAAAGACGCAGACGCAAGAAAGCAAAACAGGTAGAGGCTGTGGGCGTGGCGCATATTCTGGCCACGTTCAACAATACGATTATCACTCTTACCGATACTAGGGGCAATGTGATTTCTTGGGCGACCCCAGGGAAAATGAGCATCAGG
Source organism: Candidatus Latescibacterota bacterium (assembly GCA_022825835.1). Classification (GTDB taxonomy): domain Bacteria; phylum Latescibacterota; class UBA2968; order UBA8231; family UBA8231. The sequence continues at coordinate 38,911 of JAJDVZ010000138.1, forward strand.
GGCAGTCGCAAATCTACGCCCTTTGCCGGCCAGATCGCCGCTGAAAAGGCCGCTCAAGAAGCCATGAATATGGGATTGCGCCGCGTGGAGGTCTGGGTCAAGGGGCCGGGGGTAGGGCGCGAGTCCGCCATCCGCGCTTTGCAAAACGCCGGGCTCGAGATTTCCGCCATCCGCGACGTGACGCCCATGCCGCACAACGGCTGTCGGCCGCCCAAGCGTCGCCGCGTTTAGAGGAGCTAACTACGTTATGAGCAGGCATACAGGTCCCAATTGTCGCTTCTGCCGCCGGGAAGGAGCTAAACTCTTCCTCAAGGGCGAGCGCTGCAATCTCGAAAAATGCTCCTTTGAGCGGCGTAGCTATGCCCCGGGCCAACACGGTCAGGGCTTGCGGCGCAAGCAGTCCGACTACAGCGTACAGCTACGGGCCAAGCAAAAACTGGCTCGGCTCTACGGAATCCGCGAAGGCCAGTTCCGAGGCTATTACAAGGAGGCATCGCGCGTGCCGGGCGTTAGTGGCGAAAACTTGTTGCGCCTGTTAGAGCGCCGCCTCGACAACATTGTCTATCGGCTCGGTTTCGCGCCGTCGCGCAAGGCCGCGCGCCAGTTAGTGCGCCACAACCACATCGTGGTAAACGGCAAACGGGTTAATATTCCTTCCTACCTGACCCGGATGGGCGATGTGGTACAGGTCGCCCAACGCAGTCGCCAGCTAGAAGCCATTCACGAATCGCTGCGCCGTTCGCGGGAGACTGTGCCTTGGCTGGCGATAGATAAGGTCAACCTGACTGGAACTGTAGCAGAGGTTCCCAGCCGTGAAGACATCCCCACGGTCGCCGAAGAACAATTGGTCATCGAATTTTATTCTCGCGTCTAAAGTTTTACTCCGCCCAATCCATCAAGGGGCAAGAGGCTAAAGTATGAAATTAGAAGGTCTCCAGATGCCGAAGCTGGCCGAGGTCGAAAAAGAAAGCCTCAGCGACACTTATGGCATGTTTGTCGTCGAACCGCTCGAGCGCGGTTTTGGCGTTTCTATGGGGCACGCCCTGCGCCGCGTCTTGCTGTCCTTTATTCAAGGAGCCGCGATCAAGCAAGTCAATATCGAAGGCGTGCATCACGAATTTTCCACAATTGAAGGGGTGCGCGAGGATGTGCCGGAGATCGTGCGCAACTTCAAGGAAGTGGCACTTCGCTATAGTGGCGAAGAGGATCGCGTCTTGCGCGTCGAGCGCACGACAGCAGGAGCCTTGGTGGCCAAGGATATAGAAGTGGACCCCAGGGTCGAGGTTCTGAATCCCGACCTACACATTGCCACCTTGGATAAAGGGGCTTCTCTGAAAATGGAACTAACGGTTGGCTGCGGTCGCGGCTACCTGTTCGCCGAGGAGAACAAAATCCCCGAGCAGCCCATTGGTGCTATTCCTCTCGATACAAACTATTCGCCGGTTCTCAAGGTCCACTACGATATCGAGAACGCACGCGTCGGGCGGCGCACCGACTACGACAAGCTGATTATGGAAGTCTGGACCGATGGCTCAGTTCATCCCGAAGACGCCATGTCCCAAGCCGCCCAAATCCTGACTGAACACCTAAACCTTTTTATTAATTTTACAGAAGAGCCCGAAGGCATTGAGGAAAAGGAAGTTGACGAAGATGCCAAGAAGATCGTTCAACTCTTGCAAACGCCTGTCGAAGAGATTGAATTGACGGTGCGCTCGGCCAACTGCCTCAAAGCCGCCGGGATCACCCATCTCAGGGACTTGGTGTCGCGCACGGAGGCCGAGATGTTGCAGTATCGCAACTTCGGCCGCAAATCGCTCAACGAGTTGCAGAAAATACTCGAGGAAAACAATCTTAGCTGGGGTATGGACCTGACTCCGTACGACGGTATTGAGATCGACCAAACAGCGGACAATTCGTTGGCGGAAGAATTCTAGCCATGAGACACGGAAAAAAAATAGCCAAACTGGGGCGCACGGCTCCGCATCGCAAAGCTATGTTGTCCAACATGATGGCCTCGCTCTTTATCAACGAGCGCATCACCACCACTCAGACGCGTGCTAAAGAACTCAAGCGCACGGCCGAGCGGGTGCTGACTTGTGCGAAGAAAGGCGACTTGCACGCCCGTCGCCAAGTGTTGCGCGTCATAGCCGACAAGCAGGTGGTCGCCAAGCTGTTTGACGAACTCGGCCCGCGCTACAAAAGCCGCAACGGAGGCTATACGCGCGTCATCAAGTTGGGCCCGCGGCGCGGCGACGGGGCATTTATGAGCATCGTCGAGCTTGTGGATCGCCCTAGGGAAGCCGCAGAAGAGACTCAGCAGGCCGAGACTGCAGCAGAAGAGGCTCCTAAGGCCGAAGAATAAGGTGGGCGTCCAAAGGTAAGTAGTGACGGGGCAAGATGATGACCATCTTGCCCCGTTTGCATTTTAGATAGAGAGCACGTGAAACGAGGAGATCGCATCGAGGTCGAGGTCGCCGCGCTCACCACCAAGGGCGACGGAATGGCTTACGTCGGGCACCGCGAGGTCGTCGTGCGTCAGGCTGTTCCTGGAGACCGGGTCGCCGCCCGGATCGTAAAGAAGCGCAAGGGGCGCTTTGAGGCCGAGGTAGAAGAGTTCCTTATAGAGGGCTACAAACGCGAGGAGCCTCCCTGCACTCATTTCGGACATTGCGGCGGCTGTCGCTGGCAGGAATTGCCTTATGCGGCCCAGCTTGCCGTCAAGGAGCAGATGGTCGCTAGCGCATTGGCAACCAGTGGCCTGACGCTGCCGACCGCCGCGCCGATTCTGCCCAGTCCGACCCCCTTTTTCTATCGCAACAAGATGGAATTTTCCTTTGGTACGGATCGCGCGGGCTTGTTGCAACTGGGCTTGCACGTGCGCGGGCGTTTCAATTGGATCTTCGATGTCGAAGAGTGCCATCTACAATCTGACACTTCCAACCGCATCGTCGGAGCAGTACGTCGCATCAGCCAAGCGTTGGGCCTGAGCGCGTACGACCTAAAGCGGCATCAAGGGCTATTGCGATTCTTAGTCATCCGCGAGGGCAAGCGGAGCGGGGAAGTAATGGTCAACCTCGTCGTGTCCGCGTATCCCGACCGAGGCGTCCAACAGCTCGCCGAGCAATTGTTGGATGCCGTACCTGAAATTGACGTTTTGCTCGTCACCTTACACACCGGCAAGGCCCAAGTCGCAGCCGGGGAGCGCGAGTTTGTGCTCAAGGGAAGCGGGCGCATCACTGAAGTGTGCGCTGGCCTCGAATTCGACATTTCTCCCCAGTCCTTTTTTCAAACAAATTCGCTGCAAGCCGAGCGGCTCTACGAGGTCATAGCCCGCGTGGCCGGGCCGCAAAAGGCGGTGTTAGATTTGTACTGTGGCACCGGCAGCATCAGCCTGCTGTTGGCGCGCCAGTCCCAGTTTGTGTTGGGCATCGAAGTGGTCGCTGAAGCAGTGGAGGATGCCAAGCGCAACGCCGTGTGCAATCAGATAGAAAACTGCGAGTTTATGGTCGGCGCAGCCGAGGACATACTGGGGGAATTGGCGGTACAAGGCCAGCATTTTGATCTGGCCGTCGTCGATCCCCCGAGACCTGGGATCCACAAAAAGGCGCTGGCCGGTCTGTGCGCGTTGGCACCGCCGCGCATTATTTACGTCTCCTGTAATGTCCACGCACTAGCCGGTGATTTGCGTACCTTGGGTCAGGCTGGTTACGGCGTCCGCAGCGTGCAGCCCGTAGATATGTTTCCCCAAACGCCGCACTGCGAAGTGGTCGTCGAGTTGTGCAAGCAGGTTGTCTCGTGAGTGAGAAACTCCATACGCAGCCGCGGCTCTTGGTCGTGCTGCCCGAATCCCAGCAGGCCCGGGCGCTGATTTTCTATCTAGAACAACAGGCGTACGAAGTGATCTGGGCGCACGAGGGGCAGAGCGCGTACGACATACTCGACGCAGATGCGGTTGACGCGCTGATCTACGCCTTGCGCGAGAAGCGCATTGATGGGTTGCGGGTCCAGCAACTAGCCCACAAGCGCAATCCGGCCATCTGCGCCATTGCCATTGCCGGGCCCGAAGACATTGAATTGGGGGTTGAAGCGATGCGCCAAGGGGCGTACGACTTTCAGCTACTGCCGCTGAATTTTGCCAAGGTCGGCGCGGTGTTGGAAAAGGGCCTGAGCTACCAGCAGCTAGTGGGGGAAGTCTCGGATCTACAGCGCCGCTTGGACGAGCGCTACCGCTTTGATGATATCGCTCGTCGTTCGTCGCCTTGGCAGCGCATCTACCTCCAGATCGAACAGGTGGCCCAATCGCGGACTAGCGTTTTGATCGCTGGTGAGACCGGTACGGGCAAGGGCGAAGTAGCAAAGGCCATTCACCAACGGAGCCGGCGGCGGGAAAACGCCTTCGTCGAGATAAACTGCGGTGCCCTACCGGAGAGCTTGGTTGAAAACGAGCTTTTTGGCCACGAGAAGGGGGCCTATACTGGGGCCGTAGCCGCGCGCAAAGGGCGCTTTGAATTGGCCGATCAAGGCACCTTGTTCCTCGACGAAGTCGGGGACATTCCCCTGCCGACGCAAGTAAAGCTGCTGAGAGTGATTCAAGACGGCTGCTTTGAGCGGATCGGCGGCACCCAGACCCGGCGGGTCGATGTACGCCTGATCGCGGCGACGCACCGCGATCTAGAAGCCATGGTACGGGAGGGCACCTTCCGAGCGGACCTCTTCTATCGGCTCAACGTGATCAAGGTCGAGGTGCCGCCCCTGCGCGAGTGTCGCGAGGACATACCCATTCTGGCCGATGCGTTTATCCGCCAGTTCGCCGCCGAGAACAACAAGCGCATCGCGGGCATCCGACCGCGAGCCTTAGACGTGTTGCGCGATTACGATTGGCCGGGCAATGTGCGGGAATTAAAAAACTGCATCGAAGGCATGGTCGTCATGTGCGCCCGCGAAGGCGTACTCGAAGTTGGGGACATCCCGCGCTACATAAACCGCCAAGAGCGCGTCTTCCCCGGATTGGGTTTTCGCGTCGGCATGAGCATGGCCGAGATCGAGCAGACGGCCATTGCCGAGACGCTGAAGGCGGTTGGCAACGACCGACGGCGAGCGGCCGAAATCCTGCAAATCGGCCTCAGCACGCTCTACCGCAAAGTAAAGCAATACGGTGGGATTTAGCGGCGTTGATTGTAGTAGTGTTTGACGAGCGCGTTGAGTGCTTCTTGGGGATCGGCGACTACATCGGCGTCAATGCAAAACTGGCTCAACCCGGCCAGCTTGAGACCGTGTCCGTAGTCGCTGAACATTTCTTCGCACAATTCGCCGGGGGCGATGTCCCGCGTGCTGGCTAGGGCCTCGATTTGCGCGGAGGCTTCTGGCGTGATCTCCAAGGCGATGTCGTGTTCGCGTTGGAAGTTGTCGATAAAACGGCGCAGCGAAGTGTCTTGGAGCAAGCGTTCCAGACCAGCCGCAGGGTCTAGGACGGTATCGGCCCCAACGGCAAAGCGCTCGACGCCGACGGAAGGGAGCTTTTTTTCGTAGTGGAGCAGCACCTTTTCAATGGCGCTGACCAAGCCTCGGGCACCGATGTGCTCGGCGTGGGCGCGCTCAGCCAACAGGGCGAGGGCCTCATCGGCAAATTCGACCTCAATGCCATAGGCGCGGAAGTCGCGCTTTTTGGACAGGATGACGCTGCTTTTGGGGTTGCGGAGGATTTCGAGCAAATCTTCGGGGCCGAGGTCGTGCAGCACGGCGATGACGGGCAAACGCCCAATGAACTCGGACTCGAATCCGTATCCGATCAGATCTTCGGCCCGCACGTGGGATAGGAGCTGATCGGCATCGAGGTGAGCCGGGTCGGCTTGGGAGCGGAACCCCATGGTGCCTTTGTTGAGCCGGCGGCCAATGATTTCGTCGAGCCCGGAAAAGGCTCCGCTGACGATAAAGAGGATATTGCGCGTGTTGACCTTCTGGCGTTCGATCTTGCCCGTTTGCTGCATCTGGATGACGGATTCCATCTGCGAGGCAATGTCGTGCGGGGCCTTGAGATCGACGTCGGTTTCCTCCATCAGCTTGAGCAGGTTGCGCTGGACGCCCGAGCGCGACACATCCGGGCCGTGCACTCCCTGCGCGGAGGCGATTTTGTCGATTTCGTCGATGTATATGATGCCGTACTGGGCGCGTTCAATGTCGCCGTTGGCCTCGCGGACTAGGTCGCGGACTAAGTCTTCGACATCGCCGCCGACATAGCCGGTCTCGCTGAATTTAGTGGCGTCGCCCTTGACGAAAGGGACGCCGATTTTGCGGGCGATGAGGCGGATTAGATAGGTTTTGCCCACGCCGGTAGGGCCGATCATCAGCACGTTGTTTTTGATGTTGCCGACGAACCCCTCGTCGTCTTCCGGGGGTAATTTCAGGCGGTTGAAATGCGTGCAGATCTTGGTGGCGAGAATGGCCTTGGCTTCTTGCTGCTTGATGACGTATTGATCGAGATAGGCCTCTAATTCTTCCGGTTTGAGGTCGAAATGGATAGCTTCGGACTCGGTAGTCTGCGTGCCTTCGCCCTCGGTGGAGGAAGCCTCGGGTTGGGCCGGCGCTTGCTCTTGTTCTTCGATTTGTCTAGCTAGGAGACGGCGCAGTTTTTCTGGATCGATCTCGACTTTTTCAGCGCGTGGTTGCATATATTTAACCTAAAGGAAAGGTTGGAAATGCCGTGGCGTAAAAAATATACTCGCCCCCTCAGATGTGGACAACCTAGGCCCCGTTGTCGGCAGTACATTGCTCGCTACGTATGCGTGGTCTTTGCAGCGGTACTGGTGCCGAACTTCGCCGAAGGTCAGGCGCGCACGTGGACGTATTCGGCCGACGCTGAAAATATCTTTGGCAACGGGCTTGCAGCATATAAACAGGGGCGTTTTGACGAGGCTCTCAATCATCTGCGGCAGCTAGCGGAGTTCCCGATCAACCAGCGGTCCAGTGCCGGTCAGTTCCTCGTGGGAAAAGCCCTGTACCGCTTAGGTCGCTTTGCCGAAGCCATCGACGCAGCCTTGGTCTTGCAGCGTAGGTTTCCCATCAGCCGCTACCTGCCCAATGCCCGGCTGTTGATCGGCGACTCGTTTTTCAACAGCAAGCATTACTCCGAGGCCGCATCCCAGTACGGCCGTTTGTTGGCCACGCAGGCCCCTCTTAGCATCCAAGCCCAAGCAGCCGAGCGGTTGGCGGCCATGGATTGGAACGGACAGCTAAAAGAACAAGAGCGGCCGCGTCTGCGTCAGGCCGTAGGGGCTGGGCGTCTGCGCGAGGCCCTGTTTTTCGGTCGGGCGCGCTGGTATCAGCGCCTCGGCTGGCAAGAGGAAGCCGCCCAAGCGATGCAAACTTATCGCGATAGCGTCGTCAGTGGCATATTCGCTCCGATAGCCGCTGTCTGGGGGAGCGATCTGACCGCATATAGCCCGCGCGTTGATTCGGAATCGCCCCGGTTGGGCCTGCTGCTGCCGATGACTGGGGTTAATTACCGGATCGGCGAAGAACTCCACGATGGTGTGCAATTGGCCAATCGGGAAGCCGGTAGTCCATTTGAACTGGTGGTTGCCGACACCGGGGTTGACTACGGGAATTTACCCATCGCTACCGATCACAGCGACGACATTAGCGAAAGCCCGGCCAGCGGTTTGTTGCGCGTGGCGTACGGTGCCCAGCGGCTGCTGGATCAAGGAGTCGTGGCTATTGTCGGTCCACTCTTTAGCAGCTCTAGCGTCGTGGCGGCGACGGTTGCTGTGTGCGCTGGTGTTCCCCTGTTGGTGCCGCTGGCTCAACAGAGTGGTTTGGATTCCCTAGGCCACAGCATCTTCCAGTTGAACACGGTCCCGACGACGGAGGCGCGCTTATTGGGCGAGTACGCGACCTTGGTCCTCGGCTTGGAACACTTAGCGATTATTGCTCCCCTCAGCGACTACGGCTGGGATTTCGCACGCGAATTCATCCGCATTGCCGAGCGCAACGGCGGCCAGGTCGCGCACAGCGATTGGTATGTCCCCAACGAGACGAAGGACTTCCGCCTCGTTTTCGAGGAGATTCGCAAGGCCGGTTTTGCGCTGAGGCCGCCGCCGCCGGATACGCTTGAAGTGGTCGAGGAAAAGCTAACAGCAGATATGTTTATCGACACCATCGACGGAGTGGTGGTGGTGGTCGAGAGTTTTGAGGATGCCCAGACCATTGCGCCGCAGGTTCACTTTCACCGCTTGCAGACCCAAATTCTCGGCAACGATGCTTGGTGGGATCCCGAAGCCATTCGGCAGATGCGCCCGGGCGAGCGCAAGAATTTCGACGGAGTCATTTTCGTCTCTGCCCGGCAAGCCGAGTCCGCGGCCGAGCAGTCGTTTGTCAGCAGCTTTCGCAAGCAATTCCGCCGCGACCCATACTACGCCGCGGCTAGTTACGATGCCACCCGCTTGCTCATTGACGGGTGGGAGCAGGGGCACCGCGATCCGGCCGCGCTGATTGAGTGGTTGGCCGCGATCCGTTTCTACCAAGGAGCCTCGGGCACCATCTCTCTGTCGCCGGACGTGCGCTCCAACAGCGCGCTGACCTTGCTCAAAATCGAGCGCGATAAGGTGCGCTCCCTCGACACGGGCGATCTCCCGAAAATGGGTAGCGCCGAGTAGGACGCGTCGCCAAGTATTGCGTCCCTAGTTGACCGAATTTATATTATTTAGTTTGTATTTTTAGTTATAACAAGAGCCAACGCTATGCCCACATACGAATACGAATGCCAGCAGTGCGGTCACCGCTTTGAAGAGTTTCAGAGCATCACGGCCGAGCCGCGCCAGACCTGCCCGGAAGCAAATTGTACAGGCCCAGTCAAACGGCTTATCAGCATGGGCGGCGGCCTGCTTTTTAAGGGGACGGGCTTTTACATAACGGACTATCGCAGCGATGGATATCAGAAGGCGGCGAAGGCCGACAAAGACAGCGGCAGCAGCAAGGCGAGCGACAAAAAGGGCAAAGCGAAGGCCGCCAAAGCCGATTGAGGAACTTTCTCGCTTGATGCGCGGTTAAATTATAGATGTGGTCGAGGATATTACTGGGAATATTTATCGCCGGATCTTGGTGGACAGGTTGCGACCAGCAAAGTGCTGAGGAGCTGTTCGCGGCCGGCGAGGCCGCGGCGGCCGACCCTGCTACGGCCGACCAAGCGGTCGCGCATTTTACGGCTTTTATCGAACGCTTCGACCAATCCCCCAGAGCACCGGAGGTGCTGAGAAAACTCGCCGGGTTGGCCCAGCAGCAAGGGAAGATGCAGGAGGCCATCGGTTATTACGAGCGCGTGTTGGCCGAATATCCCGCTAGCGAGCACGGCGACGAAGCCCAATTTATGATCGCCTTTATATACGAGGAGCACATCCGCGACCTAGCGCAAGCGCGGCGGGCCTATCAGCGCGTGATTGAGAACTACCCGGATTCCGAGTTGGCCGCTAGTGCCCAGCATTTGTTGCCCAACGTCGGGCGCGCTCCTCAAGAATGGGTTCAATTTCAGGATGAGGTCGCCGCTCCTTGACACATTAGAAGTTGCCATAAAGGTCTGAGGCAGATAGGTCCAGCCGCTTGCGAATCCGCAGGGCGGTTTTTTATTGGCTGAATAGGACAATGTCGAGAGTACATCCGATGACGCAAACAACAATAGACATCCACGCCATTAGCGAACAGGTACAGCGCGAGAGCGCGGTAGTAGAGCGCATCTTGCAGGAAATGGACCGGGTCATCGTCGGCCAACGCGCCATGGTGGAGCGGATCCTGATGGGTTTGTTGTGCAACGGCCACATCCTCCTCGAAGGGGTGCCGGGGCTAGCTAAGACCCTGACGGTAGCGACGCTGGCGAGAATCGTAGCGGCCCAGTTCAAGCGGATCCAGTTTACCCCCGATCTTTTGCCCGCCGATCTGACCGGAACCACCATCTACAACCAGCACCAAGGGGTTTTTATACCCAAGAAAGGCCCGATTTTTGCCCATTTGATCTTGGCCGACGAGATCAACCGCGCACCAGCCAAAGTGCAGAGTGCGCTGTTGGAGTGCATGCAGGAGCGGCAGGTGACCATCGGCGAGGAAACCTATGTCCTCGACGACCCGTTCTTGGTCATGGCCACTCAGAATCCGATTGATCAAGAGGGAACCTACCCGCTGCCCGAGGCCCAAGTTGATCGCTTCATGCTCAAAGTGAAAGTCGATTACCCATCGCGCGCCGAGGAGCGGCTGATCTTAGACCGCATGGCTAACGATAGTCTGATCGAGGTGGAGCAAGCGGTGGGCATCGACGAGATACGCCGCCTGCGCGAGGTGGTGGAGATCGTCTATATCGACGACAAGATCAAGGATTACGTCGTCGATCTCGTCCAAGCCACCCGGCGACCGGCCGACTACGGGCTAGCCGACATGGCACCGCTGATCGAGTACGGGGCCTCACCGCGGGCTGCTATTTTTCTCGTCCGCACGGCGCGCGCCCACGCCTTCATCCAGCGCCGCGGCTACGTCACCCCAGAAGATGTCAAGGCGGTGGGGGCCGATGTACTCAGGCATCGGATCATCGCCTCGTACGAGGCCGAGGCCGAGGAAATCGACAGCGATCACATCGTGCAACAGCTTTTCGACCACATCGAAGTTCCCTGAAGATGAGGCAAGCCGAGCCGTGATTCCCAAAGAGATACTCGACAAAGTTCGCCTGATCGAGATTCACACTCGCAGCATGGTGAACAACCTCTTCGCCGGCGAATACCACTCGGCGTTCAAGGGGCGGGGGATGGAGTTTGCCGAGGCGCGCGAATACCAGCCCGGCGACGACGTGCGCCACATCGACTGGAACGTGACGGCGCGGGTAGGAGCGCCCTTCATCAAAATATTCGACGAGGAGCGCGAGTTGACCGCCGTGCTAGTAGTAGATGCCAGCGCGTCTGGGGCCTTTGGCTCACAGCAGCAGATGAAGGGGGAAATTGGGGTCGAAGTTTCGGCGCTGTTGGCCTTTAGCGCAATCAAGAACAACGACCGAGTGGGTCTGCTCATCTTCACCGACGAGGTCGAGGTCTTCGTGCCGCCGAAGAAGGGGCGCAAGCACGTGCTGCGCGTGTTGCGCGAGTTGCTGTACTTTCAGCCGCAGGGGCGCAAGACCTCCATCGCCGGAGCTTTGGAATACCTCAGCCGCGTCTTGCACCGCCGCAGCGTGATCTTTGTCATCTCCGATTTTCTCGATCAAGGCTACGAGCCAGCGCTGCGGCACATGAGCCAGCGCCACGACTTGATCGCCGTGGTGGTGAGCGATCCACGCGAGTGGGACCTACCCGATGTTGGTTTTATCAACCTGCAAGACGCCGAGACCGGCCAACAGGTGCTCGTCGATAGCGGCCACGAAGGCGTGCGCGCGTTTTTCGCCGCCGAACAGCGGGCCATCGCCGAGTGCCGCAGCACTTTATTGCACAAAGCGGGCGTTGACGAAATTGCGATTGATCTGTCGCGCCCCTATGTCGAACCCCTTATTCACTTTTTTCGCACGCGGATGCAGCGACACTAAGGAGGAAGTACCGTGATTGAAGTACGCGAACTGTCCAAACACTACGGAGATGTCGTCGCCGTGGAGAATGTGTCCTTTAATGTTGACAAGGGCGTCGTCCTCGGTTTCCTCGGGCCGAATGGCGCGGGCAAGACTACGACGATGCGCATACTTACCTGTTATCTGCCACCTTCGCAGGGCGAAGCCAAAGTCGCTGGTTTCGACATCATCGAAGAATCTATGGAGGTGCGCAAGCGCATCGGCTATCTGCCCGAACAGCCGCCGCTCTACCACGATATGACGGTAGATGCCTATTTGCGCTTCGTGGCCAAAATCAAGGGCGTGCCCAGCGCGGCTCTCAACAGCCGGATCGACGACACCATGGAAAAAACCGGCATTGCCCACCAGCGCCACACGGTGATCGGCCACCTGTCCAAGGGCTATCGGCAGCGCGTCGGTTTAGCCCAGGCCCTCGTCCACGAGCCGGAGGTGCTCATCCTCGACGAGCCGACTGTGGGTCTCGACCCCAAGCAGATCATCGAAATCCGCGAGGTCATCAAGGGGCTGGGGGGCGACCACACGGTCATTCTTAGCACTCACATCCTGTCGGAAGTGAGCATGACCTGCGGGCACGTGGCGATCATCAACAACGGCCGCATCGCCGGCCAAGGCACGCCCGAAAGCCTCATGGCCCAGCTCAAGGAGGGCGAGGTGCTGTGCGCCCAGATAGACGGCCCCAGCGAGCAGGTGCTGGGCATGATCGGCCAGCTAGAGGGTGTGCTGGAGGTGGAAGCCGGTGGTGAGGAGGGCGCGTACGTGGTGACGAGCGCACCCGGTGCCGATGTGCGCGACGACCTGACCCGCAAAGTCGTGGAAAGCGGCTTCAGCCTCCGCGAATTGCGGCCGCTCGACATGACCCTCGAAGACATTTTCCTGAGCCTGACTAGCGAGGAGGTAGCAGCTTAATATGCGTAATTTTGCCGCCGTGTACACCAAGGAGATGCGCTCCTATTTTGTTTCGCCGGTCGCCTATGTGATCGCCGGCGTGTTCCTGTTTCTCTCGGGCTATTTGTTTCGCAACATCCTGATGCAGTTCAACCTCTGGTGCTTGCAGTTTGGCCAGCGGGCGCAGATGGGCATGGGGGGGATGCCGGCTCTCAATCTCAACGAGATGGTCGTCACCCAATTCTTCGCGGTCATGGACTTCATCTGGCTCTTGGTCATCCCGATGCTGACCATGCGGCTGTTTGCCGAGGAGAAGAAGTCGGGCACCATCGAATTGCTGATGACCTCGCCGCTGCGCACCATCGAAGTGATGTTGGGCAAGTTTTTTGCCTGCTTTTCGCTCTATGGCATCATTGTGAGCCTGACGCTGATCTACTTTCTCATCCTCGAAGTGTACGGCTCGCCCGACTGGGGCCCGATTTTCTCTGGCTATTTAGGCTACTTGTTCCTCGGCGCGACCTTTATCTCGGTGGGCATCTTGGCCTCGGCGCTGACTGAAAATCAGATCGTCGCCGTGCTGCTGACTTTTGGCATGTTGCTCCTGTTTTGGCTCATCGACTGGTCGGCGAGCTTTGCTGGCCCGACAGCCGCCAAAATTCTGCAGTACCTCTCCTTTATAGCACACCTCGAAGATTTCCAGCGCGGGGTCATCGACACCAAGGACGTGGTGTTCTACCTGAGTTTTACGTTTTTCTGCTTGTTTTTGACCACGCGCGTCATTGAATCGCGGAGATGGAGGCGCTGAGCATGAAGGCATATACCACGCCCTTGGGGCTGGTCGGCGCGGCGCTGATGGTTGCGGGTGGCTTGGCCTATCTGCTCAATGCCGAGAGCGGCTCAATCGGGCTTTTCAACTTGGCACTTGGTGCCCTGATGGTGGCCGCGGCCGGCCTGCTCAACCCAGCGCTTTTCCGCCAGTACGGCCGCTGGCTCAACGCCTTTTGGGGCGGCATCATGGTTTTCGGCATTGTGGCCATGGTCAATTTTTTGGGCAACCGCTATCCCGAGCGCTTCGACCTGACTGAGGGCCGACTGCACAGCCTCGCCGACTTGACGGTGGAGACGCTCAAGGCGCTGGACCGGGATGTCCACGCCCTCGCCTTTATGGAGGGGGGAGAAAACGCCGAACTCGAACTGCTGCTGGCCGAGTTGGAGACGTACAACACTCGCTTCAGCTACGAATTCATCGACCCAGACCGCGCTCCGCTCCGCACCGAGGACTACGGCATCCGCCGCTACGACACGCTGGTGTTGGAAAGCGGCGACAAACAACAGCAAATCACCGAGCTCGAAGAGCGCGAGATCGTCAACTCGCTACTCAAGCTGACGCGCGAGCGCCAAGACAGGATTTATTTGACGGTGGGGCACGGCGAGCGCCAGCTTGCCAGCCAGCCCGATGGGCTAGAGCAGTTAAAGGCCCAATTGGGGGCGATCGACTATGCGGTCGAAGATTCGCTCTTCCTCGCCCGCGAGGGGGCAGTGCCCGAAGATTGCGCCGTGCTGGTCATCGCTGGCCCGCGTACGCCCTTTTTCCCGGTGGAGGTCGAGGCTATACGCTCCTATCTAGCGGAAGGCGGTGCCTTGCTGTTGCTTTTGGACCCGCTCGCCGACAGTGGCTTAGCAGAGCTGTTAGACGAGTGGGGCGTGGTGGTCGGCGACGATTTCGTCATCGACACCAGCGGCATTGGCTCGCTTTTTGGCCTCGATTTTACTACGCCGGTCGCCCTCTCCTACGGCGATCATCCGGTCACGCGCAAGCACCAGGGACTAATGACCTTCTTCCAACTCGGGCGCTCAGTGCGCTTTGACGAGAGCAGCGGCCGCGAAGGAGGGGCCTTGGTTATGACGTCGGAGGCCGGTTGGGCCGAAACCGACTTGAGCGTGCTCACCACTGAGGGCGATCAGACGGTCAAGCTCGACGAGGGCGTCGATCAGCCCGGGCCGGTGTCCTTGGCCGTCGCCGCCCGCGACACCGAGGCCGGGGGCCGCTTGGTGGTCTTTGGGGATTCGGACTTTGCCACCAACCAGTATTTCGGCGTCCAGGGCAACGGCGACTTGGCGCTCAACGCCTTGAGCTGGCTGGCCGAGGACGAGGCCCTGATCTCGATCCGCCCCCGCGAGCCGGGCCACAACCCCATCGCCCTGACCGAAAGCGACGGCGAGTGGATTTTCTGGCTCAGCGTGGTGCTCTACCCAGGGCTGATCGCCTTGGTCGGCATTGTGGTAGTATCGCGCAAGGGGCGCTGGAGCTTGGCTGACTTGAGCGCGGCCGGGTTGGGCATTGTGATTTCGCTCGGCATTGCCGCGCTGGTCAACTTCCTCGGCGACCGCTACCACCTCCGCAAGGACATGACGGCTGACGCACTGTTTACGCTCTCGGACGACACCCACCGGCTCCTCTCTCCCCTCGCAGACAACGGCCAGTACGTCAGCGTCAAGACTTTCATGGGCGAGATGGAGAACATGCGCTTTGAGGATCTCTTAAAGGAGTACAGCTATGTGTCGTCCAACTTCGACTACGAGTTGCTCGATCCGCAGAAAAATCGGTTGCGCGTCGAGCAGAACAACATCCGCGAGCGCGGGACTTCGATTATTGAAGTGATCGACGAAGGGCAAGTGCGCACGGAGCGCATCACCGCCCAAAGCGAAGAGGCGTTGAGCAATGCCATTCTCAAGGCGCTCAAAGGCCGCGAGCTAAGGGCCTATTTTACCAGCGGCCACGGCGAGGCCGAACTCGACCAAGTCGATGAGCTTGGCTATTCCACGCTCAAAAGCCGCCTCAAGGAGCTAAACTTCGCGGTCGAGGGAGGACTGATGCTCGCCGAGCCGGTGCCCGACGACGCTACCTTAGTGGTGGTTTTGGCACCGAAGGAGCGCTTTGCCGCGGCTGAGGCCGAAGTGCTGCGGCAATACTTGGCTCGCGGGGGCAGCGCGCTGTTTTTGCTCGACCCGGGCCAGCCGACCGGGCTTGAAGCGCTCTTGAACGAATACTCGGTCGAGCTAGGGCAGAACTTCGTCGTCGATTTGAGCGGCTTGGGCCAGCTTTTTGGCGCGGATGTCTCAGTGCCGGTAGTCATCAACTACGGCGATCACCCGATCACCGAAAAGTTGTCCGGCGGTACGATGAGCTTTTTTCCGCTGGCGCGCTCGGTGCAGATGACCGAACACCGGCTCAAGGAGCCGGATATCGCCGCGTTGGCGTACACCCACAAAAGCAGTTGGGGCGAAGCAGACCTAGCGCCCATAATGGGCGAGGGCGGCGAGGTGGATTTCGACCCGGAAGTAGATATGCGCGGCCCAGTGCCGCTGGGCGTGGCAGTCTCCGCGGCTGCCGATACCAGCTTGGCACCCGAGGGACGGACGCGACTGGTGGTCATCGGCGACGCGGATTTTGCCTCCAACCAGTACTTTGCCCAGCAGGCCAATGGCGAGCTATTCCTCGGCAGCGTTAGCTGGCTCACTGAGGACGAAGACCGCCTGACCATCGCCGACAAGCAACCCGCCTTTAACCCCATCAACCTGATCGGCAATCAGGGCGCGGTCATTCTCTGGGTCTCGGTGTTCATCGTGCCGTTTGCGGTCGCGTTGTCGGGCATGGTCATGGTGCTCCGGCGCGGCTATCAGACCTATGCCGACGGCTTTGTCTCGTGGCTGGTGTACACCTTTTGGGGCAATGCGATGTTCTTCTTCATCAGCGGCATCATTGCCACCAGTGAGGGGGCGATCTTTGAGGGCGAGGTCAAATTGATCGCAGCCTTGGCCTCGGCGGCCATTGGCTACGGCCTCTATCGGCACGCAGCGTGGGCTTGGCAAGCCGGCTTGGTGTTTGCGGTGTTGTGCGCTGGCGTGGTCGCGCTGACGATTTTCACCGGTGCCAGCCTTGGGTTCTCGCTGATTCCCAACGAGACGGTGCAACTGCTTTACGCCGCGGTTTTTGTGATCAACGCAGCCATTCTCGTGTGGATTAAGAAGGTCTTTGTACAAGAGGAGCAAGCATGAAATTCAAGACCAATATCGCAATCGGTGCCGTCTTTGTGGCGCTGTTAGCCTTTGTTTATTTCTACGAGATCAAAGGCGGTGAGGAGCGCCGCCAAGAAGCTGAAAAATCCAAGCAGCTATTCGTCTTCCAAGAAGATGATGCACAGCGGCTCGAGCTGTTGCGCGGCGACGATGCCTTGGTGTTGGCCAAGGGCGCGGGCGGCTGGAACCTGAGCGCGCCCATGACCGACGGCGCGGACCAAGAGGCCGTAGAGCGCTACTTGCGCAATTTGCTCGAGTGCGAGCGGGAAAAGGTGGTCGTCGATAGCGCGGCTGCGAGCGCAGAGGAAGCCGCCCAATACGGGCTTGACGCGCCGAGACTCAAGGTGCGGCTGCAAACCGAGGACGGTGCCGAGCAGGTGGTGGCTTTTGGAGCGGACAGCCCCACCGATCGCTTCACGTACGCCCAACTGCAAGGCGACAATCCCGAGATTTTCGTGGTGCGCGCTTGGCGCTTCGACAACCTCGACAAGCGCGCGTTTGACCTGCGCGACCGCCGGGTGCTGGCCTTTGCCAAAGACGAGGTAATGCAGGTGCAGCGGTGGGGTGCGGGCGGTGCGACTGTGCTAGCGCGGGCCGAGCCTGACTGGCAAATGCGCGAGCCGGTAGCCGCCCGAGCCGCCGGCGACGCGGTGGACGGCTTGCTCGACAACC
This sequence comes from Candidatus Latescibacterota bacterium, assembly GCA_022825835.1. Taxonomy (GTDB): domain Bacteria; phylum Latescibacterota; class UBA2968; order UBA8231; family UBA8231. Next base: position 56,132 of record JAJDVZ010000138.1, read on the forward strand.
TCGACCAAGCTGAGATCGAGGCTTTTGTCGCCGAAGATCCAGATACCACCGCCTTGGCCACTTATGGCTTAGGGGAGCGCTCGTCGCAGGTGGAGATCGCCCTGCTCGTCGGCGCAGACCGGGCCGAGAAGCGCTTGGTCATTGGCGGCGCGGACGAACAGGGCCGTTGGTACGCGCGCGACGCCAGTCGGCCGCAAGTCTTCTTGGTCGATTCGACGTTGGTACAAGAGCTTACCAAGGACATTTCTGACCTGCGCGACAAAGAGCCCTTGCGTTTCGAGCGCGATCAGGTCGAGCGCATCGTCTTGACTCGCGGGGCTACACCCGCATTTGCGGCTGACAAGGATACGAGCGGTGTGTGGCACTTGTCCGAGCCTATGGGACGCGATGCCAAATCGTGGAAGCTCAACAGCCTTCTGAGCGACTTGGAGCAACTCGAAGTCGAGGATTTTGTCGAGGAATTGCCCGCCGAGGCTACTTCTGTTTTCAGTATTGAACTCCTCGGCGAAGGGCAAACCTTGCTGGCCGCTCGCTTCAGCACAGCCGCCGGAACCTCGTACTTACAACAGGAAGGCGACGACGCAGTGTACGTCGTCAGTAGCGACGACTTCGCCGAGTTGGATTTGGATATAGACGACGTGGCACAAGCGCCCAAAAAGCCGGCTGCACCCGCCGCCAGCAGCGAAGAAGATCCCAACGACGGCGGCGCTGACAGTCCGTAATGTATATCGGCGGTCTGCTCGCCGCGCTCGTCGTTCTCGCTGAGGGGCTGCACGCCCAAGTCCCTCGGGTCGAGGCGGCCTTGGACACCGCGACGGTTCGGGTCGGCGATCCCATTCGCCTGACGTTGACGCTCCACCACGACGCCACTGCGCGTCCCGAGGCCCCGGACCTGTCCCAGATCCTCCAGGATTTTGTTCCCCGTTGTGCAGGCTGGAACCAACGCGAGGTCGCGACTGGATTCGAGCTAGCGCAAGAATGCGAACTGCGTCTCTACGAACTGGGGCTGCACGAGGTGCCGGCCGTGGCCGTGCCCTTTGTCACTGCTGCGGGCGATACGCTCCTGCGCGCGACCCAACCCTTAGCTATAGAAGTCATCAGCGCCCGAGGCGAAGGGGAGGACCAACTACGCGACATCAAACCGCCCGTGCTCATCAGCGGGGGAGTGCCGTTGTGGGTGGTCGTAGCAATTGGACTGCTGGCGTTGGCGCTTTGCGCGCTCGGCGGCGTTTGGCTCTGGCGTCGCCGTACCCGCACCCCAGAGCCTCCGCCCCCGCCCGAGCCGATAGACTACGCGGCTGAATTCGCGCGCATCGGCGAACTCGGCCTGTTGGAGCGCGGCGATTTCAAAACATACTACTCGTTGCTATCGGAGAATCTGCGCCGCTTCTTGGAGGAAAGCCTAGCAATTGAGGCCATGGAGCAGACTACGGCAGAGCTGGCGAACGCCTTGCAGGGGGCTGAAGTGGATGACTCGCTTCGGCAGCAGATCATCGACTATTTGGCCGCGGCCGACTTGGTGAAGTTCGCCCGCTTCCATCCGGCGCTGGACGAGGCCCGGCGCGCACCAGATGTCGGCTTAGCTATATTGCGCGCTATTGAGGAGGCGGTCGCAACCCGCGCTGTTGAGGCCCATGCAGAACATCCGGTTTGAGAATCCCGAGTGGCTGTTGTTGCTGCTGCTGTTGCCCGTCTTGCTCTACAGCTATGTGCGCGCGCACCGGGGCCGCCAGAGCAGCGTGCAGTTTTCCGACCTCGGCGTGTTGCGCCGCGCCACCGCGTCGCTGTGGGCCAAGCTCCGGCACGGCCTCCTCGTCTTGAAGCTACTTGGCTTGAGTTGCCTCATTGTAGCTATGGCCCGCCCACAAGCCGGGCGCGAGGTGCGGGAAATATCGGGCGAGGGCATCGACATTATGCTGACGTTAGACATCTCGTCGAGCATGGAGTTGAACGACCTAGACGAGGGCCAGAAGAGCCGCTTACAGGTGGCCAAGGAAGTGGTGGCCGACTTTATCGCCGGCCGCCACAGCGACCGCATCGGCATGGTTGTCTTTGCCGGTGAGAGCTTCACCCAGTGCCCGCTGACCCTCGACTATCGAGTGCTGTTGGAGTTTCTCGAGGGTGTGGAGATCGCCAGCGAGGAATGGGATGGCACGGCCATTGGCATGGCGCTGATCAACGCCTGCAACCGCCTGCGCGACTCGGATGCCGAGAGCAAGGTGATTATCCTGCTGACCGATGGCGTGAACAATGCCGGCGAGGTCGAGCCGTTGACCGCGGCTGACGTGGCCGCGGCCGTGGGCATTCGGGTCTATACGATTGGCGTGGGCAGCGACGGGGAGATTCGCCGGCCCGTGCGCGGGGTGTTCGGCACCCGCTATCAGACCGTTCAGGTGGAGATCGACGAGGAGACCTTACAGGAGGTGGCCGTGCGCACCGGCGGCCAGTACTATCGAGCGACTAGCGAGGAAAAGCTAGAGGCCATCTACCGCGAGATCGGCGAGTTAGAGGCAACCGAGATCAAATCCGAAATCCACCTGAACTACTCGGAGCGTTTCGCCTATTTTCTCTACGCGGGCTTGGGCTTGCTGTTGGTGGAGATGTTGTTGGCGAATACCCGTTTCCGTTCGTTGCCTTGATCCGCAGATGGACGCAGAATCGTTCATTCACTCAGGGCTGCTATGTGACAGGGATGCGTAAGGTCGGTTAATATGCGCTTTGCGAACATGTACAATTTTTGGTTGCTGTTGCTGCTGCCCTTTTTGGCGGCCTTTTTGGCTTGGGCGCTGTGGGTGCGCCGCCGCGCCTTGGCGCATTTTGCCCGCAGCCCGCTGGCCGAGAAGCTGACCCGCAACCTGAGCCGGGGCCGCCAAGTGGTCAAGCTCGTCTTATTGGGGCTGGGGACCTTCTTTGCGATTCTCGCGCTGACCGGCCCCCAATTCGGCACCCAACTCGAAATGGCCGAGCGCAAGGGCGTGGACGTGATGCTGGTACTCGACGTGTCGCGCAGTATGCAGGCCGAGGACGTCAAGCCGAGCCGCTTGGCGCGGGCCAAATACCAAATTCGCGGCTTGTTGGACTTGCTGCGGGGCGACCGAGTTGGGTTGGTGGTTTTCGCAGGACAGGCTTTTGTTCAATGCCCGCTGACGACCGACTATGGTGCCGTGGAGTTGTTTCTCGACGTGCTGGACGCCGGGGCCATACCCGTCCAGGGGACGGCCATTGGCGACGCCGTGCGGCTGGCCGTGCGCTCGTTTGAGGAGGGCGAAGGCCAGCACAAGGCCATCGTGCTCTTTACCGACGGCGAGGATCACGTGGGGCAGCCGCTGGCTGCGGCGCAGACAGCCGCCGCACAGGGCGTGCGCATCTTTGCCTTGGGGTTGGGGACGCCCGATGGCGAACTGATTCCCACCGAAGAGGAGGGTGGCGGCGTGAGTTTTCACAAGGACCAGCGCGGCCAATACGTCAAAACCCGGCTCGACGAGAGCACCTTGCAGGACATGGCGCTGGAGACGGGGGGCGATTACTTTCGCACTAGCTTGGGAGGCGCGGAATTGGACGCCTTGTACGGCCAGATCGCCGAGATGGATCAGCGCGAAATCGGCTCTACCCGCCTCACCCGCTATCAGGAGCGTTTCCAATGGCCCCTATTGTTGGCCCTTTGCTGTTTCTTCGCCGAGGCTTTCTTAGGCGATGCGCGGGTACAGGCCCGCGAGTGGAAGGGGCGGTTCGCTTAATGGGTACACTGTGGGTCGTCTTGGGGATTTGGCTGGTCGTCTGCGGGGCGACCGTGGGCGATCCCGTGGCCAGCAAGAGTGCCGAGGCGTTGGAGCACTACCAGCGCGGCGAGTACGATCGGGCCCTACAGCTCTACCGCGACGCGCTGCTCGACCGGCCCGACGCGCCCGAGCTGCACTTCAACGTCGGGGACGCGCTTTTTAAGCGCGGCGAGTACGACCAAGCCTTGCGGGAATTTGAGCGCGTGCTCAGTGCCGAGGAGCAGAAAATTCAGGCGCAGGCCCATTACAACATGGGCAATAGCTTCTTTCAGCAGCAGGCGTTTGAACAGGCCGTCGCAGCCTACAAGCAGGCGCTGGAGCTAGACGCGGCCGACGAGGATGCAAAGGTGAACTTGGAACTGGCGCTGGAGAAATTGCAGGAGCAGCAACAGCAGCAAGAGCAACAGCAGGAGGATTCGGAACAGGATCAACAGGATCAAGAGCAACAGCAGGATTCAGAGCAGAATCAACAGAATCAGGAGCAGGAGGATTCAGAGCAAGATCAACAGGACCAAGAGCAGCAACAGCAGCAAGAGCAACAGCAGGATCAACAGGACCAGCAGCAACAGCAACAAAGTGAGCAGGATCAACAGCAGGAGGAGCAGCCCGCCGAGCAGCAGTCTATTAGCTCCGAGGAAGCGCAGCAGCTCATGGATGCGCTCAAAAACCGCGAGTTGGACGCTCAGAAGCGCCGGTTTCGCGCCACTGGCAAAGTGCAGGATAGGGACTGGTGAAGGTGCGGCTGACTATACCGTTAGTGTTGTGGGTGCTGGCGGCATCCAGCGTTGCGGCGGCGACGATTCAGTTCGAGGCGTCCGTCGATCGCACGCGTGCCAGTCAGAGCGAGCCGATTCGCCTGACGCTCCTCATCACCTCGGACAAGCAGTTGAGCCAGGTGACGCCAGCGTTCGACTTAGAGGATTTCCACGTCGAGGGGCCAGCGACTAGCACGCGGATGGAGATGAGCAACTTCTCCAACATTAGCTACACCCGCGAGCTAACGTACGCCCTCTATGCCAAGCAGGCTGGCACCTTTACCCTCGGTCCGTTCCAGCTAGAAATGGACGGCGAGCGCTATCAGACCAAGCCCATTACCGTCGAGATCGTCCAAGGTGCCAGCCGCTCGCAAGCAGGTCAGGCAGACGACCCTCCCATCTTCGTGTTGGCGCGCGCCGACCACAAGCGGGCTTATGTGGGACAGCAAGTCACCGTGTCCTACGACCTATTCTACCGCATCCAACCGCGCAACGTCAGCTTCAACAAGCTACCGACCTTTGTCGGGTTTTGGACCGAAGACCTCTTTGTCGCCCAACAGCTAGAGTCACATCAGGAGATGCGCGGCGGCTTGTCCTACAACGTTGCGCCGCTGCGGCGCGTGGCCCTTTTTCCCACCAGCGCGGGGACCCACGCCGTCGGCACATTGGCCGTTTCTTGCGACCTTCCCCAACAGCGTTCGCGTCGCGGCGGCGTGCTTGACGATTTCTTTGCTGGCGATCCGTTTTTTGGCCGCTCGCGCTCGGTGCTCCTGCAAAGTGAAGAATTGCAAATAGAGGTGCTGCCGCTGCCCGAGCAGGGCCGTCCCGAGGAATTCACCGGCGCGGTGGGGCGCTTCCAGCTCAGCGTCGAAGCCCAGCCGACTCAAGTCGCGGTTGGAGATCCGGTAACGCTGCGAGTGCTCGTCGAGGGCGAGGGCAACATGGCCGCGGTACAGCCTCTGCAAGTAGATGCGGCCGCTGACGTCAAGCTCTACGACCCCAAAGTCGAGGAAGGAGAGCGGATTACCAACGGCGTGTACGGGGGGCGCCGCCTCTTCGAGTACATCTTGATTCCCGAGCAGGGTGGCACCGTGAACATCCCGCCGTTGCGCTTTGCGTACTTCGACCCACAGCAAGCGCGCTACGAGGTCCTCGAGTCCGATCCCATCACCATTCACAGCAAGGGGAGCGTCGAGGAAGAAGGGGTGAACTACGGGTTGAGCCGGCGCGACATAGAGGCCGTAGGCGAAGACATCCGCTACATCAAGCCCGACGTCGAGGCCCTCATCGCGGCTACCATGCTACACGAGAACTATTGGTTTTGGACCTTGCAGGGCGCGCTGCCCCTCGCCTTCTTTGCCCTGCTTGTGTGGCAACGCCACCAGCGGCGCTTGCAGGGCGATGTGGCGTACGCGCGTCAGCGCCGGGCTAAAGGCGAGGCTGGTCGCCGCCTAGCTCGTGCCGATGACTTGCTTGAGACCGGTACTGAGGCCGAGTTCTACGGCGAGGTTCGCGCCGCGGTGCTGGAATTCGTGGCCGATCGCCTCAACCTCGCTGCGGCCGGCCTGACTATTGAGGTTTGTGCCGAGGCTCTGACGGTGCGCCAAGTCGAGGACGAGACGATTGCTCGGTTGCGCGATTTGCTGACGCGCTGCGACTTTGCGCGCTTTGCGCCCGCGGGTGGCCCGCCGACGGATCGGGCGGCAGCGCGGCGCTTGGCCGAGGAGGTAATCGCGGGTTTGGAGAAGCGGATATGATGCGCGCGCTAGCACTGTTGCTCCTATTGGGCACCCAACTCCACGCCGGGGCCGCGGCTGGGCAGTACAACGAGGCCAACGCGCTCTATCGGGCGGGAGATTTTGCTGCGGCGCGGCGCAGCTACTTGGCGGTGGTAGAAGCCGGGGTGCAAGACGCCCGGCTCTACTACAACTTGGGCAATGCTTGTTTCAAGTCCGGGAAGCTGGGCGAGGCGATTCTCTGGTACGAACGAGCGCGGCGCTTGCTGCCGCACGACGAGGACATTGAGGCCAATCTGCGTTTCGCCAACCTAGTGAAAAAGGACCGCGATCCGCAAACTGAGGACGGCCTCGGTGCGCTGGTGGCTGCGCTGGTGGCTGCCTACTTCTGGCCTACGTTTAACCAGCTCAGCCTGTTGTTTGCCGTGGTGTTTTTCGCGGTTTTTATCTTGGGGGTGCGGTGGTTGTTCGCCCAAACGCGCCCCGGTGCGCTGTGGCTAGTCGGGATGTTGCTCTGTGCGGGGCTGAGTGTCGGGTCCGCGCTCTGGCTGGGGACGCGCCTCCGCCATCAGGCGCTGACGAGCGAAGCCATCGTCACAGTTACCGCAGCACACGCGCGCTCCGGCCCTGACCTCGGGCAGACGGAGGTTTTTGTCGCGCATGAGGGTACCAAGGTTCGCTTGGTGCGGCAGGAGGGCGGGTGGATGCTGGTGCGGCTGGCCAATGGGCTCGGCGGGTGGATGCCGGCGGAAGCCCTGACGCGGATCTGAACCAGTCTAAACAACGGGCGACCACAAGGGGCGCCCCTACATTTCGCGTAGATCAAACCACAACCAAAAACGAGGATAAGCCATGAGCACGCTCAAAGTAGGTATCGTCGGCGTTGGCGGGATCGCCCGCACGCATCTCCCCGGCTGGGAGGCTTCTAGCGAGGCCGAGCTAGTCGCTGGCAGCGATATTAGCGAGGAGGCGCTGAAGCGCTTTGGCGCAGAAAACGGAGTCACCAAGCTGCACACCGACCCGGAGGCGCTGTTCAGCGATCCCGATATCGACATTATCGACATCTGTACGCCCAACATGTATCACGCTCCCTTGGCCATTGCCGCGCTGTCGGCTGGCAAGCACGTGATCTGCGAAAAGCCCTTGGCCCCCACGCCCGAGGATGTTCGCCAGATGATCGCGGCGCGCGATGCCTCGGGCAAGGAGCTGATGACGGCGCAGCACTTTCGCTTTCAGGGATCGTCCCGCGCGCTAAAGGACGAGATAGATGCGGGTGCGCTCGGCGATATCTACCACGCCCGCAGTTGGATGCTGCGTCGGGCCGGTGCGCCGATTGGTGGCGGGTTTATTCTCAAAGAGCACAGCGGCGGCGGCCCCTGCATCGACATTGGGGTTCACATCCTCGATTTGACCTTGTGGTTTATGGGGCATCCCAAGCCGGTGGCCATTTCGGGCGTGGCTCGCGCTGAATTGGCGCATCAAGAAGGGGCTTTCAGCCAATGGGGCCGCCAGACGATCCCATCCCACTACGATGTCGAGGATTTTGCCGCGGCCTTTGTGCGCTTTGACAACGGCGCAATACTGATCTTAGAGGTGAGCTGGCTTTTACATCACCCGACCCAAGGCGAGGACATGCAGATGTGGCTCTACGGCACCCGAGGCGGCGCGCATTGGCCCCAGTGCTCGATTTGCGAGAGCAACAACCAGACCCGCCAGCAGTACGACCGCAAGCTCATGCTGATGTACGACGGCCTCGAAGCCCACGCGCAGGAATGCGTGGAGTTCGCCGCGGCGATTGCCCAAGGGCGACCCTCGCCGGTGCCGCCGGAACAATCTCTACAGGTGATGAAAATCCTCGATGGGATCTACCGGAGCCAAGAGGCGGGGGAGGAGATACGGCTGGACTGAGGGGAGACTGATTCGGACCTTCGTCTTGGATAACCATCCCAAGTTGCGGGATTTCATCTAGGCGTGGTATCGCGATGGAGCTAGGTAATAAAATTGAATCTTTTCCACCTATCTTCTATCTTCGGGAGAGCACTGGAGATTGTGAAAGGTAGGATATGCTAATTCGTCGTATCAAACAGACCAATCTGCTCTCATTCGGCCCCGACTCCGAAGAAATCGAACTCAAGCGGCTAAATGTATTGATTGGCCCCAATGGTTCGGGGAAGTCCAATCTTCTAGAGGGCATCGATATCCTCCGGTCGGCTCCAAGAGATTTGGTTGCGCCTATTCGCGAGGGTGGGGGTATCCATGATTGGATCTGGAGGGGGAAACCGGGGGGTACTGCCCGCATTGAAGCCATTGTGGAGAATCCGCAGGGATCGCAGGCGTTGCGGTACTGGCTGGATTTTGCAGAGCGCGGCCAGCGATTTGAACTGATCGAAGAGCGGATAGAGAACGAACAGAGTGATGAAGGACATGAAGAGCCCTATATCTATTACAATCAGAAGGGCGGGCAGGCGTTTATCACTTACAAGGATGAGACCGGCTTGGCTCCTACCGTAGAGGCCACCGTAAAGGCGAAATACCCTAATGTTCGTCTTCGGCTGGGCCGATACGACTTGCGTCCCGAGGAAGTCAAACTGGACCAGTCCATCCTGTCCCAACGTAAAGATCCCGACCTCCCTGAACTGATGTACCTCGGCGAGGAATTGAGCCGCATTCGCATTTATCGCGAGTGGTCGCTTGGGCGCGACTCCCCACTCCGGCTACCTCAGAAGGCCGACCTCCCCAACGATTTCCTGCAAGAAGACGGGAAAAACTTAGCCTTGGTGTTAAACAGCTTCCAAGGTAAGCCAGTAGTAAAGCGGCGTCTGCTGGACGCTTTGCACAAATTCTACGAAGGCATAACCGATTTCCACGTCAAAATTGAGGGCAGTACGGTCCAACTGTTCTTAGAGGAAGGCGACGTGGTCATACCAGCGACCCGTCTTTCGGATGGTACGCTGCGGTACCTCTGTTTGCTTGCCGTTCTCTGTCATCCGCAGCCGCCGCCCCTCATCTGTATTGAGGAACCCGAACTGGGCCTGCACCCAGACATACTACCGACGGTGAGCAAGTTGTTGCTCGAAGCATCCGAACGCAGCCAGTTGATTGTGACGACCCATTCGGATATGCTCGTCGATGCCCTGACCAATGATTGGTGGAGTATTGTAGTTTGCGAAAAACGCGACGGGCAGACTGTGATGCGCCGTCTCGATGAAGAGAAAATGGCTGCTTGGCTGGAGGAGTATCGGCTCGGTGAACTCTGGAGTAGCGGCGAGATTGGGGGGAATCCTTGGTGAGCATCAAGGTGTACGTCGAAGGAGGTGGAGACTCTAATCAATTAAGAAGACAATGTCGCAATGGTTTCAGGGAGTTTTTTGACAAGGCCGGGCTTAGGGGCCGCATGCCGAGCGTTATCCCTTGCGGTTCGCGGGAAAAAGCATATCACAAATTTCGAACGGCCATTGGTGAAGCCAAGGCCGACGATTTCATCGTTCTCTTGGTGGATAGTGAGGCCTCAGTCGCAGCCAATGATAGCCCTTGGGAACACCTGAAGAAACGCGACAACTGGACCCAACCCTCAACCGCTACGGATGACAGCGCACAACTCATGGTGCAGTGCATGGAAGCTTGGTTCGTCGCGGATCGACAATCCCTGAGTTCCTATTTTGGCCAAGACTTCAAAGCCGCTGTGTTACCTGCGCGAGACGATGTGGAAGCCATCGCAAAGAGGGACCTTGAACGAACGCTAAAACAGGCGACAAGATCGTGCTCTAAAGGTAAAGGAACATACCGGAAGGGGCGGCATTCGTTTGAGCTGCTTGGATGCTTGGAGCCAAATAAAGTGATGGAATCTTCTCCTCATGCGCGACGGCTCATTGACACGCTGCGCCAGTCTTAAAATTCCTCGTGCCGTCCCGATTGGTTCCGACGCTGCGATTCGCACCCGAACAGGTAGCTGTTCGTCGCGGTTACTGAATCTTCCCTAAGTTTATCACGGCCCCGCCAGCCAATCGACGAAAGCCGCTGGAGATTCGACCACTACGCGACCGTTGAGCGATTCGTGTTCAAAGCCGCACATTTGGTCGCCGACGAAGGCGAACGCGCCGGTGGTCTGTGGAGTAAAGGCCAGCGCAAAGGTCAAGTCGGGCACGGCTACCTGATGTAGGTCGAGATGGGGTAGGGCAAAGGTGTAGATGTAGTCCCGACTCGTTAGTTCGATTTCAATTGATATGTCAAGTGGAAGGTGTAACTCTTTCCCTAGCTTGATGATATCGTCATCAGTATGCAATGCGCCATCGGGGCCTGGGTAGCGGAATTGCCAGGTGTACTCTTCCCCGGTGATTTGGATGCGCAGCGGTCCTGGGGGTAGGGCGGGCGAGCAACCGGCCATCCTCAATAGGACTAGACTCCAGATTAAAAACCGGATATGGCCGCGCATAGCGTATCTCCTTCGCGAACAGCCAGTTCGTCCCGCCTTAAAGCGAAATCCTCCAATTAAGCGCAACTAAACCAGCCTGCTCCCGCCTGTCAAGCAGCTTTACACGCGCTCTTTGTCTCCCTAAAATCACCCTCACAGTCCTCTATCAAACTTCTCAGGAGTACGGACATGCCCGACATAACCGCCAATACCCCGCTCAACGCGCCAGCCCACTGGGCCGTGTGGCAGCGCCGCCTCTTCGACGCCTTGGACCAATCGGTGCAGCCCTTTCTCGACCACTTTACCCGCGAGGACGGCGAATTCATCTGGCAGGACGAGTGGGGCGGCGGCAGCCCCGACGATTTCTACGAGCCTTTTTTCAACTGGCCGCTCGTATATCTGATGGGCGGCGGCGAACACCTGTTGCACTTGGCCGACCGCCAGTGGGAGGCCATCACCCGCCAACTGACTCGCTTGGGCACGGTCAGCAAGGAATACGGCATCCGCGAAGACCAGATGCACCAAGCCGAAAGCGACATCTGCTTTTACCATTTGTGCCTAGCCCACCCCAACGCCCCTCGGCGCGTCGAACGGGCCTGCCGTTTTGCTGGCTTTTATCTCAACGAAGACCCCGAAGCGCAAAACTACGACCCCGAGCACAAAATCCTGCGCTCGGGCCTCAACGGCAGCCACGGCCCCTATTTTGCCCCGCTATCCGAGCGCGACAAACAAAGTTATAACCCTTTGGGCGGCAGCATGGAAGTGTACAATCTGCCCTTTTTCGACTTGCCGGGCATTACCAGTGTGCAGGACTTGGCCGATCCGGCCAAAGCCCGCTTGATGGGACAGACCCTGTTCGACCGCTGGCGTCAGGGCGATACGCCGACCAACTTGGCCGTCACCTCGCTGGTGACTAACGCCTTCCTGATCACTGGCTATGAAAAATACCGCGCTTGGGTGGTGGAATACACCGACGCTTGGGTGGAGCGCGCCCAGGCCAACGGCGGCATGTTGCCGGACAACGTCGGTCTGTCGGGCCAAGTGGGCGAATACTGCGCTGGTAACTGGTACGGCGGGCGCTATGGCTGGACCTTTCCGCACGGCTTTTTGACGTTGCAGAAAGCCACGCTCGACGCGGCGGCCAATGCCTACCTGTTGACCCGCGACCGGGCCTATCTCGACCTGCCGCGCCAGCAGATGGATCGCATCTTGGAACAAGGGCGCATGGAGGATATCCGCGACCAATACATGAGCGTGGCCGAGCGTTGGGCGAGCCAGTTTGCCGCTATGGGCGAAAAAAGCGAGACCTTGCTGGTGCCCTACCGCTACGGCGACGCCGGCTGGTTCGACTGGCAGCCCATGAGTCCGGTGTACCCGGTGACGCTGTGGAATCTGTCCATGGACGAGGGCGACTGGGAGCGCATGGAGGCGATTCGGCAAAAAGAGGCGTTTGACTGGGCCGCGGTGTTTCCCTTTCACAACAAAGAGGACTCGGGCCACGAGGCTCCTTGGGTGCGCTTTTTGGCTGGGGCCAATCCAACCTATCCAGAGCAAATGTTGCAGGCCACATACCAAGTGGCTGGTCGCCGCTTGGCCCAACTGCGCGCCGATCAAGACGTGGGCACCCGCCACCACGTCCACCACTGGCAATGGGGCAATCCGGTCTCTTCCGAAGCACTTATCCAGCTCACTATGGGCGGCCCGCAACCCATCTACAACGGCGGCCTGCTGCACGCCCGCCTGCGCTACTTTGACGCCCAGCGCCGCCGCCCCGGCTTACCCGAAGACGTCGGTGCCTTGGTGGAAAAGCTCGAAGCGAATCGCACGGTCGTGCGCTTGGTCAATTTGAACCATAACGAGGGGCGAGAACTGATTATTCAGGGCGGCGCTTTTGGCGAACACCGCTTTGGCCGAGCTACGTATCAAAGCCGCACTAGCGAATACCCGGGCTGGATGGGCGGCTATGCGGGCACGTATGCGGCCTCGCCCTTGGAGACTGAGGAGCGCCAGCTAGCCGTTGATGGCAAGCACCTGAGCATCACCTTGCCGCCCCATTGCGAAATCACTCTTGAGCTAGAAACCCAACGCTACGTCAATGAGCCTTCGCACCACGCTGGGCCGTTTTAGACGGCCGGAGCGGTGTGAAAGTGCGCAAAGAAATGGCTGGTCGCCTATCAGCTCTTTTGGTGTTTGCAACCGCTTGGGCCGTGGCCGCCGAGGAACCTCCCGTGTTAAAAGCGTTGGTCGTGTTCGGCAAATTTAAGGGTGAGCTACCGGGAGTGGATGCACCGCCGACTTGGGCGGGAGATATTTTCGATCCTGAGCGCCCGGGCAGTGTTAGCCACTTTTACGATGAGATGTCCTTTGGGCAGCATCGCGTCCGCGGCGAGATCGCCCCGCGCTGGTATGCGGCCGAGCAAACCGCCGAGTACTATGCCGCCGACAATCGGCTGGAAAAGGGTAAATTCTCCGAGTTGGCCTTGGATATCCTGCAAAAAGCCGATCGAGATATAGACTTTGCGCGATTTGATAATGACGGGCCAGATGGGATCCCCAACTCCGGCGATGACAATGGGATCGCGGATTTGGTGTTTCTGGTGATGGCTTCCATCCCCCGCAATGTCTTGATCGGCGCGGCTACGGGCATCTCCCATTTAGGATTTGCAGAGATATATGAGACCAGCGATTCGGGCGCGAAAGGCCGACCAATACGGGTGCATCCCGATCGGGGGACTCTGCAACAGGGGCGAACTTTTGCCGAAACAGTGGGCATTATGTGTCATGAGTATGGCCATGTGCTGGGATTGACGGACCTGTACGATGTGGATTTTATCGCACAAGCGGAACCGCGCGGCCCGGAAGACGATTCGGCCGGAATTGGCAAGTGGGGATTGATGGGGTGGGGAGCTCTCGGTTGGCGCGGGGAAGGGCCGAATAGCCTGTCGGCGGTTAGTCGCTGGCAGTTGAATTGGGTCGATGTGGAAGAGCCATCGCAATTTTCGCAGATGATCCGCTTAGAGGCTATATCGACGGGGGGCAAGGTATTCAAAATCCCCTTGGGAGCCAAGGAGTTTTTTCTGCTGGAGTATCGGCAAAAGGAGGGATCGTACTACGACCGTTACATCCCTGCGGAGGGCTTGTTGATATGGCATGTCATTTGGCACGGTTCCGGGCCCTCCAAGCCCTACGAGGCCGATTTGGAGTGTGCCGATGGGCGCTGGCAGGGGAGAGGGTATCCGGCTGGCGAAGTGGCCGACCCGTTGGCGGGTGGCGACAATCTGGATTTTTGGGCGCACGACCAAGACTATGCCCACGCACACGGGGGTAATCTCGGCGACGCGACCGACCCATTTGACGGTGTCCGCTTTAGGGCGTTTACGCCGGAGACCAATCCCAACAGCGATAGTCAATACGGCGACAGCGGCGTATATCTGGAGCAGATCCAAATCGCCGACCGGATGCTCACCGCCCAACTGACGATGCCGCCGGTGAATATCGTCGTCGAGTCGGTCGAGTGGGTCGATGCCGACCGCGATGGGAGCTTCTTGGCCGGCGAGCCGGTGGAGTGCGTTCTTGCGTTGACCAATGCCGGTTTGATCAGATCGGACTCACTGCACGTATCCTTGCGGAGCGCGGATGCTGGCGTTGTCATAGCGCAGCAAACGACCTCATATCCCGGACTTGGGGCCGACAAGACGACTCGGGGGCCGGGCAGCATTGGCTATCCGCGCTTCTCATTTGACCCGGAGATTACCGATGGTCATACGGCGGAGTTTACCTTGGAAGTGGCCATGGGCGACGAGATCGTGCGGCGGCACGCTCTTAGGGCGACGGGTAGCTCCGCCAAAGTCGAGATCGAGCAGGTGGCCGTAATCGACACAATTGGCAATGGCGATGGGCGGGTTCAGCGCGGCGAATTTGTGCGGTTGGGGCTGACGTTGGCTCCCAAGAGGCCGGAGTTCTTTGCACTTGCGACCTTTACCTTGCGCCCAGTTGATGAGCGGGTGATGCTGGTGGGGGAGCCTGAAGTGGAATTTTTACCCCAATCAGTGCCGATCACCAGCAAACACAATCCAGAGTTTTTGGTCCGGGGCGATGTCTCAGCGGGGTCGCGCCTTGCATTTGAGTTTACGACTAGCACGGCGTACGGGACGTGGAAGGATACGCTCGTCGTACGCGTGAGCGAGGGCGACGACGCGACGCCTCCGAGGATTGGATATCCACATTTTACCATCAGCCGCGACCTCCTGCGCGTGGCGGTGCCGACGAGCGAGTTGTTGGACGGCAGTGCAATAGATTCTGCGTGGGTGGTCGTGCACGACGCCAAAAGTGACGCGCCGATAACCGAAATCCCCTTGCGTTGGGACGATGGGCTGTGGATTGGGGATTGGACGGGTGCGCCGGGACAAACGCTGCGCTTGCAGTTGGTCGCTGTTGACCAACACGGCAACCAAGGTGCGGGCGTGCTGGCCGATGCGCACATCCCGCCGATGGCACAGGCGGTGTCTGTCGGTCCTTGGCAAGCAGTGGACCTGCCCGCAGGCGATGCGTTTGGTGTGCTGGACATGTATTTCGCCCCGAACGACCCGGAGGTGCTCTACGCAGCGCGTCGAGATGGCGTATGGCGCAGTAGCGATGGTGGGGTGAGTTGGGGCGCGACCGGGATGATGGATTACCAGCGACCGCTGTTTGTAGATGCCCATACGCCGTGGCGGGTGTACGTTCAACCCAATCTGGTCAGCGCGGACGGCGGGGAGACGTGGGATAAACTGGATATTCCGGGGGAGGCCCCGGTCTTGGTCGCCACGGAAGACGTGGGGCGGCACGGGCTGCTATACGCCACTAGCGGCGGGGAGGATGAAGACCTGCTCGTCTCCGCGGATGGGGGCACTTCGTGGCGAGTTGTGGGTATGCGCGGTCTTTTTGAGGTGCGCGTCCATCCACAGGTGGCCGGGCTGATCTACGGACGCCGGGATTCTAGCTTGTATTACAGCGCGGACGGCGGTAGTACATGGGACGAGCAGCGTCTGCCACGCCATTTTCGGCGCGTCCTGCCCGACCCGTGGGAGCCGGGCGGATTGTACGCGACCTCGGGCGATACTCTGTGGTATAGCGCCGACCGCGGCGGTCGTTGGCAGCCTCTTGCACCGCAGTCGAGCGAAAGGTGGCCCTTTATTAAAATTGCGCCTTCTCGCCGTCGCCAAGGGCTTGTTTTTGCTTGGGAGAGCAGCGGCTTAAGTAGCAAATTATGGCGCTCTGAGGACAGTGGCAGGCATTGGAGTGCTATGAGTTCGGTGTCTTACGCTCGTGTCGATACGCTCATAGCCAATCCTCACGATGCCGATCATCTGTACATGATAGATCGCTTTTTTCGCCGCTCGGCAACGCTATGGGAGACCCGCGACGCTGGGGAGACTTGGCAGCAGATTCACATGCCGAATGAGAGTACTTTTATCGGGGTCGTCAAAAGCGATGGGGGAGGGAATTTCTTTGCTGGCTCCGAGCGATGGCTCAAGGCGCGCGAGGATTTGGCGTTAGTCTATTGGAATCCGGCACTCTTAGTAAGCCGAAATGCCGGTAGGGCTTGGGAGTGGATTACGAGGATCGGATTCCTCAAAAGTTCTTGGTCTATCTATCGCTATGATACCATCGAAGCCTTCGCTGTACACTCCGAGCACATCATAGCCCATACCGGACAGGGATATGTACGCAGCGACGATGGCGGCCAAATGTGGGAACGATTTGACCCGCCCGGCGATAGAGGCAGCGCGGGTTCCTATGCGGCAATAGCGGTGGATCCGCACGACTCCTCGGTGTGGTGGCGGAGTCTGCGCGGAGTATGGCGGAGCACGGACGGCGGAACCACTTGGGAAGAGCGCGGTCCCATCGCCGGGCTTTACGATAGGCGGGGCCGTTCAACTGTCCTGTGGGTTTCTGGCGAGGAGGCAGGAGCACGCGGCCTCATACTAGACCCAAGCCGCGAAGGCCATGTGGCGGTTGCCGCCGGTAATACGGTGTGGAACAGTACCGACGCCGGGCAAACGTGGCGACCGCTCGCCGTGCTCCATACTGAGGGATTGAGGGTGGAAGCGCTGGCGGCTCATCCCGAGTTTTTTTCTCGTTGGTACGCCGCCACTAAGGGCGATGTCTATGTGTCTAATGACGCGGGAAGATCGTGGTTAAAGACGCTGGTTTTACGGGAAGGGCCGGCGTACTCGGACGATAGGTGGTTTTTGCCGGGGCGGCGATTGCGCATTCGCTGTGCGCCCCAAGACCCGGACCGGGTGTTCGTCACCGATGGCCCCAAGCTGTTTGAATCGCGGGACGGAGGGCAGCGTTGGCGCGATATTGGGCAGAGCTTGAGGGGCTATCCGTGGTTTAACGATGTGGCGATCCACCCGGCGACGCCTGAGTGGGTGTATGCGGCGACGCCACGGGGTCTGTTTCGCTTGCGATCCGAAGGGATTGATACGGCTGTCCGAGACGCTTCTGTCGTCGCGCTGCCTGCCGCGTCTGCATTGCTACCGAACTACCCCAATCCGTTTAACAGTAGGACGATCCTGCGCTACCGGCTGACCCACGCTGTCGCGGCAGAATTAGTTGTATATGACCTGTTGGGGCAACGAGTGCGGACAATCGCCAAGGGGGTGCAGCCAGTCGGCGAGTACCAAATACCGTGGGATGGGCGGGATGAAGAAGGGCGGCTGGTGGGCAGTGGCGTATATCTATTGAGATTAAAAGCTGGAGACGAGGAGCACACTGGAAAATCCATATTGATACGCTGAGTTGCCCTACAAAGCGTCTAGGACGGCTGCGACCTGTTCTTCAGTAGGTGTGCTACCGTCGAGAATCAGGTCCGCGTAGCGGGCGGTGGGCTGGATGTGGCGGCGGTACATTGGGCGGACCTGGTCTTGGTATTGGGCGCGGATTGAGGCGGGGGAACGGCCGCGCTCGATGCGGTCGCGGGCGAGGCGGCGCTCCAAGCAGAGCGCGTCGGCAGCGGTGACGAAGAGGCGCAGGTGGTAGAGAGCGTTGATGTCGGGCCAGTAAAGGGCAAATAGGCCCTCGACGATTAGGAAATCGGTGGGGGTGAGGCTCTGTTGGTTGACTTGGCGCGTGTGGGTGGCAAAGTCGTACACTGGGATTTCGACGCGGTGACCGGCGGCGAGCTGGCGGAGATCCTCGGCAAGGCGCTGGTGGTCCATGGCCTCGGGAGCGTCGAAGTTGACGCGGGCTCTTTCTGCCAAGGAGAGGTCGGCTAAATCGCGGTAGTAAGAGTCTAGGGAGAGCACGGTTGTTGGGCCGGGCAGGTGGGTCTGAAGGGCGCGGGCGAGCGTGGTCTTGCCTGCACCGGATGGTCCGGCTAAGCCGATGAGGCGGGGCGGCCCTTTAGCTTTGGAACCAAGCGGCAATGGCTTCGCGGCTGAGCACGTTGGGGATGTCGGCGGCGCGGAGCCAGCCCTTGCGGGCGATGCCGATACCGTAGCCGAGATGGTCTAGACCACCGACGCTGTGAGCGTCGGTGTTGACGGCGATTTGGACGCCGTGGTCGCGTGCCTTCTTAACGTGTCGCCAGTCGAGGTCGAGTCGCGACGGATGGGCGTTGATTTCGAGGGCGACCCCACAGCGGGCGGCGGCTTCGATGATCGAGTCGATATCGACGGCGTAGCCTTCGCGGTCGAGGAGCAAGCGCCCGGTTGGATGGCCGACGATGGTGGCCGCCGGATGCTCGATGGCGCGGACGATGCGGGCGGTCATGGCGTCGCGGCTCAGATTGAACTGCGAATGGACCGAGGCGACTACGAAGTCGAATTGGGCGATCAGGTCGTCGTCGTAGTCGAGCGAGCCGTCGCCGAGGATATCCGACTCAATGCCCTTGAAGATGCGGAAGGGGGCCAATTCCTCGTTGAGCCGGTCGATTTCCTCCCACTGACGCTGGACTTCCTCAACGCGGAGCCCCCCAGCGTAGGCCGCGGCTTGGCTGTGGTCGGCAATGCCCATGTACTCAAAGCCGCGTTCTTGCACGGCGCGGGCCATGGTCTCCAGACTGTCAACCCCATCCGAATAAGTCGAATGCACGTGGAGCAGGCCGCGAATGTCGGCGGCTGTTACCAACTCGGGCAGTGTGTCGGCGGCTGCGGCCTCGACTTCGCCTTGGTTTTCGCGCAACTCCGGCGGGATGTAGGCGAGGCCCAAGGCGGCGAACAAAGCCGCTTCATCCGCGCACTCAATGCGCTCGCCGCCGCGCCAGAGTCCGCGTTCGTCGAGGACTAGCTCGCGCTCGGCGGCCTTGGCACACAGTGCGGCGCGGTGTTCCTCGCTGCCTGTGTAGTAGTGTAGGGCTGCGGGGAAGGCATCGTCTGGGACTACGTGCAAGTTGGCTTGCAGTCCGTTGGACAGTCGCCCTGTGCCCGGCGCGAGGACTTCGGCTACATCCGGGTGGGCGACAAAAGCCGCAGTCGCGATGTCGGCGTCGGTGGTGCTGAGTACGAAGTCGAGCTGTTGAACCGTCTCTCGCGCTCGACGCAGCTCTCCGGCGACGGAGAGGTGTTGCGCGTAGGGGCGCAAAACGGCGAGCAGGCTTTGGGTGCTTTGGTGTGCGGTATCGACGCGGCAGTGACCCTCGTGGGCGCGAATGAACTCGACGCCCTTGAGGATGTTAGCTTGGGTTTTGGAGCCAAAGCCCTTGAGGGCGGCGAGTTGGTCGTTGCGACAGGCTTGTTCGAGGGCGTCGAGGGTTTCAATGCCGAGGGCCTTGCGGATGGCGACGATCTTGCGAGGACCCAAGCCGGGGACCCGCAGCATGTCGAGCAGACCTTCGGGCGTTGCGGCTCGCAGCTTTTCATAGGCTTGGGCCGTACCGGTGTCGGCCAACTCGACGACTAGCTCGGCCACGCTGTCGCCGATGCCTTTGACCTCGGTTAGAGTCCCAGCGGAGAGAAGTTCGTCAAGGGGGGACGTTAGGGTTTCGAGTGCACGCACGGCATTGGCGTAGGCGCGCACCCGGAAGGGGGAGGTTCCGCTGAGTTCGAGGAGGGTGGCGTACTCTGCGACAAAATCCGCTGCGATCCGGGCCGTTATCATTGCTTTTGCTCGTGCATTAGGTGGAGAATGTGTGATACCAGCGTCGCATTGCCCGCGGCGAGTCCGCCGGGGATGAGGGTATCGGTTTGATTGTAGGTCCGCACTTGGTGGCCGCACGTGTGCATGAGGCCGCCGGCCTCGCGCACCAGCAGGTCGCCAGCGCAAACGTCCCACTCGTTTTTGTCTTGGATGCTAAAGTTGAGGTCGCAGGCCCCCGCAGCGACTAGGGCCAGCTTGTAGGCGACGCTGCCGACGGGGCGGATTGCGCCGAGGTGCGGGCGAAAGGGGTCGATCTCGCCGCGTTTGGTCTCGCTGCGGCTGACGACGGCCGCGGCTTGGCCGAGGGATTGGACCTCGCTGCAAAACACGCGACGACCGTTGTGGAAGGTGCCGCTGCCAGATACGGCGGCGAAAATTTGCTCCTGCGCGGGATTGTAGATAACCGCTAGGGTCGGTGCGCCGCCTTCGACTAAGGCCACGGCAACTACGTATTCGGGTATGCCTTCGACGAACTCGCGGGTGCCGTCGATGGGATCGACGATCCACACAGCTTCTTTGGCGAGGCGCTGGCGGTCATCGACGGTCTCTTCAGAGAGCCAGCCGCAGTCTGGACGCAGATCGCGCAGGGCTTGCTTGAGGTAGGCGTCGGCTTGGAGATCCGCCTCGGTCAGCGGATCGTTCCTGTCTTTGTAGGCGACCTCAAGCGGTCCGCCGAAGTACTGCAAGGTCAGCGCCCCGGCCTCGCGGGTGGCTGCTATGGCTTGTTGGAGTTGGGTCTGCATGAGAAAATTTGAAAATAGGGGTTAAAATTAGGGAGAGCAATGGGCCGCATGGTAACTGTAGTGGCTTGACAAGACAAAGAGGCGTCGGGTAGATTGAGAAGGCAGAATTGACAACTTCAAATGAGGTGGAACATGCGTTGGACTATATGGATTTGGCTGCCGGTGATCGTGCTGGTGGCACGCGGGGCTGAGGCGACGATGGAGACCAAAGAGGTGAGGAGTCTGCTGCAAGAGATGCAGGCCGAAGAGGAGTGGGGCGAAGCCGTGTTTACCGATGGTCGGGTGCGCTCGTTGCGCGTGGAGGAGCTTGAGGCGGATTCAGTGGCGGTCGTCGAGGTCGTCGGTGCCTTGCAGGAGCGGGAGGCCGCGTATGCGCTGGCTGAAATTCGCTCGTTGCGCTCGCTGGGGACGTATCGCATTCAGTCGCGCCACGCCGCGTACCAACAGCCAAAGTCCGGGCTGTTGGCCTTCCTGCTGGAACTACCCGTGCCGGGCGCGGGCTATTTCTACATTGGCGAGCACAAACAGGGTCTCGCGCTCATGGGCATGACGGTGACGGCGGTGGGAATGGCCATTCTGACTGGTGAGGATACTGCGGCCGGTTGGGTGCCGCTGTCGGCGTGGATCAAGATCGCGTCGTTGTTCCATCTGCGCGACCAAGTCCAAACCATTAACAAGTTGGCCAAGAACGTGGAACTGGGCGCTCTGCCCGGGCCCGAAGCCACAATCCCCGCCTTGCGGCTGAAGCTAAATTTTTAGTGGCTGCAAGAAGGGCTATACTGGCCCTGTGCTTGACTGGACTTTCAACTATATGCGGAGCACATCTTGCACATCAACTATATAGCCCAACCGGATAACCAGCTAGGAAACGTTCTGTCGAATATGCTCGACGCCAATCCTCCGGCGTCGAGCATCGTTTTTGTTTCAGCCTTTGTGAGCCTTCAAACTATTATGCGCTTGAAACGGCAAATCCTTGGGTTGAAAGAAAGAGGCAGCGACATTCGTTTCGTGCTCGGAATAGACCTTGGTGGCACTAGTCGAGAGGTCCTTGCCGAACTCCTCGAATGGGATATAGATGTTCGCATTATCAAGCATCTCATTCCAAGACATACTTTCCACCCGAAGCTGTATTTTTTCCAGTGGACTGATCGTGCAACCGTCATTACTGGATCAAACAACATGACTGAAGGAGGATTTTTCGGGAATTACGAGGGTGCGGTTTGCATTACTTATTCGCTTCCTGAAGAAACCGAAGTCTTTTATACTGCACTTAGCCAATTGGATCGCTTCCTTCAACCGGATGGTCCCACCGTATATAGGCTAACTAAAAAATTTCTCGCCGGGTTGATTGATAGAGGAAATATCCCAGCCGAAGCAGAGGTCAGAAAGGCACTTGATACGGCTACCAAGAGCGAGGTATCACCTAAGCAAAAGAGCCGACCGATCTTTGGGAAGGAGAATTTTGCCTCCCCGCCGCCCCTGCCGCCTGAACTGATAGCTCGTCTAGTAAAAGACGTTCGGGCTCGACGGAAAGCGGCGAAGAAGCAAGCTGCGGCGACGTTGCCCGTGGACAACCAAACCCGCGATCTCCTCCTTCCAGCCGCTTTCTATATGACACTTCCTACTTTGCAGGGACCCAGCATTCCTGGAGAGGCACGAATCCCGCTTGAAGCGATTGAACTGGCGAAGGAGTTTTGGGGTTGGCCAGATGAATACGTAAGAAAAGTTAGTACTCGAGGTAAGAACATCAGGGTGTACTGGAACTGGCGGCCCAAATGGAAGGTATGGAGTGTGCAGACACCAAATATTATTGCCCCACGAGAGGTCCGTATGTACATGTATGAGAACAGTTCGGATTTCCGCTTTTATGTACGCCCCCTAGTCAACGCCGGCGGTAATCTTGGGGATGTAGTGCGCATACGAAGGATCGCCGAACCCGATGCGGAGTACGAATGCGTACTGGCACGTCAAGGGACGCCTGAATATAAAGAGTGGATCAAGGCGTGTGCGCAGCCTGTCCGCAATAGTACAAGGCGCTTTGGCTACGCCTGAGCGCGTTTAAGCCTTCAGGCGCAATACTACATTCTCAGTGATTGCGTTTTTTATATGCACTAAGTTTTCCGTTGTCACTGAGATATCAATCCGTTCGATTAGCTCCATCCCGCAGTGTATTGCGATATCCTGAACAAAGTCCGTCGTGGGAATTCGCTCGTAAGCGCCGTCTACTCGCATGCGGTTGTCGCCAATGACTATCATAGCTTCACCATCTGGGCGAAGAACGCGACGGCAATTCTTCAGCACCAATGCCATATCCTGAAAAAACCGCTGCAACAGAGCGGGCATATTCTTGCGTCGGAAACCGACGTCTGCTCGGGAAATCCGTGCGTATAGGTCCTGAAGATAGTCATAAGTAGTTTCGGGCAAGACGCCCTCACTGGCCGTTATGATCTGCTCTAATCTATGTCGCTCTTTAGTAGCGATCTCACGGCTGCCAATAAGGCCCTGTTCAATGGGCCTCCGCGACGACGAATCCATTCCGAACAGTATGAGGAGCGATAGTCTATCCGTATCGATATATGGAAGAGCCGTAGCATACGGTGGACTTGTAAGTACAAGATTCACGCTATTTTCTGTGAGACCAAGGGCCTCAAAGGTCCTTTGGGTTCGGGCGTCCCCTTCGACAACCCTGCTAGGACAGAACCGATGTGGGGAATAGCCACGCACAGACCAGAACTTCTCAATGCGAGTGTATTGAGAGTCGAGAGCATCAAGATACATTTTGAACACATCGGCATCCGCAATGGGTTCCTTCCTCCGTCGTATCCTCAAGTCATTTGGAGCCTGCTGCGAAACCTCGCGGATGATACTACTCAAGACCACTTCTAGGAAATCCCTTATGACACCCTCGCTGACTGATCGAATCGTACCAAGAAGCCAGTTTATCTTTGAGATAACTGGAATGGGAAACCATCTATGAATTTCGTTCAGGCAACCTGGAGCAAACTGATCCCCTCCCTCTGTTGGCTTCGCTGGAGCATCCTCAATCATACCGACTAGGACGCCGAGTGTTTCTCGCACGATGTCAGGATTTACTTCGAGAATACCTGTCTTTGCCTTGGCGATCTTGGCCGCTAGAGGATTGATGTCGCAACCAAACGTCTGTTGCCCATTCAGATAGCCTTCCAAGAGAGTTGTACCGCTTCCGCAGAATGGGTCGAATACTCTAGCTCCCGCACGGAGGGCACAAACATTCATCAACCCCTTGGCAAGTTGCGGATAGAACTTCCCCTTGTAGGAATGTAGGCCATGAGTGACGTACTTGGGATCTTTGCGGGCCGAAGGTTGTCGTGCGAAGCCATTTTCGAGGATAGCTTGCCACGTAGGTTCACTGTCAAATGCCGTCAGTCCGACTCCGTGAGTAAATACGAGTTGGCGAGTCTTCGTCGTAGAATAAGGGTCCAATTCTAGGCTGGGACTGCGGGTTGTTGGAACGCCTACTACGGACTCAATTTCACGTTTCCTCAATGCGTTTTCGTAGGGCCACAACTTATACGGGGGAGACGCCAACCATACGGATACCTTCTTAGGAGGCTTGCGGATGACGAGAAGTTTTTCAGTGGTGGCCCTTCTCCCAGCAGCCGCAAAGGATCGCTTTGACGAATGAATTGCGCGCTCTGTTATACAAACACTTTCAAAGCCAATTTTTTCTGCTGAGTCGCTCAGTGCCTCTGCCGCCGGGTAAAGGACTTTCTTATAGATCGCATCACCTACAATGAGTACGGCATACCTGCCAGGCTTTAAGAGGCGGTGCATCCCTGACAAGCTTTGTTGCATCTCCGCGAGGTACTCATCGAATCCCGATGCCTCCTTCTGATGGCGAAGGTGAGATCCAATCTCGATCTTTGCGAGTTCACGCGGATTGTATCCCAACCACATCAGCCGAAAGCGGTGATAAAGGTGGTAGTCTGTCGCGTTTCCGTAGGGTGGAGACGTAACAATCAGGTCAATGGTCTCTGGCCTGCATACCCCATGTCCCAACTCTCGTGTATCGGCCGTTGTAAAATTGCAGACACCGTACCGAAGCACGGCCTGCGTCCTGACTACATTGCGAATGATCTTATCAAGGGCACCGAGGAACCGCTTTAAGGTCTCGCCTTGCGGTATATCACGTGGCTTGCTCGTATAGCGAGTCTCAGAGTCTTGGAACGAGGCCGCTAAAACAATACGCGAAAGGGCAAGCAAGGCTATGTCGCGGGCCTTCTCGCGTTCAATCCTCTCAATGCGCGACCTGATTAATGCCAGTTCTCCCCGTGCAGTACTAGAGAACCACTTATCAATATTGGGTATGTCTGGTATGTATCCGGCATTTGCAGCACACAGGGATTTGGCATCAGGAAGGTCAAAGAAGTAGGTAGTCAGGGAACTACGAATAGTGTGGAGATCCCTAGCGGCTTTGCGGTCCAAGTTGCCGGTTTTTACGCGTCCGATCAGGGTGCCCACTGCATTAGCGTCAACACTCAGTGCCCTTCTCCCTAAACGGACGGCTTCTAAGGCGGTAGTACCGCTGCCGCCAAAGGGATCGAGCACTAACTCACCAGGGAATGATAGCTGAGAGATACAGGTTCCGGGTAGCTGAGGAATGAATTTCGCGGGATACGGATGCAGATCATGGGTCAGGAAACCCGTGTTGTCGGTAGTAAACGACCAATCTATCGCTTGGAAGGTATTTGCGACGCGCTCCGCATTTTGGAGATCATCCGGGGAATGAATCTCTTCGTACTGAGGAAATGGCTCCTCCCAGTCAAGCGCGTATTGGCCTCCTTCTTCTCGGGCAAGGGACGCACTAAGCTCCGTTTCATACAGGTATCTTCCCTTTCTCGACATCGGCTTTCTCCTTTTAATTCTGGGAATAAAGTATATTCCCAGAATATCCATGTCAAATACACGTCCAGCAGGATTAGAAGTCGAAGATAGACAGTGACCGGTCCTTGGGGGGCCGGTATTTTTATGCCCTCCCAACGCGGCTGATCCAAGCCCTTAGATCCATGGCCAAGCTGAGGAAGGTGGGTACCAGGAAGAGGGTGAATAATGTGGACAGCAGCAGGCCGCCGATGACGACGCTGCAGCGCTGGGCGCTCTCCCTGCCTGTCGAACGCGCCAACAAATCTACGGAGCAGACGATTGCTCTCGCTCTTGTGAGCGATCCCGGTCAATCGCCGCCCGACGATCCTGTGGCACTGCAACGCGAGGGGTACATGTCAGTCGTGGGCGCCGACAGCCGCGGCCTGTTCTACGGCATCCAGACACTGCTGCAGCTTCTTCGCCACGACGGACGACGATGGTCTGTGAGCGGAGAAGGCCGCATTACAGAGACAAGGTTGGAAAACCTTATCAGCGAAAGGCACTTACCGCGTAGGCTGATCCGGCGGCTGAGGTTGGGAATCGAACCCATAAATACGGCCCATCGTCGGCGTGGCGCGTTCGACAACCTCCGGTTTGAGGTGATGTACAAAGTCGAACATCGGCTTGAGAAAAGAACGACAACAGAAACAGATTAAGGCAATACGCTGCTCATCGGTTTTGTTCGCACCAGCGGAATGCCAGATCGCACCGTTGAACAAGAATACCGAGCCTTTTGGGGCGGACAACCGAACTTCGTCAGGGTGGTGTGTGGTGCCGGGAGGCGGTTTTTTCCGCTGGAGGTGAATACCAGGAACATGACGGGTGCCGCCGTTTTCCGGTTTGAAATCATCGAGCAACCAGAGGCTATTGGCGACCAGTGGGAAACTGGGGAGCGGTTCAGGCATTGTGCCTAATACACTATCGACGTGGTAACCGCCATCGGCTGCACCGGGATCGATGATGTTAGAGGTGAGTGTGCTGAGCGTGTAGTCGGGACCGAGCACGTGTTCAAAGAACGGCATCACTTTTGGGTGGGCAACCATTTTCTCGTATATCTCACCTTTGTTTACCAACCAACGGACGTGCTGCCCATACCCATCGGTATGTTGGCGCGCCAACCCGTTCTGCTGCTCCTCTTCTGCCAACCGGAGTATATCGGCTCTGTAGACTTCAATCTCCGCATCGGAGAGCACATCAGGGATGACTATGCATCCTTGTTCATCCAATTGTTTCTTTTGTGCGTCGGTGATGTCCATTTTGAACACTCCCTCAATTCGATCCAACGCGAATCATCGAAGTCTGAACCGACGAAACGGATGAATCGGCCTAGTTCCTCATGCGGGTGGGCGAGAACCTTCTCGTAGGAGAGCGCCGGAAGCGGTTGGGGCCGGAGCCAGCCCGTAGTATCCCGCTGCGGTCCGACTATACACACCCCGGGAACTCGCGCCCACGGATCAGGGGCCAGCCGTTGACAGGTTCCGGCCTGACAAGGCAACCGCGCTGTTTAAGGAGTTCGGTCTCTTCCGGTGTACCGATGTAACGCGTGTCCGAAGAGACGTAGTGGATCGACCAGCCTCGCCGCCGGTACGGCGTTGTATTCGGGCCGCTGCAATGGAGTGCCAGGCTGTGGTGAAAGGTCGCATCACCTGCCTTCAGTGGAACAGCGATCTCTTGGGCGAGCACATCCTCTGTCAGCATGTAGGGGAGATGGTCCCAGTTGACGAGGCCGAAGTGGTGGCTGCCCGGGATGAAACGCACACAACCGTTCTCGACAGTCGCATCGTCGAGCAAGACCTGGCATGTGACCTGGAAGTTGCTCGCGAAGAAGGCCCAGAAAATGGAATCCTGATGGTAGCGATTCGCTTTGGCATATGGCGGCTTCGCAAAGACCTGGTCGTAGTAGAGCTTGATGTCCGGCCCCATCAGGGATTCGATGATGTCGACGATTTTGGGGCTTCGTACAAACGCATTGAAAACCGAATGGTGGTACGAAGGCAGGTTGAGATGACTTACCGTATCCAGGGGGTCCTCAACCGGCGTGCGATCTTCTGGGGCGGTTACTTCCCCTTTCGGGTAGACCTGAGTGCCGCGTCGGTCATGTCGGCTTCCGTGAGGTGTGGGCGGTTCCGCGGCTTGAGCCGTTCCCGGAGTGTGGTGAGAGACGTTGCCTTCCGGGTAGTCGGGGACGCGACCGAGCGCAAGGTCGGCGTAGTGGTTGCGCAGGGTCTCGAGTTCGTCCGTGGTCAGCAGTTCTTTGACGACGATATAGCCGTCTTGGAAAAATTGGTTTTTCTGGTCTTTGGTCAAAGTCATAAGTGTCTCCGAATGGAAAGGTGCCGGGTGAGTGCGGCGATGATCTTTACCTGCCCCTGCAAACCGGGCATTGGGTCGCATTCACACGAAAGGTCCGGAGCTCGCCAGCGGCCAGTGGTGGCAATACAACTGGTGAACCCCGATCAGACGCTACGTTGTCCGGGCCGTAGAAGTCGTTGATGGTCGGCTGATCCAAGCCCTTAGATCCATGGCCAAGCTGAGGAAGGTGGGTACCAAGAAGAGGGTGAATAATGTGGACAGCAGCAGGCCACCGATGACGACGCTGCCCAAGCCTCGGTAGAGTTCGGAGCCTGCGCCGGGGAAGACGACCAATGGCAGCATCCCCAAGGCGCTGGTAATCATGGACATGAAAATCGGCCGCACGCGGCTGAAAACTGCGTCGCGGATGGCCTCTTTGACCGGCGTTTCGGGCGCGTTGCGCAGGATATTGAGCGTCTGGTGGACGATGAGGATGGCGTTGTTGACCACCACGCCGATGAGGATGACGAAGCCGAGCATGGTGAGGATGTCGAGCGGCTGATAGGTCAGCGTGCGGTTGACGACCTCCAGCCCGAGAATGCCGCCAGCCAGCGCCGGGGGCACGCTGAGCATGATGACGAATGGGTAGAGGAAGCTCTCGAAGAGCGCGGCCATCAGCAGATAGGTAATCACCAAGGCCAACAGGAAGTTCCACTGCAAGGCTTGGCGGGTGCGTCGCAGGTCGTCGGCCGAGCCGGAAAGCTGGATCTGGTAGGGCGGGGCCAACTCACCCGAATCGACGAGGGGTTGGACGATCTGGGTCTGGATATCGTCAAGCACCGTCTCTAGGGCGATGGTCTCCGGCGGGATGACTTGGACGGTGATGGCCCGGCTGCGTTCGATGTGGTTGATCTGCTCGGGGCCAGTGGTTACTTCGACGCGGGCTACAGCGCTGAGCGGCACCAGTTGGCCGCGCGGGGTGTAGATGGGCAGGGCCTCAATGTCTTGGGTGCGGAACCAATCTTCCTCACCCCGCAGCACCAAGTCGATCTCCTCTCCTTGGAACTGATAGCCATCGACGAGAGCACCGTCTAATAGTGCGTTGACTGCCGCGCCGATGTCCCGCGCCGAAAGCCCCAAGTCGGCGGCGCGCACGCGGTCGGGGAGGATGCGGACTTCTGGATTGCCCAAGTCGAGGCTGGGGATGGGGCGGGCTTGAGCACCGGGCACGACTTGGCGGACTTGGCCGAAGATCCGGCCTCCCAGCCCAATGAGGCGGCCTAGGTCAGGCCCGGTGATCTCGATGTCGATGGAGCGCCCGCTACTCCCTCCGCGCTGGAAGAGGCTCGACTGCTGCACGATAGCGAAAGTGCCCGGCACTCCGCCGAAAACCGGCCCTTGAATGACCGGGATCAGCTCGCGCACCCGCGCCGGATCGGCTGAGCGCGCGCCCATGAAGGCCGAGCGGCCAAAGGCCACGAAGAACATGTTGTCAACCGGCGGTCCCGATAGCGCTTGGGCTTGGGGGCTGTCGGGATCTGCGGCCGCCTCCCAGTGGGGCCGCAGGACGTCTTCGATGGTCTGCCCCACTTGGATCAACTCGTCGAGGTTGTAGCCGGGCGGCGGCAGGATGATGCCAAAGACTAGGTTGCGGTTGCCGGTGGGCAGGTATTCGGATTTGGGCAGTAGGGTCCAGGCGATGACCAGTGAGAGGCCGATCAGCCCGGTGATGACGCCCAAGCGCAATACCGTGCTGCCGCTGATGCGGAAGACGCTTTGAGCAATAAAGTTGCGCACGCGGTCGCCCCAAGCGGCTAGCACGTCCCCGCGCTGCTTGTTGCCGCCGAGGATCTTGTTGGCCAAGCTGGGGATGACGGAGATGGCCACGATCAAGCTGAGGACCACCGAGCAGGAGACCGCAATGGCGATGTCGCGGAAGAGCTGACCGGCCTCGTCTTGGACGAAGACGATGGGCAGGAAGATGGCCACTGTGGTCAAGGTGCTGGCGAGGAGCGCCCCCCAGACCTCGGAGGCTCCGTCCAAGGCCGCGCGGGCGCGGGTTTTGCCCATCTGCTGGTGGCGGAAAATGTTTTCGAGCGCGACAATGGCGTTGTCAATGACCATGCCCACCGCAAAGCTCATCCCGGCTAGACTAATGACGTTGATGTTGCGGCCCAAAAGCCACATGGCCAAAAAGGTGCCGACAATTGAAATCGGGATGGATGTGGCGATGATCGCCACCGAGCTGATGCTGCGCAGAAAAATGAAGAGCACCGTCACGGCCAGTGTGCCGCCGATGATGATGTTGGAGCGCACCAAGTTGATGGCGCTGTCGATGTAGTTGGTCTCGTCGTACACCTGCGTGAGGTAGAGGCCCTCGCGGGCCAGCGGCCCTTCGTTGAGCTCTCGGATGGTGCGGCGAATGCCGTCCATGACTTCGAGGACGTTGGCTCCGGTCTCGCGCTGGGCGTTGATGGCAATAGCGGGGCGGCTCTTTTGCCGCACAGCGGCTCCGGCGCGGACGTAGCCAAGGCGGGTGCGGGCGATCTCGCTGACCGTGACCCGGGTGCCATCGGCCGAGCGGACGACGACCTGCTCGATGTCGCTGGGCTTTTGGTACTGGCCGACGGTGCGCACGATGTAGCGGCGCTTGCCCTCGTCAAAGGCCCCGGCACTGATATTGGCGTTCTCCCGGGCGAGGGCTTGGGATAGGTCTTGGACGGTGATTTGGCGGGCGGCCATGGCCTGCGGATCGACGATGACCTGAAGCTGGCGGTCGTAGCCGCCGTAGATGTTGCTCTGGGCCACGCCGGGCACGCGCTCGAGGGCGGTTTTTACTACTTCCTCGGCGTAGTCGCGGTAGCGCTCGACATCCAGATCGTCGCGGTCGGGCAGGGCGTCGAGTATAATCCACGTAATGGCCCCGCCTGGGCCGGTGCCACCGGCCGAGAGCACAGGTCGCTCGGCGTCGAGCGGATAGCCGAAGACTTGGTCGAGCTTGTTGGAGACCAACAGCAGCACGGCGTCTGGATCGACGCCGACGTTGAATTCGAGGGTTACTACTCCGCGACTGTCGTTGCTCTCGCTGGTCATCAGCACCAGTCCCTCGACGCTTTTGAGCTGTTCCTCTTGGCGCTGGACGATCTCTTGCTCGACTTCTTCGGGGCTAGCGCCCGGCCACACGGTAGAGACCGTGATGAGGGGCCGATCGACGTCCGGGGTGAGCTGAACGGGGATGCGGAAGAGGGATATCAGGCCGAAGAGCGCGACGAAGAGCACGCCGACGATTACACTGACGGGACGCTTGATGGCGGTATCGACTAGGCGCATGGCGGACTATGGCTGCCGGCGGATGATGCGCACGGCTTGGCCGTCCATCAGCCGCTCGTTGCCGCGTACTACGGCTAGATCGCCGGGTGCGAGTTCGCCGGTAACGGCTACGTAGCCCTTGTGCGCCAGTCCGGTTTCGACGGGGCGGCTAACGGCCTTGCCGTCGCGGGCGAGGTACACGACCTGGCCTTGCGGACCGGAGACTAGGGCGTCCTTGTGTACCAGAATCGAGGTCTTGGGTTGCGCGATCTGGAAGCGCACGCGCGCGGACATATTACTGCGCATCCGGCCGTCTGGGTTGAGTGCCCCGACGACGACCGGAAAGGTGTGGGAGGATGCGTAGCCCTCGGCGAGGATGACGGACACGAGGCCGGCAATCGGGTCGCCGCCGAGCGCATCGACGAAGATGTCGGCGCGATCGCCCAAGGTGAGCTGCGACACGTAGCGTTCGGGCACATCGACGTACACGCGGACGGTGTCGATGGAGATTACTTGGGCAATCTCACCGCCGCGCCCAACCCATTGGCCGACCTCGGTAAAGGTCTGGATGATGTGTCCAGAGAAGGGGGCGCGGACGAAGAGATCTTCTACTTGCGCTTGCAGACCGGCCAGCTTGGCACGGGCGCGGGCCAGTTCGTAGGCGTCGTCGCGCAGGTCTTGCTCGGACACCGCGTCGGTGGCGCGCAACTGGCGGCTGCGGTCGTAGTTAAACTGGCGCAGTTCAAAATCGGCCTGCGCTTCGGCTAGCGAGGCTTGGAGCGGATCGTTGGCTAATTCGAAGAGGGAATCGCCGCCGCGCACGGCTTGGCCGGCTTCCGCGAAGCGCCTTAGTACTCGCCCCTCGGTCTCGGCGGCGACGCGGCTGGAACGCATGGGCAGGATGCGCCCGACAAAGGAGAGGTCTTCGACGAGCGGTTGTTCGAGGACCTCGGCGACGATGACTGGCGTCGGCGGACGCTCTTGGCCGCGGAGCGCGCCGGGCAGCAAGGTCAGGAGCAGGAGAAAGACAGGGGACATTTAAGATTTCCTCGGAGACGTGAAAAAGCTCCAAGAAGGTAGGGGTTGGATTAAACCGGGACAATAGGGTGCTACTTGCGCCGCAGAACTGCCGTTTCGCGCACAAACCGCGCTCGATAGTCTTGGCCTCCGCTGGCTCCATACTGGTCGATCAGGCGCTCAATGCGGCGGATCCGCTCGCCGGTAGGAGGGTGACTGGCGAAGAGTTTTTCTAGGTCGGAGCGCCGGTGCTTTTCCAGCTTTTTCAACTTTTCAAAAAAGCGCAGCAGGCCGTGCGGGTCATATCCAGCGGCAATGGCGTAGCGGACGCCGAAGGTATCGGCTTCGCGCTCGTCGTCGCGGCTGAAGCGGGCACTGGCGAGCTGAGAGGCGATTTGGCCGATCTGATGCGGGTCTTCGCCGAACGCTAGATCCTTGAGGATATCCATGCCCAATTGGGATACGAGTTGATTGATGGAGTGGCGGCCGACGATGTGGCCGATTTCGTGGGCTAGAACTCCGGCTAGTTCGGCCTCATCGTCGGCGATCAGCAGCAGGCCGCTATAGACGTAGAGATAGCCACCAGGGACGGCAAACGCGTTTACTTGTTCAGAGTCGTCTAAGACCTTTACTCGGTAGCGGACGCCGGGGCGGTAGCGCAGGGCGTGTTGGGTTGAGTAGGCGTCGGGTTGTGCGTATTCGCTGCCTTCGGGGCCATCAGTGCGCCCACGGGTGCTACCGCGTCGTGCGTATTCGCTGCCTTCGGGGCCATCGGTACGGGGTGCTTTGAGCAAGCCTTCGGTGATGCGCTGGACGTAGGCTTGGAGCGGTGCTGAGGGATGGATGCGCTCGTTTTGCTCGATTTGGGCGGAGACTTGGGCACCGAGTAGGAATTCGATTTGGTCCGGGACAAGGGTACGACCTAGTCCATGACGGACGGTGGCACAGCCGGACGAAAGGGTGCAGGCGGCGATGATCAGGACGAGGAGAGGACGTTGGAGCATGACCGTTGGCTTCCTTGCGATGGGTACAGGTTAAACACTAAGTAGCTAGCGTCGGTTATTTTTCTTCCGCGTGCCAAATTCGATCACCCGTTTTTGCGGCGAGAGGTTGATTTCGTCGAGTACCGTGCCATCGCGCACGGTCAGGGCTTGGACGATGACCTCGGCGACGTCTGCCGGCAGGATGTAGTTGTCGGGCTCCGGGCCGGGCCGGAAGTCCAACTCGTCGAAAAAGGGTGACTGGACCATGCCGGGGTTGACTAATGTGACGCGGACGCTAGCGCGAGCGCACTCGGCGCGCAGAGCTTGGGCGAGGCCGCGCAGGGCGAATTTGGCTGCGCAGTACAAGCTGCCTTGAGCCGTGCCAGTGAGTGCGGCTTCCGAACCCATAAAGACCAAGTGTCCGCGTCCGGCTTTTTTGAGGGAGGGGAGGAAAGCGCGGGCGACGAAGACGTGACTGGTGAAGTTGAGGTCAATCAGGGCGCGGATTTGCTCGTAGGAGAATTGCTCTAGGGTGCCGAAGCGACCTGCACCGGCGTTGAGGACTAGGGCGTCGAGGGCCGGGTAGGTGGCGACGAGGTTCTGTAGATGGGCAGGGAGTTTGTCGAGGTCGGCGAGGTCGATAGAATGCGCCGTGAAGCGGCGGTCATCGCAGGGAAATTTGCCGAAGTCGCGGGCAATGCCGATGGCGCGATGGCCGTCGGCGAGCAGCTTCTCACAGACGGCGCGGCCAATGCCGGAACTGGCCCCAGTGACTAAGACGCGCATATCAAACCTGTAGGGTGGTGGAGGGGCAGGGGAAGAAAAGCTCGGCGGGAATGTACTGGAGCAATTGATCCGCGCAAAAGTCGTGTAGCCTTTTGGCCAAGGTGGGACGGTAGGAGACCATGCCGTCTTTTGCCTCCAAGCCATAGGCGAGGAGTTTTTCGTCTGGGTAGAGCTTGTGCATGGTTTTGTACATGCCCTGTGGCAGGCGGAATTGGCCTAGGCTGACTGAGTGGAGACCGTCGCGGCGCACCTTGGAGAACACGAGGGCGAACAGGTCGCGGTAGCGCTCCTCGTACGCGCGGTCGTAGAGCAGCGGATCAAAGCGCAGCCCAATGGGCCAGCCGCGTTCCTGCAGGGCGGCGATAGCTTCCAGACGTCGGGCGACTGGTGGTGCGCCGGTCTCGAATTGGTCGGCGAGCGCCGGCGGGGTCATGCTGAAGGCGACGACGCAGTTGGGCAGGGGCTCGGTGGCGAGTAGGGTTTTGATGCGCACGCTCTTGGTGCGCAACTCAAAGTACGCCTGCGGGTGGTCGGCAAAGAAGGGGAGGAAGTCGGTTGTAAAGTGGGTAATGCCCTCTAGTGCGAGGCTGTCGCAGTCGTAGCCGGAGAAGAAATAGGGCGTGTCAGATGCGTCCGCAGCGATGTGCGCGGCGATGTCCTGTTGGAAGTCTTCGTAGTTGACAAAGAGGACTAGGTGCGCCGAGCGGTACAGGCCTTGGAGGAAGCAGTAGCGGCAGTCGTAGGGGCAGTTGAGCAGGTGCGAGAAATAGTAATTGCGCTCGCCGCCGATGCCGTAGCCGTCGGGTGCGGGGAGGACGCGCCGACCGGCTTTGCGGGCGAGGATGAGCGCGGGGCGGCGCTTTTGCAGGCGGAAGTTTTGCGCCGTGCGATTGAAGACCTCGCCGTAGCGGGCGCAGGGGACTAGCTGAGCGCGGGGGAAGCGGTCGAGCAGGGCGCGGGTGCGCGGGTGGTCGAGGATGGACTCTTCGGCGTAGATGAAATCGAACATGGGGAAGAGGACAGATGACGAATCTAAACAATTTCTTTTAGGATAGGTCACATTAGGATAGGTCACACAGAGTAGCTCGATTTTGGTTCCATGAGCAACGTCATTTGTTGTTCTGTTTCGAAGTTTGGTTTTTCTGAGTGGATGAATTGTTCCAGTTCTTCCAGTCTTCCAAGTTGTTGTGCCACAGAGACAAATGAGATACGTCGTAATATATCGATAGTGATCGGTCGCTTAGCATCTGCGAATACTAAAGATCGAAGAAATGCAAGTGCAGGCTCGGATGAGAGTAAGTCACAAAGCAAACGCGCTTCAGCCTCAGTATTACATGGAATCGAGTAACAAGTATCGTCCACCATAACCGGACGACTCGCCAACGGTGGGACAACTGAAAACGAGAAGGACTTATATAAGCCCGAAGTCGCGACTTTCCATGAGGAGAAGGAATATTTACCTATACCAAATACGGAGAAACGAGGACGGTTTTTGTAAATCGAACTTTTCCGACCGTCGAGAATCGCCGCATGGTCTATCAGGTACTGCCAAGTCTTAGAAGCCTCGTTCTCGATTATTGATGTATCATCGCCGATATGTTTCTGCGTGACTAAAACAGCCTTACGCGGCACGATGCGACCGTTGCCAAGGTCAGACGATTTTAATAATGGATAAAGATAATGATCTTCTAACTCGACCGTCTCGCCCAATCCATTCCGGTACAATCCACCTTCGCGAGTAAACTCCATGACCTTGGCTGCATCATGCTTGATGCCAGACCTCCAAGTATAGGCGAGTGATCCGCTACCAAATTCTCTGAACTTTCTATATATGTTGATGTCAGAAACCAAATCTCCGTCAATAAATCCGAACTGTCTTGTAGAGGATTTTAGACATAGATCATCGTAGATTGTTGCGACTCGCTCATTTGTACGTATGCCAGTGAGAAATAAAAGACAGGCATCAACGGCAACAGCAAAATATGCCTTGGCATCTATCCGAAACAGACAAGCCCCTTTCCGTCCTCCGTCTGTTTTCCAGAAATGCCGTAAGACCTTTCGAGCCGTCATTGTCTTGCACAACATAGCGACGGCACCATTAGGTGGTATTGCTTCAATCAATCGAATAAGCATCCACTCGGCAATGTCAAAGTTGGATTTTCCTGTGCGAGCATCCAAGCCACGCAATCTCTGGAAGTTGGTCTTTTTTGGCCGGTTCTGACTGCCTAAAAGTCCAAGTTCAGAGTTTGTGACCCAAGGAGGATTGCCAATCACTAAGACCTTGCCCGATGCTGTTCGGTTGAGTACCTGCTTCCAGTCTAGGGTAAAAAAATCCCGATTAAAAAGTTTAACTCCACATGTTTTTAGTGTCTCGTATGCTTGAGCTACATAGTCTCGATTAATCTCATAACCCTCATACTGGCATTCTTTTCCCCACTGAGCGTTTGAGGCATTGAGGAATGAGCCGATCCCTGCCGTTGGTTCAACGACTAGGTCGGGATCCCCATAAATATCAGAAACTAGGGATGTTACCTTAGTTGCCAATTCTCGGGGAGTCTGAAAGTCGCCAAATTCTTTTCTTTTATTCATAGTTTTTCGATACCGACGACTGTTCCAGCTTGCTGAATCACACGGCTATACTGGAGCCGCCATTGAAGTGCATTAGAGATAGTCAGATAGCCAATTTTAGGAGGGTTTGCTAGTACTTCTTCTGCGAGTTCCTGTGCTTGAATATCGTCTAGTGGAAGCATTCTATCACTAAAGAAGGCGAGCATATCGTCGAGATTTGCATCATTTTCAAGAATGCTCCGGATGCCGCTTGTTGTTTGAAAATCTGCGGTTTGTGATTTATCGAGGCGTTGTTGCATGAACTCGTGTTCACGCTTCAGTAAATCGTTTGATGACGACGGGCTTCTTATTAGATTGGTCGTCCAAAAATCCTTTCAGGCCCAAGGTATCGTATTGTCTGCACCTGGTCAATACAGGACTAGCACCCTACTTATAGAAGAGGAATCGGCAGGATGGGGATCGGGATACTGTGCATGCTGGGGGTGTTCGCGTTGTGGAGCGTCATCCCGGTGCTGGTGAAACTGCTGTTTCCCGTTTTCGATCCGTTTACAATCGCCTTTCTCCGGTTGCTGCAAGGTGCGGCGGTCGTGTCGGCCGCCTTTTTCGCGCGCGGCCATAATCTGCGGGACATTCAATGGTCTTGGTGGCATGTGATCGGGGGGCTGGGCATGAGCCTGAACTTCTCGCTCTATGCGTTGGCGCTGAGTTATACCACGGCCAGCGCTGGCTCGTTGGTCGTCCAAGTGCAATACGTCGCGCTGACGGTGCTGGCTGTCGCCGTGCTGCGCGAGCGGTTGGGTGCGGGAAAAATGGCAGGTATGGCACTGGTGCTGGCTGGAGTCGCGGTGATCGTGGGGGTGCGCGAGGATGTGGGCCACCTGTTTGCACCGCGCTATATCCTAGGCAATGTGCTGATGCTGTTGGCGGGACTGGGCTGGGGGATCTACGCGCTCGCCAACAAAGCGCTTGCACCGCGGGTGGGGACCGCGGCGATACTGGCCCCAATGATGACGATGGGTGTAGTAGTCACGGGCGCACTCGCCGCGACCCATTTTCAACTGCACTCGAAGCCGACGGTGACCGCGTGGATTGTGGTGCTCGTTCTGGGCGTTTTAGCCACTGGCTGTGCGTTTGTTTTGGTCTCGGAGGGCATGAAGCGGCTCAGTGCCGTGCTGGTCGGCACGCTGACCGCTACGGCACCCATCGGGCAGATCGCGCTGGCCCACTGGGTCTTGGGGGAGCCAGTGACTTGGAGCCTGACTGGCGGTGGGATTTTGATCTTGGCTGGCGTGCTCGGCATGGTGTACGCCGAGCGATTCCAGGCCCGACGGCGAGACCGCGGCTAATATTTTTCTAGTCCCCAGCTACTAGGTGCGCCCGCTCGGGCCGCAGAAGCTCTCTTAGTTTAGCGTCGTATTCTCGCTTGGTCGCCGCCTGATTTTCGGGCAGGCCGATTGCGACCCCCGCCGCCGTATAGGTCATAACTAGCACCTTGCGCGGCTCGTCGTCTATATTGGTGGAGCCGCCGTGGACCATGGACGTCGTCAGCACTGTTACCTGTCCCGCTTGCGCCAAAACCGGCTGCGGCGCGGCGTATTCCGGCGGCAGGTCCACCATTTTGATGCCCTGGACCCCTGGCATTGCGTCTTTCAGCAGCGGATCGGCCGAACGTGCGGCAGCTACTAGGCGGTGGCTGCCGGGCCGGTACATCATCGGCGCACGCCGTTCATTGACGTCGGTCAACCACAGAAAAAAGCTGCATACGACCCGCCGTGGCGTCGCGGCCCAATCCTCCAAGCTGTACTGGATATCGGTGTGCTGGTCGTAGCTGAACTCGCTTTCCGGCTGAGGATAAGAGGCCAAGATCGCCGTCTGGAAGAAGCGGATTGCATCGGCTCGCAGGACTCGTTTGGCGACCGCTTCAAAAAAGGGATGCTGGATCAGGTCCAGTAGGGCCGGCTCGTAGTAATTGCAGGTCGCTCCATAGCGAAAACGCGGTGTCTGGTCCGGTTCGGCTGGTCTAAAAGGTAGCAGTGCGTCGATCGCGGTCGCGGTCGCGGCGATTTCTTCGGTCGTCAGAGGCGTGTCGATGGTGACAGCACCTTGTTCCTCAAAGGTCCTTAATTGTTCGGCGCTGATCATGGTTCCTCTCTTGCTAAATTGCGGTTCTTATCGACGCTAATCATCTTGCGCCCCTTCTGGAGTCAGGAAAAACTCCACATCGTCCAGCCGCTGCTTAAGACGGGCTAACACTTCGTTGCGGCTTTGCAAGGCCAGCAAGTCGTCGTTGACGACAGGGGTCGTCGGTGCCAGCGTCTGCCAGCGTGCGAGCAAACCGCGCAACTGGTGCTGTTGCGTGGCGGTGAATCGCCAGCGGGCAGTTAGCTCGGCAAGGCTAGGCGGGTCGGCGTGCAACGCCTGGAGCTGCTGGCTGAGTGCTCGCAGGTGTTCGCCAACTTGGGCGACCGTATCGAGTTGGGATTCTATTAACGCCTCCACTTTCGCCGCATTGAGTGTCTGATAGGGAGATTGTGGGTTGTCGGAGACGATCTTGAGGCAGTGGACTCGCTCGCTGGTGGCAAAGCGCTGCGCGGCCTCGCAAAAGCCGCTGGCCTCCATGTCGTACGCGGCGTCACCGGCGGGCGACTGCACGCGATCGACGGTGTGTAGCAAAGTGGTGCGACAGGGTGGGGGCGCGGTGAAGGTGGGGTAAAAGGGTTTGCCGCTGGCGGCATCCACGACCTTGTGCGCTAGTAGAGCTGTACCCACTGCTTGGTTGCCGTGGCCGGCGATGCCGATATTGAGCCAAGCAGCCGGTGTATCGCCGATCAATGCACGCAGGTACGCCGTGGCGGCGGCGGCGGCCACTTTGCCGATCCCGGAGACGATTAGGTGCATCTGCTCGCCCACGCAGATGCGATAGGGATGGCCGCTCACGCCTTGGAGGCGATGGAAGGCCAATAGCGGGCGCACCTCGGCCGCGAGAGCTACTACTAAGCACAACATGAGGGCTAATATACCGGCTGGTCGCCCCTCGGCAACTTGGTTTGACCCTACCTGAGCAGGGGTCTAAGTTCTGTAAGACAAACGAGAAAGGACATGTATGGAGAACGAATTGAACAACAGCGGAGCTATAGTCCAAACAGGCTAAGGAATATCATGAACATCCAAATTGAATTGTCCGAACAATTATCAAAGGCTATATATGCCAACTACGAAAAGGCGAACTACACAGGTGCTATTCTCGATTCGATCTTCCTATTGAGTGAAGTCCTTCGTGATCGTACTGGGTGCGAGAGCGATGGGGTTCCCTTGGTTGGCGAAGCACTTGGTGGATCTGACCCCAAGCTTAAACTCGCTCCTCTCAGGAGCGAGTCTGATAGGAATATTCAAAAGGGAACTGAGTCGCTTCTTCGTGGCGTTATGCAGGCTATCAGAAATCCGAGAAGCCATAAAAAAATCGAGGATAACAAGGAGGTTGCTGACCGGATCCTCGCCTTCCTCGACTATCTCTTGCAGATGATCAATAAGGCCAAAGCACCCTTCGAGATCGGAGATATGATTCAGAGAATCTGTGACGAACACTTCGTTGAGAGTGAGGAATACACAGATCTCATCGTGTCTGAGATACCAAAGGAGAAGCTCAACGATACACTGACTGCCATCTACGAAGCCCGGACCGAAGTAAGTCCTCAAGTGATGAGACTAGTGGCTCACTCGATCCTCAATAGGTTGGATGCGGAAGATAGGTCAGCGTTTGTGGCCCTAGTATCTGAGGATCTCAAGACAACCGAAGATGACGCTACCATCAGGATTGCTACCAAGGTGTTCGCTGGAGACGAATGGAAGCAGATCGCTCGCATAGCAAGGCTTCGGATCGAAAATCGGCTACTGAAATCTCTCGAGGAAGGGGGGTACAAGACAAATTCTGAAGAGTATCTCGGGGGGGACCTTGGCACTTGGCTGGCCAATATTATTGATGCAATGGAATTAAGAGACCAAGCCATCTGCACGTTAACCAAGAAGCTCGGTTCCCCCAATAGAGACGAGCAGGACTACGTCTTCCGCTACTTCTTTCGATACCTCATAGGGTATGGGAAGAGCCCCAATGACTTTATGCTCCGGTTATGTAAAGATGGGCTGTCGTCTGGCGACAAAAGGTACTACGACTCACTGTCTGCAGAGCTCCTTTCCTCCACTGCTGAGTGGGCCAAGGAGTTGCAGCCATTGCTTGATTCCTTTGAGGAGAAGCCATACTCCGAGAAGAATCCATACATAGACTATGTAGGACTTACGCACAGAGCTCAACAGGCGTATTCTACTGTTGGTCAATCAGTGGGGTATTGGCCCTGCCTGCGTAGCTAAAGCCTTGCCTTTTTGGAGGGAATTATGGCCCAACCGACGCGCTTAGATTACTGCCAGTAT
>JAJDVZ010000015.1:0-52042 GCA_022825835.1 Candidatus Latescibacterota bacterium
ATACGCCAAAAAAAAAATACGCAACCTACATTTCAGCAGCCATCAAAAACTACAAGAGGCGTTCCGACGACAACTACGACGAATCTTTCATTATAAAATATGATAAAACATAATGATCTGTTTTGCGGAAGCTATAGTTACCTTGATGCAGTCTGGCAGACAGTTACCTTTCTTCCCCAGCGTGCCACGCCGTCGATAGGAGTAAAGGAAAATGAAAGTCCGACCTGACCTCGTCCCCGAGACCGAGCGGGACCATCTCGAAGTCATTCAGCTTACGGATGAGTCGATACCCTCGTCGCATGTCTATATGGAGGCGCAGATTTTCACGCCCGATTCGCAGCGGCTGATCCTCCACCGCGCAGCGCACCCGCACGGCTCAGATCCCAAGGACCCTGAGCATCAGTTTCTGGTTTGCAACCTAGCAGACCATTGCAGCCTGACGCCGATCACCACCGAGCTTGGAACGACGGGGCCGTCTATCTCACCAGATGGCAACTACCTGTACTACTTCGTCAATGAAACAGAGTTTGGGGGAGGTGGAAGACTGACGCTGAAGCGGGTCGGACTGGATGGGTCTGAACGCGAGATCATCTACATTCTCGATCACGCGATTCCAGAGACCGATTTCAGGTTGAGCCGACCGTATCCGCTTTCGACGATTTCATCCGACGGCCAGCGCATCGCCATCTCGGGATTCCTCGGGGACGGCAACAGCGCCGGGGCGCTCTGGGGTCTGCTGGTCTTCGAGATCGAAGAGCCGTCCGTGCGGTTGGTCCTTCACGGTCCCACTTGGTGCAACCTACACCCGCAGTACACGCGTCAAATGGACCCCGTGGCTTCCCACGACATCATGATCCAAGAAAATCACGGGAATATCATTGCCGCCGATGGCAGGGTAGAAAAGCTCACCAGCGGACTGGGCGCGGACATCCACCTAATCCGGGACGATGGAACAAATCTGCGCGACTTCCCCTGGGGCCGGGATGGCAACGAGTTCTGTCAGGGGCACCAGTGCT
Organism: Candidatus Latescibacterota bacterium; assembly: GCA_022825835.1. Lineage (GTDB taxonomy): Bacteria > Latescibacterota > UBA2968 > UBA8231 > UBA8231. The sequence continues at coordinate 1,017 of JAJDVZ010000015.1, forward strand.
GGCAGGGGAGAAGCGACATGGCCATCACCAGCACCTCGACGCGCAAACCAGACGAAAGACAACTCATCTCGGGCCGGGCGGCAGCGCACGTCGGCGATGAAGGCATCAATACGCCGGGCGGCTGGCGCAACGACCTGTCCCGCTCCTTTGCTGGACCCGATTTCTGGCATTTCGCAACAGACCGAGACGGGACCCGCTTGATCACAGATGCAGGCCCAAAAGACGGGGGCGGCGCGGTCTGGCTGTTCGACCTTCCTGACGAAGAGGAAGGCGCACTCGCAAATGAGCGGAAGGTCGCAAACCCCGGATCGTCCTGGCAGAAGGACACCCACATCCATCCTTTCCTCTCGCCGGACGGACGATCGGGCTTTTTCAACTCCGATGAAGGCGGCCTGTTGCAGGCCTATATGGTGCGCGGCTGGTAAGTAACCATGAGCCAGCCCAAGCGCATCGCCCACGCCGATCTGGAACAATTTTTCCTCGACGCGCTCGCAGCCGTAGGGGTACCGCCACACGTGGCCGAGATCGAAGCCCAAATCGGCGCTGAAGTGGACCTGCACGGCGGCCACACCCACGGCGTAGCCCTGTTGCCTTCGGTAATCAATTACATCCGCCAAGGGATTTTGGCACCCGATCCCCGCTTTGCAACCATCGTCGAGTACCCTGCCTCCCGGCTGATTGATGCCGGCGGTGGCATTGGCCGCTTCTCGTCGGCGCAGGGCATGGATTGGGCACTCGAACGGGCGCAGCAATACGGCGTGGGAGCCTGCGTCGTCCGCAACGTCGGGCACTGGGGGCGCGGACATAGCTACGCGTTGCGAGCCGCTCGCGCCGGATTGGTCGGCCTAGCTTTTACCAACGCGTTTGCCAACTTTCCCGCTTGGGGCACGCGCGTCCCTTCCCTCGGCAACAATCCCCTCGCCATTGGCATTCCTACGGCCGACGGCGAGCCTGTCGTCCTCGACTTGGCCATGACCCAATCCTCCATAAGCCGCGTGCGCCAAGCCGAGGCCGCAGGGCGCAGCGTTCCCGAAGGTTGGGGTTTGGACGAGCGCGGCAGGCCCACTACGGATCCAAGTGTTCTGCTGCAATCGTGGCGCTTTTTGCCCATGGGTCAGCACAAAGGCTCGGGACTTGCCTTTATGGTCGATCTGCTCACGGCTGGACTGGCCGGCGGCCTCCTTGCTTTTGAGCAGGGTACCGAGGAGCGGTCAACGGATTCGGCCGGCGGCTCCACCAAGTGCTTTATCGCCCTCAAGCCCTTTGGCGACTGGCTGCACAGCCGCAGCGCCGATCTGAAGGCCCATATTAAATCGGTGGAAGCAGCACCCGAACAGGGTCTCGTGCAGTGGCCGGGCGAAGGCAGCTACCAGCGGCGCGCCGACTACCTAAAACACGGCATCGCCCTCGAAGCCACCTTGGCCAACCAAGTGGACGAACTGGCCCGCGATTTGGGGGTACCAATCCGCTGGACTTGATATGGGGTATATTCCCGCGTCCCAAGTCTGGTCGGTAGTGAATCATCAACGTCGGAGAAATAAAATGCCGAAAGTCGAAATCTACCTGAGCCCGTTCTGCGGGTACTGCTGGAAGGCGCGCCTGATGCTGTGGCGAAAGGGGATTCGATACACCAAGATCCCCATTCGCTTCTACTTCGGCTTCAAACTGCCGACTGCCAACTTCAAGGAAATGCTGCGTCGAACCGGTGGGGACGGCACAATTCCGCAGATCTTCGTCGACGGGGAATACCTGGGAACCGAGGAGACTCTTGACGAACTCAAACGTCGCGGTGAGTTGGAGAAACTCCTTACCGCCGTTCCCAACCCAACCACAAAAGGAGAAACCCGCCATGGCTCCCGTTAAACTTTTAGTATTCGTCGGCACCGAAGGCATCTACCACGACCACGCAGGCCAGGGCCGATTTCTGACTGACCTGCTGAACAAAGATGACCAGATCGAAGCCGATTTCTCGCGCGACTACGAGGTTATGGCCAGCGGCCTCAACGCGTACGACGCCACCCTCTTCTTCACGGATGTCGGCCACTTCACCCAAGCCCAGGAACAGGGGCTTTTGCACTTTGTCGAACACGGTGGCGGCTTCTTCGGCCTGCACACCGCAGACGCTTCCTTCCGCGACAACGCCGGCTATCACCAAATGCTCAACGGCTTTTTCAACGGTCACAGCCCGTACATGGATTTCACCGTCACCATCTCCGACTCCGACCATCCCATTGCCACCGGCCTCAAAGACTTTGCCGTGACCGACGAGTTGCACTACCTCAAGCACGACCCCAACCGCTCACACCACCTCATGCACGCCTATGACCCCGGCCGCGACGAAACCCACGTCATGGCCTATCATCACACCTATGGTCAGGGCCGGGTGTTCTTCTTTGCCCTAGGCCACGACAACGCAGTGCTGGAAAACCCCTCCTTCCAAGAAGTGGTGCGCCGAGGTGCCCTGTGGGTGGGCAAGAGGTTGTGATTGTGCCGCGCAGACGCTATCCTCCGCCTTGAGCCGAACTAGAAAGACAATCGATGACTGAAATACGAGGTGTATTCTTCGACCTGTACGGCACGTTGTTGTGTTACGGCAATATGGAGGCTGCGGGAGAGAGTTGGTACCATGCCATCCGCCGCGAACTGATCGATAGTGGTCATGCGTTTGATGAAGAAACGTTAATCCGACTCTGCGAGGAATTCCTGCTCCAACCCGAGCCGCCGGTACAGGACGATGGGTTGACAGTCTATGAGCGTCGCATGCGCGAGTTAGTCGAGGAGTTGAGCTTGGCGTTAGCGTTGGAGGAATTGCGGCGGATCAGCGAAGCGAGCATAGCGGCGTGGCATGCCCACACGCCGCTCGACCCAGAGGCCAAAAGCGTACTGAGCGAGTTGCAAGGTCGCTACAAGCTGGCGCTGATTTCCAACTTCGACCATCCGCCACACGTCCATCGGCTGCTAGACGAGCTGGCGTTGCGCCCCTTTTTCGACGTAGTGGTCGTCTCCGGCGATGTCGGCGTCAAAAAGCCCGACCCGGCGATCTTTGTCCCGGCGCTGGAGCAGACCGGGTTGGTAGCTGACGAGGCGCTCTTCATCGGCGATTCACCAGAAGACGACGTAGCAGGGGCTAGGGCGGCGGGGCTACAGCCGGTGTTGATTCGGCGGTCACTCGGCGCGGCTGGCTCTCCAGCAGAGCCAGAATGGACGGAGGACGGGGTGCGCGTGGTGAAGAGGTTGAGGGAAGTAATCGGATTAGTTGGTTAATGTTGCGCTTTATATTCGAAACTGCTGTTACGCAGCTATCGTTATCTGCGGTTTCCTACCGTCCTGCCCGGTGTCATTTGTATGTTGCCAAATCCGTTCAGAAGGGCCAATCTGAACGGTATGCGTGCGGGGCGCGTCGTCCGTCATTGGGTGAGCAGGCCCCTCGTGCCCGCTGCACCGTGCGGGAGTAAGACACCCCTCACGCTTAGTTGTCGCTCCGAACAGATACAGGGGCTCTAGGCCCGTATTACAAGTGTGGAGGACAGCACACAGTATAACAGGGAGGCTACCCAGATGAAAGTTGTTGCTGGTATAGACGTAGGCAAGACCCGCTTGGACGTGTCGGTATCGGCCGGCCCGGTGCGGGGCTTCGACAACACCCCAGCGGCCCTGGCCGGCCTGGAGCGCTGGCTGCGGAGCCAAGCGGTGACCGACGTGGTGTGTGAATCAACCGGCGGCTATGAGTGCGCCCTCGTGCGGCGGTTGCAGTCCCCGGCGTGGTCGGTGCATGTAGCGCACCCCAACCGCGTGCGGCACTTCGCCCGGGCGGCTGGCCACCAAGCCAAGACCGACGCGCTGGACGCGCAGATGCTGGCGCGGTATGGGGCGGTGTTCGATCTGCCTGGCGTGGTGGCTAAGGACGCCGACAGTGAAGCGCTGCAAGACTTGCTGCGTCGGCGCAAGCAGTTGGTTGACCAGCGCGTACAGGAGCGCCATCGGCTGCACCAAGGGCGAACCCAAGGGGCGCACACTTCCACCCAACGGCACATCCAGTGGCTCGATGAAGAGATCGGCCGACTGGACGAGGAATATCGCAAGGCGTTGGAACAAAGCGTCGCGCTGTCCGAGGCCGCCGCCCTGTACCGGAGTGTGCCCGGCGTGGGCGAGTTGACCGCGGCTACGCTGGTGGGCTATCTGCCGGAGTTAGGCCAGTACCGCGGCAAGGAGATAACCGCGCTGGTGGGGCTGGCCCCGTGGTCCAGCGACAGTGGGCGACACCAAGGGTATCGCTCCATCCGTGGCGGACGGGGCCGGGTGCGCCGGGTGTTGTACTTGGCCGCCTTGTCGGCGATCCGCTACAACGACGACCTCCGGCGGTTCTATCAACGACTACGCAAGCGCGGCAAGACCGGCAAGGTCGCGGTGGTCGCGGTGATGCGCAAGCTGCTCCTGCTGCTCAACGCCATTGCCCATCGACGAACCCCTTGGGTGCAACACCAAGCCAAAGCAGGATAAAAAAGGCTTGACACACAACACAGATACTCCCGCAAAAGCGGGAATCCAGTAGGGGGCGGTTTGCAAACCGCCCCTACGTGCGCCAGCATGACAAACGCTGCGTAACGTCAGTCCTAAAGAAAGGGAACGCGATGACAACGGACAGAACGGTTTTGCAAACGGGCGACCCAGCGGCTGTCGGCATGTCGGCCGCACAACTCGAACGGGCCTTCGGCCTGCTCACGGCTGCTGTTGAAGCGGGCCAGATCAGTGCAGCCTCGCTAACGGTAGCGCGGCACGGCAAAGAAGTCTTTGCACGCGGGGCTGGCCAGCGGAAACCCGGCACAGACCAGCCGGTCGATGCGGATTCGATCTTTCTCCTCGCGTCAATCACCAAGCCGGTCACCGCTTGTGCGCTGATGATCCTCGTCGATCGCGGGCTGATCTCGCTCGAAGACCCAGCCATCGACTATCTACCCGAGTTCACAGGCGGCGACCGGCCCGACATCAAGGTGCGCCACCTGCTGTCGCACATATCGGGTATGCCCGACATGCTGCCGGAGAATGTCAGCCTGCGGCGGGCGCACGAGCCGGTAGAGGTCTTTGTCGAGCGGTCGCTCAAGACGCCCCTACTCTACAAACCAGCGACCGATTTCCGCTACCAGAGCAAGGGCATCCTGCTGGCAGCCGCGATCGTCGAGCGCGTCAGTGGCCAGCGACTACGCGACTTTGAACGCGAGGAAATTTTCGCGCCATTGGGCATGGAGCGCAGCGCATTGGGCATGGGTGATTGGCCGCTTGAAGATACCGTGTGGTGTGGGACGGACACCGAAGAGGACGAAGAATTGCGAAGTTGGGGCTGGAATTCCCCGTACTGGCGCGATTTCGGGGCACCGTGGGGCGGCATGCACAGCACCGGACGCGATCTGGCGATTCTCTTGCAAACCATGCTCAACCGCGGCACGTACGGCGACCAGCGCATCTTCAGCCGGGCCGCGGTCGCGGCGATGACGCGGGATCAGAACGGTGCACTCAACGCGCCGTGGGGCCTTGGTTGGGGCGTGTGCGGGGCGCGGGTGTGGGCCTTTTGGGGCGATCTGGTGTCGCCGCACACCTTCGGCCACACCGGGGCCACTGGCACGGTGGCGTGGGCGGACGCAGAGCACCAGCTAAGCTGCGTGGTGCTGACCAACCAAATGGTCGCCAACGGGAGTCTGTTGCGACGGGTTTCCAACGCGGTATCCGCAGCCGTGGAAGCATAGCGTCCAAACCGTTCCGATTTTATTCAGTCTAAAAATTAAATTTTTTAATTTTTTAATTGACTTTTTCAATTATATAGCTATGATTACGTCTAAATTTAATCATTTGGAGGTTTTGCCATCAAAGACTGGAAGGAGCTAACCGATCTGACGAAGGGGGCGCACATCGTGGTAGAGCGGGTTTCCCTGCCGGATAGTGCCATCGCGATCGAAGGGCAATTCGAGCCGCCTGTGCTGGCGCGTCTTTCCGCTGAGGACCAAGTATTCGTAATGGCCTTCGTCCAAGTCCACGGCTCGATCAAGGAAATGGAGCGCATATTTGGCATCAGCTACCCAACGGTCAAAAACCGGCTGAATGCCATTGCCGAGCAGCTACCGTTGGTCGAGACCGTGCAAAAGGGATCTGCTAGCACCCCGCGCTCAAATCCTCAATCAGCGGCAGTACTCGACAGCTTGGAACGCGGCGAGATCGACGTCGAAGAGGCGCTGCGGAGGCTCTCCTGATGCTACCACCGATGTTCCTGAGATTGCGAGTCGAGGGCGACAAGCGGCGCATCCGGCTGTGGATCCCGCTCATAGTGCTATGGCCGCTCGTTGTCGTCGTGGTGCTGCTAGGGACGCCTGTTGCATTGCTAGTAGCGGCGCGCTCGGGGCACCGCGCTCGGAGCCGTTCCGTCCTGCTGGCTGGCCCCTTACTTCTATACGTGCTTGCCTCGCTGCGCGGTCTGCGCTACGACGTGGCCTCTGGCGAGGACCGCGTGTTCATTTCAATCGACTAGGAGGCTGTGATGACTGAAGAGCGACGCAGAATTCTCGATATGCTTTCGGAAGGGAAGGTAACGATAGAGGAGGCCGAGCGTCTCTTGGAGGCGCTGCAAGGTGCTCGCCGTGAGACCCGCAAGAAGAGCAGAATTAATGCTCCGCTATCTCCGATACCTGGTGTTGAGGTACTGCAAGACACCCTCGGAGGACTCGGAGAAGAAATCGGCAAAGGACTTGAAAAAGGACTCGAAGAGTCCCTATCCGAGTGGTCCGAGGGCGACAACGGCGACCGCGACGAGGACGGCAAAACCTCCATGCGCGACGACACGTTCGCCGTGGGCGACACCCCGCGCCTCGTGGTGCGCGGCTTCAACGGCCGCATCCGGGTCCGTGCTGGCGAACCCGGCTCAATTCGCGTGCGGGCAAGGCTGAAAAAACCTCGCGAAGTCAAGTACAGCGCCGAGCAGGAAGGCGACCTCGTCATGGTCGAGGCCAAGGCCGATCGGCAATCCGAGGGATTCCGGCACGGCCAGCACGCCGGAGCAAACATTGAGGTTACCGTACCCGTCACAACTAGCGTTGACTTGGCGACTAGCAACGGGCCGGTGGAACTGCGGGGAACAGAGGGCGGTGGGGAGGTACAGACCAAAAACGGGCCGATAAGGGTCGAACAATTCAAGGGCGACCTGAACGCGAAGACCAAGAACGCCCCTATCGCAGTCAAGACGCTCTCAGGCTCGGCAGTGCTCGCTACCTTAAACAGCCGCGTGTCCATCGAAAACGGGCGCGGCCGGTTTGAGGTGCGGACGATCAACGGGCCAATAAAGTTTCAGGGGAGCATGGAGCCTAAAAGTCACAACAGGCTATCCACCTTGAATGGCAACATCAAGGTAGCCTTGGACGCCGACCCGAGCCTCGTGCTGACGGCTGCGACGACCAACGGGCGAGTCCGCTGCGAGGTGCCGGGTTTTGTCGCAGCAATCGAGAAACGCCACAAGCTCGAAGGAACGATGGGCACCGGCGAGGCCGAGCTGATCGCCGAGACCAAAAACGGCTCCATCGTAGTTCAGTAGCCAACCACGCACAGGAGGACCGCCATGAACGAAAACAGCCGACGCGTACTGGAGATGCTATCCGAGGGCAAGGTCTCCGTCGATGAGGCCGAGCGCCTGATTTCCCTCGTCGATGAGGAGCCAGAGGCGACCACAGCCGTACAGCCGCTAGCACCCCCTCGCACGGGAGCGGTCCGGTATCTGAGAGTCACCGTTGACTCAGACGATGATGAGCACATCGACGTCCGAGTGCCGCTGGCACTGATCAAGGCCGGAGTTAAGCTGCACACCTTGCTCCCGGCGCAAGCCACAACGGGAATCAATACCGCTCTGCAGGACAACGGCATCAATGTTGACATTGACAACCTGCGAACCGAGGAGCTAGAGCAGCTAGTAGACGCTCTAAGCGAGATCGAGGTCAATATCCAAGACGGGGACCACAAGGTTCGAGTTTACTGCGAATAATCCAAACCGCGGCGGATACGCGCAGTTTCCAGCACATTTGCAGACCATCGCCGCCGAGATCGAGACGCGGCTAAAAGGCAGCGGTTTGGACGCATACAGCCGCGCCCATCTCGAAGAGACCAAGGCGCGGATTGAGGCCGCGCTGGAGGCTGGTTTAGAGCGGAGCTTATAGGAATAATCTGGAGGAAATAACATGCCCGAGACGCGCCTGAGCCAACAACAGCTCAATTATTTCAATACCTTCGGCTACCTGTACTTCCCCGGCCTCATGGCCGATTGCATCGACCGCATCATTGAGGAATTCGAGGCCGTGTGGGCCGCGCACGGCGGCGGGCATCACGGCAAAGGGCACGAAGGCCGGGCGCGCTCGTGCATCGTGCCCTTCCCCGATCAGAGCGAATACTTGAGCAGCTTGCTCGACGATCCGCGCATCCACGACATTGTCGCCAGCATTTTGGGCGATGATTTCAACTACACCAGCGGCGACGGCAATTTCTACGTCGGCGATACGCGCTGGCATTCGGATGGGTACAGCGGCGAGCGCATTCCCAGCATCAAGATCGCTTTTTACCTAGATCCGCTGACCCGAGACACGGGCGCAGTGCGCATCATTCCGGGCAGCCATCACTGCGGCGACACCTATGCCGACGGCCTGCAAGAGGCCCTGCCCGACAGCGAAGCAGCGTGGGGGGTGGCACCCAACCAAGTGCCGTGCCAAGTGGTGGAGACCCAGCCGGGCGACATTGTCGTATTTTGGCACAATACCAAGCACGCCGCTTTCGGCGGCTCGCAGCGGCGGCGCATGTACACCATGAATTTCTACGAACACGTGCCCGACGAGCGCCTAGAGGACTTCCAGAATGCGCTGGCCAACGAGGGGCGGTTCTGGATTGACCGCATTCACGGCGAGGCCATGTTGCGCACTGCGGGGCCAGAGCGCATGGTGCATTTGCAGCAAGTCATAGACAACGACTTCAAGATGGCAGAAGTGCATCAGCGCCATCGGCGGGAAAACGCCGAACCGTCGCGGGGATGATTCACCCGGCCTGTCGCATGGATTGGGCTAGAGCGCATTCGGAGCTTCGTTCCCCCACGGATACGACTCGACGCGGAGCGCGCGATCTGCTGCGGGCAGCACAACCCGGACGCCTTCCCGCTCCGAGGAAGAGCAGATGGCGAATCCGATTTCAGTTGCGCGTCGGGCCTCGTAGATGTCGCACGCGGTGCGGCCACCCTCTTTGACAGCGCGGACCAAGTCGTTCACCATGTCCATGCCAGCCGGCCAGCCCTCCGCCTTCGGCGGCAGGGGAAATAACTCTTCAGAGTCATCCCTCCAGATGCGGGCTGTACCCGCGTCGGCGAATACGGAAATCCGTCCGCCATCGCCCGCAACCTCAAAGGCGGGGCCTTTGGGTCCGTCGCAGGTTACATAGGCCACAGCGCCGTTGTCCATCCCAATCTGCGCACGGCAGGGCGGATCCATCCGGCGGCGCTCATCCGCGGAGTCACCGGGATCTACAAAGCCGCTGACCCATGCGGGCTCTGGATCTCCCAGCAGCGCGAGCACGGCGTCGTACCAGTGACAGCCGTGATTGATTGTATTTGGGATGCCGTATGCCACCAAGCTAGTCGCCTCGCCGATCAGGCCGCCAGCAATAGCCGAGCTTAGCGCCCGATAGGCGGAATCCCAACGCCGGTCGAGGGCGAAGGCAAGGGGAATCTCTGCACAAGCCGCGACAATGCGATCCATTTCGGCGAGGGTTGTGACCAGCGGTTTGTCACTCAGAATCCCGCGGACGCCGGCGGCCACCGCCTTTTCGATCTGGTCGGCGTGCATCGTCTGTCGGGTGGCGATGCAGACGATGTCGGGAGTGACCTCTTTGAGAAGCTGCTCGTAGTCGTCAAAGGTCGGCACCTCTCCCCACGCATCCCGCCAGCACTCGACGAATTCTGTGCGCTCCCGCTCGCCATAATCGAAGACGCCGACGACTTCCGCGTCGGGATGGGCACAGAAGGCAGAGGCGAAATTGTGGCTCGTCGGCTTGCGCAGAATCTGGCGATGGCAGCCGGCGATAGCGACGCGAATCATGGCGCTCATACCTCCTTTTGGTCAGAAGCCGTAGTCGGACTTCAGTACCGATTCGTCCCTCCACCTCGGACTGGTCTGCTCCGCCTGCCGAGTTCGCTTCGCCAAGCAGGAACAATGCTGGGCCAGCACCTCGAAGATGCGGTTGGCGACGATCCGGTGGCCGAGGTCGTTCTGGTGCACGCCGTCGTAGTGGACCATCCAAGGCGCTTCACCGCTCGCGGCTAGCAGATCGACGTACAGACAGTCGAGTTGTGCCGCCACCTCGGCCGTGGCCGCGTTGAAGCGCCTGAATAGGGGCAGATCGGCGTGGCTCCAAGTCTTCCCCCCAACGGTGAAATCGGTCATGAAGTAGGGTCCAAGCAACAGGATGAGCGGATTCCCGAATTGGCGCACGCGCCCCACGAGCAGGGCGAGGTCCTCGCAAAACTGGGTCAATGGCGTACCGCCCCGGGCGTCGTTGAGGCCATAGGAAATCGCGAGCAGGTCGGGGTCGTAGGAGAGAACGTGTTTGTCGAGGCGCTCGTCGGCCGCCGGCTTGCCGCTCTCCTCATACGCCGGGCTGCGCCTGGCGATGAGGTTGGCACCGATTCCAGAGTTGACGACCCGCATAGGCGTGGTCTGAAAGTCGTTGATGAGTGCGCCCAAGAGAGGCACCCAGCAGCGATCGGGGGCGGTGCTCCAGCCGCCAGCCGTGGTGCTCTCGCCGAGGGCAACCATGCAGCGAAACTCCTCGGCGCACCAGTCCTTCTTCATCGTCTTCGCCTCACAGCAACTCCGGCCGGAATTCTATGGCATTGACGGCCTTCTTCCGGTCGCCGTCGTCCTCCATCTCAAACTCGATAGTCGCGCCCCGCATCCTCAACTGGGCAAAGTCCGCGTTGGACACCACCCCACCTCTGGCCGTGCGCAGGTCGGTAATGTGGAGAAAAATATCCTCGCGTACGGTGTCCAACCCCAAGTCGATCTGCGCGGTCAAGAACCCGTAGCCTTTCTCCTCGTTGACCGCGTGGAGGATGCCGCGCAGGCGCTGGGTTGGACCGCGCTCAGGGAACAGAATGCCGGGCACCAAGTACCCAGAAAAGTGGTAATCTACCTCTTGGCGCAGTTGGGTGCTGGTGTTCATAAAAGACAGCAGATCGACCCGCTTGCCCCGGTTTTGCAGGGCGCGCACCAAGCGCACAAAATCGCCATCGCCCGTGCCTAACAACACGTAATCCAAATTCTCCGACTGCAACAGAGCATCGATGGCCAGTTCTAGATCGGCGTCGGCCTTGACGACGGTCTCACCTTCGGTGGTGAGATAGCGCCGCACTTCCTTGAGAATTATATGGTAGCCTTCCCGCCGCGCTCGATTGCGATACGTTTCCCTCTTTTGGCGGTACTCTGGATCCATGCTTTCGCGCTCGCGGTCAACGGCCATATAGGCATTGGCCCGCACCACAACCGCCTGCTGCGCCTCCACGAGGGCCTTGATCTGGCGAAACTGGATGCCGTGGCCGCCGCAGCGATTGAGATTCTCCATGTCGAGAAATATGCCTGCTTTTAATAACATGTGTATCCTTTGTCGTGGGTGCCTTGTAAGCGTTTTGTCTCTAGACGTGAAAAATGTACAAGTCGCGCATAGGCAGGGGCAACTCCACCCAAGCGCCGCCTTGGCGGTGGCTCTCGGCGACGGCGATGGTAGCTTCTGTGATGTGGTGCGTCACGTCGATGTGGCCGTGCGTAGGTTGGCCGGATTCGCGCGCCGCGACCAAATCCTCCAAGCAACACTGCGTCGTACTGCGCGGCGTCACCGGATCGACGGGCACCTCTGCCCAAGAGACGCGCCGTCCTTGCGCCGCGCCGGGCTGGCGCAGTAAAACGTTGGCCCCATTGTTGCACGAGCGTATCGCACCCTCTGAGCCGATGACTTCGAATTCCCACGGGGCCGCGGGAATGGACCACGCCTCAACGCCGTTGGCAAAGCGCAGTTGATAGGTAGCCAAGGGATCGGACGGAATGTGATTGCCCTCGACTTGCAAGCCGCGCGGCAACAGTTCGCCGCGCACCGCTTCAATCGCCGGATCGCCGATGAGATAGGACACCGTGTCGATCGAATGGATGTGCCCGTGCATCAGGCTGGAACCGGCGTAGTGAATCACGGCCCGCACCTCGCCGACCTGACCAGCGGCAACCGCGTCCTTGACCACCTCGTAGCGGTTGTCAAAGCGGCGCAGGACGCCCGTGTTGAAGAGCGCGTTGTTGCGCTTTACGGCATCGCGGATTTCGTCAGCGCGCTCCATTGAGCTGGCCATGGCCTTTTCGAGGTAGATCATCGGCACGCCCATATCGGCCACTGCCACCGCTAGATCGGCGTGCGAATCGCCGCGAAAGCTCGCGTCTGGCGCTTCTCTGGCGGGCTTGGGCAAACAGGCCGCCGTGCAGATGGCGACGAGGTCTGGCTTTTCGCGGCCGATCATGTCGCGGAAATCTTCGTACACGGCCGTCCCCCAGCGGCTCTGAAACGCATCGCGCTTATCCGGCAAGAGATCTGCCCCGGCCACGAGCTCCAGCCGCTCGCTCGCCCTCGTCGCGGCTGCAACCGAATAGGGCAAGTCGCCGTGCCCTTCGTCGTCAATGGTACTGCCCATGCGCCCAAGGCCGATGATCGCTACTGTGTGCTTCTTCATGGTGGTTCTCCTTTCTATGCAGCAGACAACCTACTCATCCCACCAGAATTTCGCCAGAGCCTCCCTCCCGCTGTACGCACACAGAGACGCGCTGGAACGGGGCTTTGAGAGTTTGGTGCTGACCAATGCCATGCGGCCGATGATGAAGTGCGCCGACGGCCTGCTGCGGCTGCGCGAGGCACACGACGACCGACTGACGATTCGCGTCTCCATTGACCACTACAAGCAGATTTTGCACGAGGCGGAGTGCGGCGAGCGCTCTTGGGCACCCATGATCGAGGGTTTCCGATTGCGGCTTCCGTCTCACAGCCGCTGGCCGCACGCTCTGGGGCGACGAAGAAGATGAGTTACGCGCTGGCTTCGCCCGTCTCTTCGTCGACCTCGGCGTGTGAATTGGCGCGGCCGACCTCGGAGGCGCTAGCTGCTCGGCCTGATAGTCGGTGGTGTTGGTGGGTTTAGAGTATCGGAGGCGCTGTCAGATGGTTCGGCCCGACGACACGGGATGAAAAGGTGCGAGTCGCGGAATAGCTTATTCCGGTGCGTACCCGCTGACCCACTCAGCCTCGCAAACGATCCGGTTTAGCCTTCCCTTAGTTTTCCTACCCGTTATAACGCAGTGCCCAAGACCACCCGACGAGGGATCGCGAACTATTCCTAATTCCAACTTGCGTAGCACCCCCACTTTTATAGACGCTAGGTATTTTTCGGGACCCTCAGCCGCAACCGTAGCTGGGTCGGTCTCCGAAGACAGATACACGGAAACGAGTCCATCAGGGCCATCCTGCTTGAAGGCTTGAGTCGAAGGCCGAAGCCTTTGGAGGTTTTGATCGTCAGTAACGAAATTCTCAGCGACGCGGCGGAGCACGACTTCATCGTCGCTAATGCTGGCGTCGTCGAATTCCATCGTTTACTCGCGCAGTGAGTTCTAACTTTCAATCACTGCCCGCGCATACTCAGACAATTGACTAAAATCGCCGCTGATTCGCCCTTCGCATTCTTCGTCAGGACTCTTAAAGAAATAGTCTATATCTCCCTCTGGATCCACTTCGATTTCAAGGTCAACGCCGTTGCGATGCCATTCAACTTGCACTCCTCCATTCCAAGTAGGCACGACAGAGGGAGGCGGTGCCTGACTGTCAAGCACCTCAAGCAATGTCTCTAACATGTAGGCAATCGCCGCACCTTGAGTACGTGTAGCACCGGAACTCCAATTGTCTGTCCACCACGGCAGAGCGGCCATCGCACGAAGCGTGGGATAGAACCATTCCATCGCGTGTAGTTTTTGTCCCCTAGTAAGCCGTACCTTGATGTCAATTACCTTGTTGTCATGGACGTAGATTTCAGTGTCGGGCGAGGAAATTGTCTCACTCGTAGGCACTAAAGGGGGATCTCCTAGAAAGTCATTGAAAGTAGCACTGTCTGAGAAGGGCCACTCCTGTGACTTCGGGGTAGGGCTAAGTGCGATAGTTGTCAATTCGTCCTCCTCCAAACGCGGTGCATCTCACTCGAAGTTAGCGTCGCAAATCCTTGGACGATCCACTCATGCCCAAGGTTCATAGCCTTGATGACACCATCTGTGCCATCTCCTTGGGGAGCTCCTCGAAATGTGAGTTTCATCAGGTACATCGGCATCTTGTCCGGTATATGATGAGTTGGTTCGACACTTACATATAGCCTGCCTTGAGGGACATCTCCCTCGCTGGAAATGACATATTGCGAGGCGTATCTCGTCTGCTCGGGCGGTGGCAGAAAGCCTTCGGTGAGGCGGGGTGTCGCCGAAGGAATTACTCTTCCCAACTCCGAATGTCCGCTCCAGACATCTCCTCCGGGCAAAATGACGTTGACATAAGTTACTTCGCACTGGACCGGGGAGAGAGTTCCGAGCTCTTCTGCGGAGAGAAAAGTCTGGAAGTCGGCAAGTTCATACTCGAAGTCGCTTCGTATTTTTTCGTAGCGCGGATACTCGTGTTGTGGTTGGAGCTTCCGCCAACTGTACCCGAATAGATCTTTTTGTATTTGCAATAGTTTCGTTTTAGAGTTGCTCAGCATCAAAAACCGTTGGGTGGGAGAAGTACCGCTGAACTGAATTTCGATCCGCGGCTCTTGAGGCCCCCCGAACGTCTCAATTGCTGAGGTTAGAGGGGAGGTTTCTTCACGTAGTGGAAACCGGTCTCGAACCTGACCCCATCTAAGCGCGATCAGTGGGCCATCGAGGACCGGCGTATCAAACTGCACCGAGACAGCGACTTCGACAACGGGCGGCCTTGCAAACTCTGGTAGCGGCTTATGTCTTCCCGTCGTTTTACGGCTCTCGCATGTATCGGTCATTGCTATTGCTCTGAGTGACTTACAATATATTTGCGAATATAATCATTCTAATACAATCTTGCCGCAACCCCCTTCCCGCTGCACGCACAACAACAGATCGCCGCGACCGACCCTGATCTCGACCGGGTTGGCCACTACCTCGTTGGAAATGCCGTCGCGCACGCCCGGAATGAGACTCTCGGACCGCAAGGCCCATTTCAGACCCTCTGTAGTAATGCCTTCCGCCGCACCGTCGAGCGGGCACAGAGAAATTTTCTGGCCAATAGCGGCGCAAAAGCGAATGCAGCGGTCAATGAGACGGATGTCGCAGTAGTCGTCAACTATTCGCAAGGTGAGGCGGTCGGCAAACGTCTTGAGCAGACTCAAATTGCCCAGCAGGTGATCGGTGCGTCGGCCCGTAAAGCCGAGGAGGACGGCCTGAGTAACGCCCAAGGCGACGGCGTGGTTGAGGACTTTTTGGCCATCTGTACCCACATTGCCCTCGGGGTCAACGAGGACGACGCGGTCGGCGGCGAGGGCGGCCTTGCTCTGGCTGCTAACCGAGTCGAGGTCGCCGACGATGTAATCGGGCGCGTACCCGTACGCCGAGGCGGTATTGGCCCCGCCATCGGCGCACAGAATCAACTCGGCTTCCCGGGCGCAAGCGGCGAATAATTCTCGGGAGGGCGGCTCGCCATTGCCGACGATCAGAGCAGATCGACTTCCCACGGCTTCAGTTTCCCAAGGAAGAAAACTGCGTCGTCAGCCGCACGCCGACTTGGCGCGGATCGCCGTAGGTTTCATACAGCTTGTCGGCGTAATTCGGCGGCTCTAGGCCAAAGTAGAAGCCCCGCACCCCATAGCGCTCGTCGAGCAGGTTGCGGCCCCATAGCTGCACGGACCATGCTTCCCACTGGTAGGCAATGTGGGCGTTGACCAATCGATAAGACTCTGAGACTTGGTCGTGGCCATCGGAGTAGAAGAATTGGTCCATGCCGATCAGGGCCAGCCGCGCCCCCAGACCCGACTGATGGCGGTATTCGCAGCCCACGCTAAAGGTGTAGTTGGGGGCATGAGCTGCGGCTCGGTCGCCCAGCGTTACTGGCCCATCTTCCGTGGGGAAGGTATAGGTATCAATGTGAGTAGTGAGCAGACCCACCGAGCCGAAGAGTTCGACTTGGGGCAGGAGGCGGACGGTCTGCTCCCATTCCAAGCCGGAGTTGCGGCCTTTGACGGCATTGGCCGTGAAGTAAAAAAAGCTGTTGGGGTCGCCCGGGTCCTGCTGGCTCGACAATTCGACCTGCTGGTCCGAGCGCAGAGCGTGGAACAGGGTCAGCCCGATGGAAGAGCGCGGTCCGCGGATCCGCCAGCCGAGTTCGAGATTGACGATGTACTCGGGGTCGTAGGGGCGGTTTTCCGCGGCCAAGTACGGGTGCTGGTTGACCCCGCCGGAGCGATAGCCGCGTGAGGCCGAAGCGTACAGGGTCTGGCCCGGACGCCAGTCGTAACTAAGGGATGCTTTGCCGCCGCCCAACCATTGATCGACAGCAAACGCGGTGCTCGTGCTATCGGCCCCGTAATTCGCCGTCGTCCCTTCATAAGCCGTGTCGTTGCGATCGAGCCGCGCGTTGATTTCCAGCCGCACTTTCTCGCTCAAGGCCAGCCCGTACTGGCCGTAAAAGGCTAGGTTGTCGATCTCGTAGCGCCCGTTCAGGTCCGTGGCGTCGCCGCCGAACAAATAGCCCGCGGCATTGTCCTCCTCTTCGAGCCGCTTCCAATAGGCTCCCACCACCAGTTCCTCCACCAAGAGCCGGGCCTCTTGGCTCACAACCGTGCGGTCGCGCACATTGCGGTCGAAAAAGTCGTAGCTCCACCCCTCGACGTCTGGGTCGAATCCATGCTCTGCTAGCCAGTACTCGTCGTTGCCCCAATCGCCGTCGAAGCTGTGCTCCAATTCGCTGCGCGAAAACGCGGTAATCGCGACCAATTCAACACCACTCGCGCCCAGCCCCCAAGTGCTCTTGAGCGAGGCTCCAGTCGTTTGCTGGCGATCCTTGCCCGGCTTGTCAGAGTAAGTGGTCAAGTCCTCGTTGTTGTCGGGTACCCAAGCGTCGTACCCATTGTCCGCATCGGCCCAAAAGAAGGTGCCCAACACCTCGGGACCAGCCGCTGGGGTCCAGCTCACCTTGGTGCGCAACAACTGCTCGCGCCGGCTATTGGTATCTTCGGCGTCGAGAAAGACGTTGCTGCGAAAGCCGTTGGAACGGCCGTTCTCGTACCCCACGCGCAGCGCCAAATCGCTCCCTACCGGCAAATTCACCGCCCCGGAAAAACGCCCTAAGCCATCGCTGCCCACCTCGGCGCTGCCCGCTCCGGCCAACCCCGGCTGGGGATCGGCCGAGCGCAAATTGATCAGCCCGGCCAAGGCGTTGGGGCCAAAAATGGTTGACTGAGGGCCTTTGAAGACTTCGACCTGATCGACGTCAAAGAGCAACCCGGCCGTGCCCATGCCACTCAAGTCAACGTCGTCCATGACGAATCCCACCGAAAAACTGGGCGGCCCTTCACCGGCGTAATGACTGCGCTCGCCAATGCCCCGGATCTGGAAATAGCGCGGCCGGGACGAGCCGCCGGCCCAATTCAAATTGGGCACCGCATGGGTCGCGTCCTGCAAGTGCCCAGCCCCGCTGGCCCGGGAATGATCCCCATCCACCACTGTGACGCTGGCGGCCAAGCGGTCGAGCCGCTGGCGCACCAAGCCGCCTACCACCACCACCTCCGGTGCTTGCAAAATCGCGCGCTCCAAAGCCACGACCAGCGGCAAGACGACCGCTACCCGCGCACTCTGGTAGCCGATAAAGGAAATGTCGAGAGAATCTCCCAAGGCGGCCTCCACCTTGAAGCGGCCCTGCGCATCCGTAGTGGTAGCCCTATCCTCGGCCTGCACATTGGCCCCTTCCAAAGGCCGACCCGTGGCCGCATCCAACACTTGGCCGGGCACCTGCTCGGCCTGCGCCCAAGACAGCGCCGACAGCGTCAATAAACCGGCCAGCAAGCTGACCGACGGTAGTGAAATTTTCATAGCCCTGCTCCCTCGTTTCAACTCCGTTGATCCGTTGAGGGGCAGAAAAAAACCGCTCGCCTCGGATAGGCCAGCGGTGCGTACGCGGTTTGTACGACATCCGTTTCCCTACGCTGGCACGATCCAGTTCAGGTTCGAAGGGTCTTAATCTCAGGCCCGCAGCCGGGCCACCCCCAACGGAAGCTAGATGCTCGATGTCCTTACAATATAGACCGCTTCCTCATTTGGGACAATACGCGTTGGTCGCTCCGCAGGATTCCCGCACGATTAGCGGCGATCTCAAAGTTATTTGCCGCGGCTCATCCTGCCTCCCTCCAAGCTGTTCCAACATCAGTTCCAGCGCCGCTTGGGCAATCGCTTCGTAGGGAGTCGCCAAGGTCGTCAGAGCCGGGGTCATACGCGCTGCCACGCCTATGT
This sequence comes from Candidatus Latescibacterota bacterium, assembly GCA_022825835.1. Classification (GTDB taxonomy): domain Bacteria; phylum Latescibacterota; class UBA2968; order UBA8231; family UBA8231. The sequence goes on from JAJDVZ010000015.1 coordinate 19,598, forward strand.
CGCCGTTCCCCACCACAGCCACATCCTCGGGTACGCGAATCCCGGCTTCGCGCAGCCCGCGACAAACGCCGATCGCTGTGTAATCGTCCCGGCACACAAGGGCCGTAAACCGGTCGCCGAGCGTTTTACCCTGAAGATACCCTCCTTTCGCATAGATGCCCAAGGCCGGTGGAAATTCGCGTACTAGGTCGTGCCTTTGCATTGCTAGTGAGTACCCCTTGGCCTTGGCTAACGCCGGGATCGCTCCATTCCAGTCTCGGTCAACAAACCCAATCCGCTCGTGTCCTAGGCGGATTAAGTGATTTGTGGCCTCGTAATAACTCGCGGCATCGTCTAGCACAACTCCGCTCAGATTGGCAGTTGGCCGATGAAACGTCACCACCGGCACTCGTCCCTGCACAGTGTTCACTATGCACTCGGACTCTTTGCTGTCACCCCGCGTATGAATCAAGAGTCCGCCGATGCCTTGGGATAGCAACTGCTTGATCTGCCTAGTTTGGTCGTCTAGAGGATCCCGCGACGTCCGACTAGGAGCCATACTTATCACGAGCTGATACTTTTGCTTGTACGCCGCTCGCAGAATTTGATCGGTCTGACGGCCAAACGTCTCGCGGGAAATCTGGTAAGTCAGCAGGCCTAGAGTATCTGTCAATTGCGTCGTCAAATTGACATACTCCTTATGCGAAAAGTGTAAGATTGCTGCACGCTGCCTATCCTTATCGGTTAAGAGTTCCTATTGAACTGTGTTCGCAAAAGCAAATAGTTTTTCCGGTGATTGATTTGCTGTTATGGGCAACATTTATTCGTCTCAATTTTCCCTTGCGATTCAGCGCCAAAAGTAGTACCTGCGTCTGTAGGCACCTGTCCGAGCAAATGCACTAAGAGGCCCTAACAAACAGAGATTTTGGAACTGGAAGTCGCGGCGACAGGTGCCGGTACATCAGAAGTGAGGTCGTATTCTATCGTTATCGCATGTTTTGCATTTGATAAGCTATTCACACGTTTGCATAAAACTGAAAATATATTCCTCCTTTGCCCTCAGGTCAAGCACTGTTCGATTAGTTTTGCTGCTGTCTGTGCGCTCCGCAGGATTTCCGCACAATCAGCGACGTTCGCAACGTTATTTGCCGGGGTATATCCTGCCCCTCAAGCTGTTCCTGCATCAGCTCCATCGCCATCTCGGCAATCGACTCGTAAGGAGCAGCCAAGGTCGTCAGTGGTGGTGTCACATACGCCGCCACCTCCAGATTGCCATATCCCACCACAGCCATATCTTCGGGTACGCGAATCCCGGCCTCGCGTAGCCCGCGACAAACGCCTATGGCCGTATAATCGCTTCGGCACACGAGAGCCGTAAACTGGTCGCCGAGCGTTTTCCCTAGGAGATATGGCGCTTTTGTAGGAAAGGTTTTGCTAGGTATGCGTTGGGGAGGCAAGCCGTGCTTTTGCATTGCGAGCAAATACCCTTTGCCCTTGGCTGCACCCACTAAGTCCGTATTCCAGTCCGTCCCGATAAACCCGATCCGCTCGTGCCCTAAGCGGATTAAATGCTCGGTCGCCTCGCAAAAACTCGTTATCATGTCCACCACGATTCCACTCAGGTTTTTAGTCGGGGAGGTAAACGTCACCACCGGCACTCGTCCTCGCACGGTGTTCACTATGCGCTCGGACTCTTCGTCGTCGCCTCGCGTATGAATCAAGAGGCCGTCTATGCCCCGGGAAAGTAGCTGATTGACCTGCATAGTCTGGTTCTCCAATGGAAACTCCTGGAGCCGGTTCGTGGCTAGGCCCATCAGTACCTGATACTTCTGTTTGTCAGCCGCTTGCAAAATCTGATCGGTCTGACGACCAAATGTCTCGCGGAAAATCTCGTAGGTCAGCAAACCCAAAGTCCCTGTCCTCCCCGTTACAAATCCCTGCGCCATCAAATTGGGACTGTACTCTAGCTCGGCGGCTTTTTGTTGCACCCGTTTCCGAGTTTTCTCAGCTACCAATGCCGAAACCTTCCGATCCTCAGATAGCGCCCGCGATACGGTTGAATGCGAAATCTGCAACTCCCGGGCAATATCTTTAATGGTAGTTTGATTTTTTTGCATCATTTAATTAATCCTATCGCCAATCGGGCTATATAAGAAGCTGCCTCAAAAGGAACTTTCATCGCTGCTGCTGTCAAGGATTGCAGCCGCTTAAAACGAGTACTTCAGAATGCCGCCCGCCACGTGAGAATTGTTGTCTTCTCCTTCGACGTACGTGCGATAAAACTGCCAGCCCAAATCCAAATCTATGTTGTTGAAAGGAATGTTTACGCCCGCGCGCAGAGCCAACTGAAAATCCGTTCCGGTGTCGTCTATTTTTTGCGGCAGCAGTTCGGCAAAGCCCAACTCCGCTAACTCCTCGATAAAGGCCTGCGTCGGCACATCCTTTTCGATATCCATGTCTATATCCGAGCGCACAATACCCACGCCACCGCCCAAATATGGCTGTGCGCCGCCAGAATCGGTGGCCATCTTTGCGGGGTAAATCAGCAGATCAATTTTCGACTGTAGTATTACTATTTTCCCCGCGAAACTGAAACCGGTGGGAAGCTCGAGATCACCGTTAGAAAACCCCTGCATCAAGATGGTCGGCAAAGAAACGACGAGATCGGCTGGCTGCCTCGACCAAGAGCCGGTGAGTTCAAGTGCTGCATAATTGGAAATTTCTCTTCCCAAAATAGCCGCAAACCCGAGGCCGTAGCCTATTTCCATATCGCCGGCAGCAGACAACTCAGCACCGGGTAAGACCGGAGACGTTGCTGGCAAGATAAAAGACGTTTGATGGTGCAGGTCTTGGGCAAAAGGAACGGCCACCATGGTGCCGACGTACAGCCTTCTTTCCGCATCGCCCGGCTGCGCCAGCCCAGGGACGGCGTGCAGAACGCAGAATGCAAAAGCAACCGCTAAAACGGTCGCAACGCTTCCTCGCCAATGCTCCATATTTATCCTCTTTACGGGTTCGCTGCTCTCCCGCACATGGACCAAGCGCTGGCGGGAGCATGAAACGGGATGCTGTCAACTATCCGGAAACGCGTACCTTGCCAACGCCGCCTCGTCCACCTCAACCCCCAAACCCGGTCGCTCCGTGACCTTGTAGTAGCCGTCTTCAGGTTCGTACGGCTCCTTGAGAATGCGGCTCTTGACTGCGTTGGCGTGGTGGCTGTGCTCCATAATCATGAAGTTCGGACACGACGCCGACCATTCGACAGTCGCCGCCACCGACAGGATCCCACCCCCTCCGACATGCGGCGCGACCGGAATGTTGTAGGTGTCGGCCAGTGTCGCAATCCGGTGCCCTTCGGTAATCCCCGTCCGCGCGATGTCGTGCATCAAAATGTCGTACGCTCGGCGCTCGAACTGCTCGCGCATCTCGTAGCGCGTGCGCGTCCACTCCCCTATCGCCACCGCCATATCCAACGCCCGAGTTATCTCGGCCTGCCCCGGAATATCGTCTGGTATGATCGGCGCTTCCAGCCAAGTAAAATGCAGCTTCTCCAACTCGCGGCCCAGCCGTATCGAGCTGGCGACCGTCTGCCGCATGTGCGTATCGACCATCAGCATGATGCCCGGCCCGACGCGCTGCCGCACGGCGCGGCAAATCTCCACCACGCCCTCCACCTCCAACAGCAAGTGCAACTTCAGCGCCTGGTACCCATAACCCACGTGCTCTTCCGCCGCATCTGCAACCTTCGCTGGATCCGCCCCGCCGATCCCGGCGTAGAGCAAAATCTCATCTCGATAGCGCCCACCTGCAATTTTGTGTACCGGCTTTCCGACGGCCTTACCTACGATGTCCCACAGCGCGATATCCGTCCCGCCGAGCGCGTCGATGTAGAAACCGGTCAGGTGGCCGCGCTCTCGCATCGCCCCGTAGTTGCGCGTCCAAATCGCCTCAATGTCGAACGGATCGCGCCCGATTACCAACGGCCGCACCAATTCGCGCACGATCGTCGCCGTGGTGTTCGGCGACACCGGCGATTGCGCCTCGCCCCAGCCGACGATCCCGTCGTCGGTTTCAACCCGGATAACGGTGGTCTCGTGATGGGGTGAGTAGATCGTCGTGAACGCCGCCCGATCGACAAAGTAATCGCCGACCGCAATCGTCGGTGGCCGCGCGGCTCCTTCGGCGCGTTTGCTGATCCGCAATGGGAACGCTCTAACATCGGCTATTTTCATCGCTTTGCTCCGCTGCGTTTCGTCGATAAACCTAAATTTAGCCAGCTTTTTAAAGGCAATCACCAAGAGGATTTGTTTAGGATACTTAATCAGAGATTCTTCTACAAGTCGAACCGCCTCGCCCTTTATCGGCCTTCTGACTGAATGGCGCGGATTTCTTATATTCTTGCCGAGTCAGCCTAGCGGGACATCCGTCTAGGATTGCTGTCTCAATGGTTCTGCGATCCAGGCCTGAACTTGCTCGGCCCGGTGCGTCTTGCTGCGGTCTCCACGGAGTAAATCGCCATGTCTCGCATATCCAGTTTTATAATTGCCGGCGTTATTCTCATAGCTTCCGTTGCTTTGGCTGCTTTTTTGATTTCACTGGCACCCGAACCGACCCGCACCCAACAGCCTCCCCAGGTACCGTTCGTGCAAACTGGTCTAGTTACCGCCGGGACCGGCCCCATACCGGTATTTGGCTCCGGGACCGTAAGGCCAAGCGCCGAGATTGGCATTGCGCCGCAAGTCGGCGGCAAGGTCGTCTGGGTAGCTTCAGGGTTTCAAAGCGGCGGACGGGTCCAAGCGGGCCAGACGCTCTTTCGCATCGAAGAGGCGGACTTTCTATACCGGGTGCAGGAAGCCGAGGCCGATCTCGCCGCCCAGCGCGTGGCCCTGCTTGAGGAAGAGGAAAAAGCCGAGCTTGCCCAAGCCCAGTACGCGCTTTACGCCGCTAGTCAGGGCGATGCCGATGCCAATCCCCTCGCGCTGAGGGAGCCACAATTGAACGCAGCGCGGGCTGCGGTGAGCCGCGACGAGGCTCGGCTCGCTGCCGCCAAGCTCGCCCTCTCCAGAACCAAGGTAACGGCTCCGTTTGCTGGCTTTGTGCGCGAAGAATCCGTGGATGTGGGACAAATCGTCGCCGCCGGCCAGACCGTCGGTCGGCTTTTCGCCGCGGATGCCGTAGAAGTGGTCGTTCCCTTGTCCGACGCCGATGCCGCGTTGATCCCAAGGCTGTGGGAGCTCAAGGCGGGCGACGGGAATCGGGCAGTGGCTGCACGTGTAGTCGCTCGGTACGGCGACGGGACCTATGCTTGGGAAGGTTACGTGGACCGTGGCGAGGCATCCCTTGACAAGCAAACGCGCACCATCGACGTGATCATGCGCTTACCAGACCCAATTCATGCAGGCATCCCAATAGCCGGAACAGTTCCTCTCGGCGGCAGTCCTCCGCTCTTGGTTGGTAAATTCGTCGAGGTGGAAATAGAGGGTCTTGAATTAGAAGGATACTACCAAATACCGCGCGCGGCCCTGCAATCCGGCAACGAGGTTTGGGGCGTCAACGATGGCGGCGTAGTGAGTATCGTTCCAGTACAGGTACTACAACGCACCAACGACGAGGTATATGTGACCGGCGCTCTCGCAAGCGGCCAAGCCGTCATCACCGGCGGAATCCAGTTTGCCACCGAAGGCATGCGAGTCCTAACGGAAACCGCCCCGACGCCATGAGTCCCAGCAACGGCAATCACCAAGAACGGTCCGGCCCAATCGCCTACATGGCGGGCAACAGTGTAGCCGCCAATTTGCTTATGTGGGGAATCATCGCCGCCGGGCTGGTGTCGCTGACCGGTCTCGATCGGGAAGCGTGGCCGACGGTCCCTTTCTACCATGTCGAAGTCTCGATGGTCTATCCCGGTGCCACACCGGAGGAGATCGAAGAGTCGATCGTCGTCAAGATCGAGGACCAGGTCAGCGGGTTGGATGACGTAAAGGCGGTCAAGTCCGTAGCGGCACCAAGTATAGCATCCGTCCGCATTCAAATGGACTCCGGCACGGACATGGCGCAGGCGTTGGACGATATCGAGTCGGCCGTCAATCGCATACAGTCTTTCCCCGCCAGAGTCGAACGCCCCCAATTCAGAGAGATGACCAACCGCCAGAGCATGATGCGGCTCATTGTTTATGGCGATGTATCCGAGCGCTCGCTGAAGGAATTGGCGCACCAGATCGAGGATGAACTCACGACGCTTCCCTCCGTGTCCCAAGTCGAGGTCAGTGGAGTGCGGAAATACGAAATCTCTATCGAGGTGCCGCTTCATCGGCTGAGAGCCCTTGGACTTACACTCACCGACATCGCCAACACCATTCGTCGCAGTTCCCTCGATTTGTCTGCCGGCAGTATCGATACCCGAGAATCCCAGGTGCGGGTCCGCACCCTCGGCCAGAACTACGACCAACAAGATTTCGAAGAGATCGTCCTTCTCACAGGCATTGACGGTACGGTTTTGCGCCTCGGCGACATCGCCGAGGTTCGCGACGGATTTCAGGAAACCGACCTGATTGTCCGGCATCAGAACCATCCCGCGGTATTCGTCGAGATCTATCGGGCCGATGGCGAGCAGGTGATGGATGTCGCCACGACCGTCCGAGAATACTTGACGAACGAGGTGATCCCCTCCCTGCCGGACGGGGTGGGCATCACCTTGTGGAACGACGAATCCCAAGACTATGAGGAACGCGCCGATCTTCTGCTCAAGAACGGTATTCTGGGCCTATTGCTGGTGTTGATCGCCCTGAGCCTGTTTCTCCAGCTCCGGCTGGCCCTGTGGGTCGCCGTCGGTCTCGCCGTTTCGGGAATCGGCGCTCTGGCGGTCATGCTCGCGCTCGACTTCGCTATCAACACCATCTCGCTGTTCTCGTTTGTCCTCGCCATTGGCATCGTCGTTGACGATGCGATCGTCGTAGCCGAGCACATTCACTACGAGCGCATGCGGGGAACATCCGGGGTGGTGGCGGCGATCCGCGGCGTACAGCGGATAAGAGTGCCGTTGACATTCGCGGTCCTCACTTCGGTGGCGGCGTTCGTCCCGCTGCTGTTCATCCCCGGAGGCATCGGGGAAGTATGGTCAGCACTGCCCGTCATCGTCATCGCCATGCTGCTGATTTCTCTGGTCGAATCGCTATTCGTGCTGCCCAACCACCTGTCCCATCTGCCCGGCCCGGAATGGGAGCCAACGACCGCCTTGGATCGGTTCTTCGCACGGATCCAGAATCGCGTAGATGTGTTGCTGAACAGATTCGTCGAGGGTCCGTTGGATCGCGGGCTGCGGTTTGCGACGAATCAGCCCTTGGTGACGATGGCAGGAGTTTTAGGACTGCTCGTACTGAGCATCTCCCTGATACCGGCGGGTATTGTCCCGACTAATTTCGCTGGTGTGGTTGAGGGAGATTTCGCAACAGCCACTCTGGAAATGCCGGACGGGACGACCGCACAGCGGACGTATGAAGTAGCGCAGGAACTGGAGGAGGCCGGCCACCGGGTCATCGAACGGCTCGCGCACGACCGGCCTGAAGGTGCGCCCCCGCTGCTGTCTGGCGTAATGGTGACTGTCGGCCAGCGGCCGCGGATTCAGGGCGGAGGACTAAACCCTGCGGCAACCCTGAATCCAGAAGCCAATATCGCTACCATTGAATTCAAACTCCTAGGCGCACAGCAAAGACATATCTCCACCGGAGAGCTCGTGCAGGCCTGGCGCGAAGAGGTGGGCGTCCTGCCCTATGTGCGCGGCATCATCTTCAGCGGCGAGATCATCGACTTTGGCAATCCCGTCGAAGCCGTGCTGTCACATCCGGATCCGGAGCACCTCGCCCGGAGCGCAAACTCTGTGATTGATGGTCTCCGTAGAGTGGGAGGCGTCTTTGACATACGCTCGGATCACACCCTAGGCATCCCGGAAATTCAGCTCGAGCTGCGGCCGGAAGCGCGAACCCTCGGTCTCACGCTCGACGCCTTGGCCGGGCAGGCACGAGCCGCATTCTTTGGCGCAGAGGCCGTCCGAATACAGCGGGGTCGGGAGGAGGTCCGGGTCTATGTGCGCCTACCCTCCGCTGAACGGGAATCCATCACCGATGTCGAAGGATACCTGCTCCGTACGCCGAGTGGTGCCGAGGTCCCCCTAACTAGCGTGGCCTCGCTGAACTCGGGCACGTCGCCCCCCGCCATTCAGAGGCGGGACGGTCAACGCGTCGTCACAGTCACTGCGGATGTAGATCCCGCGGTGATTTCCGGCGGGGAAGCCAATGCCATCCTCGTCAATTCGATCCTTGCGGACCTCACCGCGGCGAACCCGAACCTAACGTACATGCTTGGGGGCGAACAACAACAGCAACTCGAGTCCCTAGATGCGCTGTATCGCGGGTTTGCGATTGCCATGCTCATGATTTTCGCGCTGCTTGCCATCCCTCTGCGCTCCTATACCAAACCGTTCATCATCATGGCCGTCATTCCGTTCGGGTTCATCGGCGTGATCTTGGGTCATCTGATCCTGGGAATCGCGGTGAGCGCGCAGTCCTTCATGGGCTTTTTCGGCCTCAGCGGCGTGGTCGTGAACGATTCCCTAGTCATGATCGACTTTATCGACCAGAAACTCAAGGAAGGTACTTCTGCGCGAACCGCGATCATCGAGGGCGCGAAAGGGCGTTTTCGTCCAATAATGCTCACGTCCGTGACGACTTTCCTCGGCTTTACACCCCTAATTCTCGAACGCTCCATTCAGGCGCAGTTCCTGGTTCCCTTTGCCGCGTCCCTCGGTTTCGGCATTCTCTTTACGACGGTTATACTCATGCTGGTCGTTCCTGCTCTTTCCACCGTCCATCTACGTTTGCTTGCTTCGAGTTCAGAATAAGACTTGCCCCCCTAAGCCGAAGAGTTATGTACATTTAATACAGGGATCGAGATAATGCCGGGAGGTCAAGAGTTATGACTGTTAAAGAGCGTTCGACAACCCAACCGCTCAGTTTGCCCGCAGAGCTCATCCTGATGCTGCTCAACGAGGAGAACGGCTACTTTCATCAAGTACCCGGCTGGAATCTGAACTGCGCTGTCATCGGTGCAGTATTCGCGGAGCTTTCCCTTCTGTCGCGCATCGACACGGACATGGAATCTCTGTTCCTTGTTGACCCGACAGAAACGGGCGACCCCGCCCTAGACCCCATTTTGCAAGAAATTGCCAGCGAACCTGTTCAACGGAACGCCCAGTACTGGATTGAACGGCTCGCCTCCCGTGCGGAGTCGGTCATTGATTTGACGCTGGATCGCTTAGTCAACCTGAAGATCCTCGATTGCCACGACGGCGGGTTCTATACGCTGGCTCGTACTGGCTGGCAGACGGAACTGTACAGCAACTCCATAGAAGATACGGCAGGTGAGTTTATCAAGTTGCGTATTATGAGGTATATCTTTACCGACGCGATACCCAATCCGAGAGACATCATCATTATTTGCCTCGTCAATACGTGCGACGTTTTTCGCTTCATATTCCAACTTGATGACGAGTCAGAGGAACGCATTGAATCCATCTGCCAGATGGATTTGATCGGCCGTTCCATAGCCGCTGCGGTCGTACACAACCAAGCCGGCCCATTGCTGCAACGTTCCCACCTAACCAAGCAAATTCCGACTGTCCCGCTACGTCAGTTGCTGCTCAATCCCCATGTGCGCGATGGCAATATTCCCGCACTATTTGCAGATCTTACACAAGAGTATGGGCCGGTGTTCGAGATCCGTCCGCCATTTGCACAACCCCTGACCTTCCTCGCCGGACCACAGGTAAATCACTGGGCGCATCGACACGGGCGGATGTACCTGAGGTCTGGAGACTATTTTGCCGACTTCGAGAAAGTCTATGGTGCGCATGGCGTATTACCCTCCATGGATGGCACCGATCACTTCCGGCTTCGCAAAGCTATGGGGCCAGCGTATTCACGCGGGAGACTGGCAGGTCAGATGGACCAGGTCTTCCATCAGGCCCGTAAATATATGGCAAACTGGACAGTTGGTGACTCATACGCTGCAAAGCGCATGTGCCGACGGATGATTAACTCGCAAATCTCGCCCCTCTCCGTCAGCGTTGATTCGCAGGATATCATCGACGATCTAATGACCTACAAAGAGCGAGCACTCAACACCCACATCGTAAAGATCCTGCCCAAATTCCTGCTGAATACCCCGGGGATGAAACGCCGGGCAAAAGCCGTAGATACGTTGCTGGAACGGGTGCAGAGTATCCATACACCCGCCCAGCGGGCCGGTTGCCCGCGCAACCTTGCGGATGACTGGCTAAGCCTGCACGCGAGCGATCCGCAATTGGTGCCGGAGTCGAATCTGCGTTTCGCCCTATCAGCAGCGCTGATTGCCAGCGTGTACCTTGGTGATGCGCTTAGCTTCGCGGTGTACGCCATGGCGTCACAGCCGGCGCTTTGCGAGAGAATCCGCCGTGAAGCCGATGCCCTGTTTGACAACGGCGACCCGGATGGCGAGGCCTTCACCCCATCTGCTATAGACGTCACGCACCGCTTCCTCATGGAGTGCTTGCGCATGTACCCCATTGTTCCGATGTCTCTGCGAAACGTGATGAATGCGTGTTTGGTCGAGGGCTACGAAATACCGGTGGGGACACGGGTCGCCATCGCCCAGACCGCTTCGCATTACATGGACGACGTCTTCCCAGACCCGTTCACCTTCGATATTGATCGCTATCTACCTCCGCGCAATGAGCACCGCAGTCCCGGCTATGCGCCGTACGGGCTGGGCACGCACACCTGTCTCGGCTCGCGGTGGATGGAGCTGCAACTGGCAGTCAACGTGCTGATAATCGCGCATTACTTTACGCTTGAGGTGTTTCCCGCGAATTACAAGCTCCGGTTCGATCCGCTGCCGTCGATGAAACCGAGCAAGAAGCTGAAGTTTCACGTCGCCGAGCAGCGGCGCGAACTGCCCGCCTGACGCGCCATGACAAAGACACGGCTGGGCCTGATGCCTCACCAAGCCGGTTGATTGCGCTGCATCTCCCATTGCTCTGCGTACCAAGCGGCCGACCAGAACGCCAGCGTCGGGTGTCGAAGCCATTCAAACGGCGATTTTCGACAGCGAAATATGCCCCTTAAAACAGAGGTCCACATCGCTGCCGGGTTGCCGCCAGCGCTCTTGATAAATTCCGGTGTATAGAAAGCCGTCGTCGGTCTGCGAGAATGCGGTTTTGTGGGGACTCGTATCCACCGGGGCGTGTTTGGTCTCCAAGCATGTCCGGCTGTGTTCGGGATGGGGCAGATTTACGTTCAAAAAATATCCAGCTTCCAGCGTCCCGTTCAGCACGTCGTCCAAAACCGGACGCAGCCTTTCGGCGGCCAGCGGCCAATCGACCGACCGGCCCTTTACGGTATAGTGGGACAGGGCGACGGCCTTGCAACCGTGAATAGCAGCCTCCCGAGCGGCGGCTACCGTGCCGGATTCGTACACATCCACCCCAAGATTGCCGCCGTGATTGATCCCGGAGAGCACCCAATCCCCGTCGGACGCTAGGCCGTTGAGCGCCAGACGAGAACAGTCGGCCGGCGTGCCCCATATCCGGTAGCGTGCTTCCGTCAGTTTATCGACGCGAATGGGCCTATCGGTCGTCAACTGATGTCCAATGCCGGACTGAGGCTCGGCCGGCGCGACAACGACGACCTCGCCCCACCGCGACGCTAGGTGGCCTAAGGTTTGCAGGCCCTCTGCTTCAATGCCGTCGTCGTTGGTGACGATTAGTTTCACTGGGGCTTAGCTACTCTGAGGGACGCCATATCGCACTCTTCTAACAGCAAGGCATCGGGATCGGACCGAGCCGCCTGTTCAATCTCTTCGTCGGTAAGGCTATCCAGCCTCTTCAGATTCGTCCGGTCGCGCCTTTTGCCAGTAGAATTTTCGCTCATTGGTACTTGCCCTCCGCGCTGAATTTACAAGAAAAACGCCGCAATCCCAAAATAAAGCAGCAGCGACAACCCATCGTTGAGCGTCGTAATCATCGACCACCGGCAATACCAACAAATCGTACTCGGCGAAGATATAGGCGATCTCCTCCTGGTCCATATCGCTCCGCACCGCGATCGGACTCCGATTGGCCAAGGTGCCAACCGGAGCGTCGGCCACAGCCAACAACAACCGCTTGAGCGGCACCAAGCCACTCAGTAGCCCCTCTTGATCGGTCAAATAGAGATAGAAAACCTCGTCTTCGTCTGCGACCCAAGCCCGCCGGATGATGGTCATTGAGAGCCGCTGGACGCCGGTGCCGTGCGCTGCCACTCCATCCACTCGGTAAGCTCGCGCTGAGTCTCGTCGAAGCGAGAGCGCACCGCTGGCGGGAACACGTAGTGATTCACATTGCCTTGATTCCCCGCCAGCAGTTCCCGCATCGCCGGGTTGTAGGTAGCGTCGATATAGTTGAAATAGAGGTTCGTGCGCTGGCGGAATGAACTCTTTGCCGCGCCAGTGTGGAGCAGCGTCTCCGAGAACATGACCATATCCCCCGTCTTGCCGGTGACCCGCACGGCCCCGGGCAAATCGCGGCCCCGGAACTCGGCCATGGGCAGGTCAATCTCCGACTTGTGCGCCCCAGGCACCACCGTTAGGCAGCCGTCGTCTTCATCGTTGTCCGTCAGGAAGTACACACAGTTCAACATGCGCGTGCGGATCTGCCCTCGGCGCACCGTGTAATCATCCGGATTTAACCCCCGGTGCCACCCACCCCAAGGCGTGCCCTCTGTCTTCTCGATAGCCCAAGTGTTGACGAGCTGGGGATGCTGCATCCAGCGCCGCAGGCGCTCCACCACCGGCGCAACGCTGATGACCTCGTCAAACACTTCCGTCCACAGCGGCAAACCGTTGATCCGCCGCTGGCCTTCGGTGAGCTGCACCGTCGTCTGCCCGCGCACCCCATCGCGCAGCCAAGGGTCATCGTACTGGCGCTCGAACAGCCGCTCCAACTCTTCGAGGTAGCCCCGGCAGCGCTCGGCGTCAAAGACGTTCCGCAGCATGAGAAAACCCTGCGCGTCGAACTGGAAATCCTCCGCCAATGCGAGTTCGTCCATAATTATTCCCTCTCCAGACTATTGCCCCGGTGAGCGAGCCAGCATCAGGACTTAGCTCTGGTGCGCTACATTCACTTCCCCATCACTTGACGAGGACCATGGTCCGCGTTGACTGCCAAGTTTCCGTCGTCAACCGATAGAAGAATATCCCGGAACCAGCGGACTCTCCGCGATCGTTCCGGCCGTCCCAGGGTATCCGGTGTCTGCCCGCTCGATAAACGCCCTCCACCAAGGTGGCCACCAATTGGCCGGTCAAGCTGAAGATTTCCAGAGAAAGATGCTCCGTTTGCGGTAAGTGAAAGGCGATGTGGGTTTTGCTATTGAAGGGATTGGGATAGTTCTGCAAGAGGTTGAACGACCGCGGTGTGTCCTCGTCCGTCTCGCTCGCGACAGATGTAGGTGGAGCGAACACGCTGTTGGCCCGACCCGGAGTGCCCCCCATCGGGATGGAAGCCCGCCAGTGCATGGGGTCCGCATTGTCCAGGCTATAGTGAAGCAACTCCAGCGTAGGACCGTCGCCGTCCGCCTCCACCGGCCACGGACTTTCGTCTAGGTAGGTGAAAGAATCGACCAGTAATCCATCGCTGTCGAAGAGGCGAACCAGCTCTCCACTGTTCCTCAATCCGAAATCGAAGTCTCCGACACAAGAGACCCCGAGGAGGGATTCGAGAGCCGCACCATCTCGGCACAACACCAAAAATCCGCGCGGCTCGATGAACGTCCCACCGGGCAGCACAAAGGAATGGTCGTCATCGTCGTCTTGAAAGTTCCAACCGGAAAGATCGACGGAAGCATCGTTGGGATTGTACAACTCGACCCAATCTCCCGTATCCAGATCATCCGCTGAATGATAGTTGATTTCGTTGATCACAATGGATGGTATCGGAAGATCGACAGTGCTGTAGGTTTCGTTGACGCGAGCCGTCACCACCGTTAGTGTGGGCGTCAGAAGCTTCATCGTGTCGCCCAGCGAGACCTCGAAAAAAAGGTTGCCGAAGACGGGCGAGTTCGGAAACAGGTCCCCAGCGGCATCTCTGTTCGAGGAAAGGATCAGGCTGGTGCCCGCCTCGATGTTCGTCCCGGGCGGGAACATGAAGCGGTTGAAATACTCCCCGGCTTCAAAGCTGCAGTAGGAAAGGTCCAGATTCAACTCACCGGCATTGGTGATCTCGATGAAATATTCATCGCGTATCCGCTGAACGTCTCCGATCTGCAAGTGTCGATACTCCTCGATACCGGCGTGATTCACATTCAAAGCGAACGTCTTCGTGGCCCGGTAATTGATGTAGTATAGCCCGTTGGAGGGATAGGTGTAGCCTCCGGCCCTGAAAGAATAGGGCACGAGGCCCGTGTAGTTTTTGGGCAGCACGAGACGATTGCCGTAGATGAGGTCCCCCGCCTGCAGATCATCGTGTCGGCCATCGTCGAACAGCGCGAGTTGCTTGACCGTGATCTCTTCTCCCCGTGTCTCGTAGGACGACAAATCCGTGATGTATTCGACCACGACGGCCTGGGGGCTGCGCGAAGTGGCTCGAAATACCACGCCGCGATCATCGGCATCGGGCGAGGGAAACGGATCGGAGCAGTACAAGTCCGATAGCAGATTCTTTTCGACAAAGGGAAAATCCATCAGGAACGATCTCCTCGCCGCCAGAAAGCCTTTCAGACGCGAGATCTCATTGTCGAATTCGGCGTTGGTGCCAATCTTGGCTCCGTCCAGATAAACGTCCGACTTGATCAACTCGTACGTTGAATCGATCTCGGCCTCCACCGCGGCGAATCCGTGCTCGATGACGAAGCGGACCTTGCTCCAGAACGACTCGCGATAGGCGTCGTATTCCATCAACCTCTGAAATAGAAGATGGTGGTTCAGATGGAGATGTTCGGAGACCGTTTCAAAGTAGGGCCGGTATTCTCCGGTCCAGTGATTGCCGAAGGAAGCATCGTGATCCCAGGGTAAGATTTGCTGCAAGCGCCCGCTCGGGTCGAAATAGAGCAGCATATTCTTCGTCACGGCGTCTAGACTGGAGATCGCATAGGCGGTCGCGAAGTATTGCAGCACATTCTCCACATCCACCAGCAGGGAAATCCGCTCTGCAAAATCCTCATACGTCAGATAGAGAAGCTGATTGAATAGCCGCTGCCCATTGATATAATCGGATTCACCTCCCACCTTCTTGTTCCACGAAGAAAGGTAGGTGTCGTAATCCAGCAATGGCGCTGTACTCCCACCGTGATCCTCGGATTTGTAGAGACTTCCGAGCTCGTAGTCGTACCGCCGCAGAAGATCCTGATCAGGCTCCTCTACCTGGACGAAGACGCCCATGAAGTCATCGTTGACCATCAGGCTGATGTGCTCGGTATTCGGCGCTGGATGGCCGATGAACTGATACAACCTCATGGCCAGCGCGTTGCGCATCAACGAGAGATCCGAGTATTCCGCTTTGAGGTTGAGCTCTCTGACTCCAACTGGATTGGATGAATCCTCAAGCCAGACCTTCCAGCTTTTCTTTAGGTACTTGCGGGACGCCTCCCCGCCCCGGAATCGCACCTCGCACTCGAGAACCTCTCCCGCGAAGGAAAATTGGGCGGGATAGCGGACATCGCTGAAGGGGGACTGGTAGAGGGCACTCAGGTCGGCGGGGTCGACGGTCAGGTGATAGGTTGGAAGTTCGAGCCGTTGATCTTGGGCCTGGAGAGAAGGCGCGTACATGAACACCGCAACGAAAACGAGCGCTAGCTTCCTCATGGCCACAAAGCCTTGATTCAAGGAACTTATTAGAATCATGACATGATATCCTTAAGAGAGGGGTAGTGGGCATACGCCAATATCCAAAATACAAGATGCTTCGCTGCGCTCAGCATGACAAGGAAATCAAGCACCTGCCGCTGTCATGCTGAGCGGCGCGCAGCGGAGTCGAAGCATCTCACCTCTGTGGACCTATGATTTAAATCTATATTTCAAAATTTATTGCATATAAGATAATTATACTTTAACTTATTGAAAAATTAATTGAATAAAAATGAATCGCATTGACCCAATACAAAATCCACGCCTACCTACCCATTGCCCGGCTTGTTCTGCGGCCCTGCAGGTCGCCCGCCTAGCCTGTACCGAGTGCGATACGTCCGTACTAGGCGATTTTGCCCTGCCACCATTGGCCCGTCTTGCCCCAGAGGATCAGACCTTTGTGCTCCGCTTCCTCCAGATCGGCGGCAATCTCAAGCACATGGCCAAACTCTACGGCGTCTCCTATCCCACTCTGCGCAACCGCCTCGATGCCCTCGTTGAGCAACTAGGGCCGTTGGAAGAGGCGGAAAGCCCAAAGGACACTCTCGGCAAAGCCGAGCAAGAGTGACGCGCATTTCTATAGAAAGAAGCTCGCCATGGACGCTTCCCACACCCGCACGACCTCAGCCTGGGACCTGTGGCTGTTCAATCCCTTTCACTTCCTAGCCGGCGGCCAAGCCCTAGCCTGGGGCCTAGCATGTATCGCTTTGACTGCTTGGCTTGGCGGCATCTTCGATTTCCGCTTCACAGGCGTGATTCTCTTCCAGCGCACGGCCCCGGCCCCGCTCTGGCACGCTATTGCACAGGCCCTCATGGCCTGGGCCATCCCCAGTGCCCTGCTCTACATCGGCGGCCGCCTAGTCAGCCGTAGCCATGTGCGCCCCATCGACGTCTTCGGCACCCAGGCCCTAGCCCGGGCTCCCTGGCTGCTCATAGCCTTGATCGCGGTGTCGCCGCCCTTTCTCGACCTCACCACGGCTTTGATCGCCCAAGGCAGCTCAAATCTCTCCATTGTGCAGCTCGCCCTCCTCAGTTCGGTGGCCCTAGTACTGATACTGCTGCTAGTCTGGATAGTGCTCCTGATGTACCGCGCCTTTGCCGTTTCGTGCAATGTCGCCGGTGGTCGGGCCATTGCCGTATTTATCGCCGCCATTGCCCTAGGCGAAGTCGCCACCGGAGCGGTGGGACGCCTGCTGCCGGGGACCGCAGCCCCCCAGACCGTAGCCAAGTCCGAACAGCCCCTCACACCTAACCGTAAGGAGACCGCTATGAGTCAGACCGTAGCCAGCGCACCCGTCCAGTCTGAACAACACCAACTGGCTGCACAACTGGCCACCCAGATCCTCCAAGCCCACGAGCAGGGTCGCTTTGAAGCCTTGGGGCCAGAGGCCACTGAGGGCTTTAGCAAGGCTTTCACCGCAGAAATCCAGCGCCACAGCTACCAACAAATCCGGCAGTTCTTTGGTACCTTTGAGGGCCTAGACTTCGTCGAGACCCGGTCCATAGAAAGCCAGCCGCACCTGCTAGTCCACCGATTCAGAGGCCAGTACAGCACCGCATCACCCGAAGTGCGCGTCGTCCTCGACCAAGACGGCAAGCTGGCGGGCCTGTGGATCAAGCCCTGGCAGGATCAGATGCTGTGAACGCCTACCGCCACACCCAGTTCGGCAAGGTCATCGTCGTCGCCATCGGCACAGGCATCGTCATCGTCATCGCCTCGGCCGCCATACCGCTGGCCGTCCTGCCCGCGTCCGCGTGGGTGCTCGAAATAGCCACCATCGCGCTGCTAGGCAGCATAGTGGTATTCCTCGCCATAGTCTTGGCTCTGTTCGCCAGCCTGACAGTCGAAATCGACTCCGAGCACCTCCACATCCGCTTTGGCATCGGCCTGATCCGCAAGCGCTTCTCCCTCGATCAGATCGACACCTGCCGTCCGGTGAGCAACCCCTGGATCTACGGCTTGGGCATCCGCCTGACGCCCCATGGCTGGCTCTACAATGTCTCGGGAGTGGAGGCAGTGGAGCTGAAAATGAAGAGCGGCAAGACCTGTCGCATCGGCACGGACGAGCCCGAGGTCCTAACCGCCGCTCTCGAAGAGGCGCTGGACAACTCGAAGCCAGCGCCGAAGTGATCCGTCCAGTCGGTCGTCGGAGGACGCGAGCGGAAGGTCCGGGAGGTCATGATCGAGACCAGTTCTCCACCCGTAGTTTTGGTACGCGGCCGAATTCGCCTTGGTCGTTCGTAACGAGGATCGCATTTAGGCTGCGGGCATGTGCCGCGATGAAGAGATCGTTCGCGCCGATGGGTTGACCGCTCTGCCTGAGCGCGTGGCGAATCTCGCCGTAATGCGCCGCCGCATCCACGCCGAAGGGCAGAATCTCAAGATCGAGACGAAACGCCTCTAGCTCACGCGTGTTTTCCGCAACGCGTACCGAATTGGCGACCCCGTAACAAAGCTCCGCGTACGTGATCGAGGAAATGCAGATCTCGGCGGAGTGCGCTTCAAAACGCACGCGTAGGGCATCATCCCGCTCGTTGATGACGTAGATGCAGATATTGGTATCCAGCATGTACATCAGCGAATGTCGTCCCGCACATCAAGCGGCGGCTGGTGTCGTGCCGGTAAGGAGCCGCGCGAGTCAGAGTCGAAATACGCACGCCAGTTCTTTCCACGAGGACGCAGGGTGAGTTGGTTGCCCTCCTTGATTATCTCAACTTCAGAGGTTTCAAACCGACATGGTGCTGGTAAGCGGACGGCCTGACTGCGACCGCTCCAGAACACTTTGGCAATGCCTTTGTAATCCGGTGTTTTACTCATCGTTTTCACCTCCTAGGGAAAATGATATATCTCACGATATACTACTTTGGTGCATCCGTCAACGCCGAGCGGCCTTGTTAGACACCGGCTTTGCCTCTATTCTTCAGTGTGGTGCTGTAGAGTGGGCGCGTCAACAGCTTCTAGGAGTAGAGCATGACAGACGACGAAAAGTATTTCTTCGACCTCAACGGCTACCTCGTCCTCAGAGATGTCGTCGATCCAGACACCATCCGCCACTGCAACGAGGCCATCGATCACTACGACGACCAAATCGAAGTCCACGAGCGCCGCTTCGAAGGCGAGTCCAAAGCCCTAGCCAGCGACATCCGACAGCGCTGGAGCGATGAGATGGTTGCCTGGAAGCGCCCCTACTGCGAGCCTTTCCGCCAATTGATGGTCCACCCTCGCCTCAAACCCTACTTGCGCGAAATAATCGGCGACTATCACATGGCCACGCGACCGCGACTCATTGTGATGGACAAGGGCTGCGCCGGTCACTACCTCCACGGCGGCCAACTCGATCGGCTGTCCTATTCGCTGACCTATCACTGGAAATTCGGCAAGATCTATAACAGCTTGACTCTAGTGGAGTTCCCACTGGCCGACGAAGGCCCCGGCGACGGCGGCTTGGCCGTAGTTCCCGGCGGCCATAAAGCCAACTATCCAATCCCCGAAGCGCTGCGCGATTGCGAGGCTTTCCAAGACGAAATCGTCGAAGTCAACGTGCGCACCGGCGATGTGGTAATCTTCGCCGAAGCCACCATCCACGGCACCCTAGTCTGGCGCGCGGACCATCAGCGCCGCGCCCTGCTCTATCCCTACTGCCCGCGCTACCAAACCCGCGTCCCCTCTATCTCCGAAGTATCGTATCCGCCCTACGTCCAAGACATGACGCCAGAGCAACAAGCCCTCCTTCAGCCGCCACACTAAAAGAGAACCCAAAGCCCTATGAACAACGACGATAAATTCTTCTTCGACCTCAAAGGCTTCGTCCACCTCAAGGGAGTGTTGAGCCAAGAGGAAGTGGACCGCTGCAACGCCGCCATAGACGCCCACGCCGACCGCTTTTTCCAGACCGAGCGCACCCTCGAAGGAGACTCCAAAGTCCTCGGCGGCGCGAACAAGCAAAAGTGGATGGAGGGCATGTTGGAATGGGAGCGACCGCACTGCGAGCCTTTTCGCGACCTACTCGTCCACGCCAAAATCCGGCCCTATCTCAACGAATTGCTCGGCGGCTACCGCCTAGATCACGGCCCCTTGCTCATTGCCATGGACAAAGGCGACGGCGGCCACTACCTCCACGGTGGCGGCGTTGAGCGCCAGGACTTCTCGCAGACCTACAGCTTCAAATACGGCCAGATGTTCTGCGGCTTGACCGCAGTCGAATTCCAGCTAGCCGACGAAGGTCCCGGCGACGGCGGCCTAGCGGTCATACCCGGCTCCCACAAAGCCAATTTTTCCCTGCCCGAGAAGCTGTCCCTGTACGAAGAACACCGCGAGTACGTCAAAGAGGTCCACAGCCAAGCCGGCGACGCCATTATCTTCACCGAAGCACTGACCCACGGCACGCTGGTATGGCAGGGCGAACACCAGCGCCGCTCGCTGATCTACAAGTACAGTCCATCCTTCCAAGCCCACGCGCCCGGCTACCATCAGACGCAAATCCCCGATTACATTCTCGACATGAGCGACGAAGAACGCGCCATGCTCAGTTAGGGGCCCAATCGCTTCATTCCTCTTTTCCGATAAAGTCGTCAATAGCCCTTGCAATCGGCCATGCGCCCTCGGAAGTGTTCGAAATAACCGCGTAGTCCAACTGCCGCTGACAGTCGATGGCAGACTTGAAAGAGATACCGGGATCCGCTCCCATGATATAGTGCTGGAGCGTTCCGTCTGCGCGTCTGCGAATCCACATTCCGTGTCCGTAGTAGAGACCCGAATCGCCGCTGGCATTGGAGAAAGGTGCACTGAAGGTCCGCACCAATTCCTCGGAGACGATCTCGCCGTTCCAGAACCTGTCCCAGAGCGCCGCGATGTCTGCCAGCGTCGAGAACAAACCGCCGTCCGAGGCACCGACGATGGGCAGGTTGTAGATGTTCGTCCGCCAGCGCTCTCCGTCTTCGATGTAGCCAAGGGCCGTGCATTCCGGCAGTTGGTTCATGGCGAAGAATCCAGAGCGATCCATTCTTGCTGGCCCGAGAATCTCCTCGGCGACGACCTCCTGAAAGCGCTTCCCCGTTACCTCTTCCACCACTACACCTAGCAGGATGTAACCGCTGTTGCAGTACGAGACCCCTTCCCCCGGTGCAAACTTCATCTCCCGTTGTGGGAACACTGGCAGATAGTCCTTCGGACCGCTTAGCTCGTACCAAGGAATGCCGACGGTGAAATTGTCGAAATCCTCGATGATCTCTTCGTCGTAATAATCGGGAATCCCAGAGGTGTGGGTAAGCAGATGCTGAATGGTGATGGTCGCTGAGTAATCCGGCAGCTCCACCGAGATGCAGTCGCGCACTTGCGTAGTCAGTGCCAGCCGACCCGCGTCGATGAGCCGACCCACGGTCAATGCCGTCAGCAGCTTCGTTCCAGAAGCGATTCCAAAGCGCGTCTCTGCGGTATTGGCGATGGAGTTGGCGCGATCGGCAAACCCGGCAGCTCTCTCGTATATCGTCTGGCCATGTCGCCGGACACGGACGACGCCGGAGAAAGCGCACTCCTCGACGAGCTTATCTAGGAAATTCCACTGCATAGGTTTACGAGACTCCGCTCCCGGACTAGGTAGAGCTATTCCGGCTCCTCGCCAATACTCGCCAGCCGAGCCTTCGCCTCCGCGTAGAGCTCCGCGGGCAGTGGCCCCGCCAAGGCCGCAGCAACATTGGACTTCATGTGTTCGAGGTTCGTCGTGCCGACGATCGTCGTGTGACACGCTGGATGCGCGAGGGTGAAGCGCAGGATAAACTCGTGGCGACTCATCCCGCCGATAAGTTCGTCCAGGCCGGACCGCTCCCACTTCGACTGGCGCTCCTCATTGGCTCGGTGCCCCAAGCTAATGCCGCCGCGAATGAGAATGCCAGCGCCGGCGTCGGCCGCTTGCTGAATAATCCTTTCGTGCTGGCGCTCAAGCGCTGAGTAGGGAATCTGAAACACATCAAACGCACCCGACTCCACAAACGCGGCCAAGTGCGGCAGCGTCGAAGACACGCCGATGAAACGGGTCTTTCCCGCCTGTCGAATATCCTCAAGTACTTCGACCAGCCCTCCCAACTCAACATCTTCCACAGTGGGATTGTGCATCTGTAGCAGATCTACGCAGTCGGTCTTCAGGCGGCGGAGGCTCTGGTCGATGTTGGTGCGCAGACGCTCGGCCGTCCACAGGTGGTCTGGCTCCAGTCTGTTGCCCTCCTCGTCGATGTTGCAGCCACACTTGGTAGCCAGGAAAAACTCGTCGCGGCGATGGCCGAGATATTTGCCGACCCGCCCCTCGCTCGCGCCGTAATCCGGGGCCGTGTCAACGAGATTGATCCCCGCATCGAGGGCCGCATTTAATACGCGGCCGGCCTGATCGTCGTATTCCGCTTCATCCGGCAGGCCGCGCTCAGCCGCGCCAAAGCCGAGTTGCGTGACCTCGAGCCCTGTGCGGCCCAAGGTGCATTTAGTCAAATTGTCCATGGTTCCTCTCCAAAATAGGTCATTGATAGCGCCCTAGATACCCGCCAAAAAGGCGCTTTGTCAAGCACCCTAGCCGCGGAGCGCGCCGTGCCCATCAAGGAGGTTCAGGCGTCGATACAGGGGATGCCGTACTGCTTGAGGCGTGCGTCCCGCGTCACTAGGGTTAAATTCTCCAATTTCGCCTGCGCCGCTTGGATGCGATCAAAGGGGTCCTGATGGATCGGGGGCAAGGAGACCACGGCCAAGGCGTGCGCTAGGGTGATGGGCAGTGGTTGAAAGCGCTCTTCCGCCAAGACCTCTTCGAGGTTGTCCGGTGCCTTCAGTCGGCCCAGCGCCTTTTTGATGGCGATTTCCCAAGCGGCTGCCGCGCTGATGAAAACCGCGTTCTGGCCTTGGCTGATGGCGACCCGGGCGGCCGGGGCAAGGAGGGTGGGGTCGTCGAGCCACCACAATAGCGCGTGGGTGTCCAGGAGGAGATTCACGGTTGTTCGCCCCTAAAGGCCGCTGCTATTTTTTCGGGCAACTCGTCGAAGTTGTCCTCTATCGCGACTTGACCACGCCACTGTCCCCCCTGACGAGGCTGGACCGACTGCTCGTACGGAACGAGTTTGGCCACCGGCTTGCCAGCTCGACCGATGACGATCTCCTCTCCCTGGAGTACCCGTTCGATCAGTCTGGAGAGCTGTGTTTTAGCTTGGTGGATATTGGTGATGTGCATGGATCAACTCCTTTTCGGCTTAGCTAAACTTAGTTTATCATCAAAGTATGTCAAGCCTATTCACCGAGAACTTCTATGACGCTCTCCACGGCCTCGACCCGCGCGTCATGAAGTCGGAATGGTCTGGGGCATCAGGACCGGCTAGGATCCCGCTCCCTGACCATCTCGTGCCCCTCGAACAAATCCCGCGCCACCGTCCCCTGCGCTTGGCGCGGCGGCTCGGCTCCCAGTATCTGGCAAAAGGTGGGCACTACATCGGCGGCGTGGATGTACCCTAGCTTGTCCACCGGCCGCTCGTAGCCCTGCTTTACTCCCGGCCCGGCCAGCAACCACGAACCAAAGCTGGACGAGGCTTCACTTTGGGTCGGCAGAAAACCCCCGTGGTGCGCCCCGAACACATTGGGCGCTCCAACGCAGCCTCCATCGACAATGCCGCGCCACTGGCCATAGTACCCGCTCACGTACCCGTGGTCCCAGGCAAAGACCACGTCGCCGCACTGGTCGCCCCACTGGCCGAGGATGTACGCGTCCCGCCGAGGCAGGGCTATGGCCACAGGATTGCACCCCACCTCTTGGTCAACCCACGTGCGCAGGGCCAGCAGCAACTCGGCCTCAATGCGGTCGAATTCCGGCCCCGGCTCGGCGTTGATGAAAATGTCGAATCCCTTGTCGTCCTTCATATAGGCCCGGGTGTGCTCCCAGTCGATATCCTCCTCGCGCACCTGATCGCGTACCAGCGTCTCTTCCCCGCTGCCCTTGAGCGCCAGAAAGCCCTGCTCGTGCAAAAACTGCCGGATATTGGCCACTCGCACATCGGGCGAGCACCCGTGGTCGGACACCACACCCACGTACGTATGCTCATCCGCGTCCTCCCAGAGCCGACCCAAAATGCGATCCCCCACCTGATAGGCCCGCCGAAAGTAGTCCACGTACTGTTCGGCTCGTTCAGCTTCGTACCCCGGACACACGGGATCCACGTCCCCGAGGTGGATGTGGTTGAGATAATCGTACAGATGCCAGTGGCAGATAAAAAAGGAACAGCCCCGCTCGCGCAGCATGTAGCGAGCGACCTCGGCAAACCACATCCCCTGGTACTCGCATTCTTCCAAGGCCGTGTCAAAATCGGCCATTCCCGAGGTATAGGGTAACATGGAGGCGTGTTCCTGATACGGGCCAAAGCGCTCCACCAGTTCCCCGGCCAACTCGTCGGGCAGCGTGAAACCATCGGTATAAGTCACCTGAGTGCGGTAGAGCTTGAGCCGACTGCCGTCCGCGGCCAGTTCCATCAGCTTGAAGCGCACCGACGCCGGGCGTCTGTTCCCGTCCATGGCAAAGTCCTCCACCGCCCACTCGCTCCATTCCCCCACCCCAGCAACAGCCACGCAACTAGCTCCGTCTCGGTCCCGGCACACCAGCACCCGGTCGTAGCCCCTACCCGCACTGTCCACCGCCAGCAAGTAGAACGCGGTGACATCCCCGCCCAACCGAGTCACCACCTCAATGCAACTCTCCAGCGGCGGAGCCTTGCTTGCGGGTAGGTTCCGCCACCCCTGCGCCGGAGCTAAGGACGGAATCGACTCGACGCTGCGCTGTTCCTGCCGTACGGCCGTGCCATCGTGGTCCATCTCGATGTCCCCCTCTAGCGCGGCGTCCGTGGTATAAGCCTGGCAGATAGCCACTTCAAAATCCGTACTGCGGTGTCCGGGATGGCCAAAACCATCGACCACAAAACCCGTCTCTACCCCCGAAGGATGGGCCGCCGGATAATGCACGGCCACGCTCTGCATGCCCGCCCGTTCCAAGGCGTTCCAGATGCGCTCGGCATTGTTGGCCCGCCCGTCGAAACTGTCGATCCGCTGGCCCGGCGCGACTTCCACTCGCCAGCGCGTCACCCCGTGCGTGCCCGTATGCGCCCCGGTCGAAAGGGTAGCCCAGTTAGTCGGGGTCCACACCGGGAAAGAGGGTAGAGTCTGGTTGACCGTCCCCTCCCGCAGCAGGCGCTCGAAGTGAGGCAAAGCCCCTTCCGCGGCGAATCGCTTCATCATCGGGACAATAAAGCCGTCCATGCCAAAGGCGTATATTTTGCGCTCCATATCTCCTCGTCTAGCAAAAGGTCGTTAGATGTCCAGATAGTTAGCGGCATTTTCCCGCAGACAGCAACCAGACCGCCGCCATCTCTTGTCGCGGGATCACCCGTTTATTGACGGGTATCCGCAGATTTGGCTACGTTTGCCAATTCGCCGCGCACCCGCTACTTCATCCCTTTAGACCACTCCATGCCCCCAGACCCCCAGCCTTCCCCCGCAATCCGCCTACCGGCGATGCTGACTGGCCTCGGGCTTTGCGCCCTGATTGCCGTCGGCCTGCCCTATGGGGAATTCGTGATCAAGGGCACCCGGCTGGGCCTGAGCTCATCGACGCCAGCGGCCTTTTTCCTGCTCTTCTGTCTGCTCGCGCTGGTGCAACCGCTGCTGGGACTAGTGCGACGGCACTGGGCGTTCAACCGCGCCGAACTGCTGCTGATTACCGCGATGATGATGCTGGCAACGGCGATCCCGTCGCGGGGCTTTACCGGTGCCGCGCTTCCCGCCATTTCCAGCGTGCTTTACTACGCGACCCCAGAAAACAACTGGGCTGAACTGCTGGTGCCCCACATCCCCACTTGGATGGTCGTCCAAGACGAGGTGGCGATCAAGCAGTTTTACGAGGGATTACCCCGAGGCGAATCCATCCCTTGGGGCGCTTGGGTCGAGCCGCTTTTTTGGTGGCTGCTCTTTATGGCCGCTTTCTACCTCGTACTCATCTGCACGATGGTGATTATGCGGCGACAGTGGATGGACCACGAGCGGTTGCTCTACCCGCTGGTCCAAGTGCCGTTGGGGATGATTGAGGACGGCCCGCGACCCGCGCGCATAAAGCCCTTTTTGCGCAATCCAATCATGTGGGCCGGCTTTGCGGTGCCGGCGGTCCTCAACACGATCAACTCCTTTAGCCACTACTACGAATTCGCGCCGCGCGTCGATCTCAACCTGCCGCTAGCCTTGGGACACGACGCAGTTGTCCTGCGCATCCGGCTCAACTACCTGATGATGGGCTTGGCCTATTTTATCAACACCGGGATCTCCGGCAGCTTGTGGTTTTTCTATGTGTTGGCCAAAGCCCAAGAATGGGCCTGCTCGACGCTGGGCATCTTCACCACCGAACAGCTCGACGCCTTCAGCCACGCTGGTCCTACCACGGGCATGTTGAGCCATCAGAGCATGGGCGCGATGGTTGCGCTGGTCGTCTTGGGGCTGTGGACGGCGCGCGGGCATCTAAAGGCCGTGTGGCAGCAGGCCAAAGCCGGCGGCAGCGCAGCCGGGGAATTGCTGTCCTATCGGACGGCCGTGGTTGGCTTGGCCGTAGGCTCGCTCGTCATGGGCTTGTGGCTGTGGCAGACGGGCTTGCCTTGGTGGGCGGTGGTGCTGTTTCTCGGCGCGGCGTTTGCCATCTTCTTCGCCCTCACCCGCGTGATCGTCGAAGCGGGTCTCTCGTCGGCCGTGGAGGGGCTGTCGGGGGCGGGCTTTGTGGTCTCGGGCGTCGGCTCGTCGGCGTTGGGGGCGACGGGGATGATGGCGCTGGGCTTTACCCTCGCTTGGGCCGGCGATCTGCTGGTCTTTATGATGGCCCCCTGCGCCAACAGCATCCGCATGTTGCACGGCCTAAAGATCGGTCGGCGGCGCGTCCTAGCAATGCTAACGGCGGCGCTGGTCATCGGTCTTTTGGGATCGATCTACGCGACCTTGAACTTGGGCTACCAGTACGGGGCGCTCAACCTACACCGCCAGTATTTCTCCGGGCTTTTCGCCTGGGAGCCGTTTCGCTTTGCCGCCCGCTTCATCGAGACGCCGACCGGGCCCTATTGGCTGGGGTGGCTCTGGAACGGGGTGGGAGCCGCAGTCATGGCGCTCTTGCTGTGGGCACGCCATCACTTGTTGTGGTGGCCTTTGCATCCCATCGGCTACGTGGCCAGCGGCACTTGGATCCTCAACAACGTCTGGTTCAGCATCTTTTTAGCTTGGCTGATTAAATCCATCGTCTTGAAATACATGGGGCCGCACGGCTACCGCTCGACGCGCTGGTTCTTTTTGGGGGTGATACTCGGGCAATTTGCCTCGGGCGGGGCGTGGTTGGTCATAGATGGCTTCACTGGAATGACGGGCAACGTGATTCGCATGTACTAAAAGACAAATAAAGCCAAGAATTACATACAGTTATTCGTATTGGCAAAAACTTGACACTCGCCTAGCCATTGCTTAAATCAAACGCCATGTTTATCGCTATTCCTCGCTCTCTGTGGCGCTCGCTCGCCCTCTTGGCCCTGTTTGGCTGTGCGCCAGACGACCCGGTCGTGGCCCAAGTCGGCGACGTGGCCCTCACCAAGGCCGAGTACCTGCGCTTTGTCGAGCGCTTGCCGCCCGGCTTGCAGAGCGAATCCGCACGCGATCACCTACAGTCCCTCGTCGATCAGGAACTGCTGCTGCAAGAGGCCCGCGCTAGGGGGATCGAGCAAAGCGACGAGGTCCGCTACCAGCTAAACGCCCTCGTGCGCAAACAGCTCTCCCAGCGCTACCAAGCCGAAGTGCTCGCCCCCCAAGTCGAAGTAACGCCCGAGGAAATCGAGCGCACCTTCGTCGAGATGGGCTTCGATCGCGAGCGGCTTTTTGCGCGGATTCTGGTGCGGCAGCAACAAGAGGTGGACCGCGTATTGCAGGCTCTGCACGAGGGAGAGCCTTTCGCCGAACTAGCGCAGCGCTTTGCGGCCAACGACCTTTTTGCCCCGCAGGGCGATGGCGTTGTCGGTTGGATTGGGCGCACCCAAGCGCAGCGCTTTTCCATTCCGCCGCAGACCTTCCTCTCCCTGCCGGTCGGCCAAATCGCCGAGCCGGTGCGATTGGCGGGCGGCTGGCAAATCTATCGCTTTATCGAAGACCGGTCAGCCGACAAAGCTGACTACGCGGAAGAAGCTGCCCGCGCAGCGTACCGCGAAAAGTGGGAGAGTCGCCTGCAAATCGAAGTGGAAGCCCTGAGCCGCTCCTTGGGCTTCCAGTTATACCCCGAGGGTCTGCAAGCCTTGCTAGCCGAGCCGAATCTCGCCGACTCGCTCGCCGCGCTTCCCCTCTACCGCTTTGATGGCGGAGCGATTTCCTTGGGCGAATACCTCCACGACCTGCGCTCGGCCGGCTTCCGGGCCGCGTTGCAAGACAGCGCCCAAGTTGCCTCGCTGGCTCGCACCATGTTCTTGCCGGCCTACCTGCTATCAGCGGCAGCCCAGCAGCGCGGATGGGATCAAGAGGCCGAATTCGCCGAGTGGCGCGAGCGCAAGCGCAAGGCCCTCGTCTTACAGCAGCTCACCAAGGTAGAAACGGCGACAAAGGCCGTACCCAGCGAGGAGCAAGTCGCCGCGTACTACGAGGCCAACAAGACGCGCTTCCGCACGGCCGAATCCGTCCACATCAACCAGCTTCTTGCGCCCACCCGCGAGCAGGCCCAACAGTTGCGCGAAGCCCTCGCAAACGGCAGCACCGTCGCCGAACTGTTGGCCCGACCGGGTGTCGAGACCCACGGCGACCCGCGCGACGACGGTGCGCTGCACCTGCGCAAGGTAGTGCGGGCGCGCTATCCCCAACTTGTAGATGCGGCCTTTGCCGCAGAGGTCGGCGAATGGGACGGGCCAGTAGAGGTGCTAGACCAATTTGCCGTGTTCCGGGTACTCCACAAGGAGGGCGGCGACATCCAACCCTTCGCCCAAGCGCGGGCGCAAGTGCGGGGCATCTTAGAAGCAAGGCGTCAGAACGAGCTCATGGACGCGCTCATCCAACGCCTGCGCACCGAGCGCACAAGCCAAGTCGCCTTATTCGCCGAGCGCCTGTAAGGAGGTGCCATCGTGGCAAAAATAAAATGGAGTGCCATCGCGTACTGCCTGTTGTGGGCATGGCTGCCAGCCAGCGCGCAGCAAGGGTACGACATCGTTGACGACCGCATTGTCGTCTCTGGGCGCAGCCACTGGGAGTACTGGAAAAAACCCGAACACCTAATCACCATCGACAACTCGGGCGCGGTGCGTCCGCGGCACCTGCGCTCGATCTACAATGTCCTCTCCGATCCCAGCATCGCCCGTCCGGTCGTAATCACCAACAAAGATCCGCGCATCCTCAATGTGGATAGCACCCTGAAAGTAGATGTGCTCGGCCGACCGGTCCAAGACACCCAGAAAAATTTCGTGTACGACTACTTGGTGCGGGCCGGAGCCAGCCGCGCAGGCTCCAATATCGAGATGGCAGCCCATATCATCGACGGCGATCCGACCACCTTCTGGGAACCCGACCCAGACGACCCGATCGAGCAGTGGTGGGTCGAGGTCGATCTGGGCCGTGCCGTACCCGTGGAGGGGATCTTCGTGCACTTCGTCGAAGAGGGGCTGGGCGATCCTTTCTTCAAGTATCTCCTCCTGTTGGCACCCAATCAGACACTATCGCTTACCGACGACGGCAGGATTAGTTTCGAACTG
This sequence comes from Candidatus Latescibacterota bacterium, assembly GCA_022825835.1. Lineage (GTDB taxonomy): Bacteria > Latescibacterota > UBA2968 > UBA8231 > UBA8231. The sequence goes on from JAJDVZ010000015.1 coordinate 49,238, forward strand.
TTTGTCCCCCACGAAGGGCCTAATACCCAGCAGCGCACCTTCTTCTTTCAAAGTGCCGCCGCAACTGGGGGAGCCACCCTTGCGACCCCGGTCAATCCCGGCCTCGTAGATCCCACCGGTGGGATTAGCTCTGTAAAGAGACTGCGACAAAACAGCGCCGATCCAGCTTGGACGGGCAAGCTCATCGAAACCATTCGCATTGTGATCACCGATACGCGCGGGGGGCGGGCCGAGCAAATCGACCAAACCGCCTGGGAGGCTCTGCCGGCGCATGAACGCGGCGACATCGTTTACTTCGTGCGCGACTTTGCCGGCCGCGAAGAGCCGGTGGAGGCCGAAACCTATGAGTCTTTGGAGGAAGAGCGCCGTGGGCGGCGGGAATTCTACCGCCGGGAGTTGCCGCGCTTGGCCGAGGTCGAAGCTTGGGGGTGGGGAGACAACATCAGCCTCGGCCTAGTCGAAGGGGGCGGCACTTTGGATCTGACCTCGGCTGGCAAAACGCCGGGACCGGCCTTTGACGGGGATATCGGCAGCAGTTATCAGCAACCCACCCGAGACCCCCTCAACCCGGGTGCCAATGTGCTGACCATCGACATCGGCGGCACGGTGTGGCTGGACCAAGTCCGTTTCGCCGGCAGCAATATCCGCGGCTATCAGATGCGGACGTCCACTGGGGAGCGCGATGCCCAAGGCAAGCTGCGCTGGCGTGCAATCACCCCGCCGGAGCGGGTAAAAAACGTCGATAACGGATTCTTTGGCTACCTCAACGACGTGCAGGATCCCGTGCGCAAGGTGCGCTTTCTCGATTTATTGACCTTTGCCAACTTTATCGGCGACGACCAAAACCGCAGAGACCGCTTCTGGTCTCGCTTCAACGAACTCATGCTGTTTGCCGAAGGTGTGCCCGCAGAAGTCGAGATAGAGTCCGCTCTGATTGAACTGCCTGGGCTGGTGACCTTGGGCAGTATCCACTGGGAGGTCGACACGCCGCCGGGCACCAAGGTCGAGATTCGCACCCGCACTGGCGACCAACTCATCCAGCGGATTCGCTTCTTCGACAGCAATGGCATTGAAAAGACCGCGGCCGAGCACAAGAAGCTCCTTGCCTTTCTCAAGGGGCCGATTGACACATCTTTTGCCATCGGCCCGGGCTGGAGTGCTTGGAGCCAGCAGTACCAGCAGCCCGGCGACCCGGTAACGTCCCCCAGCCTGCGCAAGTTCATGCAGATTCAGGCTCGCCTGCTCAGCGAGGACCGCCAGATCGCACCCGCGCTAGAGCGCATCTCCGTAGAGCTGCACACCCCGGTCGCCCTCGGGCTGCGAGCCGAAGTCTGGCCGCCCGAGGCTCAAGTGGGGGTTCTGGATACTTTCGAGGTTTTCGTCCAACCCCAATTCTTAGAGCGGCCCACCTCGGTCCGCAGTCTCGGATTCGACGAGCTGCTCATCAGCGCCGATCCAGGGCTCGATATGCAGCTCATTGATGTGGCAATCGGCACTGAGGAGCAGTTTGCATCTGGAGCACCACAATCGCTCTTGGACCTGGCAAGCACGGACGGCCAAATGCTGCAAGGCGACTCGCTCCTAGTGCGCCTCCCGGAGGTCGCCCGCAGCGACACCGACGAGTTGCCGCAGCTATATTTCCGCACAACGGCCGATGGCGAGGAAGTACCCACCAGCATCGACGGCCAGCTCCTAACGGCAACCTCGCACGCCCTGCTCCCAGACGCGGTGCGCGGCGCGGTGCGCTACTTCCGCATTGCCGGAGAAGAGCTAGTGGAAGTAGATCGCGCAGCCTACGATGAACTGCCGTCCGAGTCCCAAGGGCCCGTGCGCTACTTCCGCAAGGTCGTAGGTTTGGGAACCCAGACGCTTTTCGACGAGGTCGGCGATACGCTCAGCGCAGCCCAATACAACCGGCTAGGCCGCGCCAGAGGGTGGGTCGTCGGCCACGGCCGACTCGTGCGCTTGCGCTTTGCGGCCAAGGTATTTCTCCACGGAACCAAGCTGAAGGTGGCCGTGCGCAACCAAGCGACCAGCACGCCCTACCAGCCCGCCGACGCGGCCGACGCCACTGCGCTGCGGCCGTCGCAAACCCTGTCGATTGCCGCGCTCGGTGCCACGCAGATCGTCGCTGACATCTCGATCTCGCCCAACCCATTCACGCCCAATGGCGACCTCGTAAACGACGTCGCCCAAATCGAATTCTCGCTGTTCAAAGTCTATGCCGAGCGGCCGGCGGCCGTCCGCATTTGGGCGCTCGATGGTCGGCCCATGCGCCTTTTAGAGGGCACGGTCCAAGGTGGGCAGCAACGCTTTACCTGGGACGGAAAAGACGACCACGGTCGCGTTGTGCCGCCCGGACTCTACATCTGCCAGATCGATGTAGAAACCGACGCCGAAGACAGCGCCGGACAACGGCAATCTCACCTTATTGCGGTAGCCTATTAGGGGCTAAAAGAGAACGCCATGCACACTGTTACCATTAGAATAAGCGTCGTTTTGCTACTCGCTGCCGGAGCAGCCCAAGAGGCGAACGGCCAAGTCGATTACAGCTCGCGTCTCGGGCTGCAACAGGGAGACGAGACCTCTTTTGCGCCTCAAGGGCCGGACGTCATGCTCGGCGTCCTCGACCCAGCAGTGCGCCGCTGGTACGTGCCGCAGGAACTCTACAAAGAGTACCACTGGCGCCAATGGCAGTACACCAACTACGCCCGCAACCCCTACCAGCGCTACGTCGATATCAGCCTCCAAGGCGATTATTTTTACGACCTGTACGGCAATTTCCTCACCCGTGGCTGGCTGATC
>JAJDVZ010000048.1:0-6677 GCA_022825835.1 Candidatus Latescibacterota bacterium
GACGGCAGTGTGAACACCTATCTAGAGCGCCTACAAGCGCGTCTGGCCGGTTAGTCAGCAGGAGGATTTATGGCCACTGAAACGATGGTTCAGCCCGATGAGATTTCCCAAATTCTCAAGCAACAGCTACTGGGCTTTGAAAAAGAAATAGACATATACGAGACGGGCACAGTGCTCTACGTCGGCGATGGCACGGCTCGCGTCCACGGTCTGAGCAATGTGCGGGCCACTGAATTGGTGGAATTCCCGCACGGCATCATGGGCATGGCTCTCAACCTCGAAGAAGACAACGTCGGCTGTGTGCTCTTCGGCGAGGACACCCTGATCAACGAAGGCGACCAAGTAAAGCGCACCGGCCGCATCGTCGAAGTGCCGGTGGGCGAGGCGCTCTTGGGCCGGGTCGTCAATCCCTTGGGTATGCCCATTGACGGCAAGGGCGACATCCAAGCCGACGAGAGCGTGCCGGTCGAGCGCAAAGCCCCGGGCGTCATCGACCGCCAGCCGGTTAGCGAGGCCCTGCAAACGGGCATTAAAATCATCGATTCGACCGTTCCTATCGGCCGCGGCCAGCGCGAGCTGATCATCGGCGACCGCCAGACTGGCAAGACGGCCATTGCCGTTGACACCATCATCAACCAGCACGATCAAGACGTCAAGTGCATCTACGTGGCTATCGGCCAGAAGGCCTCAACCGTGGCCAAGTTGGTGGCCGAACTCGAGGCCAATGGTGCCATGGAGTACACTATCGTGGTCTCGGCCACGGCGTCCGATCCGGCACCTTTGCAGTTTTTGGCACCCTATGCTGGTGCTTCGATGGGCGAGTACTTCCGCGACAATGGTCAGCACGCCCTGATCATCTACGACGATCTGTCCAAACAGGCTTGGGCCTACCGCGAGATGTCGCTTATTTTGCGCCGGCCCCCGGGCCGCGAAGCCTATCCGGGCGACGTGTTTTACTTGCACTCGCGCCTATTGGAGCGCGCCGCCAAGATGAGCGATGAGAAGGGCGGCGGATCGCTGACGGCCCTGCCGATTATCGAGATTCTCGAAGGCGACGTATCGACTTTTATACCCACCAACGTCATCTCGATTACCGATGGCCAGATCCTGCTCAAGCCCGAGTTGTTCTACTCGGGGAACAGGCCGGCCATGGACGTGGGAGCCTCGGTGTCGCGCGTGGGCAGCGATGCCCAGACCAAGGCGATGAAAGCAGTGGCCAGGACCATCAAGGGCGATATTTCGCGCTACAACGAAGTCAAGGCGTTCGCTCAATTCGGCACTTCGGGCTTGGACCAAGGCACGCGCAATTTGCTCAATCGCGGCGAGAAGCTGATGGAAATTCTCAAGCAGGATCAGTACTCTCCGCAGTCGCTGGCCGAACTGACGGTCGCGCTGTCGATCATCGATCACGTACTCGATCTGCCCACGGCCGACCTAGGCCGCTTTGAGGCCGAGTTGCTGGCCTACATGCGGGATCACCAGTCCGAGCTTATGCAGGAGATCTACGAGAGTCGCGATTTGAGTGACGAAACTAGGGAAAAGCTCAACGCGGCGATCGAAGAGTTCAAGGGTGGATTCCGTTTCTCTGCGGGAGCTGACTAAGCGGTGGCCACCCTTCGCGAACTCAGGACGCGCGTCGCCAGCATCACCAATATCCAGCGCGTCACCAACGCCATGCAGATGGTGGCCGCGGCCAAGATGCGCCGCGCTCAGGCGGCGATTTTAGCCGCCCGGCCGTACGCCCAGCGACTGGACCAAGTACTGAAAGCGCTGCACCAGAGCGTCGATGCCTACGAGCAGCCGCTCTTTGCGGTTCGCCCGGTCCAGCGCGTTGCGCTGGTGGTCATAACCTCCGATCGCGGTCTCTGCGGTGCCTTTAACACCAACCTGTGCCGTCGGGTTCAGGACGAGTTGGACGAGTATGCGGACGCCGAACCTGAGTTGATCACCATCGGCAACAAGGGCTGGGACTTCTTCAGCCATCGCGGGTACTCAATCTCCCGCCATCACGCCGATGTGTTCAACCAGCTCGAGTTAGTTCGCGTCGTGGATATAGCTCAGGATCTAACGAGTCGCTTTGTCACTGGCCAGACCGATCGGGTGTTGCTCTGCTATAGCGAATACTCCTCTGTTACTTCCCAAGTGCCCACCGTCCGCCAGCTCCTGCCCATCGCGCCCGAAGAGGAAACAGGTGAAAGTGCCAAGTACGCTTTCGAGCCATCGCCTGAGGTCTTGTTAGGCACTTTGGTTGAGCGTCAGATCAACTTTCAGGTATGGCGCGCTCTGCTGGAGTCGAATGTGGGCTTTTTCGCCGCCCAGATGATGGCGATGGACAACGCCACCAAAAACGCCAGAGATATGATCGAGGATCTGACCCGCGAAATGAACAAGGAGCGGCAGGCCTCGATAACCCTCGAATTGATGGACATTATCGGCGGTGCCAATGCTGTGGCTCAATAGCGCTGTTTACTACGCGAGGTAAAAATGAAAGAAGGAACAATCAAAGAAATCATCGGCGTCGTCATTGATGTCGATTTCGCCGGGCAGGAACTGCCGCCCATCTACAACGCCCTCGAAGTGGCACCCGAAGACCGCCCTACGGAGGAGCGTCTCGTGCTCGAAGTACAGCAGCACTTGGGCGAGCACGCGGTGCGCTGTGTCGCGATGGATTCTACCGATGGTTTGACGCGCGGTGCGCGGGTAGTTGATAGCGGCGGTCCGATCCAAGTTCCGGTGGGCGAGGAAGTGCTCGGCCGCCTCTTCAACGTCATCGGCGAGCCAATCGACGGCAAAGGTGCGCTCAGCGACGAAGTACCCCAGATGCCCTTGCACCGTCCAGCCCCGGCCCACGAAGACCAAGTCACCGCAGACGAAATGCTGGAGACCGGTCTGAAGGTCCTTGATTTGATCTGCCCGTTTGCCCGCGGCGGCAAGCTGGGGCTTTTCGGGGGCGCTGGGGTCGGCAAGACGGTCATTCTCACCGAGCTGATCAACAATGTGGCCTCTGGGCACGGCGGCTATTCGGTCTTCGCTGGCGTAGGCGAGCGCACGCGCGAGGGCAATGACTTGCTGGGCGAATTGGAAGAATCGGGCGTTATCGACAAGACGGCCATGGTCTTTGGGCAGATGAACGAGCCGCCCGGTGCGCGCCAGCGCATCGCCCTCACCGGGCTGACCATTGCCGAGCACTTCCGCGACGAAGCTGGCCAAGACGTACTGTTCTTTGTCGATAATATCTTTCGCTTCATCCTCGCCGGTGCCGAGGTCTCGGCGCTACTAGGCCGCATGCCCTCGGCCGTAGGGTATCAGCCGACGCTGGCGACCGAGATGGGTGCCCTGCAGGAGCGGATTACCACCACTAAGAACGGCTCAATCACGTCGGTGCAAGCCATTTACGTGCCAGCTGACGACTATACAGATCCGGGCGTGGTCTCGGCCTTCGCCCACCTCGACGGCCGCATCGTGCTGGAGCGCTCCTTGGCCGATCAAGGGCTATACCCTGCGGTCGATCCCCTCGCCTCCTCGTCGCGCCTCCTCGACCCGCGCGCGGTCGGCGAAGAGCATTATCAGGTCGCCCAGCGCGTCCAAGAGGTCTTACAGCGCTACCGCGACCTGCGCGAGATCATCGCCATTTTAGGCATTGACGAACTGTCGGACGAGGACAAGCTGATTGTATCGAGAGCGCGCAAGATCCAGTTCTTCCTCACCCAGCCCATGCACGTGGCCGAGGCATTCACCGGCAAGCCGGGCGAATACGTCAAAATCGAAGACACGATCCGCGGCTTCAAGGGGTTGGTCGATGGCGAGTACGACGACGTGCCCGAACTCGCCTTCTTCCTCGTCGGCAACATCGAACAGGCCCTCGAAGCGGCCAAAGACCTTTAGTCCATGCCCGCGTTCGTCTTAGAGGTCGTCACGCCAGAGCGGGTGGCCTACTCGGGGCAGGTAGCCAGCCTGCAAGCACCCGGTAGCGAGGGGAGTTTTGGCGTCCTCGCCGGACACGTGCCGCTTTTGACCTCGTTGCAGATAGGGCAGTTGCGGTTTGTCGAGGAGGATGGCAATGAGGTCCAAATGGCCATCAGCGGCGGTTTTGTCGAGGTCGGGCGCGAGCAGGTTGCGGTGCTAGCTGAGACGGCTGAACGCGTCGAGGAGATCGACGTTGAGCGGGCCGAGTCTGCGCGGCAGCGGGCCGAGGAACGATTGGCGCGGGCGCAGGAGGAGCAAATTGACGTAGCGCGGGCGCAGGCGGCGTTGGCGCGGGCGATCAATCGCATTCGCATCGGTAGCTGATTTTTACAGGGATTACCTAGAAAGCAAAAGGCACTTGCGAACGCAATCGCAAGTGCCTTTTGCATGGGCCAATGGTAGGCCGACCGCAACCCTCTTAACTCCTCGGGTATTTGAGTAACTGAATCGATCAGCTAGAGCTAGCTGACTGCATCTAGCCCCCCACGTCGCGCCCATACACCGTGCGAATCACGTCCTCAATGTCGGGCTCGTGGACGGACACGTCGCGCACTGGGTAGCGGGCCGACAGTTCCGAGATGAGTGCCGACGCCGACACCTCGCTCCGCGCAAAGCGGATGCGGACGATACGGTCTCGCCGTTCGAGGATCTCTGCGTGGGCGTGGGCGAAGCCAGTTAGCGGCTCTCCGGCGCTGGGGTCGCACTCGACGATCAGATAGCGGTGTGGGGTGATCGAGTCGATGAGCGCCGCTAGTGGCCCGTCTTCGATGATGCGTCCCTGGTTGATGATGATGAGTCGCTCGCAGAGTTCTTCCACGTCGTCTAGGTCGTGCGTGGTGAGGAGCACGGTGGTGCGCCGGCGCTGGTTGATGTCGCGGATGAAGGCCCGAATTGCCGCTTTTACCTCGATGTCCATGCCTATCGTAGGCTCGTCGAGAAACAGGATGTCCGGCTCGTGCAGCATGGCACCGGCCAGCTCCCCGCGCATGCGTTGCCCCAGGGACATCTGCCGCACGGGTGTGTCGAGGAGGTCGCCGATGCCGAGAACCTCGCAGAGCTCAGCTAGGCTCCGCTCGAAGTCGTCGTCGGCAATGCGGTAGATCCGCTTGAATAGCTCGTAGGACTCGCCTAGGCGGAGGTCCCAGTTCAGTTGGCTGCGCTGGCCGAACACTGCACCGATGCGCTGGACGACCGCCCGTCGTTTCTCCTGGGGCGAGAGGCCGACGACGGAGACGCGCCCAGACGTGGGATAGAGGATGCCGGAGAGCATCTTGATCGTCGTCGACTTCCCCGCGCCGTTGGGACCGATGAATCCGACTAGCTCGCCTGGCTCAATCGCAAAGCTCACGTCGCGCACCGCGTGTACTTCACGTCGGTCGGGCCGGAACAAGCCCTTCACCGCACCGGCCAGCCCCTTTTGCTTCCGAGTCACGCGGAAGGTTTTGCAAACCCTCTCTAACTCTATATGTGCCATGGCCTACGACCCCGCGCTCTCGTAGCGGCGAAGGCCGGCGGCAAAGACGGCCAGCGCTAGTACGAGCATGGCGATGCCTACAGCGGGGGTCCACAGGGCCACATCGAGGGGCAGAGAAGTGTTCGCGCTCTGGCCGAGGAAGTCGCAGGCGGGGTAGAACCCGATGAAGCCGAGGGGCAGCACAAAGGTCAGTAGCGCCTGCAGGGACCACGGATAGACGGTCAGCGGGTAGAACGTGCCGCGCGCCATCAGTTCCAAGCTGGCGTCCACGAGGGGCTGGCTGCGCATGGTCCAGAACGCGATGGAACTGATGAGGGTGAGGTAGGACCAGTAGATCAGGGTCCCGCCGGCAATGACGAGGAGTACCTCGGCGACGTGCAGCGGCGTCCAGACAAAGCCAGACAGCCGAGCCCCGTAGAGGAAGTAGCCCGTGCCGATGCCCAGATGCACGAGGCCGACCACATTGATTCGGTGGCAGGAGAAGTGGAAGGTGACCTCTAGGGGTCTGAGAAGCATCAAGTCGAACTCGCCGCGTGTGACAAAGCGATCGATCAGCCGCGACTGAAATGACAGGATGGACATGACGCCACGGCTCATCAGGCTCAGCCCAAACAGGAACGCGAGCTGGGGGAAGGTCCATCCCGATAGCGGCTGGAACCGGTCGACTAGCACCTTCAGGGCGACGCCAATCCAGACGTAGTTCAAGCCCAAGCCAAGGCAGATGCTCAGCAATGAAAAGGGATACTCCAACGCCCGTTGCGTCGACAGGCGGCCATACAAGACTGCAACGGACAAGTGATGACGAATGTCGGCGATCATGGACTACCTATCCTCCTTGCACGAAGACCCGCCGCTGGGCGCGCGTCCAGACGAGACCTACGAGCAGGGCGAAGACTACGACCCAGAGAGCCTGAACGGAGAGGCTGTAGACGACCTCTTGGGCGGAGACGCGGCCGATGTAGATCTCCAGCGGCACTTGGAACATGTACTGGAAGGGCAGCCACCGCGATACATCGGCGATGAGGTCGGGGAACAGCCACATTGGCACCAATCGTCCCGATAGGGCAAAGACGAGGCTGTTTTTCACTGTGCTCACATCCCATAAGTCAGTGACTGATGTTACGCAGCTTTGCTTTATCCTAGGTATATTCTCGACATGGACAAAGCCCTGTTAGAATTATATAGCGATTATCTGCTCAGTTCGTTTGGCGCGACCACGGCCACGGGCTTGTCGGCG
>JAJDVZ010000112.1:0-30361 GCA_022825835.1 Candidatus Latescibacterota bacterium
GTCGTGTCGGCTCCCGAGATCGTGCCGGCCCTATACGCCCATTCTGTAATGGTCGGGTCCTTCACCTTCGGCAAGACCCATGCCAGCGTCGCCTCTTTATCACCCGCTTGTGCCGTCAGACCCGTCGGCGGAGCCGGGGGCGGGGCCATATCGCGAATCGAGGTGTGGTTCAGGTCAACCGAGCCGCCCGGCATGACGCGGATGCCGCCCCAAGTATTAACGCCTCGGTATCCTGGATTGGTGGACTTCCGAAAGTGTATAGGCTTGGTGGACTCCCCTTTGGCATTCAGGGTACCGTAAACGAAGACCTCCGCTAGGTCATCTACGCCATGTCCTTGTGCCGGAAATTTGTGGGAATCTACGCCAGCCCCAAACTCGATAATAGTGCCCGGTTTTATCGTCAACGTCGTGCCCGGGAAGACCACGATGTCGCCAAATAAAGAGATCGTCCCACTCCAGCTGACGTCGCCGACGATAGGAAAGTTATGAAAGGCGGCATAGGGTATATAGGATTTGGGATAGTTTTTAGGTTTTTCGCTATCGTAGTGAATCCTATTCCAACTACTTTGATTATATGGACCTAGCGGAGCAGCGTGATCGTCCCCAGGCCATGAGAAAACATTAGGAGTTCCCCATTGTACGTTAGCACCTAGCCAACTCATTTCAGGAGCCAACCCCATATTGTCTAGGGTATCCACCGGCTCAGGTAGCAATACGAGCTCATAGGACTGGGCTATATCCTTGTTAGCATCAGAGTCAACAATCTCAGGATGCAAAACGAGCCCGTATGAGGTCAGGTCTTCGTCCACGTCTAAGCGATCAGTGGGTATTGGTAGTCCTTGTCCTCCATTTTCGTAATGACCAGGCGTTGGAAAGTGTCCATGACCGCCTGCACTTACATAGACGACCGGATACCGACCGCCCACAGGCGCAATGCTTTCCCGAACGTTGTTCGTTGCAGAAGGGGTATCCGTAATGTTGTAGTAGGTGATACCTTTGCCATGAAACCTATAATCTATGCCATAAATTTCCGCCTCATCTGGATCGAGGCTCGTTACCATGACATTGATTTTAGTCCAATCTCCTTCATGATTGTTTTCCCACTCATTGAAGGGATAGAAACAATAATACTTAATCACGAAGGAACCGTAATTATCAGTGGAGTTACGTTCAAATACATGGGCATATACGGTATTCGGGAACCGCCACCCTGCATAAGTGTCATCTTGGCCTTCTTCTGGAAAATAGGCATTCTCCCAGGTTTCTTTACCATCTCCTGGGTAATCGAAATAACGTAAACGTAAGATATGGTTTGCAGGGATAGTTCTTCCTGGCAGTAAACCTGTGTAGGATATTGATTTATCAGCAGTAATAAATGCAAACTTGTTCTGAGAGAAATCAACTTTGGGGAAAGCAGACTTCATAAAGGCGTGTGGTATGGAGGGATTCCAAGCTCCTGAAAAAGGAGCTGATAGATGGGGATTTCCACCTAAATCGTAGGCTGTCACCCATACATTGGACACAGAGTCAGCACCCACGATTTCAACGGGTTCGGGATTAATTACGGCGTAGCCTCTCCCCCTAGGTGTTGGATTCTCTGTCAGCACCAGTATAGGAGCAAATTTCTTGGCGAGGAGCTTGTCCCGATTCTCATGCTCATATGCATGCACATGATTGACAAGCAAAAAAAGTAAAACATAGACAACAAGGCTGGCGATAGCAGACCTCATATCGCTCTTTGTGTTCATCCAGATATTCATGTTCTCTATCCTTTCGTTTTTAACGAATCCTTCGTTCAAAATAGCCCCTTAACCCTAGTATTGGGGCAGTCTCTCCTGACCTTCTAAATCTTCCTCTTTTGCCGACATAAGTTGAAAATCCGGTTTCCATTTCCAAGCGTACGTTGAATCCTTCAGATATGGGACTCGTTACGCCAAATCCCCAACGAAAAACCGTAATAGAATGCTGAGGTTCTTCGCCGAAGTTGGACAAATAGGACTTATACTCTTCTGTCGGCATAGACCAGATCAATCCACCTCCAAAAAAGAGATACATATGAGGTATGATGGTGTACCAATGGGAATTCAGAGTCGTGCCTATCCATGTCGAAAATTCACGCCCTCCTCTACCCATCAATAAACTTGCCTCTATCGTGGGATTTGAATAAAGGCCATATCTTGGAGAAAGACCTACCCATGTCGTAAAACGGTCCCTAGGGGTCTCTCCAAGAAATTCTGCCGGTGCCCAGAAGAAGCCCGTTGGTGCCCCCATGAATAGGAGGTGTTTCACCGGACGGCTGAGAGAGTTTATTCGGCGATAGTCAATAGCAACAGGGTTTTTCCTCCATCCCAACTGACGTAACCAAACCGAGTTGCTGTCTGTACCGACAACGGTACCACGCGCTTTTCTCAAGGTGTCGCCTTGGTCCTTGTAGGTGATCCACACGTCATCGCCATCCTTGAATCGCTGTTGGTCAATGCCGTCTTGGCGCGTGGCCACCACTTGAGTCATGGGTGCCGCACATCCTGTTGAGAGAAGCAAAATCATCGTACTCAGAAAGCCCAAGAAGCTGTGCATTGCTCTACCTCCTTCAGATCGCATAGCGTGATCAATCGGGACGCCGCAGTCCCGTGGCTTTCTATAGTCTCCGAATTTCTTCATCGTATCAAGGTCTCTTTGGCACTCCGACTTGGTATCTCCTTTTCCGCATCGGCATCGCCTTCGCTGCTATATATGCAAATCCCGTGCCAACCATCGCGCTTCGCCTAAAAAACCTTTCAGAAATGCCCTAACAGACTGAAAAATATGGCACTTAAAAATACAGGGGATATTTTTCTACCCTTCGCCTCTGGTGGGTCGCCACCCATCTTTTGCATAATTTTTTGTGCATTTGCATAATTTTTTATTCATTCAGCCTCTGCTTGCCCATCGGCTGGTTCGCGCCCCTTCTTCGGTCGCTGTATTCCATACTTTTCCATCCGATACACCAACTGCTGATGGTTCATCCCCAACAAGCGAGCGGCCCCCCGCTCCCCAGAGACCACCCAATTGGTCTGCTTAAGTGTTGCAAGAATGCGCTGCTTCTCGTCCTCGGCGAGCGGTGGCTCCGCCTCGGGAGCCTCATCCGACGACGGCAAAACCAACCCCACATCCTCCGCCGACCACACATCTGCCATCTCCATGCGCTTCCTCTCACACACAATCACCGCCCGTTTAACCCACTGTTGCAACTGGCGCACATTGCCCGGCCAAGCATACGAATGCAAGTAGGCCAGCACCTCGTCGCTCAACGTCCGCATCGGTCGCTGGTACTTGCGGGCATACCAATGCACAAAGTGATCCGCCAACAGCGGAATATCCTCCCGCCGCTGCCGCAACGGGGGCACTGTTAGGGGAACCCCATCCAAGCGGTAGTATAGATCCGCACGAAACGTCCCTTCCCTAATCGCCTGTGCCAGGTCGCGGTTGGTCGCCGCAATGATCCGCACATCAATGGGAATGGAGTCTGTACCGCCAACGCGGGTGAGCCGATCTTGCTCCAAGACCCGGAGCAATGCCCGTTGCGCCTCCATCGACATGTCGCCGATTTCATCGAGGAACAGGGTGCCGCCGTGGGCCTGTTCAAAGCAGCCGGGGTGCCGCGTTAATGCGCTGGTAAACGCCCCTTTCTCGTGGCCAAACAGTTCGCTTTCGACCAAGCCAGCGGGCAAGGCGGCGTAATTGACCGCGCGGAAGTCTTTCGCACCGCGGGCACTCCGGTGGTGGATCGTCTGGGCGAGTAGGCCCTTACCGACGCCGGTCTCGCCTAACATCAGCACTTGGATATCCGTGTTGGCCACCTGCGGCACCCTCTTTAGGAGTAGGACAATGGCCGGATTGCGGCTGAGTACCTTGGCTGGGGGTGTGTTGCTTAGTTGGGTCATACTTCATCCCTCAAGCCCCCGACCTCTTCCACGCCAACCCTCCATTAGGGGCCTACCCGTCAGCTAATGCACATTCCGTGCCAACGAGCAGGCCACGCACAAAAAAATCCTTTAGGAAAATCCTAAAGGATTGAAAACATACGACTTAAAATAATGAGAGGGAGATGGCTGGGCTGCGCCGTTCAGCTCTTGCTACTCGTCATTTGCATAATTTTTTATGTAAATGAATAAATTTTTGTGCAATTTGCACGACTTCTCCGGTCATTCTGCACGATTTTTTCGTTCATTTTGAACGACTTTTTGCGCCCGGCGGCTCGGGGTTTACGACTTCTTGGGCCGTTTCACCCCATACTTGCGCATGTAGTAGCGCAGCTTCTCCGGCCCGATGCCCAACAACTGCGCCGCGCCATGCTCGCCATAAATCCGCCCCTTGGTCGCCTGCAATGCTTCCTCAATCTGCTGCTTTTCGGCTTGGGCGACCTCGGCCTTCCGCCCCGTCCAATCCCGACCCACAGCGGATTCAACCAAAGGAACCGAGGGAGCCGACGCCGGGGGCAACACATCCGCCCCTTCCGCCCCTTCCGCCGCTGACTGCACATCCGCCATCTCAAGGGCGGCTCCCGCGTGAAAAATCATCGCCCGATGGATGCAATTATCCAACTCCCGCACATTACCCGGCCAAGCATACCCCTGCCAATAGGCGATCACCTCCTCACTCAAATTCGGCATGGACCGGTCGAGCTTGCGGGCATACCGCTGCATAAAATGATCCGCTAACAGTAGAATATCCTCCCGCCGCTGCCGCAGCGGCGGCACCTCCAACAGAACCACACTCAAACGATGGTACAAGTCCTCTCGAAACGTCCTTTCCGCAATCGCCCGGGGCAGGTCGCGGTTAGTCGCCGCTATGATCCGCACATCAATGGGGATGGAATCCGTACACATTTCGTGCCAGCGGTCCGACCGCGCACAAAAAAATCCTTTAGGAAGGCCCTAAAGGATTGAAAACAGGAGGCTTAAAATGGGAGGCGGGAGGGGGGGTACGCTTAGAGGCTCAGCCCTTGGTTGCGCGTCATTTGCACAACTTTTTATTCATTTGCACAACTTTTTGTTCATTGAGACTACGCTTCTCACGAAGTCCGGCCGAATGTCATTTGTATATTGTATTGTCCTCACAAATCGGCCAATTTGTGAGGATGAAGGGTGCGTCGATCATCATTAGGTGGGCCGGTGTTGGCGCACTGGCGGTGCCGAGCGGGGGTGAGAAACTGCGTAACATCACATGGCAACTAACTTTTTTGCAAGACTACTAATGGCCGGAAAGCGAAATTTGTCCCGCGCGCTGGGCGGTGCGGCCTTGCTGTTGCTTGGGTGCGGTGAAGAAGCCCCACCACCGCGAGTGGTCTTTGTCGATGTGGCCCAACAAGCCGGCCTACATGGGCGCAATGTCTCGGGCAAGCCGCAAAAGACCTATATCATTGAGTCCAAGGGCGGCGGAGCGGGTCTGTTCGACTACGACAACGATGGCTACCTAGACGCGTACCTAATCAATGGCTCCTCCTTCGACCCCCTGCCCGCTCCCCCGCCTAGCAACCGGCTCTACCGCAACCGGGGCGACGGCACGTTCGCCGATGTCACTCGCACGGCAGGCGTGGGCGACACGGCTTGGAGCATGGGCTGCGGGGCTGCGGATTACGACAACGACGGCTACACCGACTTCTTGGCGACCAACTACGGACCCAACCGGCTCTATCGCAATCGGGGCGATGGCACGTTCGCCGAGGTGGCCCAAGCCGCGGGGGTGGCGGATCCGCGCTGGAGTACGGGCGTTGCCTGGGGCGACTACGATGTGGACGGGGATGTGGATCTGTACGTGGCCAATTTCGTCCGCTTTAATCCAGACGAACTCGCCGAAGCCGATCTCTATCAGTTGTGGAAGGGAATCAAGATATTCCAAGGCCCCAACGCCTATGAGGGAGAGCAGGATGTGCTCTACCGCAATCGGGGTGACGGTACCTTTGAGGATGTTACCACTCAGATCGGTGTTGACCCGGTGGCGTACAATGGGTTCCAACCCGTATTTGTCGATAGCGACAGCGATGGGTATCTGGATCTGTACGTGGCCAACGACACCGATCCCAATCTGCTGTTGCGCAACTTGGGCAATGGGCGCTTCAAGGATGTTTCCTTGGCTACGGGTGCCAGCCACAGTGCCGATGGCGAGGAACAAGCTGGCATGGGCGTCGCCGCGGGCGACTACGACAGCGATGGCGATTTTGACTTTTTCGTCACCCACTTCTCCGAGGATTACTACACCTTGTACCGCAGTGAAGAAGGACGCCTTTTTACCGATGTGAGCCACGCGGCGGGCGTGGGCGAAGTGAGCATGCCCTTCGTGGGTTGGGGCACGGGCTTTTTCGATTACGACAACGACGGCGATTTGGATCTATTCGCCGCCAACGGCCACGTCTATCCGGTTCTGGACGACTATGATGTGGGCACGCGGTACGCCCAGCGCAATTTTCTCTTTGACAATGACGGCACTGGATCCTTTGTCGAAATTGGTACTCGGGCCGGCAGCGGCCTAGCAGTGGAAAAGGTGAGCCGGGGGGCGGCCTTTGGCGACTACGACAACGACGGCGACATCGACATCCTCATCCTTAATATCGACGATACGCCCACCTTGTTGCGCAACGACGGCGGCAACCGCAATCACTGGCTTCAGGTCTCCCTCATTGGCACTGGGAGCAATCGGGACGGTATTGGGGCACGCATTGAGGCCGTGGTGGCCGGCCGCGTCCAGATCCGCCAAATTGTCGCGGGAACCAGCTTCCTGTCGCACAGCGACATCCGCGCTCACTTCGGCCTGCAACGGGCCACCAAGGTCGAGCGGCTGGTGGTGCGCTGGCCCGGCGGTCGGGTCGAGGAATTTCGCGATCTCGACGCCGACCAGTGGCTGGTGATCACCGAGGGCAAGGGGCTTGCGGTGCGCCGGTCATCGGGCAATGTTGCCGGGTTGTAACTATGTACGCGTCTAATTATAAACTCCTACTGCTCGCCCTCATCGCTTGGGGATGTGAGCCGGAAACAGCGGCGGATCGACCCGCGCTGGTGGCCGAGCTACCGGATGGGGCCGAGATGGCCTTTGTCTGGATTGATCGAGGCACCTTTGTCATGGGTTCGCCTCCGACCGAACCGGGACGGGACGACGACGAGGCACCGCAACGCGAGGTGCAAATTACCCGGGGTTTCTACCTAGCGCAGACCGAGATCACCCAGCAACAGTGGACTGCGGTCATGGATACGCAGCCGTGGGCTGACTTAGATTTCGTCCTCCAAGGACCGGACTACCCGGCCGCGGGCCTGTCGTGGCTCGACGTCGAGCAATTCGCCGCGGCTCTCAACGCTAGCGCCGGTGCTGAACTCTATCGCCTGCCCACGGAAGCCGAGTGGGAGTACGCCTGCCGGGCTGGTACCACTACCCGCTGGTCTTTTGGCGACGACGAGGTGCTGCTGGACGACTTTGCCTGGCACACTGGCAATACTTGGGACGTCGGCCTGCGACACAGCCAGATAGTGGCGACGAAAAAACCCAATCCTTGGGGCTTGTACGATATGCACGGCAATCTGTGGGAGTGGGTGCATGACTGGTACAGTCCCGAGTACTACGGCAGCGCTCCCAAAGTGGATCCTCCCGGTCCCACAACCGGGATACAGCGCGTTCTCCGGGGCGGCTATTTCCACAACAACGGAGCCCGTCGCCTGCGCTCGGCCAACCGCCTCAGCCAAGTGCCGCACGGGCGCTATGCCTCGGTGGGGGCGCGGCTGCTGAGGGAGGGGCCGCCATGACCAGCCGCCAACGAGTCTGGCTCCCTATTCTGCGTCCATCTGCGTCATCTGCGGATGCGGGGCCGCCATGACCAGCCGTCAACGAGCGTGGCTCCTCCGCCTCGCTGGACTGGGAATGGGACTGGTCATCGTCGTGGTTGCGGAACTGCTGTTGCACTTGGTCCCGGCTTTGGCTCCCGAGCCTTTTCTCGTCAACCTGGCCGAGCGCGACGAGCGGCGCTTGCGCAGTATCAACCCCCTCTATGCCAAACGCTTTTTCTTCCAGCGCTATCAAGGCAAACTCATCGGCAGCGGCCGCATGGGGACTCAGCCCTTTTTCGAGCCGACTCCTTCCAAGTATTTTCGCGTGGTCTTTGCCGGTGCCTCCACGGTCCAGGGCTATCCATATACTCAATCCCTTGCGGCTCCGTCCTTTTTGGCGGCCATGCTGCGAGACATCTGGCCCGATAGAGAGGTCCAGGTGTTCAACTTGGGCATTACTTCAATCGCCAGTTTTGCCGTTGCCAGAGTGGTCGAAGACGCCTTGCAACTGGAGCCGGACCTAGTCGTGGTGTACACCGGCCACAATGAATTCAATGGGATCTACGGGGTTGACGAACGCCATTCGCCCTGGCGCAACCGGCTGCACTACTTCCTCATGCAGAGACGGCTCACCGCCTTGGTGCAGACGGGACTGGACTATTTTCGCGGCAGCGAGGTCTCCTCTACGGCCCTAGCGCGGATTATGGCCGAGCGCGGCCAAGTCGCGCTGGACAGCCCGCGCCGCCGGGCCGCTCCCGAGCATTTGCGCGCCAACCTGTTGGATGTGGTCGCCGCCTGTAGCAAAGCCCAAGTTCCGCTAGTTCTGTGCACCTTGGCGGCCAATGAGGCTGGCTTCGCGCCCGGCGCTGGGGCCGCGCCCCCTTTAGAGGAGCATCTAGCCCGAAAGTGGCAGCAAAACGTGACCAAGGCCGCCGAGGTTCTGGTGCTGGAGACCCCGCCCTTAGAGGCTGTCCAAGAGGCGTTGGAGCATTTGACCGCGGCGGCTCAGTTGTGGGAAAAACACGCCTATCTATGGTATCTCAGGGGCCGGGCTTTGGTCCACTTGCAGCGCCCTGCGGCGGCGCGCCAAGCCTTTGCCAAGGGTCGCCAACTCGACACCATGCCCTGGCGGGCCCCGCGCTCTTTCAACGCAGTGATCGATAGCGTGGCGCGCCAGAGCGGGGTTGGGTTGGCCGATGTGCAAGCGGCCTTTGATCGGGCTGCTCCTCCCGAGGGCGTGGGCTGGGAGTTGATGGCCGATCACCTGCATCCTTCGGTGGCGGGACAGGCCCTGTTGGCGCGCACGGTCGTCGAAGCTGTGCCGCAAGTCGTGGACGAACCTGTCGAGTTGGAGCGCCTGCGCAGCGATGATCAGTACCGAGACTTGCTGGGCGATCTGCCCGTCGGTCGCCTGCGAGTTTACCAAGCCATGGCCGAATTGTTCAGTCGGCCGCCTATGGATCGGTACAACGCCCACAATGCCACGCGCTACCGGCGATTGGCCAAGCAGCTATGGGAAGGACTCTCCGCGGCTGAGCAGCGCGGCGCTGAACAGTGGATGCGCCACCGGGAACAGGGGCTGCTGGCCCTGCAAGTGGCAGAGCAACTTTTTGCTGTGCGCGATTTTCCAACGGCTCGTTCGTACTACAGAGCGGCCCGCTGGGAAGCGCCCTTTACCCTGCGGGGCGATCTGTGGGCTGCGGTGCAGTGGGGGCGGACCTTTGCGATGAGCGGCGAGGCCATCTCCGGCGACCGGGCCGCGGTCCTGCAACGCGCCCTGCAGCGCTTTCCCTTCATCGTCGGCTCTGCCCCGGCCGATCCGGGATTCGCTGCGCTGATCAAAGGCCAGCTTCACTTTCTGTTGGAGCAGTACCAGCAGGCCCTGCCGCCTCTTTTGCAGGCCCTCGAAGCGCCCCAGATCCGGCGCGAATACATCTTTGTGCTCTTCCCGGCTCTGGCGCAGACCTTGATCCACAACGACCGCTTGGAGGACGCTCGCCGCCTAGCGCGCCAGTTTGCCGTCAAAGGATCGCACACTCAGTATTTTATTCCCCTAGTGGAAACGCTGGCGCAACCAGACCTAGGGGACCGCGCCCAAAGAGGGGACTTGTGAAACGCGCAGTAGTCCTGTTGCTCAGTGTCGGTCTAAGCGCCTGCGATAAGGGCTCGGGGCCGACGGACTCTGAGGACCCGCCGGGCATGGTGAAAATCCCGGCCGGTCCCTTCATCATGGGCTCTGACTCCGGTGCCAGTGACGAGCGCCCCGCACATTCCGTGCATCTCAATGGCTTCTGGATTGACCGCCACGAAGTGAGCACGGCCGAGTGGAATGCCTATGCCCAAGCCATGAACCTGCCCATTCGCTCGGCCCCGGACGACCATCCGATCATCTCGGTGGGCTGGCCCGATGCCCTATCCTATTGCCAGTGGGTCGGCAAGCGCCTGCCCACGGAGGCGGAGTGGGAAAAAGCCGCCCGGGGGACCGATGGGCGCACCTACCCCTGGGGTGAAGGCATTGATCGCACTAGGGCCAATTACGGAACGGATTTTTGCTGTGACGTGGACGCCAGCGATGGGTTCTCCTTTACTTCGCCGGTGGGTCATTACCCACAAGGGGAATCGCCCTATGGGGTTCGGGATATGGCCGGCAATGTCTGGGAGTGGGTGGCAGACTGGTATCACAGCGAGTATTATACCGGCGAACACGAGCGCAATCCCCTTGGACCGGCGGATGGAACGCTGAAAGTGGTGCGCGGGGGCTCGTGGTCCAATGCTCCCAATCTGTTGCGCGCCTCGTACCGCCGGGCCTGCAGCCCGTTCAGCGCCGATGGCAATGTCGGCTTTCGCTGCGCGGTGGACGAATGATCCCCACAATTAAAGCCTTATGGCGGTCCCCCGACGGCAAGGATCCGCAGATGAACGCAGATGAACGCGGATGTGAAATGAGGTTGAGCGGAGCGCACGTAGAATGTTGAGACGGCTTCTGCAAGAACGGGTCCTGCTCGCCGTTGTCGGCCTAGTCGCAGTATGCTCCACCGTCCAGACCGAGGAACTCACTTGGGAGCAGACCGCATGGCGCAGCGCGCTCTACTACCGCACCACCTTTGAGGCCCCCGAAGCTGGCGAGGGCTTGCTGCATATAGCTGCAGCCGACAGCTTGGCCGCGTACTTCAACGGCGAACTGGTCGGCAGTGATTCCAGCGTGGTGCAGCCGCGAGTTTTTGCCGTGCCGGTGGTGCGCGGCGACAACCACATCGCCGCGCTGGTGGTCAATCGCGGGCGCGGGCGGGGCAATGGTTTGGCCGCGACCTTGGCCGTGGAATTTGCTGCGGGAGATACCTCGACAGTGCAAACGACGACCGATCGCACCCGCCAGCCTTGGTACTGGAGTGACCAGTTGCAGGATGACGATGGGTGGACGACTGCTGAGGTGTCGCGGGACGAGGCTTGGTACTTAGTGCAAGAAGGTGCGCTAGAGCCGGCTTTGTCCATCGGCCAGCCCATCGCCGGCTTTTTAGGTGGGACGGATATTGGCTCGCTAGCCGGCGGCATTGTCCTCAAACAAGTGCGCGGCCAAAATTTGGCCAAGGACCGGATCTCCAACCGCCCGGAGGTGCTCGACGGCGATTTGAATACCTCGTGGAATCCGCCGATCAACGCCCTGAATTTCAATGCCGATATCGACTTGGGGACGCGGCGCAAAATCCACGCTGTGCGGGTTCTGACCCGGGGCCGCACCCAAGAGCAGTTCTTCGACCGCTCCCTGCGCGGCTACTCCATTCAGGTCAGCGACGACCAGATCCGCTGGACCGAAGTGGCCATCCTGCGCGACATCGTCGATTTCGTCCGCAGTGAAGTGCGCTTCCCGCCGCTGTGGACGCGCCACTTGCGCTTGGTCATCGTCGATATCAACGCCATCACCCAGCCCAATGTGGCCGAAATAGAGGTGTACGGCAGCCTGCACGCAGAGCGGGGAACGTTCATTTCGGCACCGCTCGACCTCGGCGCTCCGAACGTGGTCAAGAACGTAGGTCGGGTGCGCTGGCAGGCCACGGTTCCCGCTGGCACGGAACTCACCGTGCAGTTCCGCAGCGCCGACCAAGCCGCCGCGCTAGCTGATCCGACAGGGGGATGGAGTCCGCCGCTAACTACCGGGGACATCTGGTTCCCAGCCGAGGAACCGCGTGCGCTGGTGCAATACCGGGTCAACATGGCGACCCACTCCCCTGAGAAAACCCCTGTTTTCGAGCACTTGGAGATCGATTTTGATCTCGACCAAGTGCCCGTCTCTAAGGCGTGGGGCCGCATTGCCCCCAACCGCGTCCCCATGGGCCGGGATACCTCCTTTACCTACACGCTCGATGTGGAATTCGCCGACGCCGACGCGGGTATAGCTCAGATCCGCATCGATGTGCCCGCGCCAGCCGTGCTCGAAGAAATCACCGGCTTGGAGGACAGCGCGATCGAGACTTGGGACTCGACGCGCGACCAGCTCACTATCTCCTTGGCCGAGCCACTGCGGCAAGACGCTCAGTTGCAAATTCGCTTTAGGACGCGCACGCACGCGGCGATCCATGCGTTTCGCGCCCGCCTCTTTGCTCCCAATTCTGACAACCCGCTCAACGCGGCCGAAAACGCGGCTGTTGACCCGCAGAGCAATGCACCTTATTCGTGGGTGCTGTCGGCTGCGACCTCGGAGGAACGGGCACTCTCCCAAGTGCGCGTTCACCCGCCGGTCTTCAGCCCCAACGCCGATGGGATCAACGATTTTGCCACTATCGAATTTGCCCTCTCCAAGGTCGAGGCCCCGCGACAGGTGGGTATCCGCATCTTTGATCTGAGTGGACGCTTGGTGCGCGATCTCAGTCCGCCGCCGCTGTCGGCCGGTGCCTATGTGCGGCTGCCAACCGACAGCCGCCCCCCGGGTTTGTGGGATGGGCGCAATGCCACGGGTTCGCGAGTGGCCCCGGGCCTGTACCTCTACCGGGTGGAAGTTGAGGTGGACACGGGCGCTGAACGCGCCGCCGGGGTCGTCGGAGTTGTGTACTAGGAGTGTACTATAATGGGTCATTCGTAGGGGCGGTTCGCGAACCGCCCTTACAGGGGAACAATCTATGATTCCGCTAGTCATCCTATCTCTACTGACTCTCGCCGCGGCTGCGACCCGCTTTGTGCCCACGGCCGAGGAGATGCAGGCCCGCTTTGAGCACGGCCAGAACTTCTACGCCTCTGGGGCCTACGATCAGGCCATTGAAAACTACCGCCACATCATGCGCAGTCGGCACAAACTGCTCGCGATGGAGGCCATTCGAGTTTCTGTCGGCCAAATAGACGCGCCCCTGCAAGAAGTGGCCGCGTACCAAATTGGCAATGCCTATTTCAAGATGGGCGAAGAAGAACTCAAAAGGGCGGCGCAGGCCCGTAGCGACGAAGAGCGCGCCCAGCACCAGAGCCGGGCCGACGACTTATTGGGACAGGCCGTGGAGGCGTTTGTCGCCGCCGAGACCCTCTCCGCTACCCCGACGCTCCAGGCCCTCGCCCGCAGCCGGGCCGTGGCCTGCGCGTACCGCATGGGAGAGTATCGCCGCACCATCGACGAAGCGCGGCAACTGGTCGCCAGCTATCCCACTAGTCCTTACGTGGCTCATGCGTTGTATGATATTGGCTGGTCGCACTATCAACTGGGCGAATACGCCCAGAGTATTGCGGTTTTCGAGGATTTGGTCGGGCGTTTTCCCTCGGGGTATCGCACTAGCAGGGCGCTCTTTCAAATTGGCGAATGCTACTTTGCGCTGGAGCGCTTTGCCGAAGCCATTCCCAGCTACCAACGGCTGGTCGACTCGCAGCGCCTCGACCGCATGTCCGAGCGCGAGATTCTGCGCATGCAGCGCAACAAACTCGCCGGCCTAGTCGACGAGACCGAGCTGGAGATTGCCGCCAAGGCCCTGCTGCGCATTGGCGAGTGCCGCGAGCACACCGGGGAGTACGCGCTGGCCGTGGAGGCATACTCCTTGGTGGCCGCGCGCTTTGCCGACGAGCGCCGCCTGTCCGAGGAAGCCTATTTGCGCCAGGCTCAGTTGCACTACCAGCGCGGCGATGTGGCCGCGAGTATCGCGGTGTATCAGCGCGCCCTAGAAGCGCAACAGGACGACTTTGGCCGGGCGCGGCTGCAATTGCTGCTGGCCAACCGCTACTTTGAAACTGGGAACTACTTAGAGGCCGTGCACGAATACAGCGCGTACCGCGACGACTATGCCGCCTTTGCGGCCCAAGCCGGCCTGGGCCTCGAAGGAGTGGGACTGCAAATTGCCCGGGCTTGGTTCGGTCGCGCTGAAGCGGAAGAGGTCGCGCCCGAGGAGCAGGCCGATCTTTTCCGCCGCGCCGAAGCGGAATTGCGCCGTACCTTAAAAGCCTTTCCCAGCTCGACCTACGAAATGGACCTGCGCTTCAATTTGGGGCTGGCTCTGCAGCGCCAGCACGAGGCGGCCACCACCGCTCAGGCTCTCGACCTTTTCCAGGCGTTAACGGCCTCGCCGCAGGCTGGTGGGTATCGGCACAGCGCCCTTTTCCAGTGCGCCCGCATTCTCCACGGGCGCGGCGAGTACGCGGATGCCATCCAGATCTACCGGAGCTTAGACGAAGAGCTAGGCGACAAACCCGAAGCCGATATCGCCCGCTTTGAAGCGGCCATAGCCCAGCGCGATGCTGGCGCTTGGGAGGAAGCGGTCTCCTCCTTTCTCCAGGTCCGTGGCGTGGCGGAAATTTTCTCGCGCTCCCGACTAGAAGCCGGTCGCCTTCTGCTGCAGCAAGGCCGCACCCAAAGGGCGCTGGCAGCCCTGCGGGAGGGTGCCCAAACCGAGACCGATAGGGCCTCCCAAACGCTGTTCAATTACCTCATCGCCACGGCTCTGTCCCGCGCCGGCGACCTCGATGCGGCCCTGCCCTACTTTGACCAAGCGCTAGCCGCTGCGGATTCGTCCTTTGTCCACCAAGCCTTTTATGGCCGGGGCATGGCCTATTTCAGACTCGGCCAACACGCCCAAGCCATCGCCGACCTAGAGCGCGCCGCTGCGGATTCGTCTCTCACTGCGGCTTCCCGTCTGTTGGCTTCGGCTTATATCGCCGGTGGGCACATTGAACAAGGGTTGCAGTTATATCGGCGTTTACTGCAGACGGCTTCCTCTCCGCTCCAACGCGGCGAGTATTTGCTGGCCTTGGCCGAAATCTCCTATCGCCAAGAGCGCTATGGCGAGGCCATTGCCACCTGTCGGGAGCTGCTCGCCCTCGATTTTGCCGAAGAAGAGCGGCCCTTAGAGCGCACCTACTATCTGCGCGAAAAAGGCCACTGGCTCATGGCCGACGCCGCCTTGCGCTGGGAAGATTACCAAGCCGTGGCCGACGCCGCGACTGCGGGTATAGCGGCGTATCCGAGCGGATTTTACGCGCCCGATTTCCTCTTTTTGGGGGGGCTGGCCGCCCTGCAACTGGACCGCTACGAAGAGGCGGTTGGCCGCTTGCAGGACTCAATCACTCGCTACCCGGAACACCCCAACGCCGCGGAAGCCCACTACTACTTGGGATACGCGTACTTTAATCAGACCCTTTTTGCCCAGGCCGTGGCTGCCTTTGAGTTCGTCGTGGCCCAAGCCTCGGATCGCAACATTGCCCCGGATGCTCTCTTTCGCCTAGCTGAATGCCACTATAATCTGCAGCAGTACGATCAGGCCCAGGCCCAGTACCAGCAGCTCATTGACCGCTATCCCCATAGCCCCTTGGCCGAGGAAGCTCTTTACAACATTGGCTGGTGTCTAATGAATTCCCTCGCCGGGGATGCGGATCAGAAAAACAAAGAGGTGCAACAAGCCTTTGCGGCGTACCTCGAAAACTTTCCCGAGGGCCGCTATGCGTCCATTGCCCGCTATACCCTCGGCGAGTTGTTGTACAATCAAGGCGACCACCAAGCGGCGTACGACATCTTTCGCCAAATCGAAGAACAATACCCCGATACTCCGGCGGCCTCCCAAGCTGCCGCCATGTTGCCCGAGTTGCGCGAGGCCGTGGCCTATGGAGATTACGCGGCGTTGACCGACAGCCTCAAAGCCGCGTCCGAACTCAGCGACGCCGAGGCGATTCGCGCTCTAATCCCCCGCTTTGAACAGGTTTGGCGTCAATTCCCCCACACTTCGAGCGGTATAGCCGCTCGGGCCAATATCGGGGTTTGTCATCAAAAGTTAGGGGAATGGCAACGGGCCGTGGATGTGTTTGACGCCATTCTGAGCGCGGCCCAAGCAGACAGCAGCCTGCTCGCCCCCAACATCCGCGCCTTTGTCGAACGCCGCCGCGCCACCATTGCGAGGAAACACCTGTGAAAGCCTTGCGTTCCTCGGATCCGCTCGCCGTTCTTGCGGCCAATCGGCGCTTGCTCTACTGGGGCCTGCTGATCTCCCTAGTGTTGCACCTGATCTTTGTCGCCTTGTACTTTCGACCCGTTGAACAGGCCGAGGAAGAGGTCGTCATCCGCCTCGAATGGCAAGAATTGGATACGCCGCTACTGATTCCGCCCCCCCAGTTGAGCCGGGAATTCGCCTTTAAAAAGCAGGTTATCCCCGAGGGCACTCCCATTATATCTGTGCAGCGGGATCAGACGGCCACTGTGGTGGGTGGCTTCAGTGGTTTGGGTGCTCAACTGGACCAGGCTGTCGCGGGCCGGCGTTGGAGTCGCACCCGTAGCGGCCACGACTTTATCGCCGACATGGGTGCCCAAGGTATGGGCCTTGGGGTGGTGGGCGTCCCCGAGTTCGAAGCCGTTGAAATGACCAGTCTGAAGGAGCCGGAAAGGCGCATTGACATGCAGGCGGAATTCCTCGATCTGGACGCCATTGACACCGGCAAGTACCGGGGCATGGTCATTCAGGATCCGGCCGACAAGCGCAACATCCAGGGCTTTGTGTACTTGGGGCTGGCTTGGGGCAGCATCCTCCAGCCCTCGCGGCAGCGCTCGATTTCTCAGTTGGTGCGGGCTATCAACCAGTACACTCGCATTGAAGCCCGGGTCATCGACCAGATGTTTATCGACTCCCAGGATTTGTTCAAGGCTCCCTTTGTGTACATCACTACGCGTAGCGCGTTTGAACTGACCGAGCACGAAATTGACAATTTGGGCAAGTACCTGCGCAACGGCGGTTTCTTGGTAGCCGACAACGACCGGCCCGAGCTGGAGTACGGCCCGGCCGAAGCCTCGCTGCGGGACATGTTTAAGCAGGCCCTGGGGCGCGACGCCCGCTTTGTGCCCATCCCCAACGAGCATCCGCTCTACCACGTATTTTTCGACTTTGACGATGGGCCGCCCCCGGGAGGCGAGGAATTGTCCGGGGGCAATTTCCGCAGTTCGGTGTACTACTTGGAGGGCATTTTCCTCGGCGACCGACTGGTGGCGGTGTATTCCGACAAGGGGTACGGTGCCTTCTGGGAGCGCGAAAGCGAAAACGAACCGCACCTGAAATTAGGAGTCAATATGGTGGTCTTTGCCCTGACGCAGAAGGGCTCCATCGCCCAGCAGCAAATCGATTTTTACAACCAGGCGCGCTGAGCGCATGCGCATTTCGCTAGCTGTCCACGCGCTGTGGAGCGCCTTGCTACTCACCGGCTGCACTCTCCTGTATCCGCCGCGCTACGAGCGCGTATCGCTGCTGATGCCTCACTCCGATCTAGGGTCGGACTATACTCTGGGAGAGGACGGGACTATCGCCTATGCCGTGGAGGGACTGCGGGTCGAGGTGCGGTACATGACCGACCGCGCCCTAAATGCTTTGTGGCCGCAGGAGTCCTCGCAGGGGCCGCATTCGTACAATGCCTATACGTACGGCGACTACGTTGATCCCCAGACGGGGTACGTGCACAATCGCTTTACGGTTTTTGCGGTCTCGGTGTACAATCTGGGTTTTCCCAAGGTGGAGCTACAACCGCTACAGAGTCGGCTCACGACCAACCGCCGGGGAGAGGAACTGACTCCCTACGGCATAGCGACCGGCTCGGCGGCCCACAGTTTTGAATCCTACTACCGCGCTCGGAAGGGCGTCACTGGCAATGAGGACTACCGCTTTGACATGCGCATGGGGCAGGTGCGCACCAGCAATTACGGCGTTGGGGAGAAAATCTACAAAGGCGAAAACTACAGCGGCTTTATCGTCTTTGAGCCGCTGGCCGACGAGGTGGAAGAGGTGCGCTTACACCTCCGGGATTTCATTCTCAAATTCAACGCCTTTGACCAGCCTTTGCAGACCTTTGACATGGACTTTCGCTTTGTCCGCCAAATCGAGCAGACGGCGTTGGTCGATCGGACCCAAGCAGAAGCCGCACTCGCCACCACGCAGGCGCGCTTGCAAGCACCTAGCGAGGTGAGTGGCTATGCCCCAGACGATCTGGCGCGCGCGCCGGAGACCATCGACGCGTTTGTCCGCTCCCAACTCGGCGCGTTCAATCGCTGCTTTGCCGGGGAGTTCCAAGCTGGACGGGCGTTGCCGGGCAGCGCGACCATTCGCTTTGTCATCTTGGCCAGCGGTCTGGTCGAAAGTGTCCAGCTCCTCGCTTCGACCGTGGACAGTGACTCTGTGGGCGATTGTCTGGTTGAGCAAGTCAAACGCTGGCGCTTGCGGCCCTCGGCTAGCCTTGACCTGCGTGCGGTCGCGGATTCGGTCGCTGGAGTTCAGACTCCAACTCTCGGACGCGACAAGGTTGTGGCGACCTGTTTTGTCGAATTCGCGGAGACGGAGCCCGACTGAGATTATTCTAAGATTTCCACCCCAGTGTCCATCCTTCCCAGCACATAGGTCCGGCCCTCGGTAGGTGCCTCCAGTTCTATCTCGTGACCGGGCCAGACTTCTAGCTCTAAACGGGCCGCGCCTTTCCCTTGGCTGAACAGCCGCACTACGGCCTGTTCCTCCAAGCGCAAACCGGACCACAGCACCCCTTCATCCTGCACGGCCGGCTCCGCTAGATTCATCACTTGGCCGGCGTCGAGAAAGTTGCGGTAGCCGAGCATTTCGTCGTACACGGCGACTGCATCGAGCACTTCAAACAGCGCGATTTCCTCGTACTCCTCGCGCCAAGCATTGAAAAGCTGCATGCCGTCGATGCCGCGCAGCCATATATGCCGCAGGGCCTCGCGGTACGCCTCTCGGCTCATGTACGGGACTGAATCGTCCTCCTGGTGGTTTACAATCGGGCACCAGCGCGCTACCCAGGGGAAACTGGCCACTTCCGGTCCATAGGTTAGGCGGTTGGCCGCGTCGCCGGAAATTTGCCGCAGCAGATTGTGCATGTGGAATTGGTTGACGTGGCGCTGGTCTAGGGGGTAGTCGTCTTGCCACTCTGTTCGCCAGAATTTGTCGTTGCCGTACGCCACGGGATTGGTGGCCGTAAACAGCGGGGGGATACCCGGCGGCAATGCCCGGTTGTTGACGAAGTAGAGCAAGGGTCTGGTTTGAGTGGAATACACTGTGTGCCAGTTGGTGATGGAGCACAGGGGGAAAATTTCGCGCGCCGGCCCGGCCAGGTACGCTCCGTAGAGCTGCTGGTAGTGCCGCCAGTAATAGGCCCAGTACTGGTCTTCGTCCGCCAGCACTTCCGGCGGCAATTGCACTCGGCAGCGCTTGCAGTGTGCGAGTTGTTTGAACAGGTGGCTCCAGGGGTAGGGGTCTCCTTCCCAATCCATCCACACTGCATCGACAGTAACCCCAGCCGCCCGAAAGGCACCAAGTGTATCGCGCACTTGGTCGGCCATGATCTCCCAGCCCGCGATCATCTTGGGACAGGCCCCATGCCACGATCCCAAGGCTCCTCGTCCCGCCATTTCATAGTGATAGCCGGCGTCGAATTGGTGCGCCCAGGCACTGGAATCAGCGGCCAGAGAATAGGGCCAGGCCCCGGCATCGCCCTGCATGAAAATCACCGGCGACCCGGCCTCCTGCAGAGCTTTGGCCGCGTCGATCATGCCTTGGTCCAAACGCAGATGCTGCGTCAAGCCGCGCGCCAATAGCATCTGGATCTGATCCGCGTCCAGCGGCGCAAAACCCACGCCGTGCCACATGATCATGGGCCAGCGGTCCGACCGTGCATGTTGGAGGGGCGGCACTTCCTTTTCGACTACTTCCAGCCAAGGCGTCGAAGTCAGATACGCGGTTCTGTCTGGGGCGGTCGGCTCCACGCGCCCTGGGGCATCGGCACCTAGGGCGAGTGCGCCAGCCGACGCCGCTAGTAGGGCTGGCAGGATTTCTCGATTGATTTTTCTCATGGTGTTTTCTCCCGTGGGGAAAGTCTAGCGAGAGCTAAGGAGTATTGTTGTATATTAACAAAAGCTACAAAGAGACACCTTGATATTGGTCTTCCGTTGTGAGTAAATTTAATTCGAGTCCAGCACAAAAAAAATTTCCCCGACTCGTCTCCGCATGGCTCCCCTTCTTTATTTGGAGCGGCACTTGCCTCCTTGCCCAACAGGCCGACGCCTATGTCGGTCCTGGCGCTGGCTTTGTCCTAGCCAGCGGTTTTTGGACCCTCGCCGCCCTCGTTCTCGCCGCGCTCGCCATCCTGATCCTGCCCTTCCGCTTGCTGCTTAGCTGGCGTCGCGGCAAAAAAATTGCAGCTCAAGCGAGCGCCGAGCGCGTGGTGGTCATCGGCCTCGATGGCCTCGATCCTCAGCTAGTGGTCCGCTGGATGGAGGAAGGCCGGCTGCCGGCGTTTAAAAAGCTGGCCGAGCAGGGGACCTTTCGTCCTTTGCAGACTACCTTGCCCGCCATTACGCCGCCGGCGTGGTCGGCCTTTGCCACGGGGGTGGACGCTTCTAGGCACCGAATCTACGACTTTATCACCCGCGACCCCCACACGTACCAGCCCGTGCTGTCTTCGGCGCGGATCAGTGCCTCGCGCCGAAGCCTGGGGGTCGGCCCGTACCGCTTGCCTCTGGGCAAAGCGCAGGTGCGCAATTTGCGGCGAAGCCAGCCTTTTTGGAAGGTGCTGGGGGACAACCACATCCCCAGTTCCATCGTCCGGGTGCCCATCAGTTTCCCCCCGGAAAAATTCGCGGGGCTTCTGCTCGCGGGCATGTGCACGCCAGACCTGCGCGGCACTCAGGGCGAGTGTACCTATTTTTTTAGCGGACCCGAACCTCAAGACACTTCTGCGGGCCGCTGCATCCGTCTTGAACTTGAGTGCGGCAGGGTCAGCACCAGTATCCCCGGTCCCGCCAACCCGTTGCGCCCAGACGGCAAAAGACTAACCGCCGCCATGGATCTGGTTGTAGATACGGCCGCCGAGTCGGCTACGTTGGTGATCGGAGGCCAAAAAATAGTTCTGCAAAAGCGAGTTTATTCCCCTTGGATAACGCTCGCCTTTGCCGCTGGCTTAGGGGTCCAAGTGCGCGGCCTGTGCCGCTTCTACCTGATTGAGGCCGAACCGCTCAGGCTGTATGTCACCCCCATTCAAATCGACCCTACTCATCCCCACCTGCCCCTTTCTCACCCTCCGTCCTATGCCCCCTACCTCGCCCGACTCTTGGGCAAGTTCGCCACAGTGGGGTTGGCGGAAGACACTGATGCACTCAATGCCGATTTAATTGACGAGCGGGCCTTTCTCGACCAGACCTATTTACTCGACGACGAGCGCCAAGCCATGTTCTTCCACGCGCTCGACAAAACCCCCAAGGGCCTCACTGCCTGCGTCTTTGACAGCCCCGACCGCATCCAGCACATGTTTTTCCGCACCCTAGATCCCGACCATCCGGCCAATCGGGGCCGGGAAGTCAACGGCTTGGCCGATACCATTCCCGATATGTACGCTCGCATGGACGACCTAGTGGGCCGCACGCTAGAAAAAATCGACTGCGCCGAGACCGTGCTCATGGTCATTTCCGACCACGGTTTTTGCACCTTTAAACGCGGCGTCAATCTCAATACGTGGCTGTGGCAAAATGGGTACTTGTGTTTGCACGAGGGCTACACGCACAGCGCCGAGTGGCTGGCCCAAGTCGATTGGAGCCGCACCCGGGCTTTTGCCCTCGGCCTCACCGGACTATTCATCAATCTCAGGGGCCGCGAAGTTAGTGGGATTGTCGCCCCTGGGACGGAATCGCGCCAACTCAAGGCCGAACTGTGCTCCCGCCTCACCGGTCTGGTGGACCAAGAGACGGGCGAGATGGCCATCAACAAGGCTTGGGATACGGCGGCTTCTTTCAGCGGGCCTTATACGGACGATGGCCCGGATCTGCTCATCGGGTACAACGCCGGATACCGCGCTTCTTGGAGCGGGGCCAGCGGCCAAGTGACCGAGGCCGTTTTTGAGACCAATACCCGGCCTTGGAGCGGCGACCACTGCGTGGACCCACGACTGGTGCCCGGCGTGTTTTTCTGCAACCGCAAAATAGACATTCGCAATCCCCACTTGCTCGATATCCCCCCTTCCATTCTGGGCCTGTTCGGCATCGAGCCGCCATCTTACATGCAGGGCCGAGATGTATTCGCCCCGGCCGCTGAGTCCAATGCCTAACACCGCTCTTGCCCTCATCTGCCCTCATCTACGCTATCTGCGGAATATGCCTAACGCCGCCCTTGCCATCGTCCTAATTGCCCTCCTGTCCTGGACTTGGGGCTGCCGCTCTGGTCCTCCACCGGACCGCCTGCTGGTGCTGGGCATCGACGGCATGGACCCGCAGATTCTGCGGACGCTGATGACCGAGGGCCGGATGCCGCACTTTGAGGCTCTGGCCCAGCGCGGGGGTTTTGCACCTTTGCAAACTAGTGCGCCGCCGCAGAGTCCGGTGGCGTGGGCGAGCTTTATTACCGGCTTGGATCCACAGGATCACGGCATTTTCGACTTTGTCCACCGCGACCCGGCCTCCTTGACCCCCTTTCTGTCTATCGCGCGCCGGGGGGAATCCGGCGAGCTGGCGTTGCAGCGCCGGGGTCGGCCCTTTTGGGAAATCCTCGCCGAACAAGGTGTTCCCACGACCATTTTCAAAGTGCCGGCCAATTTCCCTCCCTCCCAGCCAGCGGAGAATTTTGGGGGTCTGCCGTTTTTCCGTCCCTGCGCCGTGCGCGCTTTCTCGGGCATGGGCACGCCAGATATGTTGGGGACCTACGGGACTTTTACCTATTACACTGAGGGGCCGTACACTGTACCGGCGTACCTTGAAGGCGGGGGCACCAGCCTAGTGGCCGGGGGGGAATTGGCCGTTCCCGGCGGCAAAATAATCGGCGTCCAGTTGGAAGACGGTTGGGCGCAACTGCCCATCCACGGTCCGACGCTAGACGAAGAGCCGGTGCAAACCCATTTTGCGATTTACCTAGATCGGCAGCACCGGACCGCCGAAATCGTCCTCGGCCAACAGCGCTTGGTCCTCCAGTCCGGCGAGTGGAGTCCGTGGATTACCATAGACTACGGGCGCAAGCCCTACAGCTTGGAACGCCTGCAGGGCATTGCCCGCTTTTACTTGCGAGCCGCAGCTCCTTCTCTGCAACTCTACCTGACGCCGATCAATATCCATCCCGGCAATCCGGCCATGCCCATTTCTACCCCTCCAGAGGCCAGCGAAGAATTGCACCAAGCTCTTGGCCCACACTATACCCAAGGCATGCCCGACGATACCAAAGCCCTCGAAGCAGACGTTTTTGACTACGGAGAATTCTTGCGCCAGGACGCCTTGACCCTCGAAGAACGCCGTCGCCAACTGCGCTATGAGCTGGGACGCTTTGCGGCTGGCGTGCTCTTTTTTTACGTCCACAGTCTCGATCAGGTCTGCCACATGCTCTGGTGCGCTTGGGCACCCGATCACCCGGGCCACCGAGCGGAATTCGCCCCGTACCAACAGGCCATTGCCGATCAGTACGTCGCCATGGACGATTTGCTGGGCGAGGCCGTCGCCATGCTGGGGGCAGACGCGGATATCATCGTCCTTTCGGACCACGGCTTTGCCGCGTACGAGCGCTCTTTCAATCTCAATTCTTGGCTGGCTCAGGAGGGCTATCTCGTCTTGGCTCCCCAAGTGTCGCTCGATCAGGCCCATATTCTCAACGAGCGCCACGTGCGCTGGGGACAGACTCGGGCCTATGGCTTGGGGCTCAATGCCCTGTACCTCAATCTCAAGGGCCGCGAACAGCATGGGACGGTGCGGCCGGAGGCTCGGGAAAGTTTGCTCAGCGAACTGAGTCAGAATTTGCTCAACCTGCGGGATCCGGCCGACGGTCGGCAGGTGGTAAAAAGAGTCTATCGTCCAGACCCTGGGGCCGATTCGGACTTAGCACCGGACTTAATCATCGGCTATGCGAGGGGGTATCGCGCTTCGGGCGCTACGGCCATTGGCCAACTGGAGAGCGCGGTTTTGCAGGACAATCTTTCCCCTTGGAGTGGGGATCACTGCATGGCGGCCGAAGAGGTGCCCGGCGTTCTCCTGAGCAATAAACCGCTGAAGCCCATCCCCCACCATCTGCGGGATATTCCGGTGAGCATCCTCGCGCACTACGGTCTGGCTCCACCGACCGCCATGTCGGGACATTCGATTTGGGAGGAATAGATGGCGCTCTTTAAACGAAAAGTTGTCTTGGAGGACGAGCTTTGGCAGCGCGCCCAAGCCCACGTCGAGAAGGTAGGGTACAGCAGCGTGGAAGAATTTGTTATCCACTGCATTGAGAAAGAACTCAATGCCCCGTCGGCTGCGGACCAGGAACGCATCGACGAACGCCTCAGGGGTTTGGGCTATCTGGAGTAGGACATGCAAGCCCTCATCCTCTACTACAACCGCTTGGCCAACTATGCGTTCGACGCCTGTATGGCACCCTTGGCAGCGCTGGGGAGGTGGGCGGAGATCTTCGGCGTAGCAGTAGTCTTGGGGATAGTAGTCTCGCTGATATTCGCCGCGCTGGTCCGCAGAGAACGCCTGCGTCAGGCCCGCGACGAGTTGTGGGCCGCCCTTCTCGAGATTTGGCTCTACCGGCGCGAGCCTTTGTTGGTCTGGCAGGCGCAACTAGCGTTGTTCAAGGCCAATTTGCGCTATAGCAGCATTCTTTTGGTGCCTCTCGTTGTTTCTTTGCTGGCAAGCGCTCCCTTGTTGATACAGGCCCACTACCGCTTTGCCCTTGCGCCCATCCCGAGCGGCGCTGAAACGCTGCTGACTGCGGTATTGGCTCGGCCTTCTGGCGATGTGGTCCACATGGATTGCAGACTCGAATGGGTTCAAGGAGCGGGTGTGCTGAGTCCCTCGGTGCGGGAGCCGGTCCTCCACCGTCTGGTATGGCGTCTCCGACCGGAGGGGTCTGGCGAACACGTACTCCGCCTCACGGGCTGTGGGCAGACCGTGGAATTTCCTCTGTACGTCGGTGGCTTTGCGGGGAGTATAGCTCCGGCGCGTCAGGCTGGCGTCTTGGCCCATCTCTTCGCTCCGCGCGCGCTGCCTCTAAAAGGCGATTCTGGTTGGGGCCGAATTTACGTCGAGTATCCCCGTGCCGGAATCGAACGGCTGGTTTGGCTGACGGTAGTTTCCTTACTCTGCGCCTTTGTCGTCAGTCGGTTAGTGAGCAGGTATCGAGCCGGTCGCAGTCTGTGACCTTGACAACAAAGGGGTTTTGTGCATTTTATGACCATAGTCATAACTGTGGTCATAATACATCAAAAAGGAGGAGAAATGCCTTCTATTTCAAAAAGTAAATTGAAAGCCAATATGCTTCGCATCTTTCGCGAGATTGAAGAAACCGGCGAAGAATGGGTGGTCACAGATCACAATCGCCCTGTTTTGCGCATTCAGCCGATTGCACAAAAAAAGACCGTGGAAGAGGTATTCGGAGCGATTCAGGGCAAAGTTGTCTATCGCGCAGACATCAATACGCCGACCACTGACGAATGGGGAGCGCTGGCGTGATAGTCTTGGATACTTCGGCCCTCGTATTCTGGACGCTAAATCGAGATCGGCTATCTCGAACCGCAGCACAAGCGATCTCGGACGCCGACCGCATTGCTCTTAGTTCGATCTCTATCTGGGAAATTGGCATTAAAGTAAAAAAAGACCAGCTCTCCATACCGATTTCCATCCAAGAATTCACCGATAAACTGGAACAAATTGATCGCCTCGATATTCTCCCGGTAGACGTCCAGACTTGGATCAAAAATCTCGAACTCGACTGGGATCATCGCGACCCTGCTGACCGCACCATTGTCGCTTTGGCCAGTCTGCATGCCTGCCCGCTCGTCACCTCGGATTCCGCTATCCGCGCATTTTATTCACAGGCTGTTTGGTAATTCAACTTTTGACTTTGGCAGATGCAGTAATTCGCCAAGTTTTTCGCGGAGAATTCCCATGAAATACGTGGCCACCCTGTCGTCGGTCCTGTGCTGTCTTGCCATCCCGGTTTCGGCCCAAATAGTCCATGTGTGGGATCTAGCCGACACTGCTCAGACGGGCCAGTTCACAGTGTACAACCCGGACGTCAACGATGCTGAATTCGGCACTCCTATTACCGCTGGCGATCTCGATGGCGACGGGCGCGATGATTTGGTGATTTCGGCGATGGCCGGCGATGGCCCTGCCAATGATCGCTCTAACGTCGGTGAAGTGGCCATTTGCTTCGACACCATACCCTCGGGGGGTGGTCTGGACTTGGCTGCTGATCCCGGCGATGTGGTCACTCTATATGGCGAGGCCCGGCGCGATCTTTTCGGTATCAAGACCCATGTGGCCGACCTCGTGGGCGACGGGCGCGACGATCTTTTGGTGGGTGCTTTTTACGCCGATGCCCCTGATCGTTCCAACGCCGGCAAGCTCTATATTTTCTCGGCCGAACTTATTGCTCAGTTGCGGGCTGCAGGGAGACGCTTGGATTTGGCGCAACGACCTTGGCCGGAGGGGTTGATTACCGTTATCGGCGCTGAACGCGACAGCCGCTTGGGGGTGTGGATGACCGCTGGGGATTTCGACGGTGATGGCTACCGGGATGCGGTGGTGGGTGCCGACCGGGCCTCGGGGGCGGCGGGGGACGTCGAGGCAGGACGGGTGTACGTTCTCTACGGTCCGTTAGATTCGGGTGCTACTATCGATCTGGCGGCTGCGGAACACCCCTTGAGTATCATCTACGGCATCGATGCCCTAGACCACGCTGGTTCGACCGTGGTCGCTGGCGATTTTGACGGCGATGGGTACGACGACATTGCCATTGGCGCGGCGGCTTTTGGCACCTTGCGCAATGCGTACCATCGCACTGGCGGCGCTGGGGATGGCCCGGAAAACCAGCGCGAAAACGCCGGGGAAATGTACGTGGTGTACGGCGGTCCTCAGCGTCCTGCGGCCATTGATTTAGCCGGGGACCCGCCCGCCGATCTGACCGTCATTTACGGTGCCGATGGCGGCGGGGGTTCGCCCGACCGGCTGGGCGAGGAAATCGTCTTGGCCGATATCGACGGCGACGGCATCCAAGACCTATTCATCGGTGCGTACCGGGCCGACGGTCCGGGCAATAGCCGCACCGACGCTGGCGAGGTGTACGTGGTGTATGGCGGTCCTCAGCGGCGCGGACAGCGGCTGGATATGGCTGCGCCGCCGGCCGACATTACCGTTATCTACGGTGCCCGCCCCGATGCCATTACTGGCGACGCCTTAGCTGCCGGCGATATCCACGGCGACGGGTACGACGACCTCTTTGTGGGTGTGCCTGGCGACGAGGGGCCGCTCAAGCGGCGCTTCGCCGGCGGTTTTGCGGTGCTGGCTGGCGGCCCTGATTTGCCGCACGAGATCGACCTGGC
The DNA here is from genome assembly GCA_022825835.1 of Candidatus Latescibacterota bacterium. Classification (GTDB taxonomy): domain Bacteria; phylum Latescibacterota; class UBA2968; order UBA8231; family UBA8231. The sequence continues at coordinate 27,570 of JAJDVZ010000112.1, forward strand.
CGATCCCGCAGTACCTGTCGTGTGGATTCAAGCACCCGACCCGATTGATTTTTCAGCCTATTGGGGGGCCAGTGGCGATATGGATGGCGACGGACGGGTGGACGCCATTCCCAACGGCATGGCCGGCGACGGGCCCAACAATCGACGCGAAAATGCGGGGGAAGCCCACATCATCAGCGGTGCCGCGCTGTCCCAGTATTTGCCCGGCGCGGTCGTCCCCACGGCTGTGGAGGAGGTGGAACAGACCACCCCCGACAAGGCCGCTCTGCTGGCCAATTACCCCAATCCGTTCAACAGTTTCACGCGAATTCCCTTCGTGCTGCCGGTTGAGGCGGATTATGACTTGGCCATTTACGGGGTCGATGGCCAATTGGTACGCCAACTGACTGATGGCCGAGGGGTGGGTCGCTACCTAGCCGGGTGGGATGGCCGTAACGACGAGGGGCGTTCGGTGGCCTCTGGGGTCTATTGGGCGCGTTTGCGCGTGGGCTCTCAACTGTACCAGCGGCCGCTGGTGTACATCAAATAGGCTCTTTCTTTAATCTATTCAAGGCTGCGCCGGTTCCAATCCCAACAGCACGATCAAGAACGAACGCACCCAATAAGCGCTGTTCATGTAGGGGTTTTCGGCCGAGGGTTCAATCAGCTAGAGCATCTATGGGCGTTCTATACTATGTAAAAAGGTCAGTACGATTCTTACTGCTAAAAAAATCTTGACCTAGATAGTGGGGAAATACGTATTCTAATCAGTATGCAATCTAGGCCGTCTGGAGAGAGATCGCGGAGCATGGGACCGAGCCTGCCGAGGTCGAGGCCGAGTTGGAGGAGTACCTGAAGGAGTTGGATTTATGAGGCGCAACTGTCCTATCACTGGGGATACAGCAAAGGTAGTCGAGTCCGTAGATCGGATTATCGTCGAGCATTCAAAGCTCGGACGGTACACGCTCAATGCGAATGCGCTTTCTGAGCTTGAAGTCGACGCCGGGGTCAGAGATCGAATGGCCCATTGGATTGCCGAGTCTCACTCACTAGGCATCGACATTCCAAACCTCACCCTTGAGTACGTTCACCTCTTTGAACGCCTAGCGGATTTAGAGGCGGCGATTTCGGAATGGCACGAGCGGCGCGAAGGTATGAAGAACGCTGACTACGAACGGCTCTGGAGAAAACTTAGACTCGAATGGAACTACAATAGCAATCACATCGAGGGAAATACGCTGACCTACCACGAGACCGAATTACTGCTCATTCACGGTCGAACGGCTGGTGGGCACCCGATGCGGGACTATGAGGAGATGAAGGCGCACGATGTTGCGATAGACTATACTCGATCCCTCGCTGGAGAGGAACGGATTGTTGGGGAGAGCGATATAAGGCAGCTAAACCAAATCCTCCTCAAGGAGCCATTCTGGAGCTACGCAGAGACGCCGGATGGCCAACCGACTCAGAAGCGCATTATTCCGGGCCAATACAAGACGCAGCCGAATCACGTGCGGACGGCGACTGGAGAACTCCATCGATACGCCGAACCCGAAGAAACGCCCCAATTAATGGAGGAATGGACCCGTGACTTTCGGCGTGACCTAGAGCGGAATGCCTATCCTCTGCCGTTGTTCTTGGCCGAATCTCACTGGCGTTTCTTGTGCATCCATCCGTTCGACGATGGAAACGGGCGCACCGCGCGGCTACTTGCCAACTATGCTTTGTTTTGGAATAACCTGCCGCCTATCGTGATTAAGAGCGACGAACGGGACCGCTACATCGGTGGGCTCCAGAACGCCGATGTAGGTCGCATATTGCCACTCGCCGAGTTCATGCTGGAAAATGTCTTATGGGCACTTGAACTGGCGATCCGGGCTGCGAAAGGCGAATTGATCCACGAACCCGACGATACAGCCAAGGAGCTGGAACTCTTCGTGCGAAGCAAGCAGGAGCCAGAGCCGCACAAATCCGATCTCGAAATACTTGATAATGTCTTTCTCATGCACGTTTGCCCGATACTCGAAAGGTTGGATAGGCGACTTAAACCTTTATCCAAGCTATTTCGTTACTACAGCGCGAGTTCATACATAGCACAAGCGCAGCAGACAGTCGATTCTGACAGTCTATTTGAAAGCGGAAACTGGGAACAGACGAAGCAATCACATATAGTGATTCCGGGATTTGAGCTCAGCGATAAGCAATATCTTAGCCTACTGAGGAAGTATTTGTTCCAAGATTACACAGGAAGAGGGAACAGCAGTTTCGACTTGGTTCTGTCCGTCGCATGGAGACTTGGGGGCAAAGGATTTTCGTTTGAGGTAGCGCTCAACGGACCGCGTGAAATAAGCCACCTCGTCGCTTATTCGGAGCTTAATGACCGAGACTCGGCAATAGATAGCATAGTCGAGACGATATGTCGTTACATGATGGATGAAATCGACAGTTGGTCACAGGGGCCGGAATAGGAGCGATGACAGACTTAAGGACTGATGTTACGCAGTTTTGCTTTATCCTAGGTATATTCTCGACATGGACAAAGCCCTGTTAGAATTATATAGCGATTATCTGCTCAGTTCGTTTGGCGCGACCACGGCCACGGGCTTGTCGGCGTTGGTGGACGGGGCGGTCAGCCACGATCAAGTCACGCGGTTTCTGTCGGCGGCCGACTGCGATGGCAAAACGTTGTGGCAGCAGATCAAGCCCTTGGTCCGCAAAATCCAACAGGACGATGGGGTGCTCATCGTCGATGATACGATCCAACAAAAGCCGCATACGGATGAGAATGATCTGATCTGTTGGCATTATGATCA
>JAJDVZ010000087.1:0-22678 GCA_022825835.1 Candidatus Latescibacterota bacterium
TGCGGGCTGGCCACGTCTAAGTGGGCTTTGGCTACGTCGATACCAACGAAAGGGGCTGAGTCAGTCATTTTCTTACTCCTCGGTACTCTACCTTGCCGATACGGGGTCGAACCCCAGGCAACTGTTCGAGGTAAAAAGAAATACGATGCGATGACCCTAGCTTGTGGACGAGATCAATGCTCAAGGGTCGCACGGTCTATCGCATCGACGAATAGAAACTATCATACCAATGGAAAACCAAACATTCAACATACAAGGGTCGCACGGTCTATCGCATCGACGAATAGAAACTAGCATACCAATGGAAAACCAAACATTCAACATACAAGGGTTGCCCCTACGTTACGACCGTCCGCCGCAGGCGGTAATCGTCTGTCCGGTGATAAAACTGGACTCCTCGGACAATAAAAAACGAACCACCGACGCCATCTCCGCCGGATCGGCCATCCGTCCCAGCGGAGTGCTGGCGATAAGCTCGGTAACTTGACCGGGGTTGGCCGAGCGCGCCAGTTCGGTATCCGTCAGCCCCGGCGCTAGGCAGTTGATCCGCACGTTGTGCTCGGCAAACGCTTGGGCACATTGGCGGGTGAAGGCGATGACGGCCGCCTTGGTCGTGGCGTAGTGGATCATGTTCGGCTTGAGCAGCCAAGCGGCCAGCGAGGAGATATTGACGATCCGCCCAAAGCGCCGCGCAATCATCTCGTCCTTGACGGCCCAGGTAGTCAAAAACGGTCCGTGGACGTTGACCGCAAACATCCTTTCCCACTCGGCAAAGCCGAACTCGCCGTGCTCTTGGGTATAGGCGATCCCGGCGTTGTTGACCAGCAGTTCGACCGGCCCGAATGCCGCGCGCACTTGATCGATCATCTGCTCGACTTCTGCCTGCTGCGACACGTCGGCTTGGACGGCCATGCCCTCAGTGCCGCATGACTTGACCTGCGCCAAGATCTCCTGCGCGGCCTCGGCATTGTGTTGGTAGTTGATGGCGACCTTGGCTCCGTGTTCGGCCAGCATTTGGACGATGGCGCGGCCGATGCCGCGACTGCCGCCCGTTACCAAGGCGGTGCGCCCGGCAAATATCGCGGTGGTCATGTGCGTTGGCTTTCGTTGAACGAGTATAGAGGATTTATCCAACCGTCCGTACAAGGTAACTCAAAAAGTATTATGATTCACCGCCTTTTCGAGTCCTTCCAGATAGGCCCTCGTCCTGCGATTGCGTACGGCAGCGCAAATTTCTTCGCTATGTGCAAAGGAGATCTGGGCCAGATCGTCTTCCTCAATCCGCAGGGACTCGGTACAATAACTCAGACCATCTCGCTTCCAGCTAATTTCTCGGCGGAGGTACACGGCGTCGGCAATGGCGCGCAACGGTGAGGCAATAAATGCCCACTCGCCTCCCTCTAGCGGGGTCGCCTCAACGCCGGCCCGGGGATGGAGCGATGGAACTCGATCAAAGGAGAAGACGCCTAGGGGGGTTGAAACGGTCCGACTCCGCGCAGTGGTAACGCTGCTGATTTGATAAACAGCTTCGGGAATGAGACCGTGGTGCCAAAGGGCGGTTTCGAGGCTGATATGCGAAGGGGCATACAGCACGGCTGCAAGGGCAAAGGGGTGGAGTTCGGACTTGCGGAATACTTTGTCCAAAATAAAAAGCCCCCGTTTGAGGCGCAGAATCTCGCCGGCGCGAGTAGCCCGGTGAATCAACTGCTTTCTGGCCCCTATGGACGCATCGGCGAACAGATTGCCTACGACAGTCTGGTCAAAGAGGCCTCCTGGGGGAGATAATCGGATAATCTGTTCGGTTAATTGTTGCATTTTGCTCTTAAGTTACGAAATAAGTAACTTAAGAGCAAAAAGGGGCCGGGAGCAATCCCGACCCCTTTGCTTGCACTTCGGCTAGTCTGGCGATTAGCCGCCCGCTGCTTTGGTGCTCTCCGCGATTATGGCGACGATCCCTTGAGTATCGTACACTGCGCGCAGCCGTTCCGCGATCCGCCCCTGTGCGTCCACCACGTAGTACGAAGGCAAACTACTGATGCTATAGGCTTTTGCTACGTCCGCACCCCATCCCGCTACCCGCAGATGGACGCCTTTGATTTCGTGTTTGGCAACCGCTTTTCTCCAAGCTTCCTCATCGTCGTCCAACGAGATGTTGAGGAAGACAACCGGCTGCTCGGCCATCTCGGCCTTGATTTTCTGTATATAGGGCAGATCGACAATACACGGCCCGCACCAACTCGCCCAGAAATCAATGAATATCGCCTTCCCTTTGAATTGGTTCAGCGATACTGGCTGGCCGTCGAGGTCGTCGAGCGTGAAGTCGGGCGCGGGTTGCCCCGGTTGTAGAACCAACGCCTTGGTCAATGCCGCCTCGATAGCTTCGTTGTACTCTGGGTAGGGGTTGGTTTCTTTGAATTCTTCCCACCTTTCATGGATCAAGGCAAAGTCCGTGTGGCCGCGCTCAAACCCATTGACTAACTCGCCGGCCAGAAACCAGTAGAGCACTCTCCCGTCCAGTTTTTGCTTAGCTAGAGCGTATCGTTTCCCACCAAAACTAATCCTCCTCATCCAAGGCGCGGCATAGATGGAGTCGAGCTGGGCTTGCGCCGCTTCCGACAGACCCAATTCCGACAAGTAGAGTTTCTCGGACAGCTTGAGCGAGCGGCGATGTTCGTACAGGGAGTCGAGGCGAGCCACGGCAGCGGCCGATAGACTCAACTCCGACCAATCGAGTAGCTCAGATAGCGGGACTTTCTTACTCGCTCCCTCGACCTCTTCCTCCATTGGCAAGTGAAACTCCACTCTCGTGCCCAGCGTATCAATGCTAGGCGAGTCGTACTCGCTTGAACGGGCAATGCCATAGGATTTATCCGACCTTTCGTAGAACGAGTCGAGCTGGGCTATAGCGGCGTCCGATAGCTCGAATTTCGACAAATCGTACATCTCGGACAGCCTGAGTGAGCGGCGATTTGCGTACAGGAAGTCGAGCTGGGTCTGCTCCGAATCCGACAGCCCCAACGCCGACAAATCGACCATTTTCGACAAGCTGGGTCTTCGGCCCTCCTTTTCGTATAGGGAGTCGAGTTGAGTCTGATCGGCGTCTGACAACTCCAAACCCGAAAAATCGTACATCTCGGACAGCGTGAGGGGTTTATTCCTCTCCTTGCCTGATTCCCAATCCAAGGTACGCGTCAGAAACGTGCGATATTCGCTCGTGCCGATGGCATTCTCATCGACCAAGGGAATGCCTTGAAGAAAATTGTAGTAATCCGGGGTGATGTCCCTGTTATCGTGGCCATTGGCAAAGCTGTAATTCATCGGATAGGAAATCATCTCATTGGCCCACTCGTAGTTGAAGCGGGCTGTTGCATAGTCGATAAACCCCGCAGAAAGCGCGTATTTCTCGCGCCCCTTGGCGAGCCACTCAAACTCATCCTGCCGCCGCTGCTCCGCTTGGCGAATGAAATCCTCCAACGCCAGCCCCTCGTAGTCGGGGCGAAAGGAGAGGTAGTCGGGCAGAATCTCGGCTATGAAGCGGTTGTTGTCCGCGCCTTGGCCGCTGAATTCAATAGAGGAAGAGAAACGGCCTTCATTCATCTCGATGTGCAGACTGTCCCCGGGTTCGACAAAGAAGATCAACTGAGCGCGCGGCCCAAAGACGGAAGATCGCAACCCCTCCAGCCATTTCCACTTGGGGGGTTGTGGATCTTTGTAGCGTCCCATGACGAGCGTCCCTCGGGGAACCGGAAAGGTGCAGGCAAATCGGTTTTCGCCGTCGAGCACGACGAGGTGTTCGGACGTTGTTGGCGACAGCGGGGATCGGTAGCCAAACTCGATTTCCCGCGCTGGGGGGTTGTGTATCTTTCCCGTGATGGTCGCGGCGCGTGGTGCTTGAGCTAACCCCACGCTCGCTGTGCTGATGAGAGCGGCGAGGATACTAAGGTATAGTTTCATCGGCCTTCTCCTTGGTTGAAAACCTTCTTGAATAGGAACCCCATCGATTCCCACGGCCTCCCGTAGTTCTCGCCCCTAATCCAAACGGTACGCCAGTAGCCCACCACCGCTCGTCGCGTAGAGATAACCATTGGCCACGGATAGGGCACCAATGCTCCGGTCGGATTTGAAGGAAAAGCTTTCGATCAGTGCTCCATACTCGGCTATAGTCCACGCTTTTACTCTAAGATCTGACGACCATCTCCCTAGGCCGTATCCTCGGCTGTAGGCTACTCCATCGACAATCTGCAAAGAGAGGATGTTGTCGCTCCGAGGCAACGGCAAGTATCCTACTTCGCGCGGTTGATCAGGATTGAAGATATCGAACTCGACCAACTCGTACGGCCAAGAGCGCTCGACATAGAGCTTGTCGCCATCGGTGGCTACCAGCTTAGGATGGCCGTAATACCGAGTGCGAAAGGACTCTAGCGTCTGTCGCCCGGTCTCGCGCAAAGCGTGCGCATCGGCCACATTGATGACCACTAGTTCGCCCTCAGTCCCAATATAGGCGCGACTTCCACGCACACTTACATGGCACCGGGGCTTCCACCTGTGGGGATCGTCCACAGGGTCGGAAATGGGCATTATCACCCGCTCATCGCCCACCACCGGCATTCCCTCTGCGTCAAAGGTGAAAGCCTCGGCAACCAAGGCATAGCCTCGCTCCCGGACGAGGAGCAAACCGCCGTCTGTAGCTCCCCAATACTGGTGGTAGCGAAACCTTTTCCTTTTAATGGCGGCGAACATACGGTAACCCTTGAGCGCGGGCGCAGCCGGATCGCTAACGTCAAAGATGACCACTCCGAGACTGTCGCTAGGCAGTCCTTTGCGCCACCCGACGAGATATGCCAGCGAATCGACTACGCATATTGCGTTGCCACCCTTCCAGAACTCGTGGGACTCTGGTCTAGCACTGCCGAGCAGGCGCATTTGCTGCGGGTTGCTCAAGTCGGCGATGGCAATACCAATTTGTCCAGTGGTCATATAGGCGAGTCCACCTTGGACAGTAAGGTCCCCATAGTACTGCTTATCGGGGGCTTCTAGCACCCCATCAGGCATCCGTTGGTTGACGAGCGGTCCCCCGTAGAAAATCGCAAAGACGGCGGCAATGATCACACCCCACCCTATAGCCACCGTGCGCCACGAGAGCATTGCCTCGCGGCAGCGGCGCAAAAGTACCGACGCCACCACCAGTGCCACCGCTGTCAAACCCAGATTGGCCAAGACCTTCACCCAAAACCGAGCCGCATCCGTCGCCAAGCGCACCAAATGCCCTTGGTCATCCAAGCCGATTGCGACGAGTGGATAGCGATTGAGAATCGGAAAGATGGCCGTCGCCGGGCCGGTGAGGAAAACCCCTAACACCATGGCCAGCGCAACGCCTATGGCGACGCCCTTGAACGGATGGTCCGTCACTACCGAACCGATAAAAATCAGGGCGTAGAGCAGCGAGAATTGAGTGAATGACAGGGCGACCATGGAGGCATAGTCAATGCTCTGCACGGTGACCAGTTTATATGCCAGGTGATCGCGTTCCACCTCAAGACTAGCCAAGTCTATGTACACCGTCGCCCAAGCCATTAGCGCGACCAATAGCAATCCGCCAAGCCCTAGCAAGAATTTGACAGCCATCACCATCTCGCCCGCCACCGGCTTGTCTAGGAGAAAGGACAAGGTACCGGTGCTGCGCTCGCGGGCGATGGCGTCCATGGCCAGCACAATCGCCATCACCACCAGACCGCCCGTAATCATCTCTTCGAAACTTGCTACGTAGCTGCTGTTGAAATCAGCATTGTTCCGCATCAAATAGACCACCACGGCGAGCGCGACGGCCACCAATACTTTGGGCAGGATTTCGCGGCCCTCTTTCCACAACAGCGCGTATAAAGCGCTCATGGCCGACCTCCTTTGATCTGCTCCGGCGAGAACACCATGAGCGAACGCCCGACCAGAGTATAGAAGTGGCCGCGGATGAGATGGAGCCGTTTCCAATTACGGCTGAAAGAAGACGAAGACCGTAGCTCGTCGGGAACTTGCCAATAGCCCACGCCCTCGTGAGCGTGATAATCAGTCAACCGATCGACAGACAACCCATTCCCTGACGTGCTGTACACCCAGTCGTCGATTATTTTCATGGTATTCCTAGCAGTAAAAAACCAGTACCCGATCTCACGTGGCCTATTTGGATCGGCGATGTCGAAGGCGACCAAGTTTCCGGGCCAGTACCGGTGGACGTAGAGCGTGTCGCCCTCGCGGGTTATTGGGCGGCTCTTGTGTAAGTCGTACTCACTATTGTAGTCGCCCATTTCCACCCGCACAGTCTCTTGCAGTGCTCCTAAATTCTGGGCATCCACCGCGAGAAAGCCACCCCTGTATCCTACCCATATCCGCTCGTTGTGTACGTGCATGGACAGTTTGTGTTCCCACCAGCCTCTATGGTCATCCCTGTAGCCTTCTGGTAGCTCCTCGACGACCAGTTCGTCTGCCCGGGCTGGCAGCCCTCCCGCATCCAATGCAAACGACACTAATCCCAACTTGTCGCCCCAACGCCCACTGAGGGTCAGCCCCGCGCCGCAGCGATCCCAGCCCCAAAATTCCTCTATATCGTTGCCAATTATCCGGTACCCTTTGAAGACTGGGTGGGCCGGGTCTCCGACGCTGAACACGGCGATGCCGAGGCTGTCGGCGGGCAATCCCTTGCGCCGACCAAGGAGGTACGCTAGCGAATCCACAACCGCGACTCGGCTCATCAACCACAGCGGCACCTCCGCGGCGGCTAGTAGCTCAGGCTTGGTAGGATCGCGCAAATCCACGACCGCCAAGCCCCCTTCAGTCGCCATATATCCCCGATCTCCGACGATGGCCAAGTCGAGATAGGCCCCTTCCTCGGGCGTTAGCACACTCAGCGGTCCCGGTTTAGGCGGCGAGGGCTCATGGGTTAAACTCATCAGATTTATGAGGGCGATCAGGGCCAACCAGCCGATGACAATGGGCTTCCAGCCGATGTTGACCCCACGGAAGCGACGCAAAAGCGCTATGGAAACCGCCACACCCGCCGCCATCACTGCCGCTGTCGCTCCCACTCGCACCAAATAGCCCCAAGGGTCGCCTACTATGCGGACTACCGTACCCCGGAAGCTGATTCCCGGATTGAAGGAGAAGAATGGCTTGAGCGCGGGGAAATACTTGAGCACATTGTCGGCCGACGGGATCAAGACGATCAGCAGCAAAGTGCCCAAGGCGGCCCCCTTGAGCGGGTGGTCAGTCACCGGCGAGCTAGCGAAGATCAGGCTGTAGATCGCCAGCCCCGGCGTAAGAGAAAAAAGCAACATGTTGACATAGCCTACCTCCTCGGCGAGTCGCTTTAGATGGGGGGACCAAGCACCACTACTGCTGTAGATGCTAAAACCCTTAGACGCCAGCCCCTCCAAGTCCAGATACACCGTCGCCCAAGCCCCAGCAGTCACCACCAACAGAGCTGCTGCGCCAACGACGTACTTGGGCAGCAACACTTCCACGGCCGACAGGGGCTTGCCCAGCAAAAACGACAGAGTGCCCTTGCTGCTTTCCTTGGCGACCAAGTGCATGCCCAGCCCGATACCGTACACCACGACAAAGATCGCAATCCACTCATTAAAGTTTGGGGCAAAGTCCTCGTTGAAATCCGCGTTTTGCCGCAATGCCACCACCACCGCGCACAGCCCCAACCCCACCAGCACCTTCGGCAGTTCCTCGCGGCTTTCTTTCCACAGCAATGCGCGCCAAGCCCTCACGATGGCAGCTCCCCTTGTGGCGTCACGTGTTCGACGAAACTCTCCTCTAAGCTCAAGTCGATCACCTCGACGACTTGTCCGCCCGCCTGTTCGATCTGCGCTTTGGCCTCGTCTCCGTAGTGGAAAATGGTCAAGAGCCGCTGGCGGCCCTCGCCCTGCACGCCGCGCAGCCCGGCCACCCCGGCAAAATCCACCGCATCCTCGGCCCGCACCAGCACCCGTTTAACCTGCTGCCGCACCGCGTCCAACTCGCCGCAGACCAAGAGCTTGCCCTGTTCGATAATGGCGACTTGGTCGGCCACTCGCTCGACTTCGTGGACCAAATGCGACGAGAAAAACACCGTCCGGCCTTCCGCGCTGATGACTTGGATGATGCTTTCGAGCACATCGCGGCGCACGATCACGTCCAGCCCCGAAGCCGGCTCGTCGAGGATCAACAATTCTGGGTCGTGGCCCAGCACCAAGGCCAAATTGAGTTGGGAGTTCATGCCTCGCGACAGATGTTTGATCTTCTGCTTGGGATCAAGGCCGAAGTGCTCGATCAGCGCGGCGACCTTCTGCTGGGCCCAGCGCGGATACAACTGCCCGGCAAACCACGCCACCTCCTCGACCTTCATCCAGTCGTACAGCACCGGATTGTCCGAGATGTAGCCCACCCGCTCCTTGAGTTCCTTTTCGTGGATGTGCGGGTCTTGGCCTAGCACCTCCACCGCGCCGGCGGTGGGTTTGAGCATATTCATCAGTATTTTGATGGTCGTGGTCTTGCCGGCCCCGTTGCGCCCCAAAAAGCCGAAGATGCTGCCCTCGGGCACCTCTAAGTCTAGCCCATCTACCGCTCGGTGTTTGCCAAAGGTTTTAACCAAGCCTGCGATGCGAATCGCCGCTGCTGCCATCGTTGCTTCTCCTATTGGCTGCTGAATTTTTTTAGGGTTTCCTCAAACACTCGGCGCAGGCTCGCCGCGTCCAACCCAAGCTGCGTCCCTTCGACCAGTGCTTTTTCCATTAAGTTGCGAACGATATTCAGCCGTTCTTCAGTACTCATAGAAACCCCCTTTTCGGCGACATACGTTCCCATGCCGCGTCTTTTGTAGATGACGCCCTCGCGCTCCAATTCGAGGTAAGCGCGGGCGACGGTATTCGGGTTGATTAGCTGGGCGCTGGCCACGGCTCGCACCGATGGCAACTCGTCGTCGGCCTTGAGGGTGCCGGTGGCGATGTGGTACTTGATCTGCTCAATCAGTTGTAGGTAGATCGGTACCCCTCCGGCCGTATCGAGGCGCAGATGCAGCGCGTCCCCTCCCCGTGCGATCTCGCGTTTAGCCATGAGCGTCTTTCCAGATTATACAAGTGATTTACTGTCTTAAATCATTAATACAGTACCAAAAAATTTTGTCAAGCACTTTTTGCAAAAAAAATCGGGCGAGGGAACCACGTCCCTCGCCCGCATTGGGGTTAGTTGTTGTTTTTCTACTTGGTCGTCCCGCCCGCTAAATAGCCGCGTCGCCGGTCTCCCCGGTGCGAATCCGCACTACCTCATCCACCGACAGCACGAAAATTTTGCCGTCGCCAATATGGCCCGTCTGCGCGGCCTCGCGCACAGCGCTCAAGCACTGCTCGGCGAGGTCGTCCCTCACCACCACCTCGACCTTGAGCTTGGGAGTAAAATCGACCACGTACTCGGCACCGCGATATATCTCCTTGTGGCCCTTCTGGCGGCCAAAACCCTTGACCTCGCTGACCGTTATGCCTTGGACGCCCAATGCGCTCAACGCCTCTTTGATCGCGTCTAGCGCGTTGGGCCGCACTACGCACATTAGCAGTTTCATATCGCTATCTCCTCGCGTGTTGATGCCTGAAAAAAGTAGGTCGTCGCGCCCTCTGGCGCAATGGTCGGAATCGCTTTAGACTTTTTGGCCTTTGATTATTAGCCGCTCTCAGGCGGCGCGTCTCTTTCTGGGTGGTATAATTTTAATGAATGTAGTGCAGGCCGGGTTCCTGCTAATGCTCATGGCCCTAGTAGGATGTGGCCGAGAAAGTCAAGCGGCACCCCCAGCGGCCGAGGGCGATATCCCGCGCACCGCGTGGCCCGAAAGCTGGTTCCACCCGCCGCGCACGGCCTCAGAAGTCGGCTTAACTACCTTCCGCCAGTCGCCCATGCTCGACGAACTCGTGGCCTCCGGCGAGTTGCCGCCAGTGGAGGAGCGGCTCCCCGACGACCCGATTGTCGTCGAGCCAATCGACGGGATTGGGACCTACGGGGGCACCGCTCGGCTGTTCCTCGCCGGTGAACAGCTCCTCAACGTGCCCGAAGGAACCCTGCGCCCGGGGCCGCAGCTCCAGCTAACCCTGCCCAACTTTGCCGCGCGGGTCGAGTACCACAACGACGCGCAAACCCTGACGGTCTTCCTCCGGCCCGGCCACAAGTGGTCCGACGGCCACCCAGTGACGGCCGACGACTTTGTCTTTTGGTTTGATCGCGTCCACATGAACAAAAACCTCACGCCCGTGGTGTCGCCCCGCTTTAAGGGGGCCCGCATCGAAAAACACGGCCCCCACGTCTTTAGCTATCACTTTCCCCAGCCGATGCCGCTTTTTGTCAAGCACCTCGCCCACAACAGCTCGCATCTGTCGGCCCCAGCGCACTTTATGCGCCGCTATCATCCCGACTTTACCGACGCAGATCAGCTAGAGCGCGAAGCAGTGGAACTCGGCGTGCAAGATTGGCGCACCTACTTCCAAGCCGTTATCAACACCCGCGACCTCATGGTCTTTTACAAGCCAGTGCAGACCGCTTACGTGGTGGTTAGCAAGACTTCGACGCGCGTCCGCTACCGCCGCAACCCCTACTACCCCAAAGTAGATCCTGCCGGCAATCAACTGCCCTATATCGATTACCTCGAAGTCCAGCGAGTTGACAGCCCCGAGATCATGGCAGCCAAGGCCGCCACCGGGCAGGTCGATTTTGCCGGGCGGCAGTTTAAGACCGCGGACATCCCGCTGTTTAAGCGCTTCGAGCAGGACAACGGCTACGAGACGTACCTCTGGCCTCGTCCCTACGGCTCGGACGTGACCTTTATGCTCAATATGACCCACCCCGACGAGCGGCTCAGGCAGATTTTTCAGGACGTGCGCTTTCGCCGCGCCCTCTCGCTGGCCATCAACCGCGTGGAGATCAACGACATTGCCTATTACGGGCAGGGGATCCCGCGCCAGTTGACGGTCGTATCTTCGAGCCGCTACTTTGAGCCTTCCTTTGCCACCGCTTGGGCCGAGCACGATCCGCAACGCGCCCGTGCCCTGCTCGACGAGGTGGGGCTAATCGACCGCAACGGCGACGGTCGGCGCGAGCATCCCGATGGCCGACCGCTCGAAATCACGCTGGAGTACACGATCGGGGAGACGCCAAAGCAAGTTACGGTGGACTTGGTAACCGCCCACTGGCGCGAAGTGGGGCTGCACATCAACCGCAAGCAAATAAGCGGCGCACTGCAAGGCATCCGCACCCGAGGCGGGGTTATGGACATGAGCATCTGGCACGCCGATCGCAATGCCGACATCCTCTTTCCCATCGAGCCTTATTGGTACGTGCCCATGCACGTGGGGCAGGAGGTGACCCAGTGGCCGGAGTGGTCGCGGTGGTACCGGTCGGACGGAGCGCGCGGCTGGATGCCGCCCGGCGAGGTCCGGGAACTAATCGCCTGGTGGGAGGTGCTCCGCCGCACATCAGACCTCCAAGAGCGCATCGCCATGGGCAAGAAAATTCTCCAGAGCCAAGCCGACAACCTGTGGGCGCTTGGCGTCATCGGCTTAGGGCCACATCCGGTCATCGTTAGCAATCGGCTACGCAATGTCCCGCGCCAGGGCTATTGGGGGTGGGACTCGCGCTGGTCTTGGCCCTACTATCCAGAGACTTGGTACCTGCAACAAGACTGAGCCATGATTAACTACATCATCCGCCGCGTCCTAATTATGATCCCCACCCTGCTGGCCGTCTCGGTGCTGGTCTTCGTCGTCATCCAGTTGCCGCCCGGGGACATCATCACGTCGCGCCTGCAAGAGCTACAGGCCGAGGGCCAAGACATCTCCGAGGAACAGATCGCCGCCCTGCGCGCCCGCTACCACCTCGACGACCCGATGGTTATCCAATACTTCAAGTGGATGGGCGGCTTCCTACGAGGCGATATGGGCTATTCCGTGATGTACGGCCAGTCGGTCAACAATCTGATCTGGGAGCGGCTTGGCTACACCTTGCTGATCACTTCGACCGCGACCTTGTTGACTTGGCTGGTCGCCTTCCCGGTAGGCATCTATTCGGCCCTGCGCCAGTACTCAGTACTCGACTACACAGCGACCCTCGCGGCCTTCGTCGGCTTGGCGACGCCCAACTTCCTGCTGGCGCTGGTTTTGATGTACCTGGGCTACGAGTGGTTTGGGATCGCCGTGGGCGGACTGTTTTCTCCCGAGTACGCGAGTGCGCCGTGGAGCTTGGCCAAGTTCGGCGATTTGCTCGGACATCTGTGGATTCCGGCCGTGGTCGTCGGCACGGCCGGCATGGCCGGGCTGATGCGGATCATGCGCGCCAATCTCCTCGACGAGCTAGGCAAGCCCTACGTGACCACGGCGCTGGCTAAGGGCCTTGGTCCGGTCCGCTTGGTGATTAAGTACCCATTGCGGATTGCCATCAATCCCTTTATCAGCACGGTTGGCTGGATGCTGCCGCACCTGATCTCCGGCTCGGCCATCACCAGCGTAGTGTTGAGCCTGCCGACGACCGGCCCCCTGCTGCTCGACTCCCTCCGCAACCAAGACATGTATTTGGCGGGCAGTTTCCTGCTCATGCTCAGCGTCCTGACGGTGGTCGGTACCCTGCTGTCGGACATTCTCCTGGCCATTGCCGACCCGCGCATCCGCTATGAGTGAAGACCGCGCCACAACCCAACTAGCCGACGCCTCGCAGTGGCGTCTGATGTGGCTGCGCTTCCGCCGCCATCGGCTGGCCCTGGCTGGCAGTGCGGTGCTGATTGCGCTCTACGGCCTCGCGGCCCTGTGCGAATTTGTCTCGCCTTACCAGCCCGACCAGCGCCACGCGCAATACGTCCTCTGCCCGCCGCAGTCGATTCGCTTTTTCGACGGCGAGGGGCGCTTTCACTGGCGGCCCTTTGTCCACGGCGTGCGGCAAGACACGGCCGCTGGCCCGTGGCAGCGCGAATATCTCGTCGATACTGAGGCCGTGTATCCGATCCGCTTTTTCGCGCGCGGCCCGGCCTACGAGTTTTGGGGACTTTTCAATGCGGACTTGCACTTGTTCAGCGCCGGCAGCGGGCCGTTGTTCCTCTTTGGCACTGACGACTTGGGCCGCGATCTGTTCAGCCGAATCATCCATGGGGCGCGCATTTCGCTCACCATTGGGCTAATCGGCGTGGCCCTGACCTTCCTCATCGGCATCTTGCTCGGAGGATTGGCGGGTTATTATAGCGGCTGGGTCGATGTGATAGTGCAGCGGATGATCGAGGTCTTGATGGCCGTGCCGCAACTGCCGCTGTGGATGGCGTTGAGCGCGGCGCTGCCAGCGCACTGGCCGCCACTGCATATTTACTTCGGCGTCACCATCATCCTCTCGCTGATGGGCTGGACCGGGTTGGCGCGGGTGGTGCGCGGTCGCTTCCTGTCGCTGCGCGACGAGGATTTCGTGGTCGCCGCCCGCCTGTCGGGCACCCACGAGTTGAAGATCATTTTCAAACACCTGCTGCCGTCGTTCCTCAGCCACGTGATCACCTCGGCCACCCTAGCGGTGCCAGGCATGATTCTCGGCGAGACCGCGCTGAGTTTTTTGGGGATTGGGCTGCGGGCGCCCGTGGTTAGCTGGGGAGTGCTGCTGCAAAAGGCGCAAAACTTTCAGGCCGTGGCCATGGCGCCGTGGCTGTTGCTACCGGGGCTTTTCGTGGTCATCGCGGTCTTGGCCTTCAACTTGGTCGGCGATGGGATGCGCGACGCGGCCGATCCGTATGCTAGCCATTAGTTGCCTTTTGGCGAGGCGAGAAAACTTCGGCCCAGCGAATCTTTGTAGCCATTTTCCTTTGTGGTGTATATTAGGTGTATGTCCCGCACCAACGTAAATATCGACGATCAGGCGTGTGCAGAGGTAATGCGCCGCTATCGGCTGACGACCAAGAGAGAGGCGATCAACTTCGCGCTGCGCTCACTCGCGGCCGAGCCCCTGTCTATTGACGAAGCTCGTCAGCTTCGCGGGTCGGGTTGGGAGGGCGACCTCGACGCGCTGCGCGCCAGTCGCACGACGTGATTCTGATCGACACTTCAGCTTGGATCGAATTTCTGCGCGACACCGGCTCCGCAGTCTGCATTCGCGTCGATGTCCTATTGGCGCACGAGATTGCCATTTGCGATGCCGTGCGGATGGAGGTCTGCGCCGGTGCGCGGGACGAATCTCATCTGCAAAGTCTGCGCCGGATGCTCGCACGGGCAGCCATCATTCCGACGCTGCCGACGGACTACGATGATGCCGCGACCTTCTACCGCCGTTGTCGGCGGGAGGGGGAGACCGTGCGCAAACTGATAGACTGTCTCATCTCTTCCATCGCCATACGCGCCGGTATTCCCATTCTGCACAACGATTCCGACTTCAACGCGATCGCGCGCCACACGGAGTTGCAGATTGACGTGTGATGTGGGTTGCGGAGGACCCGACGCTCCCCGCCTTGATAGCCGACCAAAACCGAACGCTGTAAACGAGTACAGTGCCGCGAATTTTCGACAACATTGAACAATCGCTCCGTCCAGCCCTAGCGGAAACCATGGAAGTTTCCGACCGAGCAGACTTCTGTGTGGGCTACTTCAACCTTCGCGGCTGGCGAGCCATCGACGAATACGTCGAAAAATGGGATGGTGGAGACGGTCATTGCTGCCGTCTGCTGGTCGGCATGCAGCGGTTGCCCCATGAAGAGCTTCGCATTGCGAGAAATCTCAGTGAAGAGCAGCTAGACAACCAGACGGCGTTGCGATTGAAACGCAAGCTAGCGGAAGAGTTTCGAGAGCAATTGACGATTGGTGCGCCCAGCAACGCAGACGAGGCGGGCCTTCGCAGACTAGCGCGACAGCTCGAAGCAAAAAAGGTCGTAGTCAAGCTGTTTCTCAAGCATCCACTTCACGCCAAGCTCTACCTGTTGTTCCGCCCCGATCCGATCAATCCGACCGTCGGATACTTGGGCAGCAGCAATCTTACCCAAGCAGGATTATCTGGTCAGGGTGAACTCAACGTCGATGTGCTGGAGCACGACGCCTGTCAGAAACTTGCTAAATGGTTTGAGGAACGGTGGGATGACCGTTGGTGCATCGATATCTCGGAAGAGCTTATCGAAATTATTAATGAGAGTTGGGCGAGAGAGGAACCAATTCCGCCGTACCATATCTACGTTAAGATAGCCTACCACCTATCACAGGAAGCACGGACCGGCCTGAACGAGTTTCGCATCCCCACAGACTTCGGCAACAAACTGCTCGACTTCCAGACGGCTGCGGTAAAAATCGCGGCTCATCTCCTGAACAAACGTGGCGGCGTCATTATCGGCGATGTCGTCGGGCTGGGCAAGACGCTCATGGCAACCGCTCTAGCCCGAGTATTTGAAGACGATCACGGACTTGAGACCTTAATCATCTGCCCGAAAAATCTTATTCCGATGTGGGAAGATTATCGCGAGCAGTACCGTATGCGGGCTCGCGTACTGTCGATCAGCCGTGTGATTAATGAACTGCCCAATATGCGCCGTTACCGGTTGGTAATCATCGATGAGAGTCACAATCTGAGAAACCGCGAAGGCAAGAGATACCGTGCTATCCAAGAATACATCACGGAAAACGACAGCAAGTGCATCTTGCTATCGGCGACTCCGTACAACAAGACCTACCTAGATTTATCTAGCCAGCTTCGCTTATTTGTAGCTGAGGATGCAGACCTCGGCATTCGCCCAGAACGCTTGCTTCAGCAGATGGGTGAGACCGAGTTCGTGCGCCAGCACCAAGCCCCGGTTCAATCCTTGGCGGCATTTGAAAAATCTGAACATGCAGACGACTGGCGGGAGTTAATGCGCCTGTACCTTGTGCGTCGGACTCGCAGCTTCATCCAAGACAACTATGCTACCACCGACGAGACCAGTGGACGAAAATACCTGACCTTTGAAGACGGTACGCCCTCCTATTTCCCAGCACGAGTCCCAAAGACGCTTCGGTTTGATATAGATGAACAATATGCCCGGCTGTTCGCAGATAATGTCGTTGGGGCCATAAACGGTTTGGAACTCCCGCGCTATGGTCTGGGCAATTACGTCGAGCCATCGCCGCCCACGTCACCCACCGAGACTGAGACAAAGGTCATAGACGACTTATCGCGTGCTGGGAAGCGCCTCATGGGCTTTTGCCGAACCAACCTGTTTAAACGTCTGGAGAGCAGCGGTCATGCCTTTCTGCTGTCGGTCGAACGGCACGTTCTCAGAAACTTCACCTTTCTTCACGCCATTGAGAATGATCGGCCCCTCCCCATTGGAACGATCGATGCCGGACTCTTGGATACGCAATCCTTCGATAGAGATGCTGATGAGGGAGTCGGGGACTTTTTCGATACGGGAGATGAGGACGAGAGTGAAGAGTCCAACAGAGCAACCCCACTGAGAACAGAGGCCGATTTCCGCCAGCGAGCCGCCGAGGTCTATGCGCTCTATGCAGATCGCTACAAGAGGCGATTTCGCTGGCTGTCGCCACGCCACTTCGGCACAGACCTCGGTAGTGCCCTAAAGGCCGACGCCAAGACACTTCTCGACCTCCTAACCGAATTCGGCGAGTGGCACGCGGCCAAGGATGCCAAGCTAGGTGCACTGGAAGAATTGCTGAGGGACGAACATGCGAACCGAAAAGTTCTAGTCTTTACCCAATTCGCCGACACAGTGCATTACCTAGAAAGCGAGTTGAAGACACGCGGAGTGCTAGACATGGCCGCCGCAACAGGGGACTCGCCAGACGTGACAAAACTCGCTTGGCGCTTTAGCCCGAGGAGCAACGAGAAAGACGACCTTGGCAATGGGGAACTACGCATACTGATTGCGACTGATGTGCTCAGCGAAGGGCAGAACCTGCAAGACTGCGCCATCGTGGTGAACTACGACCTGCCGTGGGCCATCATCCGCCTGATTCAACGTGCTGGCCGCGTTGACCGTATTGGCCAAAAGGCGGACAACATCCTGTGCTACTCCTTTCTTCCCGCCGAAGGGGTCGAACGTCTGATCCGGCTGCGGGAGCGTGTACGGGAACGCCTCCAAGAAAACGCCGAGGTCGTAGGGACAGATGAGGCATTCTTCGAGGATGAGGACCAACGGGCCATATTCGACCTCTATAATGAGAAGGCTGGCATTCTCGATGGCGACGATGATACAGAAGTTGATCTCTCATCCTACGCCTATCAAATCTGGAAAAACGCAACGGAGGCCGACCCGCCGCTCAAAAAGAAGATTGAGGGCTTACCCTCCGTGGTGTATTCCTCGAAAGCCTACCATGAACGACCGGAGCGACCGGAAGGAGCTCTCGTTTATATGCGTACCGCGCAAGGAAACGATGCATTGGCTTGGATTAGCCGCGGTGGTAGGAGCATTACCGAAAGTCAATTCGAGATTTTGCGGACTGCCGAATGCTCGCCCGACACGCCTGCCTTACCGCGTCACGACACCCATCACGATCTAGTGAGCAAGGCCGTAGAGCACATTTCCCGCCAGGAAAAACAGGTCGGAGGCCAGCTTGGGCGACCGTCTGGAGCCCGATTTCGCACCTACGATCGGCTCAAGAGCCATGCCGAACAGGTCGAGGGGACCCTGTTTGATACGGAGCCTCTGCGCCGGGCAATTGACGACATCTATCGCTATCCATTGCGTCAGGCTGCGCTGGATACGCTGAACCGGCAGTTGCGCAGCGGGGTTTCCGATGAGGCTCTTGCCGAATTGGTCATCACGCTCAGGGAGGAAGATCGGCTCTGCATCGTCCACGAAGAAGATGAACGCCAAGAACCGAGTATTGTCTGCTCGCTGGGCCTAATTGGACGGACTGGGAACTGAAATCTCGTCAGGATAGTGCTAATTCGATTTTCCTGCCCAAATTGACGGGACCCAGAGGTGCCACTTAGAAATCAGACGGGAGCATCTGAGGGTGGCATCGAGCTTAGCGTTGCCTGCTGTCAGATGCGCCCGACAGACATCGGTGATATGGGAAGTATCGGAATGTTGGTCGGCCAAAAAGCCAAGGCGCTTAAATACTGCTCCATTGCCAAGCCTCTCGGCGTAGGCAGTGAGCGTATCATCGCTGCGATCAGAGCGTTTCAGGTAGGCACTGAAGCAGTCGGACACGTGTTGAATCCCTCCCCCGAGGGTGGGATTGTCCAGCATGTCGGTCACGGTTCGATGAACATCCGACAGCAGCACTTTGGAACGGCCTCGCCAAACGAGCCTCGTGCCAAAAATTTTACGCTCTTGGACGTGGTACAACATAAAGTGCGCTCCGTGGCGGACCTGATGCTTTTCGCGCACCGTCTGCGCCGTCATTATGACGATGTCGCGGAACAACTGCTCAGTAAGGTCCCAGTGCTCAGCGGCCGTCCAGCCTCCGATATAGGCCGGGGTGAAAAGGGCAGGAACAAGTACCCAAGGGTCTTCGAGCACATGTTGGCTGTCGAGCGAATCCATAGGCACGGGGATATAGGCCCCCCGTCCTACACGACGCAACCAGCCTTGGCCGGCCCATCGGGACAGGAGCTTGGAGGCTTCGAGTCTGCCGATGGCAAGCGTTGCCGAGACATCGGCAATTTGGATAACATCGTTGGCAGCCCGTATTACGGCTGCGAGCCTCCGCCGACCGATAGGCAGCACATCTTCGGAAGAAGTATATTTCATATTCAAAAATTCACATTTTTAGAGAATTTTGTCAAATATAATATACATATTTGGTATGGTTGGCTAATTTGGGCACGGTCAACTAAATTTTAAGGTGCTAAAAACGAATAGCTAATCCGGGACATTCCCAATGCCGACACACCTCGACCGTACGAAAATTAGAGCATCGCTAGAGCAATTCGATCTACGCTCCTTGTTCATTAAGGAACTGGGCTGGGACCGTGGCGGCGAGGACCTAGAAATCCCGGTCGCTAACGCGACCTACGCTCTCCAAGCCGTCGCCCACAAGCGCGGATTGGTGGCCTACCAGTACGTGGCCGACGCGGACGCCGCTTTCCCCGACCATCCCACTCGCCAGAAGATCGAAAAAGCCGTCGCCAAGAAAGTCCGCGAACACATCATCGTTTACGCCTCATCCGACAGGAGCACTCACCATTGGCAATGGGTGAAGCGCGAACCCGGCCAGCCCGACCGCTCGCGCTCGCATATTTACCAAAGCGGGCAAGCGGGGGAAGCGCTGATTCAGAAGTTGGAGCAAATCGTCTTTACGCTGGAAGAGGAAGACGACCTGACCATCGTCGATGTATCGGGGCGGGTGTGCGCGGCGTTCGATGTCGAGAAGGTCACAAAGAGATTCTACGACCGCTTTAAGAAAGAACACCAAGCCTTCCTCAGCTTCATCAAAGGAATTGAGAACGTAGCCGACCGCGAATGGTATGCCTCGCTGATGCTGAACCGGATGATGTTCATCTACTTCATTCAGAAGCAGGGCTTCCTCGACGGCGATACAGACTATCTGCAAAACCGCCTGCAAAAAGTGCAGGCGCAGAAAGGTAACGGCAACTTCCTCGGCTTCTATCGCCTATTCCTTCTGCGACTGTTTCACGAAGGGCTAGGACAGCCGGAGGCTGACCGCTCCCCTGAACTGGCGGCTCTGATCGGCCAAGTCCCGTATCTCAACGGAGGCCTGTTCGATGTCCACGATTTGGAGCAGGACAATGAAGCCATCCACATCCCCGATGAGGCGTTTCAGCAGATATTCGATTTCTTCGACGCCTATCAGTGGCATCTCGATGACCGGCCGCTTCGCAATGACAACGAGATTAATCCCAATGTACTCGGCTACATCTTCGAGAAGTATATCAACCAAAAGCAGATGGGGGCCTACTATACCAAGGAAGACATCACCGGCTACATCAGCCGCAACACCATCATTCCCTTCCTGTTCGACCGGGCGAAGAAGGAGTGCTCCATTGCCTTCAAGCCCGACGGCGGGGTGTGGCGGCTGTTAGTGGATGACCCAGATGGGTACTTCTATGAGGCTGTCCGCCACGGTATTACCTACGACATTCATAAGGGGGAGGCCCTTGCGGACCGGCAAGACCTGCCGCCTGAGATAGCTGTTGGCCTGCAAGACGTGTCCAAGCGCGGAGATTGGAACAAGGTGGCCCCGCCCGACTATGCTCTTCCCACTGAAACTTGGCGCGAGCACGTAGCCCGCCGTCAGCACTATGAAGAAGTCCGCGCTAAGCTCGCTGCCGGCGAGGTCACGTCTATCAACGACCTCATTACGTATAATCTGGACATCGAGAAGTTTGCCCAAGACGTAATCGCGGGAAGTGAGGGGCCTGAACTCATTCGTGCCTTCTGGAAAGCCATTACTCAGGCTTCTATTCTCGACCCGACCTGTGGGTCTGGAGCCTTCCTGTTCGCCGCACTCAACATCCTAGAGCCGATATACACGGCCTGCCTAGAGACCATGCAGGGATTTCTCGATGATCTGAAGAGATCTAAACGCAAGCACCGCCCAGAGAAACTGAGAGATTTCCAAAAAGTACTCGACCACGTTGCCAGCCATGCCAGCGATCGGTATTTCACACTCAAGTCCATCATCGTCAACAACCTCTATGGCGTGGACATCATGGAAGAGGCTGTGGAAATCTGCAAACTGCGGCTCTTCCTGAAGCTAGTCGCGCAGTTAGAGCGCTACGAGCAGATCGAGCCACTACCCGACGTTGATTTTAATGTCCGCGCTGGCAATACCCTTGTCGGATTCACGACGCTCAAGGAAATACAGGATGCATTCGTCGCCACCCCGGATGGCCAGCAAAGAATGCTCTATCCGGAAGATAGGGCTAAGCTGAAACGCATTGAAGAGGACGCCGAAATTGCCGACCGGGCCTTTCGTCAGTTTCGAGAGATGCAGACTGAGCGCGAGATGGATGCAGTTGAATTCACCAACGCCAAGACGAAATTGCGAAAACGGCTCGACAACCTACGAGACGAATTGGATCACTATTTGGCGGGTGATTACGGCGTCAAGACCGGAGATGAACGAGCGTACCGGAAATGGCGTGACAGCCACCAGCCATTTCACTGGTTCGTCGAGTTTTATGGGATCATGGACGGCGGTGGGTTTGACGTGATTATTGGGAATCCGCCGTACATTGAGTTAAAAGTAGTAGATCAATACAAACTCAAAGATTATGAATGCATAGGAGCTGGTAATCTCTATGCGCTCATTTTGGAGCGATCATTAAAGTTATGTCATCGGCTCGGGCGACAAGGTTTTATCGTTCCAGTCTCCTCGGTTTCAACCGACCGCTACGTCAGTTTGCAGAATAAACTGTCACAACGCTTGTTGCACTACAGTTCGTTTGATGATCGACCTTCAAGACTATTTGATGGACTTCAACACATCAGGCTGACAATCCATCTTATAGCCCCCAGCGACCCATCAGCAGCGATGTACTCGACACGGTACAATAAGTGGACTTCGGTAGAACGACCGAGCATCTTTCACCGCCTACGCTATGAGAAGAGCTATAAGGGACTGCTAGCTCATACCTTGCCAAAGTTATGCTCAGAACTTGAATATGAAATATCGAAGAAGCTTAAAGATGAGAGAAAGACGTTAGCGAATTTCTATGTCAAGAACACGCGTAACTATATTTATTATACCCGCAAAGTCGGATACTTTTTACAATTTCTTGACTTTGAACCTCTGATTCTAAACGGAGCCGGTGACAGACGTTCCCCATCAGAATTAAAAGTACTACGTTTCAGATCAGAGTTACACGCCAAGTTGGTACTATGTTGCCTCAACTCAAATCTATTCTATTGGTTCTTTACGGTGTGCTCGGACTGTCGTAATGTGAACAAACGAGAAATCGATGCCTTCCCGATAGATGTGGATAGACTTGCAAAACACGAGCGATCGGAACGCCTTGTTAGGCTCTCAGAGGAGCTAATGGAAGATTTGGACCGAAACTCAGAGGAACGGCAAATGAAATTCTCGCACGATACACTCAAGGTACAATGCGTTTTTCCTAAATACAGCAAGCTCATCATTGACGAAATCGACCGTGTACTCGCCGAACACTACGGCTTCACAGATGAAGAATTAGATTTCATCATCAACTACGACATCAAGTATCGCATGGGACTGGAAACCTCTTCTAAAGCAAATACAAATGACCTCCTCAAACTAGCGACAAAGGTCTATGAGGGGCTCTCCGATGCTGACTTAGACGACATGGAAGAAGTCATTCACGATCGTCGCAATTTTTTCGGAGACAGAACCCAATAATGGTCCTACAACGCACGATGTTGGACACGGATACTCTCACCGCAGTCATGCGCCAACACTCCACGGTCACCTCCAACGCTCAAGCCTACCTCAAAGAGTACCACCGATTCCAATTTTCCATCATCACACAGTATGAGATTCTGCGCGGCCTAAAAGCAAAGGGAGCAACTAAACAAATAGCAGACTTTGAGACCTTCTGTTCGCAGAATACCACCCTCTCCTTGAGCGAAGAGATAATCTCCTAAGTACACGACAGTAACATGGGTTGATATTGTCGGGCGCGTTTAGGTTGGTCTCGTGTTTGGTGTATGATCTGTGTGAGTTGGTCTAATCCTCGTCGAAAGAGGCTTATGGCTTTTCGTCCATGTTTTTTTATGGGG
>JAJDVZ010000168.1:0-29777 GCA_022825835.1 Candidatus Latescibacterota bacterium
CGATCTGTCGATCTCGCTGGGGGTGCCCTTTGACTACGAGGGGTCTGTTTTCCAAGACGCACAGGCCGAGCTAGCCGCGGCCGCTCGCCGCGCTGGTAAGCCCGCTGGTATTGGGGTCTATCGCCCGGCCAGCGACCCGCAGTCAATCCAACGCGCCATAGACGACGGCTTCTCGCTGATTCTCGCTGGCGGCGACGAGCCGTTTCTCGCGGCTGGCTGCCAACAGATGGCGCGCGTCCGCGCCGATTTGGGATATTAGCGTTATGCGTCGGCTTGAGGTCCTCTTTCTGCCCCATCCGGTCGCCGCGATCGCTGCGCCTTGGATGACCGATGTCATCGAGGCCGTAAGTGCTCGACACAACCTCCGCGTCTTCGACCGCACCCAGCCAGCCGCGCCGCAAATGGCGGGCATTGAAGCCATCGTTGATTTAGGGGGCAATATCAGCCCGGAACTGCTGGCCGCTGCGGCCGATGCTGGCGTCAAATTCCTCCAGGTCCAGACCACCGGCCTCGACCACGTCGATGTCGAGGGGATTCTCAATACCGGACTGTTGCTCGCCCATTGCCCTGGGCAGCTCAGCAGCGTGGCGTTGGCTCAGAGTGCGATGATGTTCATCCTCATGCACGCCCACCGCTACGGAGAGGCACGACGGAACTTCGACGCTGGCAAGATGTACGTGCCTACGGGCGTCGAGCTGGAGGGTCTGACGCTCGGCCTAATCGGTTTTGGCGCGAGCGCTCAAGATTTGGCGCGCCGGGCCAAGCCCTTTGGCCTGCGGATCTTGGCCATCGACATCCGCCCCATTGAAGAGGAAATCCTCGCCGAGACCCAGCCCGAGTTTCTCGGCGGCCCCGAGGACGTCGACCGCGTGGTGGCCGAGAGCGACTACCTGTCACTGCACCTGCACTTGACGCCGGAAACCCGGCATACTATTGACGCGCGGCGCATCGGTCTGATGAAGGAAACCGCCTGCTTGATCAACGTGGCCCGAGGGGCGCTCGTCGATGAGGACGCCTTGTACGAGGCTCTGGTGGAAGGCCGTTTGAGTGGGGCGGGGCTCGATGTGTTCGCTCAGGAGCCACCCGACGCTGCGGCCCCTGTTTTCCAATTGCCCAATGTGTTTGCCATGCCCCACACCGCTGGTTCGACCGACGGCACCTCGCGCAAGCGGGCGCGGCTAGCCGCAGACAACCTCGACCGCTATGCGCGGGGCGAGGCGCTCGTGGGGCAAATCACGACTAGATTTATCTGAACGTCAGGAGATACCTCGCGGTGAATGCGCTGATCACAGGTGCTAGTTCCGGCATTGGCGAGACCATTGCGCGGCGGCTGGCAGAGGCTGGGCACCGAGTTGCGCTGATGGCGCGGCGTGTGGAGCGGGTGCAGGCTCTCGCCGCTGAGTTGGATGGCGCGGTAGCGGTGCCGGGCGATGTGGGGATTGTTGCGGATTGCGAAGCTGCGGTGCGGGAGTCGGTGGAAGCGTTTGGGAGCCTCGACGCGCTGGTCAATGCGGCGGGCACTTGGGTGGAGGAGCCGCTTGCCGAGGTCAGCTACGAGGATCTGCGCGCCTTTGTCGATACGGATGTAAACGGCGCGTTGCAGATCACGCGCGCTGCTCTGCCGGTGCTAATGCAAAGCGGCGGGCGGATGCTGCATATCAACGGCTTGCAGGGGTTCATTCGTGCGCGACCGCCGGTACTATATGCGGCCGTTGAGTCCACAGTGCGCGGGTTGTGCGAGAGTTTGCGCTGGGAGGTAGCAGAGCAGGGAGTTCACGTCGGGTTGATCACCCTAGGCGCGGTGGCTAGCCCCGAGCCGGTGGCGTTGCACGAGGACGACCGGCGTTGTCGCCTGAGCCGCGATGAAGTTGCCGATGCTGTGTGTTTTGTGCTGGAGCGTCCGCGTGGGGTCAATGTCGATGAGCTGGTGCTGACGCCGCTGGGACAGCAGTGGTGATATGTTTGAAGACTTACAATCGGGTATGCGATGGGCAGCTTTTTGGAGATGGAGGGAGAATTGAATATTACCGATAATGGTATCGGCAAGAAATGATTTCTATGTTCCCGTCCTTTATCCTATAGACTAAGCGATGGGCTCCATCTATGCGTCTGGACCAACAGCCCGCATAATCGAATTTTAGCGGCTTGGGATTTCCTATACCGCTGAATGGATTTCGTTCTATATCTTCGAGGAGACTTAGGATTCTTCGTGATGTTGAGGGGTTTGTTGAAGCCCAATAACGCAGGTCTTTAAGCGCACTCTCTTTAAATACCAAGTTCATTTCGCAAAGACTTTATACTGTCGAAACATTTGCTTTTACTCGGGTCCTCGTTAAGAGCTTCTTGCAAGTGGCGAGCATTAGCTGGTGAACTCAGCAGGTATGCTGTTTCCGAGTAAGATTCAAGCTCTTCCCGTAAGCTTTCAAGCTCTATTACACGAGCTTCTAGACTCTGGACCTGCTCTACTAATAGAGCTATTTCCTTATGGTCATTACGGTCCTTATGGCCCTTGTGAATTTCCATGATTTCTCCTTGCACAGAAGCGTACAAGAAGAACCTCCTTTTGTCAATATTGGTGTTTCATTACAAAAGACACCGCCTCAAGCTGCGACGGGCGTGGGCAATTCTGGTACGTATTCGTAGTCTGGCTCGGCCTTTTGCCGCTCGAGGATGGCGGCGATTTCCGTCCATGCCTCGTACAGCCCCTGCGGACAGTGTGGCAAGTCGCTTTTGATTGCTGCGTGTAGCTTGCCGAGCCGGTAGCAGGGCACGCCGGCGTACATGTGGTGTTCGATGTGGTAGTTCATGTGCCAGTAGAGGAAGCGGAAAAATGGATTCAAGATGACTGTGCGGGTGCAGAGCCGGAAGTCCGGCACGTCGTCCTGCAAGCCGATGTGCTGGGTGTTGTTGCACAAGAACAGCAACCAGCCGCCGTAGAACGGGGCTAGCGTAACAAGCACTGGCACCATCCACAGGCCGAAGTACAAGGATACCACCACGATTAGGGCGTGCCCCACTAGCAAGAAGCGATCCCAGCGGATGAGCCGTCGCCGTTTGTCTGGTTCCGACTCGGGGAAGAGCGCTAGTTCCCATTCGCCTTCTAGTTTCCCGCGTGCCCGCCGCCAAGTCGTCTTGTAGCGCGCGTACAAGCCCCACGGATTTACAACGGCACTCTTGAGAAAATCCACCAATCGCAACCGGGCCGGCAGGACCACTTCGAGATCGTCGGGTGGGTGCAGGGTGTACTTGTGGTGCTCGGCGTGACTGGTCCAAAAGTGGATGTGGTTGTACCCGCCTAAAAAGCTAAACACCCGCAGGAAGAAGTAGTTGAGGAACTTGCTTTTGAAGACCGTGGAATGACACAATTCGTGGAAGCCGTT
Organism: Candidatus Latescibacterota bacterium; assembly: GCA_022825835.1. Taxonomy (GTDB): domain Bacteria; phylum Latescibacterota; class UBA2968; order UBA8231; family UBA8231. Next base: position 3,381 of record JAJDVZ010000168.1, read on the forward strand.
GAGCAAAAAGGCGTAGAACGTGCCGTGGAAAAAGAGGATCAGCAGCAACCACGGCAGGGCCAAGTGCTCGGCCGCGTACCAAGCCCCCGCGCCCGTCGCCGCTAGCAGACCCAAATGCCCCAGCGTTTGCAGTAGCCCCCAAAAGTCGCTGCGCTGGTTGAGCGCAGCGAGCGTCTCGCGCGGCAAGGGACAGCGATACCAGTTTATTTTGCGCTGGTTTTTTGTCATTTCCATGGGATGTCCTCCTCTGAAAAAGCTAACCTTACGGTCGCAATTTTGCGCTGGCCGGGCAAGTTGTATTCACGGACTTACAGGCGCTCTTTCCTTATGTCCTCGACGATGCGGACCAGCACCTCGATCGCGGCGCTGATGAAGCGCTCTCCCTTTTCGGCGGACCCATAGGTGGGGTCGCCGAAGGTGCCTTGGTCGGTCGATTGGTGGATCCAGCGGTAGCGGGCGACTTGGCCGGCGCGCTCGGACTGCGGCGGATGGCCGTCCTTTTGCAGGCGATCTGCTTTGACCCATTCGGGATGCAAGGCCATCATCAGCGAAGTCTCCATCTCGCCCGCGTGCCCCCAGCCGTGGGGCCCCGCCTCCCGGATCTCGCCCAGCTCGTCGTAGGCAAACCAAGAGGTGCCATAGATTCTCGCGTCGGGGCACTTCTCCATCAGGCGCTGGAGGGAGACGTTCATATTGGGAACATTGCCGCCGTGACCGTTGACGATGAGGATTTTGTCGAAGTCGGCGTGGACCATGCTGCTGACGGTATCGACGATCATGTTGATGTGGGTCTCTGATTGGGCTGTTATCGTGCCCTTAAACCGCAGGTGGTGCGGAGAATAGCCCAGCCACTGCGCCGGGAGACAGAGGACCTGATCGGGAATGTCCGCGTCGAGGCGATCGACGATAGCGGCGACCTCGGCCGTGTCCGTTATAAACGGCAGGTGCGGCCCGTGCTGCTCAAACGCCGCGATGGGATATACTACTACTGTATCTCTGGATACCTGCTCCAAGTCGGGCCAAGTGAGTTCAGCTAGTTTCACGATGTGCTCCTCTATTGGTGATTAGTGGCCTGTCCCCGCTGCGCCCTATGGGTACGAACCAATAAGCTAGCTACGGAATGGTAGATTCTGCTTCCCACCGCGAGACCAAGCCCCATTCCTAATTCTTAATTCCTAATTCCTCTCAGTTCCCCCAGCGGTCTGGATTGATGCCCGGTGCGTCGTGCTGCATGCCCTGGGGTTTGTGGACCTGTTTCCACTCCTTGCCGGTGGTGTTGCGGCTTTGGAGGAAAGGTTTGGCCATGGCCGGCGCGTTTTTTACCCATTCCGGGTCCCAATCGTCCATCGGCTGAACCGGCCCCGCCCAAGCTGGACGGTAGCCGAACTGGATCAGTTCCCGAGGGGCCAAGTCCTTGTTGGGATGGGTGCCGTGGAAGAGGAGGGCGGGTATCATGACGACTGAACCAGCTTTGGCGCAGAGCGTGATTTCCTGCGGGTGTGAGACATAGCGCACGTACGGGTTGGCTTGGGCGTGGAACGAGAGATGGGAGCGCGGGATGAGCCGGAAGGGTGCGCGCTCGGGCGGCAAGTCGTCGAGGTAGTAGAGCACCCGCAAAAGGCGCGGCGAAGAGCCTTCGAAGCCAAAGATCGACGAGCCGAATGGCTGGCCGTCGGTGTGCATTGAAATGCCCGGCGAGCCGGAGAGGGTGCGGGTAAAAAGCCCGTGCGTGAAGACGATGTCCGGCCCCATGAGCGCTTGGAGGAATTCTGCGATTGGCGGGTGGCCGATCAACTCGGCTACCAATCGGCTCGTACACTGGGGTTCGTGGTGGACGGTTTGGGCCTTGCTGTAGTCCTTGTGCGTCATCGGCAGGTCTTTCAGCTCGGCCTTTAGCGCCGCAATGTGCTCGGCGTCGAGCACGTCCGGCATGAGCACGTAGCCCTCCATTTCGAGATGGCGGATCTGCTGGCTCAGGGAGAAAGCGGCAAAATCGGTCTCATCGACCGTCATGAAGCCGATTTCTTCTTTGGGATCAATTTTTACCGTGGTGGTCTCCATAGTGTCCTCCTTTGGGCGGCGATGCTACTTGCGCGATTCTCGCCACTTGTCAAGGGAAAAGTCGTCTGAATCGTACAGTGCAAAAATCTTTGCTTCCTTGTCCCGCACTTCTGCGGCCAATTCCAACACTTCTTCGGCGTGCTCCAGGGGAATGCGCACGCAGCCGTCGCCATCGCCAAAGATCAGGTCTCCCGGCCGAATCCGCACCGACCCTACGGTAATTGGCGCGTTGACTCGCGTCGCGTTGAATACGCCGTGCCCTGGCACCGTTCCCCAAGCGAAGATCGGCAGCCCGACCCGGCGGATTCCCTCCAAGTCGCGCACTGTTCCATCGACAACGGCCCCCACCGCGCCTAGCCGCTGGTGCAGCCGCGCCATGCCGTCGCCAAAACTGGCCCCGCGTCCGGGACGCGAATCCACGTCCTTCATCACCGCGAACACGGGCCCTTCCATGGCGTTGATTGCTTCGTAGTACCCGTCCCAAGGGACTGCCACGGAGTCGGGATCGTTAGTCGTTACTTCCGCGGTCACTGCATAGCCGATGACCGGACCCAATTCCGGCAGCAGATAGTGAATGCGGTGGTCGGTGTACTCTTCGTTGGGCAGGCCGCACTTTAACACGATGGCGTTGAAAATCGTCGGCGAGTCGAATTCCTTAAAGGCGTCTAGTACTTCGGGTTTGACCATAGAAAATTTGCTCCTTTTTGCGATTGCGCGTTTAGCCGCTGATGTCGAACAAGGCGCAGCCAAGCCAAGCCCTCAGCGCGGGCAGGTGGCTAGGTAGGTAGTGAGTGGCCGCGTTGGGGTTATCCGGCGGGCAGCTTGCTGAGGATGCTAAAGAGCAGGGTGCCCAAGGCGATTAGGGTGGTTATCTGGATGCTGATAATCCACCGCTGGCCCCGCTCAAGTCCCTCGAGGCGGCGCTCCATGCTGTCCATGCGGCGGTCTAACTGCTCGGCAATCCCTTCTAACCGTCCAATGCGGCGGTCGTGGTCTTGCTGCGAGGTAATCGGTTCATTCATGGCGATCTCCTTTAATAGGGAATAGAGCGCATTCGCACGGTGATTGTCAATCCGCACTGCATGGGCAGCGGCGCGTTGTCTGCTGCCCAAGACTGGATTGACGCCCGCGCAAGACCTATACTTTCTCGCCGTCCTAACGATCTCTCACCAAACCGGAGGATTCCATGACTGCCGAGACGGACTATACGTCAAAGGTTCCTTACTACACCTTCCCCGACACCCTAGCCGAACAAGAGGAGGCGCTGGCCACCAACCCGCTGATGCTGCGCATGCTCGCAGCGCGCCGCTCGTACGCCGGCGATCCGCATCGCCCCATCTACCACTACATCAACCCCGAAGCCAATCTCAACGATCCCAACGGACTGTGCTTCTGGCAGGGCCGCTATCATCTCTTCTACCAAGCCTATCCACCGGAGGATACCCGCCAGCACTGGGGCCACGCCATAAGCGACGATCTCGTCCACTGGCGCGACCTGCCGTACTGCATCTATCCGAACCCGGAGCGCTGCTGTTTTTCGGGTGCTGCGCTAGTCGAGGAAGACCGCGTCATTGCCATGTACCACGGCACCGAGGTCGGCAACATGGTCGCCACTTCTTCGGACCCGCTATTGCTCAACTGGGAAAAGGTCGCCAACAAGGCCGTGATTCCCATCCGCGCCGACGCGCCCTACCGAGTCTTCGATCCCTGCATCTGGAAGCAGGGCGACGCTTATTACTCGCTGTCGGCGGGTACCAAGCCCGAAGGCCCGGCCGGCAAGCCCGTGCGCGCCAACTTCCTCTTCAGGTCGAGCGATCTCGAACACTGGGAGTATCTCCACCCCTTCGCGGAGGACGATGGGTACACGCTAGTCGGCGACGACGGGGCCTGTCCCTATTTCTGGCCGATTGGCGACCGCCACATTCTCCTCTTCTTCAGCCATAGGAGCGGTGGCCAGTACTTGCTCGGTGACTACGACACTGAGCGCGACAAGTTCGTCGTGACCTACGGTGCCAAGTTTAACTTTGGCGCGGCCGCGCCCTCGGGCGTCCACGCCCCTTCGGCGACCCCCGATGGCCAAGGCGGCGTCTTAGTCATCTTCAACATGAACCCCGGCAAACCGACCAAGAACTGGAACCAGATTATGACCTTGCCCCGTCGGCTGACCGTGGTCGGCGACGACTTGGCCATGGAGCCGGCCGGCGACCTTGAATCGCTTAGACGGGACCATCAGCACATCGGCAAAACCACCCTCGCCGCCAACGAAGAACTCGTTCTCGATGCGGTCCGGGGCAACGCCATGGAAATCGTCGCTGAAATCGATCCGCAAGACGCGCCCATGGTCGAACTCAATGTCCTGCGCGCTCCCGGCAAGGAAGAGCATACGCGCATTGCCTTTTTCAAAAACCGGGGCTTTAGCAACCGCGTCTTCGGCAGCGACCACCACCAGAGCCTGATCTCGCTCGACACGTCGTATTCTTCTGTCGCGCCCGACGTGCTCTCCCGCGCCCCAGAGACCGCTCCGGTCATCCTCACGCCGGGCGAGACGCTCAAGCTGCGGGTTTTCGTCGATAAGAGCGTCGTCGAAGTCTTTGCCAACGGTCAGCAATGCGTGGCCGCGCGGGTCTATCCCGACCGCGCCGACAGCGTCGGGGTCTCGCTGCGCGCACAGGGCCAGAGCGCCGAATTGCTCTCGCTCGACGCCTATCAGATGCAGGACATCTACGCATAAAGGAGTACGCCATGACCGAGGAAGAAAAATTCGTCTTTGACTTAGAGGGCTATCTGGTCATCAAAGACGTCCTCAGCCCGCAGGAACTGGACGATCTCAACGCGCTGATGGACCGGTACATCGACGGCTGGGACAACCACCCCCGCAACGACCTGAACAAGGTCAGTAGTTGGGGGCAAGCGACCAAGAATCTGATCGACCACCCCAAAATCTTGCCCTACTTGGTCGAACTCATCGGCCCCAAAGTGCGCATCGACCACGACTACGCCATCATCATGGACCGCGGCGACACCCGTGGCGGTCTTCACGGCGGCCCGAGCCAAGATACCGACCACTGGTTCAGCTACCGCGACGGTCAGATGCGCAATGGCCTGAGCGTGGTGACCTTTTTCCTCGCCGATGCCAATGAGGGCGACGGCGGTTTTGCCTGTGTGCCGGGCAGCCACAAGACCAATTACCCCCGCAACCTGCCGCAAGATGTCAGGCGCTTTGAGCGCGACGCGCACTACGTGGTCCAACCGACGGCCAAGGCCGGGGATGCGCTGTTTTTTACCGAGGCCCTGATCCACGGCACCATGCCGTGGCGCGCCGAGCACCAGCGCCGCACGTTGCTCTACAAGTACAGCCCCGGCTACTCGACGTGGGCCAAGGAGTTTTACAACCTCGACGAGTACGGCGAGCTGACCGAACGCCAAAAGCGCATCATGGCCACCCCTTCGATACACGAGCATCCCGAGATCGTTTAGAATCCGCAGATGAGCGCAGATGGGGGATGATGTTATTCTGCGTCCATCTGCGGATAAGATCTCTTAGACTATAAGGAGTACACCATGTCCGACCCATATTTGCTAAGTAGAAAGAAAGCCTTCGTCACTGGCGGCAAGCGCCGCATTGGCCGCGGCATTGCCTTGGCTTTAGCCGAAGCGGGCTGCGACGTGGGGATCAACGACCTGCACGAGGACGACGATGCCGGCAAAACCCTGGACCTGATCCGCGCTATGGGTCGGGAGGCCGAATTCTTCGCTGGCGACATTTCCGCTAGCGCCCAAGTCGAGGCGATGTTCGCGGCCTTTCTCGAACGGTTTGGCCGCATTGACATCTTGGTCAACAACCCCTACGGCGGCACGGGCGAGCCCTTCCTCGAACTCAGCGAGGAGAATTGGGACCAAAACCTCGACGTGGGTCTCAAGGGGTTTTTCCTGTGCTCGCAGCAAGCGGCGCGCGCCATGGTGGCGCAGGGTGGCGGCGGAGCCATCGTCAGCACCTCCTCGGTACACGGGCGGCGGGCGTGGAAAAACGACACGGCGTACGGGGCCGCCAAAGCCGGCGTCTTGCGCCTGACCGAAAGCATGGCCGTTGACTTGGGCGAACACGGAATCCGCTGCAACGCCATCATGCCCGGATACATGGACACCGATCACATCTTCAACGAATCGCCTCCGGCATTGGGCATTCTCAATGAACGGCTCCACAACATAGTTCCCCTGCGTCGTCCGGGAACCCCCGAAGACATTGGCCGGGCCGTGGTCTTCCTCTGCTCGCCGGCCGCTGGCTGCATTACCGGGGCGTCTTTGCCGGTGGATGGGGGACTTTTGGCTGCCTCGGCCGCTGGGTAGGGCAATCGACAGAACTCGTCGGCCCACACATGCCCAAATCGCTTTTCAGCATCAAGGGGCTGCTAACCGGCATAGCCCTTTCCCTAGCGGTGGGTCTGCTCGCGCCGTACGGGGTCGTGTTCAATTACTACTGGGTCGGCTTCAATCCCTCTTCGCCGGGTGCGCTCTTTCTCTTTTTTGTCCTGACCCTTGCCGTCAATGGGTTCGTGGCTCTGCTCGGCCGCCATTTCGCCCTGTCCAAAGCCGATCTGGTGCTGATTTACTGCATGTTGATGATGGCGGTTACTGTGCCGACTTGGGGCCTGATGTTCTTCCTCATTGGCACCATCGTCTATCCCTTCTACTACGCCACCCCAGAAAACAACTACGCCGAGCTGTTCTACGACTTTATCCCCGCGTGGATCGCGCCACAGGACTTCGAGGCGATCAAGAATTACTACGAGGGTCTGCCAAAAGGTGAGTCCATCCCGTGGGGCGTCTGGGTGGAGCCGATGGCCTACTGGCTGGCGTTGATCGTGGCCATGAGCTTCATGCTGATCTGCATGAGCGCCATCCTCCACCGCCAGTGGTCGGAGCACGAGCGGCTGACCTACCCGATGGTTCAGCTACCGCAGAATATGATTGAGAAGGACGCTCAGATGCGCGTGGCTCCTTTCTTTAAGGATCAGCGGATGTGGCTGGGGTTTGCCGTGCCCTGCATCCTGCTCAGTCTCAACGCCCTCAACCACTACTTCCCCATCGTGCCCGAATACAACCCTCGCGGCCGGTTTTCCTTCTTAAACCATACCTTGCACCTGCCGGTTGCACTCAACTTGGCTTGGGTCGGCTTCTTCTACTTGGTCAATCTCGAGATCACGTTCAGCATTTGGTTCTTCTACGTGTTCTCCAAGGTGGAGGAAGGGGTCTTCAAGACGCTCGGCATCGCCAGCACCGAGCGCCTGAGCGCGTACGAGTACTCGCAGCCAGCCGACCTGACCCATCAAGCCACCGGCGCGGTCATTGTGTTGGTGCTCTTTGGACTGTGGAACGCCCGTCCCCATCTAAAAGAAGTGTGGCGCAAGCTCTGGGACCCGCGCGGTGGCGTCGATGACAGCGAGGAATTGCTCAGCTACCGGACGGCCTTGATCGGCTTTTTGGGCAGCCTGCTGTTCGTCGCCGTTTGGCTCTGGCGCTCGGGGGTGCCGATTGCTGTGCTTCCGGTCCTGCTCGTCGTCAGCTTGCTGTTCTTCATCTTGGTCGCGCGCGTGGTGGCTACCGGCGGCGTGGCCACTGCTCGCAGCCCCATTGTGCCGGCGTATTTTATCATTTCGGGCTTAGGTACTTCGGTTCTTGGGGCCAAGGGCTTGGTTGCCCTCAACTTCACCTTTATTTGGCAGGGCGAATCGCGCACTTCGCCGATGGTCGCCTGCGCCAATGGCCTGAAGCTCGCCGAATTGATCCCCGGCCCCAAGACGCGGCTGTTTTGGGGCCTGATGCTGGCGCTGGTGTGCAGCCTTTTGGCCGCGGCTTACATGACCTTGAAACTGGCCTACACCCATGGAGCGGTTAATCTGTCGCTGATCAATTGGGCGGGTGCCCACGGCTGGCCCTATATCGGCCCGACCATTCTCAACATGCCCGAGGCCGATATGCGCGGCTGGCTCTTCAAGGGGATTGGCGCGGCCGTGGAGGGCTTTCTAATGTGGGCGCAGCACCGGTGGTTTTGGTGGCCCTTTCACCCGATCGGCTTTGCTATTGCCGTGGGCTGGCTGACGAGTCAGATCTGGTTCTCGGCGCTGATCGCTTGGTTGTTGAAGCTGATCATCTTGCGCTTTGGTGGCGTGCGCTTGTTCCAGAACGCCAAGCCGTTTTTTCTGGGGTTGATTTTGGGCGAGGTGTCCGTCTCGGGGATATGGGGCGCGATCTACGCGCTGACTGCGGAAAAGGGGCGCTGGCTGACGAACATGTAGCGAGTTGATTTAAACAATAGCCTCCACCATCACCTCAATAGCTGCTAGATGCGCCGCAACGCGCACATCCATCGGCTGCGCCGTCGGGGTTTCTGATGTCACTAGATGCCCCGTATGGCCTCGCTGGACCAAAGCGATAGGTATGCCCTCTCCGTACTTCCGCCTTGCCACCTCCATATTGGGATGAATTACCCCATTGACCGCAACCTCGCCCTCAATCTCGGCATTCTCGTTAATCGGACAAACCCGCGCCACCCGCTCGACCATCTCCCGTCCCAGCGATTCCCGATCTCCAAACATCTCGTACAAATAAAATCCCGGACTCTCCCAATCCTCGTGCAAATCGATCACACCCGCAAAAACTCTTCCCGCTAAAAAACCCTGCAAAATTTCAATCTCGGGCACATCATCGCGCAAAAACGCCCAATTCACATCGACATCCTGTGCATTGAGCCGGGCATTGTGAACATAGCTCCACGGACACAAACACGGAATAACTTCAAAACGCACCCTATCAGCCCAGCGCTCCCATCTGCCCTGCAAAAAAGCGAGCGCAGCCTCCACACCAGCCGGTTCATCGCCGTGCGTCCCTCCATTGATATAAACAACAGGCGCGTCTTCCCTGCCAGCAGACGCGCACAAAACCGGCAACCCTTCAACCTCGCCCAATATCTGCACAGCAATACCAGACATCGCTTCCACGCGCCTGACAACAGCATCGTAATCCCGTTGGGCCATCACATATCCCGAGGCAGATGAAAAAGGGTTTCTTTGACTTTCATGGTTTGTGCATCCTAGTGGCAGTTGATTTGTGCGAATCTCAGATACCTAATATTCTAAGACCTTTTAAAAATCGAGAGAAGGGAGAAAAGTTATGCCGATGTTCAGAAGTGAGGGCCAGTACCCCGATTGGTGCGAGTTGGAACACTTTGAGGTTGTGCGGCTCGACGCAGGCGATGGACACAGCTTTGTGCGCCGTGGAGAGGTGGAGAAGCTGATTGTGGGAGGGGGGAGTTGCCGGTTGCGGGTAGGCGACGAGGAGGTGGAAGCCGCCACGGGTGCCAATATAGATTTGACTGGTCCAGGTTCTTTTGAAGTGTTGGAAGTAAAAGAGGCGGCTACTCTGGTACGCTTTTGCGGACGCTGGGGAGCGGAGACGGGCGGCTCGGGCATCTTCAACATGGACAATAGTCCCCAGCCCGAGGATAAAGGCGATCCAGTCCCGTACGAGAAGTGGACCAATTTCGATAGCCACTTTCACGACTGCGACGAGTATTGGATCATCTTGGAAGGTCAGGCTCGCGCCGTTTCTGAGGGCAAGGCGTACGAAATGAAGCCGGGAGACTGTCTGGCTACGGGCATGGGGCATCATCACGATATGCCGTTGGTGCACGAACCAGTGCAGGGGGTGTACTTTGAAACGACGCTAGAAGGCCAGAAGCGGCGAGGGCATTTGTGGGATCATACCCACGGGCTGGCCGAGCCGCAGGCCGAGCGGGTGTAATAGCTGTCAGGCTTGGGTGACTGACGCGAACTTCACATCGGCTGTGGTCCGCTCTCGGCGAGCCTGTGCAAGCTCATAGCTCGCCTGCATCCGCATCCAGTTCTCGGCGGTGCCCCAGTCGATGTGCTCCAATGCCAGCGCCATGTTTGCAGACACGCCGGCTTTGCCGTTCAAGAGGCGCGAAAGCGTCCCGCGTTCGCAGCCCAGGTGGACTGCCGTTTCGGTGACATTCCAGCCGACCTCTTCCATGCTCTCACGGATCAGTTCTCCTAGGTGCGGTGGGTTTAGCATGGGCCCCACTCGTTCGCCATCGTTGTTGCTCATAGTCGCCATTTTTTTCCAATCAGTAGAAAGACTATAGGCTAAAACCAACTTGACAAAGAAGGCCATTTCGGGCTAATTGATTGCATTGTAACTAACGCTACGTATCAACGCAATTCAGTTATCTCTACTACGTGCATACTGCACGACGGCGATTTTAGCACTTAGTGATTCTCTTTTATCGGGATGATTTCCATGGCTAATGCAACCTATCCCATTACGCTTAGAAATGCTGAGCCTGAAACTACTCCCTTGGGAGAGTTCGCGAAACTGATTGATAACTTGAATACTATCGTGGTTGAGACGGCTCATGCCTGCAACATAGAGCTACCCGAAGACCAAGCCGTTATTTCGCTGGTTGACATAGAAAAGGGCAGCAATCGGCTCGTTTTTTCGTTTTTGCCTTTCATGTGGCAGGTTCTCGCTAAGATAACTGCTTCGGTCGAAGAAGGAGACCTTGCTGCGCTTCCCATAAAAGCACACAATGCACTGCACGATATTTCCCATCAGGCAGAGAAGCAAAAATGGGATGTTTTGTTTTCAAAAAAACAAAACCAGTCGTATCATATTCGGGAAATCGAAATATCGACGCGACGACCAATAGCCCCTCCTCGACCTCAATTTATTAAAGGCACCACCACGATTTTTGGTATGTGCGTACGGGTCGGTGGAAAAACACCTAAAGTGGACCTCGCGTTACCTAATCGAAGCCGACTTATTCACTGTGAGACGACTAGAGAAATTGCAATTAGCCTATCTCGTAGTCTATACAAAAATGTCGTTTTATACGGACAAGCTCTATGGGATTCTGATACTCTAGAACTAGTCGAGTTCAAGGCCACAGAAATCGCCAATCAAACACATCATTCGCCGGTAAAAGCCCTCGAAGAAATTTCTGAATTAGTAGGGGATCAATGGAAAAATACTGACGTCATCGACTTTATCAATAAGATTCGTTCAGAAGGTACTTAGACGATGGTCTGTCTTGATACGCATGTCATCATTTGGGGCATTAAAGAAGAAGCAACTCAAGGTCAAGAAGAAATGGTGCAGCGAGCTAAGAGTTATATCAGACATCAGGACGAACAGGGTGTAGATTTGATGGTTCCCGCACCAGTCGTAGCGGAAGCGATGATACGAGGAGACGTCGATCAATTGCGAACCATCCGAACCATTATCGAGCGATCCTTTTTTATTGCTGCATTTGACTCTCCGGCTGCGTTTATAGCGGCAGAATTGGAGCGAGGCCGTGGTGCAGCTAAATTACTTGAAGAAGGAAAAGCCCCGCGCAGTCATATAAGAATAGATGCTCAGATTGCTGCGATTGCCATTGTTCAAAATGCAGAAGAGATTATATCCCACGATCCACATATGCGTACGGTCGCACAAAACCGAATTCCAGTCATTGAACTACCGGATATTCCCGAACAGGGGAATTTGCAGTTTCCTCAGTAGCATTTCTCTTCAGTTAATCCGACGTCGTCAGCACCATCTGCCCCACCTCGTCCACGCGCACTTGGTAGTGAGGATGGATGACGGTGGTTGAATCGATTTCCTCGACGATGGCCGGCCCTTGCACTACCGCGCCAGCTCCCAGCGCATAGCGGTCGTACACCGGGCAATCGACGAAGCCCTCGCTCTCGGCGAAATACACCGGGCGTTGTCCCTTGGCCGTCGCCTCTCCGGTTGCCTTTGCCAGTGGTGCCAGCGCGGGTTTGGCGATCTGGCCGATGGCTGAGAGCCGTACGCTGACCAGTTCGACGTCCTCGCCCGGCGCGCTAAAGCCATAGGCGCGATCGTGCGTGCGGTGGAACTGTTCCAATAGCTGGTCTAGCTGCGCTGGACCCAAGGCTTCGGTTCTCAACGGCAGCGTCAGCTCGTGGCTTTGCCCAACGTAGCGCAGATCTACTTGGCGTCTGAAGTCCATTGCCGCTTCCAGCATTCCCTCGCGTCCAAGCGTTTCCCGCCCCTGTGTCTCTAACTCGCGGAAGGTCTGTTCCAAGGCTTGGGGAACTACTTGGTCTAGCCGCTGGATGAGGGTGGTCGCGTAATCGTGTTTTAAGTCCGTCACCAACAGGCCTAGGGCCGAGGCCGTGCCCGGACTTTGGGGAATAATCGCCACGGGAATCTCGGTCAGGGCGGCGAGGCGGTTGGCGTGGGCCGGGCCAGCGCCGCCAAAGGCTACCAGTGCGAAGTCGCGCGGGTCGTAGCCGCGTTGCACGGAGACTAGCCGCAGCGCGTTGACCATGGCGGTGTTGGCGATCTCGACGATGCCGTGGGCCGCTTCGACCATGTCCATGCCGAGCGGCTGGGCGCAGTGTTGTTCGATGGCGCGTTGCGCGGCCGTCGGGTCGAGGGCGATTTCGCCGCCGAGGAAATAGTTAGGGTTGAGTCGGCCCAATACGAGGTTGGCGTCGGTGACCGTGGGTTGCGTCCCGCCTTGGCCATAGCAGACCGGCCCGGGGTCGGCCCCGGCGCTTTGGGGGCCGACTCGGAGGATGCCGCCCGGATCTACCCAGGCGATGGAGCCGCCGCCTGCGCCGATTTCTACGAGGTCGATTACTGGTGTGCGAATTGGATAGCCCGCGCCGCGAGTTGCCCCGACGCCCGATTGAGCCGTCGTCCCGACCTCGTAGTCCTTGGTCACGCTGGGCGCGCCGCCTTGAATCAGCCCGGCTTTGGCGGTCGTTCCGCCCATGTCGAAGGAAATCACTTGGTCGTAGCCCCGCGCCTGTCCCAAATGCGCGGCTGCGATTACCCCGGCGGCCGGACCGGATTCGACCATGTACACCGGCTTTTGCCGCGCTGCCGCAAAGGTGTACACCCCGCCGCTGCTCTGCATTACGAGCAACTCGGCGGCGATACCGGCCTGGGCCAACCGATCTTCGATCCGTTGCAAATAGCGCGCGACGACCGGGCGGATGCAGCTATTGATCACGGTCGTGCTGGCCCGCAAATACTCGCGGAACTCAGGTGCAACTTCTGCCGACAGCGAGATGACGGCCTCGGGGAAGACTTCGGCGAGAATTTCTCCGGCCCGCCGCTCGTGGACGGGATTGGCGTAGGCGTGCAGAAAGCAGACGGCGATGGATTCGACGCCTTCCTCGCGCAGCTTGTCGGCTACTTGGCGCAGGGCGTCTTCGTCAAGCGGTGTCAGTTCTGCGCCGCTGGCGTCGAGGCGCTCGGGTACGCCGAAACAGCGGTGGCGCGGCACGAGCGGGCGGGGTTTTTCAAACTGCAAGTCGTAGAGGGTGGGGCGGATCTGGCGGGCGATTTCCAGCATGTCGCGGAAGCCCTCGGTGGTTATAAAGCCGGTCGGCGCGACCTTGCCTTCGATGATGGCGTTGGTGGCGACTGTGGTGCCGTGGACGATGTAGGCCACGTCTTGGGCGGCGATCTGCTGCTTGGCGAGCAGCCGCTGCACGGCTTCCATAAATCCGCCGGATGGGTCTTGGGGAGTCGAGGAGACTTTGCCGGTATAGATTTGCCCGGTCGCTTCGTCGATGAGCGCAATGTCGGTAAAGGTGCCGCCGATATCGACGCCGAGTCTATAGGCCATCGTCTGCCATCTCCCGCCGCCGTGCCTCGGTTGCCGCCTGATCGACTTGCCCGGTGGCGCTGTCGATGACCACGCCGTACTCGTCTCGCGCCCGCTCTGCACTCACCTTGCCCTCGCGCACATCCTCGGCTGCCGCTTGGGGGTCGCGGCGATGGGGCGGACCGTAGCCTCCGCCGCCGCAAGTGCGGTAGCTGAAGACTGTATCGGCCGCGAGTGCAATCGTCGTTTTGGAGCCCAATTCGACGTGCTGGCCTTTGGGGTCGAGGATATAACGCGCTTTGCCTCCTGCTTGGCCCCCGGCTAGCCCTTCCGGCCCCCAGCGGTCTCGATCCGACAGGACGGTAAAGGACACTTCGTGATCGATAAATCGGTAGTCGCGCCGCAGACCCAAGCCGCCGCGATACTGCCCAGCCCCTTCTGAGTTCTCTATCAGTTCATAGCGGTCAATCCGCAGCGGGTAGTTGATTTCGATCTCCTCAATCGGCGCGTTCTCCGTGTTTTGACCGTGGCACTGCACGGCGTCTGGTCCATCCTTGGTACTGCGCCCCCCATAGCCGCCGGCCATGGTCTCGTAGTAGGAATAAAGCTGCCCCGTGCGCGGGTCGGTGCCGCCGAAGCCGACTTGGCACATCGTCCCCTTGGTCGCGGCCGGTATCTTATCGGGCAGCGCCGGATGCAGGGCCTTGAGAATGATATCGGAGAGCCGCACTTGGGTTTCCCAGCCCCCGACTACCGGTGAGGGTGCCGTGCAGTTGACGACTGTTCCCTCGGGAGCTACGAGCCGCACCTGCTCGTAGAAGCCAGCGTTGACCGGCACGTCTTGGTCGATCAGGCACTTGAGTACGTAGGCGCAGGCCGCAAAGGTCTGGGAGTACGTGGAATTGACCGGTGCTCGGCGCTGCGAATCGCACCCCGTTAGGTCGAAGAGCACTCCTTCGTCGTCGATGATGACGCGGACCTGGAGATGAACAGGCTCGTCGGTGAAGCCGTCGTTATCGACGACGCCTGTGGCCGTGAACTCCCCCTTGGGCAACTTGGCCAGTTCGGATAGCGTCCGCTCCCTGGTGTAGTCGATGAGCCGGTCCATGTAGAAAGACGCTTCCGCCAATCCCACCTGCTCGGCGAGCCCGTTGAGTCGGCGAATCCCCGAGTGATTAGCCGCCACTTGGGCGCGAAAGTCGCCGCGCGTCTCGCGCTTGGAGCGGATCTGGGCGATGACTAGTTCAAAGACGTCCGCTGCGATTTCCCCGCCGCGCACCAGCTTTACCGGAGGGATGATGATGCCCTCCTGATACACCTGCTGGAAGGCTCCAATGCTGGCCGGTGCACCGCCGCCGACATCGACGTGATGGGCGAGATTGGCTACGTAGCCGAAGAGTTCTGCGCCGCAATAGACGGGCGAAATCAGCGTGATGTCGTTGAGATGGACTCCGCCGCGATAGGGGTCGTTGACGAGGATTGCGTCTCCGGCCTGTAAGTTCTCAGGGCCGTATTCGGCGACTGCGCGGGGCGTGAGGATCGTCAGCGAGCCGAGGTGTACTGGCTGGGTAAAGGCTTGGGCGACGGGCCGCAATTGGCGGTCGAAAAAGGCGCAGGAGAAATCGGCGCGGGTTTTGATGTTGGTCGAATAGGCGCTGCGCCGAAGGGCAATAGCCATCTCCTCGGTGGCTTCGAGCAGGGCGTTGCGAATGACCTCAAATTGGATGGGATCGGTCTGGTCGGGCATGGCTTCTCGTAGAGGATGATCAGGTATGTGCTGACAGCTTAGTAAGTACAATAAGTACGTACGCCGCTAGGAACAAGACGAGGGTGCCAAGCGGCTTGACCGATCAAGAGTCGGTGTCGATCTTCTAGTTTTTCGATAAATGGAACCACCCGGGCAAGTACGCCAACTATCCATGATGAGGGATTATATAAATGAATAGATGGACTAAATTAAGCATCGACTATGCAAACCAGAGATCTTACTTGGATGATTTATTCCAAGTATATCCAACGATTCCGGAAGGAATAAGAGATATAGATAAAGAATCTTGGGCTAAAATTGAGCAGGCATTCTATGATGAAGATAATTATTCTCTAGTCTGCGAATTATTAAAACTGGATTTATTTCCGATAAAAGATAGCTATATTTCCTATCTGAGAAGAGATAGAAAAGCTATAGAAAGAAACCCTAGAACGATAAATAGAATTTGTGGCAGATTGTATGAAATGGGCATTGATAAAATTTTTGAGAGATGTACAGAACCGAAGGAAACGAACAGGCAAATTGGTCCTATGTTTCGCTATTGGTTAAAAGAAAAATCTTTAGGCATTATTCCTGTCAATTGGGAATTATTTGTTTCTGATGACAAAGATGCAATTTTAGATGGAAGTGATAAAGAGAATATGGATTTTGCAAGGCAATTTTTAGGGTATAGGCATGAAAAAGGATTAGACTTTGTGGCGAGATTCAATAATAAATACGTGATTGGAGAGGCGAAGTTTCTTACAGATTTTGGCGGACATCAAAATGCCCAATTTAATGATGCGATTAGTACATTGAGAACAGAAGGAGTCGAAGCTATCATAGTTGCTGTACTAGATGGTGTTCTTTATATAGAAGGTAATAACAAAATGTATAAGTCATTAATCGAAAAGTACAAAGATTATAATATTATGAGTGCATTAGTGTTACGAGAATTTTTATACCAAATATAAGAGGAGGTATATACTGATGAATTTACTGATTGAAGGCGACAATATCAAAGGTTTGAATTATCTTTTGCACACAAGAGATCTCCAAGAAAAAATAGACTTAGTGTACATTGATCCTCCCTTTGCTACTGGCAGCGATTTTACTATCACCAAAGAGCGTGCTGCGACCGTGAGCCATTCGCGTAGTGGTTCTGTCGCTTACTCTGATCGATTGGTTGGAGCTGAGTTTATCGAGTTTTTGCGAGAAAGACTGATTTTGCTGAGAGAACTTTTATCCGCACAGGGATCTATTTATCTGCATATTGACTATAAAATAGGACACTACGTCAAAGTTATGATGGATGAGGTGTTTGGCATGGAAAACTTTCGTAACGACATAACGAGAATAAAATGCAATCCTAAGAACTTTAATAGAATTGGATACGGAAACATAAAAGACTTGATCCTCTTTTACAGCAAAACGTCGCATCCTATATGGAATGAACCAAGAGAAAAGTACTCGGCTAAAGACATCGAAAAGTTATTTCCAAAAACAGACCGACAGGGAAGACGCTATACTACTGTGCCTATTCACGCCCCGGGAGAAACAGAGCGAGGAAAATCCAATCGACCGTTTAGAGGTATGATGCCCCCGAAGGGACGACATTGGAGAACCGATGTAGAGACGCTGGAGCAATGGGATAGAGACGGTCTGATAGAGTGGTCGGCAACGGGCAACCCGCGAAAAGTAGTATTTGCAGATGAAAGAGAGGGTAAGAGAGTACAAGATATTTGGGAATATAAGGATCCTCAATATCCCATGTATCCAACGGAAAAAAATAATAAATTGCTAGATCTGATTATTCGCACCTCTTCTAATCCGGGGAGCATTGTGCTGGACTGTTTCTGTGGCTCGGGAACGACGCTAAAATCCGCCCAGCAACTCAACAGAAACTGGATCGGCATTGATCTATCAGAACACGCTATCAGAGCAACTACAAAAAAACTTGAAAACACCGAAGAGAGTTTTTTTGTTAGCGCTCCAGAGTACGAGTTTTTACAACTCGCCGCGGTAAATTGCGACAAATAATAGCGAATAGTCGGTTTCTCTTCGTTCTAAATGTCGCTGTTCATTGACTAGTACTATTCCGCGTACATTAGCTTCTGCCTAGACGGCGATCTGCGCCAGATAAATGCTGGTTTTCCCTTCGTGCGACGAGTAGTAACTCATCCACAGCAGGCCCTCGTGTTCGACCATGCCGGGGTAGCTACAGTCGCCGCCGCTGGGCAGCCATAGCGCTGGCTCGTAACTGGTCGGCGTCATCCGCGCTAGGATCGTGGCCGCGCCGCTGTCGGGATGCCGCCCGCGGGCACTGGCCCACAGCGCGCCATCGGACCAGCGGATAAAATTAGGCCCTCCCATTGGGTAGTCGATTTGGGTCCACTGCCAGTCCGTGTACGGAGCTTGGCTGGTGCCGATCCAGTCGGGTCGCACTAGGGCAATCATGGTGCCGTCGGGCATAAAGCGCAGCGTGGTTTCGCTGGCCGTCCACGTGTCGTTGGGCAGGAAGAACTCGGTGATCCATTGCCAGTCGAGGCCGTCGGTGCTGGAGTAGAGGAATCCCCGACGCGGATGGGAGCCCTCGCCCAGCTTCGATACGCTGTAGGCGACTCCCTCGTGCCAGGTGACGCGCCACAGCCAGTGGTCTTCGGCCAGCACTTTCTGCGGCGTAGTCCAGGTATAGCCGTCGTCTGAAAAGGCAATGCGCGGTGAGCGGGTGCCGTACTCGGTACCCGCGTACAGGCTGCCGCCGGCCACCAGCATTAGGCGTCCGTCGCTGGTGATCGACAGCTTGGGGTCGCGGAGGTCTATCTCCTGTTCTGCTAGGACTGCTGCCGACTCCCAAGAGTGGCCATCGTCTGAGCAAATGACGCGCACGGTGCCGATACTCGGCCCGTGATCCTGGGCCTCGCGGAAGGTACACCACCACTGATCGGCAAAGCGCACTAGGTCGGTGAAGGCGTTGTGCGGACCGTGGTCCCAGATCTTCTCGACCGAGAGGATCTGCGGCGTTGTAGGGTGCGTATTCATCGTTCGTCTCCTCAGTACTTCTTAGAAGTAATGGATAACTTTGTAGTGAGGAAAAAGAGAATGGACGCGGCTCCGTGCAAGCTGGTCGTCAAACCGAAGTGCGCCACGCACGTTGACCAAGGTTCAAACGCCTATTTATACTTCTATCCTTCTGAATCGAGGTTGAGATGCACGCAGTCGGAATCATAGGTATAGGCAGCGTATCCACGGCACATCTGCGAGCGGTGGCGGCCCTTGAATCTACGCACTTGCAGGCGGTCGCCGATACGGACGCGGAACGCCTAGCCCGCGTCTGTGCGGAGTGCGGCTGCGAGGGCTACGCCTCCTATGAGGATCTGCTCGCGGACGAGCGGATTGACCTCGTCATCGTCTGCCTGCCCCACGGTCTGCACTGCGAAGTGACCGTAGCTGCCTTGGAGGCCGGCAAGCACGTGCTGGTGGAAAAACCGATGGCTGTCAACGTGGAGGAGTGCGACGCCATGATCGCGGCCGCGCAACGGACCGGCAACCAGCTTTCCGTTGGCCACATGCACCGCTTCTCGCCGGCGAACCGAGCCGTGCAGAAGCTGCTGCGCGAGCAGGCTGTGGGCGATCTGGTCTGTCTCTGCGACGAGGCCTACCGCCCCTTCAATCCGAACAGGTCGGCTTGGTATCTCGACAAGGCGACGCACGGGGGCTTGTGGTATCAGAACGGTATCCACCTGATCGACCGCTCCTGCTGGTGGGTGGGCAGTCGCGTCGTCGCCGTCAAGGCCCTGATCGACAGCCGGTTCTTCGAGTTCTCAGCGGACGATGTGGCCATGGCGCTTTTGCAGTTTGAAAACGGCGTGTACTCGACGCTGATTCACGTGTGGTGGAGGACGGGGGGGAAGCGCTTCAGCACGGAGTTCGTCTGTACGGACGGCATGCTCCAACTGCGCAGGGGGATTGAATCGGGAAGGAACGATCTCTTCGTTGGCCGGGATGGGGAGTGGGAACAGGTCGAGGTGACTGAGGACCATCACACCACGACGCGGCAGTTGAGCGAGTTCGTCGCGGCGATTGACGCGGGGACGGAGCCGCCGGTGACGGCCGAGTACGCCCGCCATCTGGTGGCGGTACTGACGGCGTGTATGGAGTCGTCCCGCCTCGGCAGAGAAGTGGTGCTCGAAGCATGAACGATACCGATCTGTGTTATCTCTCCGGCGTCGAACTGCGCCGCCTGTACGAGCGCCGCGAGCTGTCTCCGGTGGAGGTCACCGAGGCAGTGCTGAGCCGGATCGAAGCGCTCGACTCACGGCTCAATGCCTTCGTCACGGTCACGCCAGAGCGGGCTTTGGCCGAGGCGCGCGCGGCCGAAGCTGCTTTTGCCGGGGACGACAATCCGCCTCCCCTAGCCGGCATACCCGGCTCACTGAAGGATCTGACGGCGACGCGCGGAATCCGCACCACGCGGGGGTCGCTGCTGACCGCCGACTGGATCCCGGACTTTGACGCGCCTCTCGCCGAACGCCTGCGCGACGCTGGCATGGTGCTGCTCGGCAAAACGAATACGCCGGAGATGGGCTGGAAGGGTGATTCGGGCAACCGCGTCGTTGGGCCAACCCACAACCCCTGGCGTCATGGCCACACGCCGGGCGGTTCTAGCGGCGGAGCCGCGGCGGCCGTGGTCGCTGGCATGGGCGTGCTGGCCCAGGGCACGGACGGCGCTGGCTCGATCCGCATCCCGGCCGGCTTCTCGGGTGCCTTTGGCTTCAAACCCTCCTGGGGACGGATACCCCAACACCCGGCCAGCGTGGTGGAGACCCTGTCTCACGCCGGGCCGATCACCCGCACCGTTGGCGATGCTGTGCGGATGCTTGAGGTCATGGCTGGTCCCGATGCGCGGGATCGCACCTCGCTGCCAGCCGAATCGTTGGCGCTTGATGAGATTGAGGCTGGTGTCGATGGGTTGCGCGTGGCTTGGTCGCCCGACCTAGGGTACGCAGCCGTCGATGCCCAAGTCGCCGAGACCGCACAAGCGGCAGCCCATCGCTTCGCGGATCTCGGTTGCTCCATCGAGGAGGCGCACCCGACCGGCGAAGATCCGTGGCGTCTCGTTCACGTCCTGTGGTCAACGGCTTTTGCCGCCACCTTCCGCGATCAGTTCGACCAGATCGCCGATCGCCTCGATCCCGGCTTGCGCGCCGTCGTCGAAGAGGGGTTTGAGTTCCGTGGCACGGACGTGGCCAGCGCTTACATAGAACGCAACGCGTACTACCACCAATGGCGGGAGTTTTACGAGAACTACGACCTGCTGCTGACGCCGACGCTGCCGGTCACCGCCTTTGCCGCTGGCGACGACCACCCCGGTTTGATCGCCGGCCGCACCACTACCTACCTAAGCTGGACGGCCTTCACCTACCCAGTGAACCTCACCGGCCTGCCCGCGGCCAGCGTGCCCTGCGGCTTCGTCGATGGCCTGCCCGTGGGTTTGCAAATCATCGGCGGCTGGCGTCAGGACCTGACCGTGTTGCGCGCCGCTCGAGCCTTCGAACAGCTCGCCCCTTGGAGCCACGAACGGCCGCTGCTTTGACCTAGGGGAAAAGCTCAACCAGCAGTTGATCTACTTTCGCGTTCCTCAATGCCGACAACTGGGTAAATGCGCTATTTTGGTTGTGCAGGTAACAACAACCATCGCTTGATCAGGATGCTGCACATACCCAAAACAAAGGAGCGCGCAATGATCGACCCAGCAGAGCTTGGACAAAGGATACAGGAGCGACGGAAGCAGCAGGGACTCACACAGGAACAACTGGGGAACGACTTATTCGTTAGTCCGCAGGCCGTTTCCAAGTGGGAGAACGGCGAGTCGCTGCCCGATATTGGGACGTTGCCAGCCTTGTGCAAAGCGCTGGGCACTTCGGCCGATGCGCTGTTGGGAATTGACAGTGAACTCGGGATTGAAACGCTCGGTGGCAAATTGGGTCAGCGCATTGGCGACCTCAGAGACAAGGAGGAACGATATGCTGCTCTAATGACGGCACTAGGATTTCTAATTCCCCCCTATGATATGAGGAACGGGGATAAGAATATCTCCTATCAACTGTCGGATTCGGATAAGGGACTTGTGGGATTCAGCTTTTGGAGCAGTAGCGGCTTGGTATGCTTTGCCGAAGGCGAAGCCTTGGCAGAAGACACCTCCTCGTCCAATACGATGGATATTCTTCGCATCCTCCTCGCGCCCGAGTGCTGGCCCGTCGCTTGCTTCCTTCTGAGAGGCCCGAAAAAATTCGCCGCACTGTTGGCAGCAGAACTGGCCGAGTCTTCGCAGGCACTGGCGGATGTACTTGACAAGCTGATTGAAGCGGGACTGTTGGTGCAAGATAAGACAGGCTATCGGTTGGAAGAGAATTACGGACTACTTCTGACGGGGATGACCAAGGCTCTTTGTCTGGCGAGTTCGAGAGGTGGAGCCGGTCTTCTTGTTGAAAAAACAATTAGCTGAATAGGAAATGACCAAGGCGCGTTTGTCTGGCGAGCTTGAGAGAGGGTATTGGAAGAGGTGTACTCGTGCATCGCACGACGGGATGAGGGTAGATTTATGCGCTCAGCGATTCGCGTCGGTCTTGGAGCTTGCCCAATCGGGGGACGCGCTCTAATTTGGCCCAAGCATACGACAACCCTTTCCAATGGCCGCATCAGCCGCATCGGAGGAATCCCATGTTGACCGACCAGCAGTTGCAACACTTCCGAACCTTTGGCTTCGTCACCCTGCGCAAGCTGTTCACCCCGGAAGAGGTCGAGATTCTGCGCGAGGAGTACGAGTCCGAGCTCGATCACGTGTACGCCGATCATCCCTTCACGGGAGAGACGCGCTACTGGACGATGATGCTGCACCCGCGCACCCCCCTGTACGCCAGCCTGCTCGAAGACGAACGCTTCTGCGGCGTGGCCGAGCAACTCTACGGCGACGACGTCATCGGCATCGGCACTGATGCCAACCGCTATGTCGGCGATACGAGATGGCATCCCGACCACAGGGCCGATCCATCCGCGGATTGCTTT
The DNA here is from genome assembly GCA_022825835.1 of Candidatus Latescibacterota bacterium. Lineage (GTDB taxonomy): Bacteria > Latescibacterota > UBA2968 > UBA8231 > UBA8231. Next base: position 25,916 of record JAJDVZ010000168.1, read on the forward strand.
GGCGTCAAGTTCGCCTTCTACCTCGACCCGGTCGATGCCGAGAGCGGTGCCCTGCGGCTCATCCCCGGTTCGCACCGGCGCGAGTTCCACGATCAGTTGCACGACAGCCTGAGCTCCCTAGAGATTGACGTGGCCGACGTCCCTGCCTACGTCTGCCGGTCGGAGCCGGGCGACGTGGTGGCTTTCGACATGCGCTGCTGGCACGCCAGCAGTGGCGGCGCTGCGGGCCGCCGCATGTGTACCTGTGTGTACTACAACAATCCCAAGGGCGAAGTCGAAGAGGCCGCTACTCGGGAACGCGCCGTCAACTCAAAGAAGACGCCCGCGCACTTCGGGAGATCGGAACAGTCTATGTACCCACTCGAATGGCTGCGGAACCCTTCCGGTAGCCCCAAGCGAGGACGCTGGCTGCGGCGCATGGCCGAACTCGGGTACTTCGAACTGCCCGCCGTTCCTTGAGCACCCAGATCGCAGCAGAGGAAAAAAGAGGACCTATGACCACCCGACACTCAGCACCCCATCGCGTTTGGACCGTCGCCGAGGCCAAAGCGCGTTTGTCTGAAGTCCTGCGTCGCGCCGAAGAGGAAGGGCCTCAACACATCGGTACGCGGAAGTCCTTCGTCGTAGTTCCCGCCCACGTATGGGCCGAGAAAGAATCGCAGCGCCAACCCATGGGCCAGTGGCTAGTAGCCAACATGCCCCGTGGCGCGAATCTCGAGACCATCAGAAATAGAGAGTCCCAGCGGGAAATCCCATTCGCGTCTCGAGACACAGAGTGAGCGGGTTTCTGCTAGACACCAATGTGGTCTCGGAGTTGACAAAGGACGCGCCCAATCCGCGGGTTGTCGCATTCCTGACTGAACAAGACGACTTGTGGTTATCCGCGCTAGTGTTACATGAGTTGGAGTTCGGCTTGCAACTGCTGCCGCCGGGACAACGTCGCGACGGGTTGCGATCAGTGCTGTCAGAGTTCATTGCCGCGTATGAGGATCGCATCTTGCCCTTGGAGAGGACGGGAGCAGAGCGGGCTGCCCAATTCCGGGCGCAGGCGCATCGCTCTGGTCGCGTGCTGGACTTGGGGGATGCGCTGATCGCCGGGACAGCCAAAGTTCACAGTCTCTCTGTTGCGACGCGGAATGCCGGGGACTTCGCAGATATAGACGTTGACGTCATTAACCCTTGGGAAGGTGCCTTGACCACCCCCGACAAGTCCTCCGTCGAAGCGGGCGAGGATAGTGCCGACCCACAGGAAAAGGAGACTAGAAATAATGCAGAATGTGGCGAATAAACTAGACCAATTGGAGCGCGACGGCTATGTCTTGGTCGAAGGGGCCTTGAGTCCCCAAGAGACGGAATTGGTGCGCCAGCGGGTGGACTACGCGCGCGAAATGGGTTGGGAGGAGGGCTTGAATGCCGTGGGCAATATGTGGTTCGATTCGCTCTTGGACCGCGAGCCTGAGACCTTCGCCCCGTTGGTGGGCCATCCGAGCGTGCGCCCTTATTTGGAGGGCATGATGGGCAAGCAATGCCAGCTACGCAGCCTGCGGGCGCACATCAATCCGGGGCCGTACCTGCAGGAGTGGCACATGGATTTCTACGGCTATTGGGAGGAAAAGCGGCAAATCGAGCAATACCGCTTGGCGGCCCAGCCCGTAGGAGTCAATACGACCTATTACTTGCAGGACAACGGGCCGGGCGACGGCCACCTCAAATACGTCAAAAACGGCCATTTGCAGGAGCCTCCCCATCTCTACCCCAAGGACCGCCCCAAATTCGCGGCTTGGTGTGAGGCCCAGCAGCACGTCGTCCTCTACCCCAAGGCGGGCGACTGCGTCGTCTTTTTGAGCCACATACCGCATCAAGGGGCCAAGGAGCGCGACGATATGGAGCGCAGCAATGTGGTGTGCCACTACCAGATGACGCCGATGCACGAGGGCATTTGGCACGTGTCGCGGCCTAGGGGGTACGACGGCACCTTTCCCTTTGCCTAGGGACAGCTTTTCACACGGCTACCAGCTCTGGGTAGTCCGCCCCTTGGAGAACTTCGCCCACACCCACAGTTTCGACGTTGCCCATGCGCTCGTTCCAATTGTCGCCTAGGCGACGGGTGTAGCCGGGCATGAGGTGCATGATATAGCTGCGTCGTGGATTTGAGAACACCAATCAGTCGAAAAGGAATAGGAACTCGTCCCCAAAACCCACGTTGACCGTGATGAAGAAGGTCAACGTGGCGGAGGCTCCTGCGCTGTCTTCCGCTAAGTAGGAGACCTCGACGGCCCCATCGGTGGAGGCTTCAGGGATACCCGAAATCGTCCGAGTGGCCGCGTCAAACGATAGGCTTTCGGGAAGCTCCGACACGCGGTACGTTACCTCACCTTCCCCCCCCACAGCTTCTGGCAGTACCACTGGGTAAATTTCCACCCCAGCAGTGTACATTAAGTCTTCGACCTCCTCGGCAAAAGCAAAGCCCATCAACTGGTCGGCGGGGGACATCGGCGGGGAGCCCGAGCAGGCTGCAAGGGTGCTGACGAGGACCAAAAAAACGAGGCGTTTCATCGCACTTCTCCTTCCTTGGGGCCTGTTGTCTATCGTATGAGTGCTATTTTTTCGACCAAGACCTGTTCTTGGGTCTGCACTCGATACAGATAGACGTCGGAGCTAACGGCTCGCCCGATAGCGGGAGAAAAATTAAATCCTGATGCGACCCGAAGCCGAGGAGTAATGGCTCCGGGTCGTCAGGAGACCGCTTTTCCTACTTTTTCCTTGCAGGCGGTTGATTCCCTCTGCGACCACTGTGGTGCGCAGGATTATTGGGATTCAATTGATTTGCTCGGTTATCCTGAGCGGCCTTATGTGCAGGATTGTTGGGATTCTTCTGATTTGCGTGATGATCCCTGTTTTTAGCCATTCTCTCATCACCTCCTCTCTTGTAGTAATTCACCGCCTCACAGTAATACCATACCTGCAACCGAGTATTTCTTTCTGGCGGTGTACTACTTAAACACCTTCAGCGGGGCGGAGCGTTACCTGTGCAGGGGATTTTTGTCGCCAATCTCTTCCGGGCAGCCAGCAGCCGGCAAGAAGGACCAAAAAAAACAAGGGTTCAGAATAACCTACTACCAAATGGCGGTAGTGGTTGCGTTTGAAAATCTAGTCGTACCTCCTAGTCTTCTTATTTTCATCCTTTATCAGATCGAAACCAGCTTTAAGCAGAAGCCATAATAACACAAATGCGAATAGCCCTATACGAAACAGCCATTTGGCTTCGGTCTCTTTGCCCATCATGTGAAGCACCCCTGCAAGGAACACCAACACAACAGCAGTAATCGGTAGTATCTCAAATAATGTCATCTAGTGTGGTCTCCATGCGGGAAAGTCTCATCTCAATACTGGGTGAGGATGTGAAGAGCCAAATCCATGCGGCTTGGGTGGCCGCACTAGGGTGCAGGGAATGTTGAACAGTCATCGCCACCAGCGGCCAGTAATAGTCGAAAAGGCACAGTCAAAACGCGTCATTTGTTTATCTTTAGCCATTTTAGGCCCTCTAGCTTCTTAAAAATTTTATCAATCTGATCTTTGTATATCCTATCTGTTGGCCACTGGCCTTCAACAATATCAGTAGGTCGTCTAGGTCTTCCATCCCCTCCTGTTAACAGCGATACTCTATCACCCCAATCAAGATAGTCCCAATCAAGGGCTTGGCTCAATTCTAACCGCTTCTTCTAAGTACACGACAGTAGTATAAGTTGTAGTGCAGTCCGGAGTTGCGTTTTATTTGACGCTGCCAAGCAAGCAAATAAAACTCTCATCTCCGGAGCTGCACCATGTTAATACATACATTCAAGCGCACCTTGGAGCAAGC